>DIUV01000054.1 GCA_002423155.1 Alphaproteobacteria bacterium UBA6149
CATGGCATTTATATATTGAAATATAACAAAAAAGTTTACTCTCTCCATCGTCATTCCCGTGCAGACGCAGTACTGTCCAATTAAAATTAAAAAGGTTTATATTGTATATGTATCTGTATTAAAACAACTCTCCGTCGTCATCCCCGCCTTGTGCGGGGATCTAGGGATACAAATTCGGTATTTTTTGTGTCCCGAGATCCCCGCACAAGGCGGGGATGACAACAGATAGCATTGATATATATAAATAAATTTAATTGGACAGTAGTGTGCCTGCGCAGGAATGACGACGGAGAGATTGTGCTTTTTTAATTATATTTCAATATATAAAACTATTATTAATAGTACTGTCGTGTAGGACAAACAAAAACATTAAAATTTATACTGCTTAACCCGTTCCCAAAACAACAGCCCCAACAAAGAAGACCCCAGCGTAACCGCGAGGTTACATAAACTCAAAGCCACCCCCATTTCGGCGCTGACATTAGTTCCCGTAAACCAGCTCAGATAATTAGCGCCATAAAGAAAAACCATTTCCCGAATACCCAGACCCCCAATAGTTACGGGAAACATCCCTAAAATAGCTGCAATGATAAATAAAAATAAATATTCAGGAAGATAATATCCCTGCCCTAAACCAATGGTCAACAAAGCCGCACATAATAATGAAAGCCCCTGAATAGGCAGAGAAAAACGCAATACTGAAAAGGCAGTGGCAAAAGATTCTTTTAATATCCAGCGTACCGAGAAAAAATATCCCACACTAACCAATAACACAAAGCCGCTCACGCCACTAATAACCAAATTTTGGTTTATATCCGCAGAAACGGGCATAAAAAACACCGATAAAGCCATGAATAATAACAAAGAATAAAGCCCACTCGCCCGAATAGATAATTGCAGACGAATCCCCTCACGCACGGGAAATTCCCCTTTTTTCTTCAAGATATGAATTTTATAAGCATCCCCACCAAAGCCGCCAGGAATGAATATATTAAAAAACATTCCCACATAGTAGAGCATCAGATTAAACCACCAAGAAATCTGCCGCCCTGCCCGTGCATAATAATAACGCATCCGCTCCGCACATAAAAACTGCGCCAGATTAAAAGCTAAAAGCGCGGAAATCAGCAAGCTAACGGGAATAGAACGTATGTTTTTATATAGCTCCGCCCCATCCAAACACGAAAAAACGCCCCATAGCAACAAGGCAGCAATCAGATATTTAATAATAATAATAAAACGCGGAAATTTCTTCATAGGCTAGATATAACAGCATTTAACTAGCGAACACAACTATATCAAAAACATCATGCCAAGGCATTTTCGCCTTTGCTTGCAGTTTTAGCACCCCCTGCCTGTGCCATCACTGGCGCATGATCATCAACATGCGCGGCGGACACATTAGTCCCGCCAAAAGTTTTATCCAAATGCCCCTTAATATGCGCAACTGCTGCATGGGCTTTTGCCATGTGCGCATCATCAATATGATGTTTTTTCACTATTTCTTCAGATATTGTTAAATCTTCTCCAGCACGAATATGATGCTTATCCTTACCTACTGCATGATTATGCTCATTTGCTTTCATCACATCCGCATAAAAAGCTTCTTTATCTTCTATACCTAATTTATTAGCGATTTTTTCTAAAGTATCACCTTCTACTAAATGAATAATACTTGCCTGAGCAGAACCTTTCTCAAGATTATCAGGTTCTGCAATAAGTGTTGGAGTATTAGAAGGTATGGAACTAATCGGTTCTGGTTGCTTATACTCTGGTTGTTTATGCTCTACACCAAGACCATTTTCAATTCTCTGTATTTCATATCCTGGGGGCTGACGACCACTAGGTGTTAATAATGGAGCAACCTCTGGGTTTTTAGGAATCTCATCATATTCATAATTATATTTTCCTTGGCTTTCTTGCTGTTCTTTACGTGCTATAAAAGCATCGGCATACGGTTTGCCAGTTTCTTGTTGGAGTTTTACTAAAACATCATTGGCAAAATATTCTGCTTTTTGATCTTCTGCTATTTTTTGATTTTTTCTGGCTTGCATTGCTGCATCAATCTCAGGTTTAATCTTAGCATATTCAGCCTGCATATTTTCTTTATCAAGCGCATCAGTAGAATTTATTTTTAATGTATTGTTGATTTCTTCCCTTATTTTATGATATTTTTCATCATCATTCCTAAGATCTTCTATCTCTTTTAAATTATCTATGCCATTATTTTTTAGTGTTTTTACAAGTGCAGATATTTCTTTCTCATTATGCATATAATCAACAAAAGCATCAGTTGAAAAGGCAATATCAATAGTTTTATCACTGGCGATTTCATGTAATGAATTATACAATTCTGGCGATAATTTATTAATATGCTCAGATGCATGATAAACAACTGCATCGGATATACCCTCGCTATTATATTGTGATGCATGCCCTAATTCGTGAGCTAACACTGCAAGCCGTTCATTATGCTCTAAAGATAAAGTACCCGAACCAAAATTGAGCATTCCATTTGGTCCTTCGCCAATGAACTCTGCACCGCTTACACCTTGAAAAATTGCAATTCTCGGCATATCCATTTCTGGTTCATTATTTTCTCTGCGTATTTTATTTACATCTGCAAGTACATTTTCTAAGTCAGTATAAAAATTCTTATACGCATCCTTATCTAAACCAGTATCTATAGTAGGAACTTTATCAATAGTTACATTATCTTCGAATAACTTACTACCTCTGTCGGTTTGAATTTTAATGCGGTTTTGATAATCATCCTCATATGAGTTAAAAATATTTTCTAAATATGATGGTTTTTCTAATTTCACCTGTTCAAGATATTCACCATATCTCTCCTGACCATGAAGATAATCTTCACGGCTTTTGTTATACTCCTCAACACCAATTTTTATCTTTGGTTTTGGATTATTTTCATTAATATTTTCCATCAATTTCCAATACTAGTTATTATTAATCAAAAACATCATGCCAAGGCATTTTCGCCTTTGCTTGCAGTTTTAGCACCCCCTGCCTGTGCCATCACTGGCGCATGATCATCAACATGCGCGGCGGACACATTAGTCCCGCCAAAAGTTTTATCCAAATGCCCCTTAATATGCGCAACTGCTGCATGGGCTTTTGCCATGTGCGCATCATCAATATGATGTTTTTTCACTATTTCTTCAGATATTGTTAAATCTTCTCCAGCACGAATATGATGCTTATCCTTACCCACGGCATGATTATGCTCATTTGCTTTCATCACATCCGCATAAAAAGCTTCTTTATCTTTTATTCCCAGCTTATTAGCGATTTTTTCTAAAGTGTCACCTTTAACTAAATGAATGCTATTAGCCTTGCCCGAACTATGGGCAGGCTCATCATGCTCTGCAGTGGCGGCAACAGGCGCTGCATGATGCTTAGACTTTCCATGACCAACCCGAGAATGTTCGGCGTTGGAATGTGTTTGCTCATCAGCCCCTGCAATCGCGGCGATGGGTGTGGCTATTGCTGCTGAGTTATGCCCAGGCTTACCACGTCCAACCCGAGAATGCGCTTCATGTTCCCCCTCTTTTAAAGCTGCCGATTGTTCTTGAAGATCAGATTTTCCATGAATAGCCTTATCCGCCGCCTCCATTCCGTCTGCCGCTAACATCACTGTATCATTATAAAACTTCTTGATATTATCTAACCCATGGTCATGAATTTTATGAGCTGTTTCTTTTGCCATCTCTACGGTAGCATCAGCTGCGCTTTGCAAAGCCGCCTTAGGATTATCCATAACTTCTTTTGACACTTCCGCAACAGATTCCATAGCATTTGCGGTAGCAATAACAGCATCGTGATAGGCTTTTTTGGGGTCATTAACCACTGACTTGGCAAGATCAACTGCATCTTTAGCGGTTTCTTTTATATCTTCCACCGTAACATCACCCGTAGCAACCCCAACTACGGTCGTAATCGCCCCCGTTACCATACCGCCGACTTTAGCAAATTTCAGTAAACTACTTCCCGTCTTTGCCGCCTCATGCGCTACTTTTACTGCAACATGTGGCTGTTCGACCGAAAAACCTATTTCATCTCGGTGAACCACAGGAGTTGCCGCATGCGCCAGATGATCCTTCGCTTCTTCTAATCCTTTATGCGCTTTATTGGCAAGCAAACCAGTAGCCGCGCCCTCCACTGCTGGCCCGATGTCTTGTTCTTCTGATGCTTTCCCTACTTCTTCAACCATATTGCTTGCCAAATATGCTTAATTAAACTTATATATATACCTACAATATATAATATTAATTAACATTTACTTAATTCTTAACAACACACAAAACACTTGAAGTGTATTGCTTGGTTATATATAATAATCAAATAAAATATAACTAGGTAAGGTGATTTGTGAGGGTTTTTAAAAGCAAGAATTTTGCTAAATTTGCCAAGAAAGAAAACCTATCCGACTCCATATTATGCCAAGCAATAAGAGATGCAGATAAGGGAAAAATTGATGCAGATTACGGCGGAGGACTTATAAAGCAACGCATCGCTCGTATGAATGAAGGAAAATCTGGAGGTTATCGAACAATTATTATTTTTCGCCGAGGAGATTTAGCTTTTTTTGTAATGGGATTTGCCAAAAACAAACTAGACAATATCGATGCTAGCGACGAAAACGATTTCAAAGAACTAGCAAAATATCTATTATCTGCTCCAACAGAAAAAATAACCCAGTTACTTGATAATAAAAAATTTATAGAGGTAGAATACAATGAAAAAATATAAAACCGATGTGAAAAAGATTATCCACGAATTAGCCACAGACATGTTCGATGTGGGAGTAATCGACAAAAAAACCCTACGTCATTTTGATGAATCATGCTTAGTGCCAATTCCCTCCTACACCGCTCAACAAATAAGTTCATTAAGAGAACGTGAGCAGGTAAGCCAATCAATTTTTGCTCTACATTTAAATGTTTCCAAAGACTCTATCAGTCAGTGGGAATGCGGCACAAAAAAACCCTCTGGTCCATCAATGAAATTATTATCCTTAGTAGAGCGCAAGGGTTTGTCTGCCATAATCTAGCAGTATAAATTATCAGCAATTCTAAAACTAATTTTTATCCACCAAAATATCCATCGTCATGCCGCTGAAGAGCGGCATCCATGCCCATCAGCTGGAGAAAATTCTACATAAATTTGAGAGTTCGTCATTAAAAAGAGACATGGATACCAGCCTGCGCTGGTATGACGCTGATGTTTTGGCGGATAAAAATTAGTTTTAGAATTGCTGATAAATTATTAGAAAGCTTGCCCAAAAGCAAAAATACTTATAAAAGCGAGCTAGAAAATAACTAAACTTGAGCAAAAAAATGTCCTATCAATATGTTTACGTAATGAAAGCCCTCAACAAAACCTGGCCAGGGGGCAAGCAGGTTTTGAAAGATATTTGGCTTTCTTTCTATCCGGGGGCAAAAATTGGTGTACTCGGTCCCAATGGTTCAGGAAAATCCACCCTGCTAAAAATCATGGCAGGGCTAGATAAAGATTATACTGGGGAAGCTTGGGCAGCTGAAGGCGTAAAAATCGGCTATTTAGAGCAAGAACCGAAGCTAGACGAAACCAAGAACGTATTCGAAAACGTGATGGACGGACTAAAAGAAAAACGCGCCTTGCTGGAACGCTTCAACGAACTAAGCATGCAATTATGTGAAGATATAACCGACAGAGAAATGTCTAAATTGCTAGAAGAACAAGGCAATTTACAAGAAAAAATTGACGCGGCCGATGCATGGGATATTGACCGTGAAATTGAAATCGCCATGGACGCATTACGCTGCCCTCCTAAAGATGCGGATGTAACGAAAATTTCGGGTGGGGAACGTCGCCGCGTGGCACTAGCAAGATTACTGCTGGAAAAGCCTGATATGTTATTGCTCGATGAGCCCACCAACCATTTAGACGCCGAATCCGTAGCCTGGTTAGAGCATTTCTTAGAAAATTACCCCGGCACCGTCGTAATCGTCACCCATGACCGATATTTCTTAGACAATGTAACGGGTTGGATATTAGAACTCGACCGCGGCGCAGGTATTCCTTACGAAGGTAATTACACCGCTTGGTTAGAACAAAAAGAAAAACGCCTAATACAAGAAGAGCGCGAAGAAGGTGCGCGGCAAAAACAAATCGCCAGCGAATTAGAATGGGTACGCTCCTCCCCCAAAGCTCGCCAAGCCAAAAGCAAAGCACGCTTAAATGCCTATAATGACCTGTTAGAACAACAGCAAGAACGCCGTTCTGGCACTGCACAAATCATCATCCCAGCAGGGCCAAGACTCGGCGATGTGGTAATTGAAGCCGAACATTTAAGCAAAGCCTTCGGCGATAAATTACTGATTGATGATCTTTCACTAAGCTTACCGCCCGGGGGAATTGTTGGGGTTATTGGTCCTAATGGTGCGGGTAAAACCACTTTATTCAAAATGTTAACTGGCAAAGAATCCCCCGACAAAGGTACGCTAAAAATAGGTGACACCGCAGTTTTAGGCTATATTGACCAATCGCGTGATTCTCTAGGCGACAAAAAAACCGTCTGGGAAGAAATATCCGATGGTAACGAAGAGATATTACTAGGAAAACAAGCAGTTAAAAGCCGCGCTTATTGTGCTGCATTTAATTTCCGCGGCCCCGACCAACAAAAACAAGTAGGGCAATTATCCGGCGGAGAGCGCAACCGCGTACATCTGGCAAAAATGCTCAAAACAGGCGTAAATGTATTGCTGCTCGATGAGCCCACCAACGATTTAGACTTAGAAACCTTACGTGCACTAGAAGAAGCCTTGCTGGATTTTGCTGGTTGCGCGGTAATTATCAGTCATGATAGATGGTTCTTAGACCGCATTGCCACGCATATACTTGCCTTTGAAGGCGATAGCCATGTAGAATGGTTTGAAGGAAATTATGAAGCCTATGAGGAAGACCGCAAGCGCCGCCTTGGTGATACCGCAACCCAGCCGCATCAAATACGCTTCAAACCAATCACTGGATAACTGCGCCAAAAAAACATTAAAAAAACAGAAAAAACTATGAAATTACGCAATTATCAAGGCACTAATCGAGTGTTAAGGTATTTTTTCTCTGCCAAATCAATTAGCACCCCCACGTTAGATTACGCGGCGGAACTGCCCCCTGTGATGCCTATTTCCAAAGCAAATGATTCGCGCCCCCATGAATCAAGAATCTATGGTGAAGCAAGAACGCCGCTTGAAATATCTAAAAGAGCGGAAATATTATCCAAAGCGCCCAAGTTAAAAATAAAAGCTCCAACCAAGGCCAAAGCCGTTCCGCGTAGTAAAATAACTTATAAAACCAGTGCTAATTCTCCTAAATTATGGTCTTTGCTAATCTTGGCGGCCTTATTTGCAGGAATTTTTGGCTATTATTACTTAGTTCCCCATAAAAACAACCAAGAAATTAATTTAAGAATAAATAAAAAAATTGATGCCGCATTAATAAAATTAAACAATTTTTATCAGACGGAAATTCCCAAAACCAATTTTGAAAAAGATTTATATCATCATGAATATTTTCAAGATTTAGTCGCAGCACAAAACACTACTAAATCTAAAGAAAAAATCGCTCAAATCATCACTGCGCCAGAAATTTATCAAGTTCCTGCTGGCGGTCGTTTTGACTTTCAAGACGCTTTCGCAAGCAGCAAAGCCAATAGCTTAAAATGTGCCAACCCTAAACAGGATGCAGGCATTAAAGCCATGGGATTATGCCTTTTATCACTGGATACTAACGGAGCGTTACAAGCGCTATTTTCGCTCAAAACTCCTGATGCTCGTTCATTGCACCGCAATTTAACCAGCATTGAAATTGCGCTAGATAATGTCAGTGTAAACCAAAAATTAGTTGCCGTAACCACCCGTAATTTTGCTTGGTTGGAAAGAAATACCACGGGCAATTTGCAACAAAATTTCTTACTCGCCTACAAAAAAGACCCTAGCTTGAATAATCTGCAAATTAGCAGTGTGAATGGTCGCCTGCTCATGCGCTTACCCCGCAAACTCGGACATGTTTCCCTATATGCCAATCCGTTAGGGGAAGTGATGGCGAATAATGGGCTACGTCTAAAAATCATTAAAATCAATGATGGCAGTTTAGAGGCAGAGTTAAGCGGTCCTATCGCCAGCTTAGTACAATTTATCCCCGCGGATGCCAACAACCAACAACTTGCCACTAGCAATGAACGCCTAGAACCCATTGATAAGGATGGATTAAAATGGAAAGCAAACTTCAAAATATACGGGGTTCCTAAATTTTTGCATATAGTTTACGCCGCCGAACAGGATATTTTAGAATATCCGTTTAAGATTAAGGTAGGAAAATAAAAAAGGTTTAAGTAAAAAAGGTTCAAGTAAATGAAAATAATATTTATGGGCACGCCAGCTTTTGCAGTGCCCTGCTTACAAAGCCTGATTGACTCAAAACACCAGATATTAGCAGTTTATACCCAACCTCCGCGTCCTGCCAATCGTGGACAAAAAACCACCCCTTCACCAATACAACAATTGGCAGAAAAATATAATATTCCCTGTTTTCACCCAGTAAGCTTGAGGGAACCAGAGATACAAGCCGAATTTGCCGCTCTCAAAGCAGATATTGCCGTAGTAGTTGCTTATGGATTATTGCTACCGCCTGCTATATTAGCGGCTTTTCCGTATGGCTGCATCAACGTGCATCCTTCCAAGCTCCCTCGTTGGCGCGGAGCTGCTCCCATTCAGCGTACCATCATGGCAGGTGATGAAAAAACCGCCATTGGTATTATGCAAATGGAGGCTGGGCTTGATACAGGACCATTATGGCTAGAAAAAGATTATCCCTTATCCACCGAGATAACCGCAGGACAATTACATGATCAATTAGCCAACGAAGCTGGTGATTTAATTTTACAAGCATTAGAAAAAATAAATTCAGGTGGGAGTTTACCAATTCCTCAATCTAGCGAGGGAGTGCTCTATGCCAGCAAAATCCAAAAAAGTGAATATAGCCTAGATTGGAGCAAACCAGCAGAAGAATTATATAACCAAATTCGCGGATTATCTCCCACTCCCAACGCTAATTTCACTTGGAACAAAGAAGTGATAAAAATACATGCAGCAACTTGGGAAAAATCAGCTATAGCAGCTGATTACGGAACTATATTAGATGAACATCTAGCCATAAAATGCGGCAAAGATATTCTCCGCCCCACCATATTACAACGCCCAGGAAAAACTCCCATTTCCTATGCAGACTTTCTCCGTGGAAATCCTATTCCAATAGGAAGCCAACTTCCTGTTAAAATATAAGAAACCACATCTTGATTTTTTTAATTATGCTGGTTATTTAACGTAAATTACCCCCAAATTTAACCTTTTCCACCGTACGCAAAGACCCCAGCCCTAACATGCCCAAAAGCACAGTCGTTAACTCACCCATTTCAAAATCAGGCAAACTCACAGGATGCCCGACACTGGCAAGAAAAAATGCAAAAAAAGGCTGTAATACATAATGATAAGCGAAAGCACATCCACAAATCCACCCGATAAAGGGTCGCCAACCACTCACAAAAACATTTTCGCTCGCTGCTTCCGTTTGATTAATATCCGCCTGCATCTGGTCCGCTTGCAACGCCAATTGCAATTCTTGCAACATTTGTTGATTTTCGGTTTTCAACATTTCAATTTTTGCTCTAGCCGCGGCTTCAGGATCAGGAATTATCTTATCAATAATCCGCGAAATTGGATCAATCAAAGCTAATAACAAAGGTGCTACCATATCATCCTCCCAATCTTTTTAAAAACAAATCCTTTTCCGCTGCCCGTCGGCGCACCAGCCCAAAAACCACCGTAGAACGCACATGACACCAACGCTCAAACTGCTGCGCTGCCCCCAAATAATCATTTTTATTTAATAGCTTACCCATAGTATGCGTCAAAGGAGTAACCCCCACATTAAACACTAAAGAAACCAAAGCAGAAAATTGATTTTCATTCAACGGAACCAGCACCAAACTTTTTACCAAATACTCATATTCACATAAATCATCGCGCAAAATCTGTTCTGCTTCACTTTTTGTAATTGGCGGAGTCAGTTTCGTAACTCCCCCAGTATGCCCATAACCAATCGTCCACACTTTTGCTGGGCACAAATAAGGCTTAGCGCTAAACCCCTCAAATTGCTTGATGAGTTCAACACCTGCTTGATTTATCTTCATTTTTCTACCTTTTTTGATTTTTTCTATCGTTAGAAGAATATGGATAATAGCTACCCCACAAACCGCCCCATAAACTTAATCGCCCCTGCGCCCAAAACACCGCCCAACAACGAAAAACCCCATAACGCACCCCGTCCTTTATTCATCATCGCCAACACGTCCTGCATATCGGAACGTAAGTCACTAATAGCGTGGCGCATCTCATCGGAATGCGCTTTTTGTTGGCTCCGTAGCCCTTTTAATTGCTCTTCCAACACGGCAATTTTTATTTTTCCATCCATAGTTTCTGGCATTATAAACTCCTCAATCCAAACTGAAAAAAGCAAATCTACCATCCTCAGTTTCGCGCAGTTCATCCCAAAAAACCGTGCGCACAGCAGCGTAATCAGGCTCTCCTGTGCCCGCATTAATCGGCACAATATTTCCTTGCTCATCCAATATTGCACCTGCGGCAATTAGCTGCGCCTTATATTGTGCATTCACCAAATCCAAAGCTGCTTGCCCAGCTTCACGCGTATCAAAAAATAATTCACTCATACAACCCCCCATTTTTTACTCAAATAATTATTAATATTAGCTATTTCCACTCCCGAAAGAGCACGATTAAAAAACAGATGTTCACCAATCCAACCATTAAAATAATCCGCCGAACCAGTGCGACTAAACAAGAAATAAGCCCCCGTACCATTAAAAACCACACTACCTGCCAATATGCGTTGCTCTTCACCAAATATCTGAATATTTTGCGCTGCATCAGCAAACCCCACCACACCAATTTTTGCGCTTCCAACCACAAAAGCATTTGGTGTTTGCAGTAAAGTATTAGACGTTCCATTAGAGGATAAATACTGCCCCAACAAATGCGTTGTCGGCGTCAAAATACTCATAAACTCACGCTGCGCTCCCGTAACTTCATATTTACCAAAAACAGGATTACTCGCAGCATCATTAAAACCATTCGCCGCAAACACCACAAAAGCGGTAAATTCAGAATATTTAAGCGTCGGACTATCCGCGATAGTCATCTGACTAAGCACCCCACTAGGAAACCCCCGAATAGCAGGTTTTCCATTAATGCCTGATGCCACCAACACGGGCTGATTAACCCCCGTCCCCTGCACTGCATGATTCCCCTTGCCCGACTTATCATTCCACTGGACAACATTACCGCCCGAAAGACTAATAGTCTTACTATCCTGCGCATCCAGCCAAATAGACAACCCACTAATAGATAAAGGATTAAAACGATTATTCAAAATAGCGCGTCGCGTTCCAATCATCATCATCACCCCCTATAATAAAATGCCCAAAGCTACCGAAATATCCGTAGTGCTCGTAAGCGTCGGTGTACCCGTAGTCACCAACACCCCATATAAAGTGGTACTACTATTAACATTCACCACTTTCCCAATTCCATCGAGGTTATAAATAGTCATAGTGCCCAAGCCACTATCGTTACCGGTCAAACTATAAACCCCCAATAAATTCGGCAAATCCGCCACATTCATATTAGGAGCTGCATTATCCGTCCAAGTAGTATTGCTAGGATTAGCAGAAAACAAATATAATTTAAAACCAGCCGTTTGCACCGATTTACAAGTAATCTTAATGCTTTGCAACAAGCCCACCCCCCCACTAAAAGCCGGCAAAGCACTAGCAAAACTCAGCACCCCGCCCACGACATCCCCCGCTGAATAAGCAGGAGAAACCGACCCCACAGGATTAGCACTAGCCACCACTTCCAAAGACGAAACCAATATAGTCCCATCCGCCGCCACCTTCAAAGGAACCCCCGAAGTTGCACCCGTAACCGCATCCACATATTGCGAAACTAATTCCATATTATTTCTCCTAATTATTTAATTAAACACAAAAAGCCCTCTCCCCTTGGGAGAGGGTGGGGTGAGGGAACCACCCACACAAAGAAAGAATTTAAACTCGTAGATGCCCCCCCCAAAAAACTTAAGCCCCCAAAATCCCATACCATTTACTCGCACTAACACTCACCAACCGCACCGCCTTCCCCACCGCCAAACTAAAAGCCGCATTCACCGCCAAAGCATTAATTGAGTGCCCAGAAGCAGGATAAACATTCAGCGCATTCGCCCCCGCATTAATCACCGTCAACACCTCCCCCGCCTCAGGCGAGGGCAATACCACCCCCGAACTTGCCGCCACGGTCGTCACTTCATTCAACTGCCGAGTAAGCGCCGTCGCCGTCCCTTGCGTAGTTCCGGCCGCTGCCACTCCCGTAGCAATCGCCTTATAAGCCACGCGTCCACTACTAGCTAAAATCTTCAATCCATTATTCCAGCTCGAACCATCCGCCGAAACTTTCAGCGTGAAATTATCATCCCCCAAAGTGCCAAACTCCGCCCTGCCTGAAAATCCCGTCTGATACAAAAAACTTGCATTATCCCCACTGGCATTTTTATTAATTTTCACCTGCACATTATTGCCAATATTATTAAAAAGCACCGCCGCCGAAGCGACCATTAATTTATTAGTCGCATCCGCCGTCCCATTCACCCCGAGCAGGCTCAAATTCTGCAAAACCGCCGCACTCGCTCCCCAAGAACCCGTGTAAGTATAAAGCGCCGCATCCGCAATACTCCAAACCGTAAGCCCCTGACGCGGAACAATAAAATTCCACCCCGACTGATAATAAGCAATCATAGCATCCTTCCCCAACCACGCCCCCGTGGCTGAAGACCCAACAATATAAACATCCCCATCCGCAGGGCTAACTGGCGGCGTGGTAGTGTCGCGACTAATCACCCCCATATTCATCAAAGCATCCAGCGCCAACAACGCCGCATTAGCAGTAATTTCCTTCGAAGATTGCGAAAGCGAAAGCAGGCTAAAGCCCAAATGTGGATTGGTCATTTTTTGGTTTCCTTTAAGTTTAAAAATGCTATATATTTTTTATGTTTGATGACCCTACACGACAGCACTATTAACAAGGGATTTATATAATAAATAACAATGTGTTATTTGAACAAACTCTCCATCGTCATACCGCTGTAGAGCGGTATCCATGCCTATCAACTAGCGCAAAGCCAATGGTTTGGCATGGATACCGTCCTTCGACGGTATGACGACGGATATATTTATTATAAAAATACGTTATATATGAATATGTAATACTGTTATTAATAGTACTGTCGTGTAGGATAATGTGTGATAAAAAGGATTAACTATGCCGTTAATAAGCTCATTTTATGGTATCCTAGTTTACATTTATTGGCTGGATAACAAGCACCACAATTTGCCCCATATTCATGTTGAATATAATGGATTAGAAGCAGCATTTTCTATTAACGAAGCATCAATTATAGCTGGGAATTTTCCGCCCAAACAAACGCGCTTAGTACAAGCATGGATTGAGATTCATAAAGAAGAATTATTAGCAGACTGGTCACTAGCAATACGCGGCGAGCCAGTTTTCAAAATAGATCAGTTACGGTAAAACCCATGCACCCCAGAGTAAAAGAAGTCACCCCCAACCAAGACTACACCCTATCCCTAGTCTTCAAAGATGGCAAAAAAGCCCTATTCAACCTGCAACCCTACCTACACTATCCCTGCTTCGCCCCCTTAAAAGACCCTACATTATTTTCCCAAGCAAAAGCATCCCACGGCACTGTAAGCTGGGGAGAAGAAATAGATTTCGATCCTGATTGTTTGTATTTAGAGAGCCAACAAATAACTTAAAAAACTAACTCACAAAGACCCCACAGAAACCGCATCAACATTTTCAGCAAGCGGCACTAAATTTTTTACAAAACATATAACACAACCATGACCAATGGGCATTTTCAAACCCTTAAGACAAGAAAAAGCTTTACAATCAGCAACATTAGGCGATGCAGTTTTTTTAATCTCTATTGGATATAGCACCCCATTTTCTTCAATTAACAAATCCACTTCCCGCTTATCTTTGTCACGGTAAAAATAAATTCTGGGCTTGCGTCCATTATGCAAATATGACTTTATAATTTCCCCAACCACATAAGTTTCTAACATCGCCCCGTTCATTGCACCGCGCTCAAGCACATCTGCATTAAGCCAACCTGTCAGATAAGCACATAATCCCGTATCCATAAAATATAGTTTAGGCATTTTGATAAGCCGAGAAGTGTGGTTAGTATGATAAGGTTGTAATATAAAAACAATCCCCGACGCCTGCAAAACATTAATCCATGATTTTATAGTTACTTCGCTTACCCCAACATCTCTTGCTATATCAGAATATTTAACAAGCTGCGCGGTGCGTGCCGCAATTATCTGCATAAATTTAAGAAAAACCGCCTTGTTTTTCACCCCCAAATAATCCTGCACATCTCTTTGAATATAAGTAGAAATATAGGACTCATAAAACCGCTCCCAATTTTTACCATCTCGCGTAACCACATCAGGATACGAGCCCCGCCATATTTTATGAAACACCTGCCGAACTGTCAAAGTTTTTGCAGTTTTCTGACGAGATTTCAGCAACACTAATACAGGCAAAAACGGCTCATCATCAGCCCGTCCTTGCTCTTCTGCCAAAGAAATACCCTGCAAATGCAAAACACCAACCCTACCAGCAAGCGATTCGCCCACATTTTTCATCATCTCAAATTGTTGCGAACCAGTAAGCCAAAATTGCCCATTTTGTTTTCCCTTATCCACCGCCATTTTTATATAAGGAAATAAATTCGGAGCATATTGCACTTCATCAATCAACACTGGCAAATCCAACCGATCAATAAAACCAGCAGGGTCCCTCAAGGCTGCCGCACGCAACATCATATCATCAAGCGTCACATAAGACCTATCTTTTTTCCCCACCTCTTCAAGCAAAGTAGTTTTCCCCACCTGCCGCGGACCCGTAAGCAATAACACCTTGAAATCATCACTAACTTGCATAATTTCTTTTGCCAAAGTGCGCTTAATGTCATACTTCATAATCAGACCATTCCAAAGTTATACTTTAGATTAGTCGATTAATAAAACGAAGTCAACATGCCAAACCAAAATATGGATTGGTCATTTTTTGTTTTCTCCAATATATTTAAAGAAAACAATATTTAAAGAAAACAATTGACAAACAGTTAACAATAACTTAACCTGTTCAAGTTAGTTTGCTTTTAGTTATATTTAACCAAAAAGCTTATCCGACATGGAAGAGTTTCCCTCGGAAACTCGCAGACTCATGAGGAATTTATATATATCTATTCCCACAAAGTGGGAGGAGTTTACAATGGCGGCAGGTTATTATGCATGTTTTGTAGGCGCTAACAGTGCCGAACCTTATTTAATAGTTAAGGGATATTGGAGTTACAAACAATCCCATCTGTTAGTTGGAAAAATAAACGAACTAGGAGCAAAAACTTTGCTAGTTGAAAGGGTGGTAGAAGTACCACCAGCTTTCGTCGGAACTTCCTACGAAAAAATTATAGAAATAAATAAGTTATGGGGGAAAGAAAGAGAATTTCCATATTTTGATTTGACCACCTAGCAATCCACCACCAGCAACTTTCTCCGTAATCTTGCTGGTGGAATCCACCTAAACCACCCCACTCAACCCATAACCTCTCCCCACCACCGCAGAAAGCTGATACACCACCAGCGATAAACTCGCCTGCACCACCCCAAAATCCACCACCTGCTGCGCCGCACTATAAACAACCGCAGGAGTATTAGCACTCAAAACTCGCACCACATTCGCTCCGTTAAGCACCTCAATCTCATAAGCCTCCACCACCTCATTCAGCGGCACATCCACATTATTCATCCACTCCCCAGCAAATCTAGTGCGGCGTATCCACGACAAATTCCAATCATTGCTAACGCGCACGCCACGCAACTGCACCGGCGCAAACGGCTTCAACCCTCGCCCAGAAAAATTAAAACTCTGCTCACTCGTCGCCCCCAACGTACTACCCACCGAAACCGCCTTATATTGCCGCGTTTGCCCCAACAAATTAAGCGGATAATTTTGCCGAAAAAGATTAGTATCTAACAACACAAAATCCTCCCCATAAGCATGGCTAGCAATCGCCCATTCCGTCCCCTGCCTACCACGAATAAACCCCGACAGACGCAGCTTTTTAGCATCCCCCCACAGCACACTAACAGTCTGAAATTGTATAATTTCATCCCCCAACATAGCAACATTAGCCCCATTGAGCAAAGCAGCCATATTCACACTAGAAAGTTCCCCATTCAGCAAATAAACATCCACAAAACTCAGATTATCAATAATCCCAACCGGCCCAACCGCCAGCGCACTAAGCGCCGTACCACAAACTGCGCTCGCACTTTGCGAACCTAAAATATCCCAATTATTCCCTCCACTCACGCCCCCATCATCCGAGCGATAAAGCACCGCACCTTGCCAATTACTCGCCAAACCAGCACAAGCAGCGCGCAAAAATAAATTATTATTGTCAGTAGGCATCGGCGGCAAATCGAGCAATATCATCTTGCTTGTCGGAACAATCGCCGGCAAATTCTGCACCGAACTTGCCCCACTAGGAGCACTATAAAAATCATAAACTGCAACATCTTCCGACACCGCCTTACATTCCAACATCCCAAAGCGCGAAAGCTTACAATCCACCATCCGCAAATTATGCGTCACCCCATTCGCACTAACCGAAACAACATCCGTCGGCTCTAGCGCCACATAAGAGGGCGGCAGAATAAAATGAAATTCATTTCTGGCTAACCACTCAGTATATAAAGCAATATCCGCCACATTCTTCGCCACCTGGTCCGACATCACCAACGGCAAATTCAAAGTAACCTGATTAACCGCCCCCCCAGTTTGCCGCTGCGAAATCTGCGTTCCCTGTTGATAATCTTGCGCTCGATTAGTATAAACCACATTAACTCTAGCCGGCAAATCCAACTCTTGCTTACGCGTAACCTGCAAAGTTTTTTTAACGCCACCAGAATTTTGCCCAATCAAATCTTCTTCCGCAATCGCCGCAATCGCAGCCATCCCACGGCGCACAAATTTCAACTGCCCACCCGACTCCACCATATCAAAAAAATAAGCCGCCTGCAGCTCTTCCAAAGCTTGGCGCACCGTTCCTTGACGGGTTATAAAAAACCCCTCCACATTGTCAGAAAGCCGTGAAACATCATAATCAGCAGGGGTCAAACCCACACGCTGCAACAAAGCAGCCACCAACATCCCCAAAGAAGAAATCCCCAATTTCCCCTGCACCCAATGCCCAGTTTGCCACATCCCTGCATCCGCCCAAACATTAGTCAAATCCGGCCAAAATGGAAATGGTCTAGCATCCCAAGTCCACACAAAAGCCTGCGGCACCAAATCCGCGTTTCCACTAACCGCATTACGAGCTGCCAAATAATCCAACGAAGCTTCCAAAGCCACACGCTGCGCCGCAAAATCCACCCGTTGTTTAGACCCCCGAGGATAAAAACTCTCAATCGAATTCGGATCCACAAAAACATTCGGCTGATTCGCACAACCATCCACCGAAGGAAACCCAATTTCGGTAAACCAAAGCGGTTTCATCTTCGCCGTCCAGGAAGTAGCACTAGCATCAGGATTCACATGCGCACTATTCCACCAATTCTCATGATTTTTCCAAGCATAAGTAGCGCCCGAATAATTAGTTTGCACTGTACGCGCAGGATTCCAATAATAATCCCACCCCTCCCCTTTTTCCCAATATTCCGTAATGTTAGCCGCATTAATCTGCGACTGTTCAAGATCCGGCGTAAGCGGAAAATAAGCATCAATCCCCACATACGAAATATTACTATCCGCCCACAAAGCATCCATATTATACCACCCATTAGTAGAGTGATATTCCGTCCAATCCGCCGCATAGGTCAGCGGCACCGCAGGCATCACCGCCTTCACCGAGGCAGCCAGATTTTTCAACTTAGTAACCGCAGGAAAAACCCCAGTAGCGGATGAGTAAGAAGTCATCCCCACCAGCTCCGAACCAATACAAAAACAATCCACATTATCCCTCAAAGCATGCCCACCAAAAGACAAACTCGCATAATAATTCACGAAATTATTATACTGCACAAAAAACGCATTTACGTCAGAAACGCTAGTAGGAGTAATCCGCCCCCGCCAAGGCTTCGCATCTTCCGCACCAGCATCTAAAGTATCCACCGCTAAAAACGGATAAAACAAAACTTTATACCCCCGAGCCTTCAACTCCACCAACAAATCAATCACCGATTTATCCGAAGGCGTCCCCCCATAATTCGGCGTAGTCGGATTAATAAACTGCACCAATTGCGCCGTAGCCCGCGTCAACCCATTACAAGACCAATCCGAGGGCGTAACTTGCGCCGCCGAATCATCATACTCAACTTTCGGCACAATCTGCAAACTCGCCGGATGCTTAGAAGTCGCAAACCACATCACCACCAAACTAATCCATTCCACATTCGGACAAGTTATTTTCAACTGGTCAAGGGACTCTAAAACATCCGCCTGCGCATTAAAATTATGCATATTAAGCAAGTTAGAAACCCCACCATTAACAAACCCACCAGATGGCAATTGCGTACCACTCAGCTTAGTAGTAACTTCCGTCTCATAAACAAATTCCCCACTCGCAGGAATCAGCACCATAGATTTTATCTTATCTTCCAAAGCCGGCGCAGCGCGCATGGGGCGCACAATTTCAAACGTAAAATTCGGAATCCGATTACCAAACGCCGCGAGTGGAAAATCCTTAATCACCACATAAGCCATACCCCGGTAAGCCGGCACCTTACCCACCCCCAAATGCGCCTCCATCGTCGCATCAGCCAGCTGAATTTCATCCCCCAAATACACCGCATAATTCCCAGCGGAAAGCTCCACATCCAGCGGCTTTGCATCCGCCCACACGCGCACAATTTGGGCAATCGGCCCTTCACAAATCGCAATCGCCAACGAGCAATAATAACTATAATTAGTAGTAGATTGCGACACCCCACCACCACCCTTCCCCCCCGAACTTTGCGTAGAAGTAGTCGCCACTTCCCGAATCCCCGCCGACCAAATAACATTCCCCGCCAAACGATTCCGCCCATAAGCAATCGAAACCGGTTTTCCGTACGTCGAAACCTGCAAAGCCGTATCCGCCATACGCGGCCCTTGCTTATTCGGCAATTTATTCCCCCCAAAAATAGCCCCATCCAACTGCCCCCCCAGATAACGCCCCACATAACCACCCACCGCCCCACCAAATTGCGAACCAACCGCGCCCAGAACCAATGATGCCATAATGTTTTTCCTTTTTTGTTTTTTTATAAATTTATAGAGGTAAATAGATGGAAAAATATTTCTTAGAATGGTCAAATATCAAAAATCACACTCTCTCCGTCGTCATTCCTGCGCAGGCACACTACTGTCCAATTAAAAATAAAAAGTTTTATATTGTATATGTATCTGTATTAAAACAACTCTCCGTCGTCATCCCCGCCTTGCGCGGGGATCTCGGGACACAAAAAAGACCGAATTNNCGAATTTGTAGCCCCAGATCCCCGCTTAAAGAGCGGGGATGACGACGGAGAGTGCTGATATATATTGATAATTTTCCTTGAACAGTAGTGTGCGCAGGCAGGAATCTCTGTCACTCCAAACGAAGAATTAGCAAGCGAAAAAATAGATTCCTGCCTGCGCAGTAATGACGACAGATATTATTGAAAAATAATAATTATTCTATTATTAATAGCACTGTCATGCAGTGTACATAAAACAAATCAGCGACAATCGCTCCGCCTTCCTAAACCGCGCAGGCTGGATGGCACTTAGCAACGGAATTTCCAATATTGTATAGCCAAAGAACCAGCAACCACCCCCCAAAGAATTAACAAAATTTAATTCACATTTACAAAAAACTCTGCTACCATAAAAAAATTCCTTACTGTTTATATAATTTCCACAAAGAAATTAGCAGCTTGGGATGAACCCTTTATTTTACCTCATCTATTTGATGTAGAATAAAGATTATCCGTTTTTAGCCCAAATTTTTTGGGTTTTTAGGAGGTTTTATGCCTATATGTTTGATTCAAAGAATAACACTAGACGAGAACCAAGCGTACGATGTGTTATCAAAAAGAAAAGATGGTCTGATTCACGAGGAAAGGTCGATTTCTGCTGTTGTAACTAACAATACAGGAAAAGACATTCAATTCAAAACCGTAATGAAAAACGGCAAAGAAGAAGTGAAAAATGCCTGCCTTCCAGCTGGCTTTGCAGTGGTTATACAAGCGGACGGCGAAATAAACGTCCAAGTGGATAAAAACGGCAAACCAACTCATAACAAGCTGTATGATTTGGAAAACCCGCTATCTGTGGAAACTGCATTTATTATGGCAGCAACTCGTGGATTAACACTCCCGAACACAGCTCAAATCGACGCGGCTTTATTTGAGCTTAGCGTTGACTCAAGTTTGGCGGATCTGCCATGGGTCTATGCTGTTTCTAAAGGTCGCGTGATTCCATATCGCGTGGACTTTCAGATTGACTTGGCAAAACCCTCCTGGGGACCAGGTGGCGGACAATCGATGGAGCTTGACAGCTGTATGGTTGTCAACGTTCTGACAAACGAGGTCTATTGTATTGGCAGATCCGAGTTCGTGATGAACTGGGTTCAACACAAAGATCAAAGCCTTAATGCAACAGATCTGTGGGCTAAAATTCCACTCATCACAGAAGACCAACTGTCCGCGATGGCAGTAGAAGAAGAAACTGAATAGTTGATTCGGACAAAACCCCAAATCCTCACTGATTCTGGGGTTTTGTTTTATCCACTCACCAGCCACCCCCACAAAAAACTTGCCTTAACAACAATTAACCTCTAAATTCCCCCACGCAATTGCATATCTCATAAAATCCACCGCAAAAAGTGGCAGAGTTAGCTATTACCCATGAGGTATCAATTGTTAAACTTATAACCAACCATTTTTAATCATAAAAATGCGCAACTTATAAGCATATGGAAATTTCCTTTTTTAAAAAATTATCCCAAGGAGGATTAAACTGATGAATACAAAACCGCTTTTTTTAATAACCGCCCTAATTCGCCCAGAAAAGTTAGACAATGTCGTAACCGCCCTCCATGAAGTAGGCGTAAACGGCATAACTACAACGGAAAAAAGGTTCTTTAGTCGCAATACATCACACACAGAAATCTACCGCGCGGCAGAGTACGTGGTTAAACATGTACTCAGACTGCAAGTAGAAATGTTGGTTGATGAAAAAACCAAAGAGCGAGCATTAGAAGCTTTAATTACAGCAACTAATGATGACAATGTCATTAACGACGGCAAAATATGGATTATCCCCGTAGAACAGGTAATCCGCATCCGCACGGGCGAAACTGGCGCTGAGGCATTATAAACCTAATTAAAATCAGCTAAACCAAAAACCAACAACCCCCTTTTTTATAATAAAAAGGGGGTTGTTCACATCTCCCCAACAAAAAACTTGCCTTAACAATAATTAACCTCTAAATTCCCCCTCGCAATTGTATATCTCACCAAAAGCCCTGCGCAAATCAGGGCGAGTTATCTACACCCAAGGGGTAATAATTGCATTTACAGGAGCTTTTTCCTTTCTTTTATCAGGAGCTTTATTATGAGCGAAAAAAACATTTCAACCCAAACACCTCCAATAATCTTTGGTCATTCGGATCCCGATGTCCAAAAAGGACATTTGGGAAACATAATCGCCAATCAATTGTTTTATTTTCAAGAATTGGAATGCATCAACATATCAAAAGACGGCAGGCATCAAAGCAAGGATGGTTGCTTACACGATTTTGAAGCTTTGCTGAGCACATACCAGTTCGGAATATGTGAAGCAAGCGCCGATGATATTCCAGGGCAACATAGCATAAATTCTACCAAACGCAGTTTACGCGATTTGTGTGTGGCAAGTTCAGCTTTAACGAGTTCATATCGTTCAAGCTTGGGAACGGACAACAAGATACTCCAATATCTTGGCGGCTGCCCACAAAAAGAATTTGCTCATGTAACAACCAGCCCCAATAAAAAAAGATTTTTGGAATCTCAAACAACCACTAATCTTGCTGAAGTTCGCAAGTTTGCCCAGTCAGCTATCAAAATAGCTGCTGCAAATAACTTGGAAATTATTTTGCTAAATAGCGATGATGGCTGGAAATCAGAGGAAGTTTTTTTGGGGGAAATAAAAAAATATCTGAATAAAATTAATGTTAGTTGCCGTATTTTATACGGCATCAGCAGTAATTTACACAGAAAGAACAGTCTGTTCGTGTGTAATTTTTCTACGGGGCAACGCGCAGTAGAATTACTACCCTTCGTAAATGAGTCAGTAATTTGCGGTGCGATTATTCAAACCGCAAACAAAAAATTCTATTTCGAAGAACCACGCAGAAATTCTGGGGATGATTTAATCAAAAAAGCCCTACCCTTAATTATCGGCTTCGCCGAAATGATAGGAATGGCAAACCCAGGAGAAAAGGCAAGATGTAATGTGATAATTCACGCAGCATTAGATTATTACTTCATGAGTCGCGATGATATTTTTGCAGAGAAAATAGCAGAAAGACTCACTCTGCATCGTATGCTTGCCTATGTTAGATCAGCATCGGATAACATACATTTTTAAACTTTATCTTCCCCTTTGTTTTTATACCAAAAACAAAGGGGAGGCATAAAAAAATCTCCCCCAAAACAAAATCTGTAACCAAACCGTAACAATCCCCCCATATATTCCCCCTCGCAATTGTATATCTCATTAAAAAATCCCAACTAAAAAGCTGGGGCGAGGTATCTAAACCATTGGGTTATACTTTGCACTTACAGGAATTTTCCTTTCGTTTATCAGGCTCGGGAGGGCCATTTTATGTTGACAGCAAACACAGATAATACATTGATATGTTTTAACGGAAACCTGTTACAAGCAATGATTGCAAAGGCATTGTTTTCGCAGTTCAAGTTAAAATTTGTGGATAATTATAATGGCGAGAAAGGCTATATTTTTGACACTACTAACACGGTAGCAAAAAAAATCGACGCCCCTTTTGCCATCGTAACTATTTTGTCAAATCCAAGCGGAGACATGCCATCTTATGTCGTAAGCTATCCTTACACAGACTTCATGAACATAGCAGGAAAGCCTCTCATAGCTGGCATACTGCGTGTGATTGATGATTTTCAAGATGTCAATGTTTTTGGTTATATCTGTTCGCAGGTACAAAAACAAACAGGCTTAAGTCTAACCACAATCTTATACAATCCCGATGACCAGATGGAATTCGGTCTTGTTGATTTACTAAACAAACTGTTTTTACAGCACAACTGCAAAAACACTGTTTCAATTGGATTAAGCGCATTAAAAGAAGATGGCTTGTTTGTTGCCAATAATCAAACTGGCGAGCTAATTATGGATATCAAAGTTGATATCCTTGGATACACAATTTGCGGCAATTTTGTCATCGGCAACTCAGTTACTGTCTATTCAACGCCAGTTGACCATGGAGAAGGCGACATCGTCAAAGATGCATTATGCATAATGACGGGCATTGCCGAGTCTCTCTTGTCAATGCAGCCAAAAGCACAGCAAGCTGGAATTCTCAATGGCATAATCGATAATGCCCATGATTATTATCTTTCAGGATTGGCAAAAGACCAACAATCTGACGAAGATAAAGTCAAAGACATGATTGGCTATGTACAAGGAATGATTACCGAGTTGGTATAAACCTTTTTTTTAACTTTCAAATTGGGGGGCAAGAGCAATCTCTTGCTCCTTCATTATAAATACATCAAACAAACCGCCAAACCCCAACCATCCGCCGCTGCCAAACCGCATCCAACCGATGCTCCACCACTTTCCCAATATCTTCCGTACAGTGCAACAAGCCAAACCCAGCACCACCAGAACCTCCAACCACATAATCCGTCAACAACCCCACATGCTGCGGCTCACGCACCAAGCGAAACAACGCCACATCACCTGCACGTGCATCCAAAAAATCCACCGCCAATAAATGCTTATTCAAAACCGCAACCAACAAATCCCCACTCGGCAACCGCGAATAATCCGTACGATCCGCACGCACCACATCCATCCCCAACTGCTCCGCCACACACATCAACACCCCCACACAATCCACCCCCGCCTGGCTACGCCCCTGATGCAAAAACGGCACGCCCAACCAGTTACGTGCGGTGGCTACAATATCATCATTCATCACCTAAAAGTCCCCGAAGTCTGCAATATAGCATCCATCCCAGGCACATGCGGCTCCCCCCGAAAATTCACCCCATTATTAAATTTGCTCAAACAAGTAGAGAATGCTTTATCACACCCCGCAATCACCGTAAAACCATCGCCAATTTGCACATTATGCGGCATAGGCAAAACCAAACTAAGCTGCCCATTTAAAAAATCCTTCACCTCCATCTGCAAGCCCACATTCGCTCCCGAACTCCAATTCACCTGCCCGCCCGAAAAATATCCTGCCGATTGAGTAAGCGCAGCACACTTAAAAATCTGTTGACTAACCACCGAACTCACCACCCCAGAAAAACTAAACCCCGCCAGCGCCACCTTACACCGCGCATCCCCCAAATTCGCCCGACATCCGGGAGAAAAAACCTCCCCAAAATTCTGCTGCAATTTCTGCGAAAGCCCACGCACTTCCGCCACAAATTGATTACGCTGAAAAGAAACCTCCCCCAACCAACCCCGCTTTATCACCAACGAACCTTGGCTTAAATCCATATAATTCACCAACGAAATCAAAACTTCCGCATAATCATATTTCCCCGCCAACAAATCGCCTTCGCTAATACTCGCCGCATCCAAAACCCCATCCAATTCCAAGTTAGAAACCGAAAAATCTCCTTTAAGCGCCACATCCGAAGGCGTAAACCCCGTCGCCGCCAGATAATCCGCCCCCTCCAACGTCAAATCCGCCACCGCATCCGTAAACCCCAACACCACTCCATCGCGGCGCGTAAGCTTCCAAATAGTTGCAATACTAGTAGTTTCCAACCCAAAATGAGCTTGCAACGCAGGAGTGATATTACGCATTTCATACCTTCAAATTATCATTAAAACACAAAAAACCCCACGCCAAAACGGCGCAGGGTTTTTTATCACTCAATCAAATCAAACAACATGCATCTACACGATGCATGCCGCTTTCTATCAACAACCAGCCCAATAAATCATGGGCATAGTCGCTTCTCCCATTTATGGCGACCTGTTGCCCGCCAAAAAACACGGAAGTCGCCTGCAAAAGCTCCTCCCTCTTAGTCAAACTGACAGAAGCAACCAGCCCCAAATCATCCCTGACAATCTCTACATCCCATCCCTGAGCCTTCAACCCAGCGATAATAAGATCCGACTCCTTATCAGAAAAGAAAATGGAACAAAAATCAACAACCAACGCCCAAGCGTTAAAAAAGATAGTTCTCATGACACTACTCCGCGAATTTTATGCTCATCCTGCAAAAAAATTCGCCCAGATAAAAAATAGCCTCCTATGGCTATAGGTAAAAAATATATTAACCATATAGCAAATATAAGTTAATATGTCTAATGATTTATTTAACAATCAAACCCTAACCTCCACCAACCGAATCTCTGGCACAGAATACTCACTAAAATTATCAATAGTCACTGGCAAATAGTCCAAATCAAAACGCACCGGCACATCAAACTCACAATCCGCACTCACCACCACCCCAACAGCAGGCGCAGTAACAAAGCTAACCAAACCACTATTATAATCAACCGTATAATGCGTCCCCAAAACTTTCAAAACCCCATTCAAATAAACCGCCAACGGCGTTTTCTCCGCCGCCACCACAACCTTATTCAAACTCCGATATTCCGTAACCGCCCCACTAACATAAGCCTTACGCAACTGAAAATCCTGACATACCCCATCACCCACACCCAAATTCTGCCCCAAAGCAGTATAATCCGCCCAATCCTTAAACCGAAACCCATTAGCCTTACCCTTACGCGCCCGAAAAAACGCCAAAAGCACCGCAATCGCAGTCTTATCCCGCAAAATATGCGAAACATTATACTTCATCCGCGGCAAAGCCCAATTAACATTCCGCTTCTCAAACCCACTATATAATTCAATAATATCAGTAGAATATTCCGCCCCACCCTGCGCCCCAAAACTAATATTTTCAGGAAATCTTATCTCATCAAATGCCATGTTTTTACTTTCTTTTTACCCCCTCTCCCCCTCTTTTTAGAAAAAATGGGGGAGAGGGATGGGGTGAGGGAAGCCTCCACAAAAGAGAGGTCAATAATTACAATAAAAATATATCAATCATCCATTCCGCTGCGCGCGCAGCAAAGCCGCCTGCATATCCGCCATAATCTGCCCCTGATTACGCCGAAAAGAAGCCGCATCGGCTGTAGAAATATGCATATTAATATTCACCCCACCCCCACCAACATTCGCCAATTGCGATTGATTCAAAATCGTGCCATTGGAAGAAGGCACAAACAACTCCGCCCCCTTCTCCCCCACCACATAAGCCTGCCCACTAGCCACCGCCCCCCCATTAGCGCGAAAGCCAGAAATAACCCCACCCAGCAACCCAGAAATCCCCGAAGCACCAGAAGCATCCCCACCAAAAAGCGACTTAGCCAAATTCTTCGCCTCAATCTTCGCAATCTCCCCCAGCACCCCCCCAGCAAAATCCGCAAAAGCCGATTTCATAGTTTTGGTACCATTAATCACCCCAGAAATACTCTTCGCAAAATTATTCATCCCCCGATTAGCATGGGTAATAGACTGAATAATATCTTGATAATCAGATGTATTCTGCTTTTTCATAATCCCTCCTCAAACTCCGACAATTCCTCTAATTTCACCACCGGCAGCGCCCCACCACCCCAATAATCCGCCAAAGCCTGCAAACGCGGAAAAGTCATATATTCATCAATATATTCCCAGCTCCAATGCAGCTGCACAATCAAATGCGCATACAAAAAATCCCAATCAATCCCCTGCCCAGCCTGCTCACAAACCACCACAGGAGCCCCTACTTTTTTACCCCAAAACTAAGCTCCATAATTTTAGCCAGCAAAGCAGCACTATTATGCATATCCAACTGCTCCAACAATTCCGCTTTGCTCAGTTCTGGATTACTCCGCCGCAGCGCAACATAAATAATATCCGCAATCAAATCCAACTGCCGCTCATCCACCTCTTCCAGCTTCTCCAGCTCTTCCAACTTCGGCAAAACAATTTTCAACGCCGCAAAATTAAGCGGCAAAACCTCAAAATCTTCCAATCTCATCCTTTAAACTCCCGTACCGAAAAAGAGTTAAATTTCGGCAAAATTTCCAAATTCAATTTCGGCAAAATTTCCAACAACAAACAACGATGCTTCCGCGCAATTTCCACCTCCTCCAAACGCAACCCCACAATATCAGGAATCGCACGCAGCATGGCATAGGATTTTATTTTCAAAACAACCAACAAAAATATTTCCCGCACCTCATCAATAGACAAAGCAAAATTGCGCGCCAACTCCGCACAAGAAACTCCATTCATAATATTTATAAATATCATTTTTCTTACTTCCCCCTCTCCCTCTGGGAGAGGGTCGGGGTGAGGGAGCTCTCCACAAGCTCTAAAATTATCATAAAAACTCATATCAGCTCACCTCCGCCACCGAAATCACTCCCAAAACCCCATTCCCATCCGCCACCGCCTCAAACTCAAAATCGGGCTTAGCAAAATCCTCCAACAAAGTAGAAAGCGAAAATTTATTGGCGATGCAAGAATTCAAAGTCAAACTAGCCGTCTTCCCATTATAAGGCATAAACATAACTGTCTTAAAAGTAGGCGCCACCCCAACCGCCTGATTATTCAGCGTATAATTCTGCCCCGTAGCAGAAGAATTATAAGTGTAAGAAATCCGCAAAGATTTACCCACATCTGCCGCAGCAAAACTATAAACCCCAGCCACCACCACATATTGCCCCACAGCAGGCGCGCTAGCAACTCGCACCAGCGGCACCGCATTAGCATCCGTAACCCCCAAATCCAGCGCCCAATTAGCCGCATTAGCCACAGTGACCTGAAAAGGCGAAGACGGCACCACCCCCACCTCATTTTCCACCACCAAAATTTGACCAGAACTCGCAGTCGCACCAAAAAACAATTCCCCAATCAACCGCCCATTCAACTGCGCAAACCCACATTTCCCCTTAGCAGAAACCGTACCCCGCGCCACCGAAACCGGCAATTGATTCTGCCCAAACAAAGGCTTAGTATTCACCGAGAAATCCAGCGCAATATTTTGCGCCACCCCAAACTTAACCGGCGTAGGATTACTAACCCCATTATTAACCGCCCACATCGACCCCGCCCCAAAAACATTCTGCATATTATTTTCTCCTTTTATTATTTAAAATATTACTAGACATACGGCATTAAAATATGGCAATATAATCTTATGAAACGTACAGCAATAGAAACTCGAAAAATAACCATAAACCTGCCCGTGTCACTAATTGACCCGCTGTTGCAGGATGGAAAATTGAGCCTTACCGAAACCATAAAAACCGCTCTGAAAGAATATAGTCAAAGACGCGCCTGTGAAGAATTGCTAAATATGCGTGGCAAAGTTAAATTCCTTTTAAGCTCGCAAGAATTAAAGGAATTACGCGATTGATTATTGCTGTAGATACTTGTGTACTAGTTGATTTTCAGATAGGAAATTTCAATAAAAAAACTGAAATTCTCGAACAAAAACTAAGCGTAAATGCGGTATTTTTACCACCAGTAGTGCTAACCGAATTCTTAAGCAATCCTCGCCTTGACCATAAAACCTATCGCTTTTTCCAAGACCTCCCCACCTTAGAAATAGAAGATGGATATTGGCAGCGTGCAGGTATAACCCGCAGAAAATTATTACAAAATGGTCTAAAATCCAAACTAGGAGATTCACTAATCGTACAGTCCTGCATCGATCATGAAGTAGCCCTACTCACACGGGACGAAGATTTTAATAATTATGTAAAATATTGTGCATTACGTTTAGTTTAAAAAAAACCCGCAGAAGCGAGGCTTTTTTTTAAACAAAAACAAATTCAATTGACTTAAGATAACTGCTCAAACTCAGACCGAACTCCTCGACAAATGTCAAAAACATCATATTCCCAGTAACCAGCCACCGCGTCCAAAGCAATGCAAGCATCTTCATCCAGATAAAGAAGTCCCCATCCTTTCAAAACGTTCGCCAAAATCGCAACCAAATAATTTCGGAAACCATCCTGATTTTCACCGTCTTCCAAAATGTTGTCTTCAACAATTCTTTGCTGCACTAATTGCAACGCAGCCATCATCACAAAAGCTAACTCTGTTTTAATCGGCGGCATAATAAAATAACCACGCCCAGAATCATAAGAAGCTTTCGCCTCTCGTTGAAACAACTCATTTTTAAAAAAAATCAAATTTAAGACCCAGATGTTCTTTAACTATAAAACTGTTATCCTGAACGATTTTCAACAGTGGCAACCATTGATCATACCACTTAATTGACTTAGCAATTCCCTCTAACGTTAAATCCTGATTTAACATTTCTTGGTGCTGCACTTTTTCCAAATAACGTACAGACAATATTCTCTGCACGGTTTCCAACACGTCCATATTCCGCAACATAGGCAAATTCAAAAAACCACCATCAGCGAAATGAATCTGCTTTTCTGCTTCTTCTCGCTGCGGATTATCCTTCAACTCATCCGCGAGCGTCTCCAGACCAAAAAAAACGTACAGAACAACCGTTAACTCATTTAACTTCAACATAACCAATTCCTCCTAGGAATAAAAATCAAAGGCAAAATTGCCATAACCATTCTCTAACCAACCAAAAGCCAGTTAAAAAACTGAATGATTAAAAATTCAAACACAACAACTATTAATTTTTGTCAACCAACAACAAATCCCCCGCAATCGCCTGCTTAAATCCCTCACTCGCCGCATACCAATCCACCACATCCACCTTATAAGGCAGGTTAGACTCACTAAAATCATTCAATAAATTCGCCCGCTCACCCAAAGCAAGCGGCGCAACACCTTTCACCAACAAATCCAAATCAGAATGTTTTTTTGCGCCCCCATTAGAGCGGCTACCAAACACCCATATTTCATGATTAGGAATATGTTTTTTAATAATATCCAACACTATTTGCAAATGGTCTGGGCGAATATCAATGGGCATTTAATTTCACCAACAATTTTTTCACATCAGGTAAAAACAGCAAAACTTGTGCATAAACATTCTGCGCTTTTACTGTATCATAATCATGCGAAGTTTCATTCCGCGCCTCATAATAATTAATCCAGCTCTCGGCATCATCAATAATTTGCAAACGCGCTGCCTCTCTGAATATATCTTTTTTACTCCGCAACGCATATTCTTCCACCTGCAACTCAACTTTCAAAAAACGCTGCAACATTTTCCACGCTAAATCCATCGTATATTCAAAACGCTGAATAACCCCATCTCGCATCAACTCATCCTGCACATGCTGCTGCGCTTGAAAAATACCAGCTTCCAATTGCAAAATTGCTTTTTCCAGAGAATCAAAATTTATTTTATTCATTAACTTAAACCTTACATATCAAACAACGCCAAACAGAATACTAAAATAAACTAATGCATACTAGAAAAATTAAAGCGAAAACTCCAACTGCCCAAATTGCGGCATTTCTTCCCAAACTTTGCCCATAAATTCTCTACCATTAGCAGATTTTGAACGCCGTACACCATCAGCACCAAAAGCCCCCCATTGTTTAAAAAAGAAAGGCACAGAAAATATTTTACATTGTTGCTGAATATTAGCCACCCACTCCACTTGCATAGCCCGTGCCTTTGCTCCTGATTCACCACCCACAATAACCCAATCAATATTCTCAAGATTTATTTCTTCTAAATCTTCCAATAACGGCTCAACCGAAAGAAATTTTACACTTGCCTTTATTTCTCTCAAAATATCAATTCTAGGTACACCATATTTTTTATCTTCCACCGAAACACCAATCCAAGCATGAGCAGGCACTTCTCTTGTGCTAAAATACTCTTTCATAATTTGTGGTCGCTTAGTTAAAACTTGATATATATGCTGTGGTGTCTGCCTGATAGTGTCAAAAACTTTATCAATATAATCAAACGGTATATCCTCATGAAAAATATCACTCATTGAATTCACAAAATACATAGATGGTTTTTTACGAAAAATAGGTTCATTCAACCGCTGCGGATGAAGCGTTAATTTAAACCCATCTTTATAATTGGCAACGCCCATCGCACATAAACGATTTGCCATAATTTCTGCATAACAATGCTTACAACCAGGAGAAATTTTCGTACACCCCGTTGTAGGATTCCAAGTAAATTGCGTCCATTCAATATTAGATTTTTTCGACATAATGCAGAATATATATAGTTCAAATAAAAACGCAATTCTCTTTAGGCAACCAACACTAGCGCTAGCATCTCAGTTTTGAGTCAGCCCAACAACTACAAAAATAAAGGGTATTTTATTTAAGCAACTAATCAATAAACAACACCATATCAATGCAAAACATCAAAACTCAAACGAGAATAAATATCCATCCGATGAGAATAAATCACTTCCAAAATAATATTATCATCAACCACACGAAACAAAACAAAATGCGGAAACCCTTGTACATTCCATTTTCTAAATTGATATTTTTGCAAATCATCATCACCAGCATCATATTCCATACAAGCATAAGGATTATGAGCGATAAACTTCAATACTTCACCAACTTCCAGCACAAATTTTCTAGCAATTTCCACCCCAGCACGATTTTTATAATCTCGCGCATATCTCTCTAGCTGCCGAATAAATAGCCTACTTTTCTGCACCTTAAACATTTTCTATAGCGCTTTTAGAATATCATTCAAATCTGCATCGGAGTAATCACTATAATCATTTTCAGCAATTGATTGACGCAACAAACCATTAACCGCAAACCGCTCTGCCACCAGCGTTTTTTCCATATATCTACGTATCAGATCACGCACAAATTCACTCGGAGTTTCATACAACCCATTTTCTCCCGTAACTTCACCTACAAATTTTGCCAATGCTTCAGGCAAATTAGCATTAATTCGCCGAATATAATTATGCTCAACCACCATATTTTTCTCCTAATACAATATGCGCCTACCATATCATAAAATCTGCAAAAACGCAATATATGCGATATATCGCCCAAATAATCAAGCAACCAACACCATTAATTGTCATAAACATTTAACACAACAAAACAAAAAATATTGGTATATTTTAACTTATAATAATAATCTTTAGTGAAGTTTTTTAATATGCCAGAAACAGAAGAAACTCAGATACCCACAAAAAATCACCAAATTTTAGGCAGTGTAATTGGCGCTGTCGCTGGTTTTGCCATACCATTTATTGGTCGTCATGGCACGGTAATTGAGCATTTAATAGCATCTGGAATTGGTGGCGTTGCTGGAAACTATATCGGCAAGAATTACTGGACTGAACGAGAAACCAAAAAAGAAGCAAATATAAATAACCGTCCCATAGAAAGATAATTATTTTTCAAGCCACCAACACCCGCACCGGCACCACCGCCCTAGCCTTCTCCCCAGCATTCCCCTCAAAAATCTCCAATTTCCCTTCCACCCAGCAATGCGAAACCAGCCCCCCCAGCGTCTGCACCCCCGTAGCAGAGTCCGCCGCCAAAGCCAATTCCAACGCATCCAACAATCCATTCAACTGCGTAGAAACACTTACCCCAGCATCAAAATTACCCACATAAACATGCAACTTAATTTCCAATATTTTCCGTGGCGGCACCCCCCGCGCCCCTTGCTCAATCCGCTCCAAAACCTGTTCTTGAAACAACGCAGGCAAATCCGCCGAATTCACCGCATCAATACTCACCAAATTCCGACTTTTAGTCACAAAATTAGCCGCATTACTCGCCAAAGAAAACACCGCCGCATATATCTGCTCTCGGCTCATATCAAATCACCTTTTTATACATATTCAAAACCAATTTCACAGACGCAGGCAAAGCATCCACCAGCAAGGAAACATTCTGACCAGAAAGCGAAAAACTAGCCTGCCCAATCCGCCCACGCTCGCGATATTTCACCCCCACAATTTCAATCACCGCCTGCTCCAAATCACTCGGCACCACCGCAAAACCAGCACTATAATTCACCTGCACATTATTCACCCCATCAGAAAAATTCCCATCATTAAAAGTAATCCGCGCCCCCGAAAAATTAAAGCGATTACTAGCAATAACACCACCATCCATAACCACACTACTTATTGAAGTAATTGGATAATTCTCCACCACCAAACTAGACCCACCCGAACCATCAAGCAATTCCGCATAAGCCTGCAACAAAATATCCCGCTTAGTATAACTACGCACCAAACTACTCGCCGCCGCAATCAATTGCGTAAGCAAAGCATCATCAGTATTTTGTGCAAGCCCAAGCCATTGTTTTACATTGGCTAAACTGGTTAGATCAGTCATAAATTTCCTTTTCAATAAAATGGGCGTACTTCCCCCTCTCTCTCTGGGAGAGGGACGGGGTGAGGGAAGCTAAAACAAACTAGAACTTTCTAATTTGTGGAGAGCACCCTCACCCCGCCCTCTCCCAAAGGGAGAGGGAGTCAAACACTTTAAGCATTAGCAATATTAGTAATAATCCCCACCGCAAACGGCGCATAAACCGCAAGCGTCTGCTCAGTATAAACCCCCACCTGTTGTGAACGCGTAACCACCGGCCAATCAATCTGATAATAATCCCGGCGCGTAATCACTTCCGCCACATTCGGCACCCCATTAGACTGATATTGAATCGGCAAATTCTCCGCCCACCCAATGATAGTACCCGCCGGCACCGAAGGATGCACAATCAACGGAATTTTCACCCCACCAAAATTAGAAAACGGATTAAAATAATTCGCAATATAACCCGAAGCAGTAAGCTCATACCCCGAATCCCCCTTAGTATCATAACGCACCAAAGGACCCGAAGCATTAGAAAGCACCTTATTAGTAATATTCTTCAATTCCTGAGAGTTAACCAACAAAACCGTAGGCGAAATCTGATAATTATCCCACATATTTTGCAACATAGTATCAATCTCATTCACGGACCCACGGCCAGAAGAAGTAAGCGCGGTACCAGCACCCGCAACCCCAGTAGCCAAACTATTAATATAAGCCCCAGAACCAGCCTTATAAGCAGTAGTAAACAACCCATCAAACGCATAAGCAGCATTCAAAGATTTATCCCCCGCAACCACACTCGTAGCAGTCTGCCCCGTACCAGCCAAAGGAGAATTAAACACCGCCGAATTAATCACCGAAATTTTCTCTAATTTTTCAGAACCAGACGTACCCACAAACCAAGCATAAGCCACCGCTCCTTGAATAGGCGTAACCGAAGCCGAAAGCGTCTGCCCCAAAGTCACTGCCTGGGTAGCCGCCGCCGATTTAGCCGAAGAACCCCCATTAAGCGTGAAACTCTGCCCATCAGCCCCCGTAATCGTCTGCGTAGTAGCCACCCCACCAGCAAGACTAGAGTTACGATAACCCTCCCCCGTAAGCGCCACCACAATCACACTATAAGTAGCCGCCGGCAAAGTAGCCCCCGTACCAGCCGCCGCCAAAGCCGCAGTAGCCGGCGTACCCAAAGCAAGCGTAGCATTACCAAACAAAATCGCACTTTCTTCTTTCAAAAACGTCTTTTGCAACAAACGCATAGTCATACTAGCACGCACATCTTCAAAACCATTCGCGGCAGACATCGCCTCATAACTAACCTGATCTTCCTCACCAAGCGTAACATAAGAAGCCAATTTATTAGCCACCGTATAAGACATCCGCCCCGAACGCTGCCCCTCAGGCACCCAGCCCATCGCATCAAAGCCCGAACCAGTAAGCGCCTGAACCGACTTCCAATTCACCGCCGTACCCGTACCCCCACCCCGACGCGCAATCCGATTACGCACAGGAGTATTAACCGGATACAAATTCTTAGCCGGTCCCCGCAAATCATAAGAAACCAAACCAGAAGCAGTAGTAATAGACTTGGAAATATCCGCATTACTGGCAGAAATGCTGGTTTTCAGCAAATCCAAAGTATCTTGGGTAGTATTACTCATATAGTTCTCCTTTAGTTGTTAAGTTTAAATTTTATTTTTTAGGAAATTCTTAGAAAATTGCATACACTACACAACAGTACAGTTAATATTACAAAGCCATTGAATAGGAAGTATTTATTTATCGAAATCGCTCTCTCCGTCGTCATTCCTGCTACGGCTAAGAATCTCTTTCACCCCAAACGAGGCACTAAAAAGCGGAAAAAGAGATTCGCCCTGTGGGGGATGACAATCGCCTGTTTTATAACAAGACTAAAAATAATAGTTAAAATTTTAATAATCGGTAAAATTGCCCTGACTACACGGAAAAATGCTAAATTATTAATTTTGTTGTTTTTGCTAAAGTTCTCTCCTTTGTCATGCCGCTGTAGAGCGGCATCCATGCCAAACCATTAGCTTTTCAGCTTGTTGATAGGCATGAATACGTCTTTCGACGGTATGACGATGGATAATTTAATAAAAAAAGAAAAATTAACGATTTAGCATTTCACCGTGCCCCTGACTAACCAACAAATTGACAAACCCAACCATTTAAAATACAAAAGAATCTCCCTAAAGCTTATCTCTAAAAAAATTGAGTGTAAGCATAGAGAAAACCCCCGAACTTCTGGATAAACTCCAAATTTTCAGGAAATCTTTTATTTGATACAGGCAAACCGCCTTTTTCTGGAGCAATCTAATGAATATACTAGCAAAAGCTACTATCCTGCTGCTGATTAGCTTAACCAGCGCCTGCGTAGTTACCCCCACTCCTTACCGCACATACCCTAATTACCAAGTAAATGTGCCTCCACCTATCCAGATACGCCCACCAATTGTGAGACGTTTTTACTATAATCCCCCTCCAGTAATACACCGCTATTACTATCCACGCTACATCCCAGCTCCTCCCATTATAAGAAGATTCCCCAGATGGAATTTTCCTTATCACGGACATGAACACTGGGAACACCAACACCGACGCTAGGAAAACCGCACCATGCAAACCCAAAAGGCAAAGCGTGGTGCGGCTCCTCCAAATAATTACAAGCAAGCCATAAAACATAAAAAAGCACATCCCAAAACGATAGAAAATTCTATCGCCCAGAACATGCTTTTTTTATCAAATCATTAAGCAGATGCTTCTACCACCAACGCAAAACCATCCGCCTCAATAGAAGCTAATTTACGGATGTTCCATTTAAGCAGACTATCGGACAAAAGCCCAACAACATCAGCCATACACCGGAAATCATCCCCACCTTTAATGTAAAACACCCTCATTTCCAACGAAACTCCAAGACGTGTCATCACCAAAGATGTGAAATCAGCAACATTCGCATATCGCCAACAGGGAATAATATGCAAACCATCTTTATTCAGCCCATTAACTAGCTTATCGCCAATCAAATGCGAGAAGACAACATGCAAAGTCTGATCCGCACGTTGCAAAATAGCATGATCAATCCACCCAGCCTCATTATGCTGAACCGAAACATCCCAACTGCCCATAGCGTGCAAATACTCTATAGCCTTCGCTAATTTTGCTTCCTGTTCAGCAACAGAATTAACATCTTGCTTTTCCATAACAACCTCCCACGGCTTTGTCATACTCCGTACAACAAAACCGTAAAGTAAAAAAGTTTCGCCACTAAATGTACTGCAAAACTATATAAAATAGTTGGCTACGCCAAAACTTTATCTGCAAAGTTACTACCCACACCACCATCATCCACCACTGCAAAGCCAGAATACATCTCGTCTGGCGCATTTGGTTTATAATCATCAGGTCCTTCAAACGCCACATTAATAGCAATGTTCGAAAAAATCAGCTTGCTCAGCAATGCTGCGTCATCAGGCATATCAGTAACAACTTCACCACCATTACTGTAAGAAAGCTTAATTAAAGCAATACTATCAACAAAACTGATTAAAGCCGTTTCCGACAACCCTTTTAAGATGGCCGAATCACTCAACGAGCAAGCACAGCTGATTTCAGGAGATTGATCAGAAACAGAAGCAATAAAAGCCACCGAAGCAATCATCAGTTCATCGCCACGCGAACAATTAATTCTTACTTCTTCATCAGACTTATAGGTATGAACTTTCCAACCTCCTTCGTCCAACTCTTCACAAGCAAAATCAAATGAACAAGCTCGTTCCGCCAACCCCAGTTTTTCTTCCGCATCAGAAATAAACTCCCATACGGCTTCCAATACTGGCTCGGCTTTCACACTGTCAATAAACTCCAGCAAACCTTGCTTGGCACCTTCAACGTCAACTTTTTCAACCAAGCTTGCCAGCGCTTTTTTCGCCTTTTCAACTTCATTGTTCAATTCAACATTATGTGCCAAACCATCAAGCGCAGCCTGCGCTTGTTCCAATTTGCCTGCAAGTAGTTCTTTAATATTCATAAAAAGATCTCCAAAGATCCCAAGCCCAAAAAGCATCATCCGAACGCAAATAAGGCAATAAATAAGGCAAGCAAACCGCTCACCAAATGGATGTTAACAACTCCCATCTAAAACACTGAAACAACTCAGTATAGACCATTAAAACGTCATTAACCTCTTCCTCTTAACAAACATCAAAATAAAAGTAAATTATTTTCACAAACAAATTCTCACAAACAATATCAACTCACAAAAATCACCAAACCAAAAAGCTCGGACTCCGCAAAGCCTTACGCAACTGCCCCATCACATCATCCGCGGCAATATCAGGCTCATCATCCACCGCATAATCCTCCGCTTTACCCACCACTTTCAGCAAAGCTTTCGGCGGCTGCGCGGTCGCAGCCAATGCCGACTCCAACTGCTCTATTTTACCCCGCAACAATTGATTGTCCGCTTCTAGCACCAATATTTTCTCAAACTTTTCCATATTTTCAACAGTTTCATCCACATATTGCACAGATAAATCTTCAACATCATCACCTCCATCAATTTTCCACATAGCAAACACCGCCTTCGGATTCGCCGGACGATCCACCAAAGAAATCTCCGACAAACGCACCCCCGTAATCAACGCAGCATCCTCAGCATCGCGTGCCGTAACCTTCCCGCCAATAGAAAACCCCTTATAAACCCCACGTTGTACTTTGCGCACCGCACCAGCATCCACAATCAAAGCCTCCAAAAGCGTGCGTCCATCCGCTTGCACCTCCGCCTTCAAAGCAATCCCCGCCGCTTTCGGCTGATGCATCTCGCGAATATTAGCAAATTTCATATATTCCGGCAAAGCCGCCGCCATAGCCTCCTTACTAACTCGCTCCCCATCCGCATCCACATCCTCACTAGAAGCATAACCCGTAACCACAATCGTCCCATCATCCTGCGCCTCATATTTCTCCAATTCCCCATAAAGCTTCATATTTTCCTCCCTTTCACAAAAACCATTTCACCAAAAAAAAATGCCCTGCGTTTCACCGCAAGGCACTTTCAAAAACCAACTAACCAACTATTTTTCTGCAGAAGATTCCATAAAATCCGCCGTCAAACGTAACAACTCAACCGTATATTGCGGATACAAAGAAATCAGCCAATATAACAATCCCTGCACCGAAAAATTATCTAAATCCAAGGGAACAATCATCGTAATACTAACAGCCCCCTCAGTAGCAACAATAGTTTTCAAAACAACTGCATTGTTAGAACTATTAATACGCTCGTTATCAAGAAGTTTTCTAGCCAGACTAACAACAACGTCACTTTGTTTTACAGAAGAACATTCATTATTTGCCCATATTTGAATACAAATCGAACCAATACCGAAAGTAAATAAAGACGCGAAAAATACCAACACCGCAACGACGATTGCATCGCCAATAACATGCACACCACTAACATTTTGCAAAACCACAAAACACCAGAAAAATATAACCACTGGCACAGATACATAACAAATAATCCGCGTAGATTTTTTTGGTAACAAATTTTTGTAACTATAAATACTACTGTTCATAACAAAAACTCCTAAAAAAAGGAAAAGCTCAAACCACCTAATAATCCCTACGGCAGCCAAGCAAAAAATAGAAAAGTCTTCAGCAATCCATTGCAAAAACCAGACACAGTTAACACAATATTTACAATTAATCAACCAAATTTTCCATCCCAATCCCCAATCCAGCCCGCACTTCTTCCACACTCAAAACCCCAGCATTCAAATAAATCTGGTCAATCTGCGCCTGCACCAGCGGGTCTGGCTCACGCCCATCCACCCACACAAACTCATAATCTTCAGCGGCAAAAAAATCCGCCAACAACCCATCCACCAAATCCTTCACCCAACTCATCAAGGGCAACAACCCCTCCTGCACCGCCACCGCCTGCACGGTCTGCGCAGTAGCATGATTTTGCTGCCGCACAAAAGCCGTAGGCGACAAACTAAACGCATAACAAATCACCCGCGCCAACCATTCATCATATTCATCTTTCAAATGCGGATCTTTAGTAAACGCAATATTCATCCCTCCTGGCACAAAGCGCACATGCCTCCGGGCCCCAGAATTCCCCTCCAAAAGCGCATCCCAATGCTGCTGAAAAATCTTTATCTGCTCCGGCGTCCACCCATCAGGCACCCCAATCATCGCCTCAGGCACATTCCCTTCGGTATAATATTGCAACTGATGCACCTGCCGGCGAATCGCAATATTCACCGAAGTCAAAACCTGCTCCACGGGCGAAAATCCATATAATTTATGATTACGCAAATTACGCGGCGCATAAACCAACTCATCCACATTATAATCCACCGCAGGAAACCCTTTAAGCACCTGTTGATAAGCAGGAAGCGGCGCATCAGGAGTACGCCCCTGCGCATCCACCACCCGCTTAATGGTCGCCCCATCAATCAACTCCAAAGCATAAACCTCACCCCCCATGGTGCGGCGCACAAAAATAGTCGGCGCATCAATCACCAGCAAATCTTCCACTAATGCACGCAACCAACTTTGCCAATTATTCTTCCGATCGGGCTTGCGAAAAAACCGCTCCAGCTGCTCTGCCCCCTCTCCCCCTGCAAGAGAAGATTGTGGTGAGGAGCAACCCACACTCCGCGCCCGAATCCGCCAATCCAATCGACTAATCTGGTCTTTCCGCGTTTCAATCACCAACCGCAACAAATCATAATTATCCGCCAAAGCCCGCAACTGCACAAAACTAACCACCTCATTAGCTCGCGGAGAAAATTGCGTATTCAAAGCCAAAGGATAATCAAACCGCTGCCCCACAGCATCCGGCGCTACCGGCTCAGGCGCAATACCAGGTTGCAAAACCCAACTATGCGGCAAAACCCGCTGAATCAAATGCGCCAAAATCGGCTTCTTTTCTGAATTAGTCATAAAAACATCCTTTTTCTTAAAACCCCCTCTCCCTCTGGGAGAGGGATGGGGTGAGGGAAGCCTCCCCAAACAGGGAAGCAATTAATTAGCTTATTATAATTTTTTATAAAAACGTCATAAAATTGTAATATCAAAAGCATAAAATAAGAGCTTAAAACCATAACATAGCAGTAAAATGTCCAACATCTTCGACGCTTCAAGCACCAGCCAAGAAGCAGAATTAAAAAACAAAATAAGAGATTGGAATGATATACAAAAGCCATCATTATATATTGGTAGCGCCATAGATCTTGCTGGCATGACCATGCTAGGTTCAAAATACTACGGAGCAAAATACTCAATAAATAAATTAACCGAAGAAGCACAAAAAGTTCCACTAGGAGAAGCAATATATCATATCTGCGATGGCATCTGCCAAGGTCTAGAAAGCGACATGAAAACCACAGGATGGATAGGAGTACTAAGCGGCTCCATGTTACTAGGAACCTCATTTTACGCTAAAAATCAAAGAGATAAACTAGAAGACAAAATAAACTCTCTCAACCCAAGCACTAAAATAACCCCAACCAATGACTTAAAAATATCTCACCTACAAACCACCCACCAAACCACAGAAAAACACCTCTAAAACATCCCTAAAAAAGCTTCCACGTATTTAAACCACACAAAAAAACCCACCTTGCAAGGGTGGGTTTTTTCTTCCAGCATATAAAAATCATCCATCCTCACCGCCGCATTGTTCAATTCCATTGGCAACAAAAACGATAAGAAAAACAATAATTGCCAATAAAAATAATGGCATAGTTACAAACGGCGTTACATCATTCCACCACAAAACAAATGGCAGAAACATGGTACAATAGCGCGAAACTCTATTACCCACCAGAAATTCAACCACCAGTTCCAATTTAAACATCAACCCAAAATAGTAATTGACGATAAAAAGAAATAAAAAGATTCCAAAAGCTAATAAAAAAGTAGCCGCCGAAATCCACAGCGCACCCACAACCGCAAAAAAGCTCAAAGGGTAAAAAATTTTACTCTCAACTAAAGCATCAAAAAAATCCCTGATGCCATTAACCACCAACTTGATCAAATCCAACATAACCCCTCCTAAAGAAGTTATAAGAACAACAAAAAGATAAGCATCCATGCAGATATTTATCTAAAACTTATCCGAAAAAATCGAAAAAAGCATAAGACAGACAACATCATATACCATCATTAATAAATTTACAATCTTTTTCCTAAAACATCTTTTTCCTAAAACGAAAAAACCACCTATTTTCCAAGGTGGTTTTCTCGCTTACTATAAAATTAGTCACAATCAAGTCACTCTACGCAACCATTTTCATTATCATACTTAATCGCAACATTTTCAGAAAAAACCTCCTGATTATCATCACCAAGCATCTCAACTTCATAAATAATCGACCCCATAGCAACAATCACCGCCACCAAAAAAAACGGCAACGTAATCCAAACTATAATTTTAAATAAAAAGAACAAATATGGCAAAAATATCAAGCTATAAATCAGCCATTCTCTATCCATGATAAAACGCGCAATAGAAGCCAATCTACGCGAAAAACCAGAATAATAATCAAGCATCATAAAGCCGATTAAGAGAGAAAAACAAATCACAAAAGCCACAGCCGAAAGCCACATAAAACCCAAAATAGCCAAGGCAATAAACGGATAAAACGCCTTATTATCCACCAACGACTTCCAAATTTTACAGAAACCACCAACAAATTTTTCCCAAATACCAGACATAAAAACCTCCTCAAAAGGTCTAAAACAAGCAAAAAGATAAGCATCCCTACGGACATTTATCTAAAACTCCAAAGAAAATTCTTTCAAGTAAAAGACCATATTTTTATAAAACAAATCTAAGCAAATTACAATCTTTTTCACCTACTCTCGCCCAGCCAAATCCGCATACCACTGCAAAATCCCACTCCCCGCCACGCGCATACTCTTCCTGCGCCAGGCTAAAGCCAACGCACAAACCGCATCATCATGCTGCCCCGAGGGCGCCGAATAGCTCACCCCAGTACGCGTATAAACATACTCAAACTGCTCCAACTCCATCTGCAAAACGCCATCAGGAAAGCGCAATTCCCCTTGCTGAATCGCCACCGCCAACCCTTCCATAAGCTGCTGTTTCGAGTTAGAAGAAAACTTATACCCCTCAAAATTAGCCGCCCCCTGCTGCAACGCCTCCAAAACCGGGTCCCCCACCCCCGTAGAATCCACCAAAGCAGGCAACCCCGCAGTTAAAGCTCGAATAGTAGCAATCGTATCCAGCCAAGGTTTCTGAAAGCGCACAAAATTACAAACCACACCTTCAGCATCCAACGCCACCCCACAAGTCCAGTCATAAGATTTCGCTAAATCCCACCCCCAAAATCGCGCAGGAGCAAGCGAAAGTTTCCCCACACAAGCCGCAATCGCCAACATCCCAAAAGGATTCCCTCCATCATCAGAAGCTTCCGCAAGATACAACTCCCGAAACACCGCATCTGGCAAAGTCCGTTTGGCATCTTCCACTTCTTCTAAAGACAAAATCCCCGCTTCCGCCGCATCATAAGCGGTAATCTTACTATAATGATAATCATCATCCCCCGACTGCGCCCTACGACACAACCCATAAAACCAATTCTTCCGCCCCTTAACATTCCCAATAATCCGCACTTTCCCTCGCGTAGCCGTCAGGGTAGAACGCACCGCATACCATGCCTCTTCCTTCACGCGGGAAGCTTCATCCACCACCGCAGCATGCACATCCTCCCCATAAAGCGAATCCGGCTTATCCGCCCCCTTAAACCAAATCACCGCCCCATTAACCAAGGTCAGGCTCATCTCACTTTCATTAGCAATATAATATTCCCGCGGCAAACCCCGCTTCAACCGCCGAAAAGCAATCTTAGCTTGCGGAAAAATCGGCGCCACCCACCAATAATTATTCCCCACGCGCCCCATCATCGCCTGCTCCGCCAACCAAATAATGCAACCAATAGTTTTACCAGTCTTAGTAGAAGCCTCAATCAACCCATATCTTTTCCCATGAAAAATCGCCTGCTCCTGCGCAGGATAAATATATGGACGGCTATAAACGGTCATAAGAATGCTTAACCCCCAAATAAAAATTAACTATAATTTAACTAAAACTATGCCATAATAAATAAAGGGCATCTCTAATAACCTATTATGGCGAGCAAAATGCTTAGGCATGGAGTGGCGCAAACGGAGCGTATACTTCACCGTTAAGTATTGCTCGTAAGCTCCATCGCAGATAAGTTTGCCGCCAGAATGGGTTATTAGAGATGCCCTAAAGTTCTCTAACCAACAGGCAGATAATATGCGTCAACAATCAGGCTTCACCCTCATAGAACTCTCCATAGTCCTAGTAATCGTTGGTCTAATCATCGGCGGCGTAATGACCGGTCGGGATATGATAAAAGCCGCCACCATCCGCGCACAGATCGCCCAAATCCAATCCTACCAAACCGCCGTAAACAGCTTCACCAACAAATATGAATCTCTTCCAGGAGATCTCCCCCCAGCAATAGCCACCCAATTCGGCTTCACCACTCGCAGCGGCGCCGCAAACCAAGGCGACAACAACACCCAAATAAACGCTGGCTGCGGAACTTTAGATGTAGGCTGCGAGAACGCCTTATTCTGGAACGATTTATCCTACTCAGGCATAATATATTCCAGCTTCACCACCGCCACCGATGCACAAGTAAATGCCCCCCTAGGCACCGTAGGAAACTATTTGCCCGAAGCAAAAATAAAAGGAAACTACATAATCAGCGGCTATATAACCACGAACGCCTACGTAACTGCATTGTCAAATTCCTTCACCATAATAGGAGTAAGCCACATAACCGCAGGTTCAGCCACCTCCGCCATGAACATCACCCCTCAAGATGCATCAAATATTGATTTAAAAATAGATGACGGCAAACCAATATCAGGCAGCGTCTTCACCACCACCATCCCCGCAGCAGCAGCAGTAGGAATCTGCGCCACCGACACCACCGGCGCCCCCCCCTATTTTTACAACACCACCACCAACATCTACGCCAATACTAATGCCTGCAATATTAATGTTAAGTTTTAACCAACAAAAATCCGCCCCAACTTAATAAAAATTAACTAAAAACCAAGATGGAATTTTTCCTATAGGTGCAACCCAGCCCCTATATAACTTTATTTTTTACGCGGAACCTACTGTCAAAGCAGCAAGAACGCCTCTATCGGAGAAATATTATGCCAACATATGCAAAAATCGGCAATTCAGTTATTGCTATCAGTCTTAATTTAAGACTGACTTTAAACACAATGCCTCAATTCAACATATACCCAGCCAAAGAACCACAAAGTAAGACCTCTGCGTAATGCGCTACGCTGAGGTCTTAAAATGCAAATGAATGCACTTTTACACCATGTAAAGCAAATTAAGGTAAATTATTGGAACTGGAATTTAATTTCAGTGACTTGGTCATGTTTGTCACCGACGATAAATTAAATTTATTTATTGACGATACTCTACACGACAGTACTATTAACAAACGACATCACATTGAATAAAAATGATTTTTTATAAAAACCATCCGTTGTCATACCGCCGCAGGGCGGTATCCATGCCAAACCATTGGCTTAACAGCTAATTGATAGACATGGATACCGCCCTGCATAGGTATGACAACGGATAGATTGTCCATATAACTTACTGTTGTATAATGAAAATTGTGTTGTTAAGAATACTGTCGTGTAGAGTAATTGACGACAAAAACCCCATAAAAATTGCCGTACAAGGTAATTTTGAGTTAAAAATCGAACCAACATCCGCTTTAAACATCGTGTTCGCATGAAAAACATAGGAACCCACCAATTAAGACAAATATAGTATTTCTTATTTGAAATTACGCCCGTAATTTCAAATAAGACGTTCAGTCGCCACTAAGACTTAACGCGGCACGCGCCGCGTTCTTGCTACGCTAAGACTATAAGGCATCTCTAATAACCCATTCTGGCGGCAAACTTATCTGCGATGGAGCTTACGAGCAATACTCACCTATGAAGTATACGCTGCCAATATATTTTTGGAAGTAATGGCGCCCCTCCATGCCTAAGCATTTTGCTCACCATAATGTGTTATTAGAGATGCCCTATAGCAAATTCAAGTTCTTTACGTAAGTAAAATTAGAAATTGCTATATAATCGAACAAAAAAACCAGCCTCCGCGCTGGGTTTTTTATCCCCCCAAACTTCCATCTCCAATTGCTCCATCTCCAATCGCAATCGTAAACTTCACCTGTTCCTCATCTTTAGGCGCATCCACCACCTGCCCGCCCGCTTTACCCCAAGCCCGTTCCAACAACATATTCGCCGCCGCCATTGAGCTACGCGCATCATCTCCGCGCATCCAGCCAACCAAACACAAAATAGCTTCTTCAGAATAATCCCGCGCCAACTCACGAACATTAACCAATTCGCCCCCTCCAACAAACTCCCCCATATCAAATTGCTCAGCCACCCCAAAAACCTCACACCCAAACACAAAAAAACCCACTGAAATATCAGCAGGTCAAAAAAACAATCCAAACAAAAAACCTCACCCAACTAACAGCGCGTTCACGCAATTATCGAATTCTAAAAATGACTATACATTCGAGCGGCCCAAAAGTCAAGTTTTTTTATGACAGTGCTATAACATAAATATTTTACTCCACAAAAATTTGACCCATCCCCCCATAATATGTTACCCTACCTGAAGAATCAGAGAATCTGATTTCGGGGCTTAACAACCTTTCCAACAACGGCTGGTATTCGCCGTTAAAAATACCTCCCTTTCCTGCATGGTCTGGGAGGCGCTGTCGTATGTCCAGCCGCAAGGTAAAGGGCAGCACGATCGTTTGTTGGCGATTTGTTAACTCCCAGACCACCAACGACAAGTTGGTGGTCAGCAACCACAACGCAAGGGAGTTAACACCATGAAAAATCAAGCAAATCCAGAGCAATTCAGCCTTTGGGCAAATATATTAGATAAATTCCTCCCCACCCCCAAAAAACAAAAATTCCCCCTAGAGCAAGAACTAAACACCATAAACCGCATCCTAACCATCACCCAAAACCACCTAAACAACCCAGACTACCTCCCCACCCCAAAAGAAGTAGAATTCCTCCACCAACTATCCCACGAATTATGGAAAAACTACCTAGTCGCCAAACAAGCCAGCAACGAAACACACCGCCGCTTGAACAAAGGGGAAGAAAAGCAAATGAAAAAAACGCAAATTGATGATAATAGCTGATTTTTGATTTGAAACGGTGGATTCTTTTTATAACGGCAATTATTGTAGGTTTGTTTTATAAACTTGTTGTTTGACTTGAGTATCTATTTTTGAACATATTTCTTCAATGGATTCTATTAAGCCAAGCGCTTCATTTTTATTAGTGTAAACTATAATTTAATTCCCACTAATGAGAGGCAAGCACGAGCCAATCATCAACTTTGAAACATACACAATAATTCAAGACAAAATGCATGACAGGTCGCATGCTCCAGTACGCAAAGATTTGCACGAAGATTTTGTTTTACGCGGATTTGTCATTTGCTATTGCTGCAAAGTGCCACTTACATCATGTTGATCGGCAGGCAGATTTGAGAAATATCCTTACTATTTGTGCAGGAACAAAAATTGCAAACTTTATGGCAAGTCCATCAAGAGAGAGAGAGAGAGAGAGAGAGAGCTTTTTCCAGAGCATTGGCATATAGCAAAGACGAAGGTTATCAAACCGCCGCTCTCTCGCTTCCCTTCTTGGTTTTAAGGGATTTATCCGATACAAATTCAAGTTTGGTGGGCGATAATGGACTCGAACCATCGACCTCTACGATGTCAACGTAGCGCTCTAACCAACTGAGCTAATCGCCCCATATAATAATTATTTGCACAGAATTATTTGGGTGCTCAAAATATACTCTCTTTTTATATAATCAAGTAGTAAAAATATTAGTGTGGTTTTTAGCGCTAAACACATCCGTTAGTTGCAAAATAGAACATTATATACGATTTGTAGTTGATTTAATGTTTTTTATATGCACAAAATGGCGCAGTGATTTAAAAAATATTTACGTGGAGCGATGGATATGAAAAAGATACTTATTATTAATGAAAATCCCATCCAAAATAACCAGCTAACAGAAATAATGAAAACTTTAGATTATGAGCCAATATACATAAATTTATACCAAAAAGCATTATCTTACATAATATTACCAAACAATCCCAAGCCTGATATATTATTAGCAGATATTACTATACCCAATGAAGAAAACATAAATTTATTACGCATGATAAACGCAGCACATCCAAAACTGCCGATTATAATACTAACTCAACCGACTAATAATAATATATTATTATCAGAAATAAAAAACATCGCCAATGAAATAATTGAAAAGCCATTTATTAATGAAAAACTGGAATTATCTATAAAAACACATCTAAAAATACATAAAATAGTAAAAAACATTACCAAGTGTGCTACGAGAGATTTTTTTAAAATAAATGATTTTGTCGGAACCAGCCATTCTTGGTTATCCATAATAAATCAAGCACAAATTGCGGCTAATTCTAAGCAAAATGTCTTAATTTATGGAGAAGCAGGAGTGGGAAAAAACTTACTTAGCCATATCATTCATGACGAAAGCCTAAGACGCCATCATAAATTCATTTCCACAAAAATAACTAATGATGAACAGATTATCCGAAAACATTGTCAAGCAGCACAAAATGGCAGTTTGCAGTTAAAAGTTGAAGAAGGAACTAATTTTGACTGGCAGAGTATAAATGCAATTGCACGAGAACATAATATGCGCTTGTTTATTATTTATAAACAGCAAAATAGCATATCAAACAAGTATATACAAAATTTATTTTCCATTCCCGAAACTCAAAATATTTATATCCCTCCTCTGCGGCATCGTCAGGAGGATATATTATCCATCGCTGAACATTTTAATAAATATTTTTCAAAAACTTACTGCAAGAGGCACGCTTCTTTATCCAGCAAAGCAATCACCCATTTAATAAGTTCTCCGTGGTTAGAAAATGTCAGACAAATACAATGGATATTCCAACAAATTATCTACAACCATAGCCCCAAAACCATAACCTCGAAACAAATAATAGAAACCAACCAAAATAGCCCTTGGGAAGCAGGATCACAGCAGAAAAAACACGTAAAACTTTATACAGAAAACGGAAAATTACGCAGTTTAGATGATATAGAACAAGAAATTATCCGCCATGCCCTGCTTGAAGGCAAAGAATCGCGCTGTGAAATTGCCAAGAAATTGGGAATCGGGCGGACGACGTTATATCGCAAGGTGCAACAGCAACAAAGTGCTTAAGGTGGTTGGGATATAAAAAAAGCGGGTGAAACAAATTCCACCCGCCCTCAAAAAATACCAATCTTACGCTGGCAACCCGTAATCTGCTGGGTCTAAGTTCATATTCTTAGCCAACTTAGACAACCATTTTTTCTCGTCATCCGAAGTTGGATCGACACCATCTTCGCCACCGCTTGATTTGGCAACTGCCAGACCAATATTGAGCAAATAAACCGCATCTTGCTTAGCAACATTAGCCAATGTTTTGCACAATATGTCGGTGACTGTTGCATCTTCGTCAGACATCAAATCGATAATGAATGTTTGAACTTTGGCTTTCATTTCTGCCTCACTAAAAACACCTCGACCAACCAATTTGGTGATTGACGAAATACCCTGCTCAATTTCTTTCTTATCCGCTTTACCATCGGGACAAAAAGCAATGATTGCCACCACTGCCGCCGCACGATCCAAATTTGCTTGGTTAAAAAAACGTTTAGCACCGTCTTTCAACTGATTGCCAACCGATTGTAAGGTACTCAGAATTTTATTTAACATGATGGAGATTCTCCGAAATAATATACAATGAAAATAGGGCAACCGAAGCTGCCCTACTGTAAATGAACCTAGATAAAACTTCTACCTAGGGTTAAACTCAGCTTCTAGCCTTATGCGAAAAGACCTTGGAAACCATTTACCGCATCAGTACCCTTGCCTTTGGCATGGAATGTACCAATAGCTTTCAACATCCAACCCGCACCACCTTTTTGAAGAGTGGCCGCGTGCAGTACAGTGTCGTTAGCAAACGCAGTATCTTTGATAGGAAAATCAAAAATTTGCGTGTCCGTAGCCGATGCGCCGTCGCAACCACGAATATGTGGATTGGCAACTGATGCAAAATCGTCACCAGAATAAACAGCGATACCGATAGCAATACCGTTGACGTTGCTTGGCAAATTATCGACATCAATAATCAAGAATTCATCGTCGCCAGCGCCTTCACCACTACGGTTATCATCAGATAATTTTGCACCTGGTAGCGTTTTTTGGCCAAAATAAGCCAAGTCAACAACTTTGCCATCCACCAATAAAGCCGCCATCAAGTCCAAATCTGTACCACCACCAGTTTTATCCCAGCCTGCACCGAAATAAAATTTTTGTGAGCCAGCAGGTTGAACCGTTTCTTTTGCCAAGTTAACAATTCCGCCTTTTTCAATGATTGGAGTAGTCATAATACATACCTATTAAAGTTTAAGTTAAAGTGAATGTTCACCAACTATAAAGTACGGCATCTTGCCATATTGCTTCTCGTCCTTGATAATAAATCCTTTTATCTCATACTTAGAAGCTGAAGAACGAGGCAATTTATAAATATATATTTAAAGATAGTCAATATGAAAATAACAAAAAATTAATTTATTATTTAGTTTTTTGCTGGGGTGAGAAATGTGGATGCTAGGCTAGCTGGATTATTTTGCTATTGGGGGATGTTTTTAAAAAACAGATTAAATATAAAAACAGTAATCGAGCCAATCGCAAAATTATTTTGTACCCACATTACTGTCCCCATCGTCATACCAGCGCACGCTGGTATCCAGCCTCGCTATAGGGAAATAAGTTTTTTCTAAAAATATAGTGTCAGTAAATGTGGATAGATTGGATACGATGGAGATTTATTAGTTTTATAATTACTGCCATAAAAAAAGGCAGCTTGCGCTGCCCTTTCCCTTAGTGATTATTGGGATAATTAACGAGCAGCCTTCACTGCTTCAAAACTTGCTCCGCACAATGGTTGCACAGAAACAATGTCAACGCCATTAGTCTTAGAACCAAGATTTTCATCCAGCTTCAAAAGCCAGTTTCTTGTCGAGTCGTTAAGTTTACCGACCGTGAGAATGGCAATCATAAAAACGTCTGGTGACTTAACTTCATTCGCGATTTTAACAATAATGCTTTCAACGGCACTTTCGCTATCAGGAACGCCGTCCGTTACCAACAAAAACAACGTGCTTTTCGAGCCAATTGCTTGATGACGCTCGTAAGCAGTTTGTATGGCCAGGTGCGTACCTGTTGAACCACGAGTTCCACCTTTAAACACATCGCTTACAGTACCTGCATCGGTATTCCAGTAAGTCTGAACATCTGGAGCGCCAGAGTAAGTGATTACGTCAATACCATCAGAATCGATTTTACTCGCCTCCATCGCCAGCGCAATGGTTTGCTTTTCAGCATATTTCAAACGGCTCTTACTATCAGTCAAATCGCCATCTTTGGTATCCATAGACCCCGAAAAGTCTATGCCAATCATAATGTTTTTACCCTTGACCAAACTAATGGTCGTAGGTTTTTTGTCCACGATTTCAGCTGCTGGTGAAGTTGGTTTTTTTTCTCTGTTAAAAAATCCCATGATAGATACCTCTATAAAGTTTATATTGTTAAAGTTAATGCCCTAACAACTAAAGTACGGCTTTCCTGCCATATCGCTTCATCCCTGACAATTGCTCCATAGAAGGAACCATTGCTACAAAAACTGAAGCTGAAGAACAAAAGGACGTTTACACTTATGATGAGAATATGTCAATAATAAATAATTTTTATTAATATTTATTGCGAGCAACCGCTTTACACACCTGACTAGTTAAATTTCTAATACAAAAAAAGGCAGCCGAAGCTGCCTTTTTCATTATATAAAAAACTAAAATATAATCCGCAAACTAAGCGGCAACTTTAGAGATTTCGCTTAAGCTTTCAGTAGCGCGTTTGTTTAACACGTCAAAAGCTTCTAAGCTAGATTTAGACATTACTTCCGAAACTTCGCGTAGATTATTTACGCTGGTTTCGTAAACTGAGCGCGCATATTCCGCTGAACAGCTGGTGCTGTCTTTAGGAGATTTTGCGGTTAAAATTTCGCGTGAGTTGCTCAAGAATTGATCAACCGAGCTACGTAACAAATCATTCTGACGGCGAGAAATGGCTTGTATGCCCGCAGCGAAAACTTGACCAGCAGCGGAGAATGCTTCTGCATTGCGACGTTGCACTGCAAAAATACCGCTCATATCCACCGATGGTGCTTTGAATGAGCTGAACGAGCTCACATAGTCATTAATTTGTTTGCTGAAATCAAATTGTTTATTAGAATTAGTCATAAAAATATCCTTAAAATAAATGAAAGATTGTCCGAAACACGAGATGAATATATTATAATTACCCCGAGCTGTCAATAGCTTTTTTTGTGCGTCGCACAACAAAGATTTTTAACTGATAATCAGACCATCTTTTTCTGCACTTACGTTAATTGTACTACCATCAAGCACACGACCTTCTAATAACAACAAAGCCAGTTTATTTTCTAACTCACGTTGAATAACGCGCTTCAAAGGACGTGCTCCGTAAATAGGATCATAGCCAGCAGCGGCAATCCAACTGAGGGCTTTTGGGTCGAGATGCATATTGATATGCCGCTCAGCCAAACGCTCTTGCAAACGCGCTAATTGAATGGTCACAATATTTTCTATCAAGTCTTTGCCTAAGCGATTAAATAATACAATTTCATCTAAGCGGTTGATGAATTCTGGGCGGAAAGCTTTGCGCACTTCCTCCATTACTTCGGCGCGAACTTTCTCGCTTTTTTGTCCTTCTTTTAAAGCGGCTAAATGATGTGCTCCGAGGTTAGAAGTCAGGACGATAATGGTATTGCGAAAATCTACCGTGCGCCCTTGCCCATCGGTCAGACGACCATCGTCAAGCACTTGTAACAAAATGTTGAATACATCAGGATGCGCTTTTTCCACCTCATCAAATAATATCACCTGATAAGGGCGACGGCGTACCGCCTCAGTCAACACTCCGCCTTGTTCATAGCCAACATATCCCGGAGGGGCGCCAATCAAACGTGCCACTGCATGTTTTTCCATAAACTCAGACATATCAATGCGCTGTATGGCATGTTCATCATCAAACATAAACCGAGCCAAAGCTTTAGTAAGCTCAGTTTTCCCCACCCCCGTTGGACCTAAGAACAAGAAAGAACCTATCGGACGGGCCGGGTCTTGCAAGCCAGCTCTTGCGCGGCGCACTGCGTTGCTGACGGCTATCAGCGCATCTTCTTGCCCCACCACATATTTTCGCAAATTCTCTTCGCAATGCAGCAATTTATCGCGCTCCCCTTCGAGCATTTTTTCCACAGGAATGCCCGTCCACCGCGCCACGATGGAGGCGATGTTTTCTTCGGTAACCGTTTCTTTAATCAAACTATCTTCGGGCTTATCGTCGCTTATAGTTTGTGCTTCTTGCAATTGTTTTTCCAACTGCGGAATAAGCCCATAAGCGAGTTCCCCTGCGCGGGCCAAATTGCCATTACGCTGCGCCTGTTCCAGTTCGGTACGAGCCGCTTCTAGCTGTTCTTGCACTTTCTGCCCACCTGCCAAACGAGCTTTTTCCGCTTGCCAACGCAGCGTAAATTCTGCGGATTCGCTTTCTAGTTTTTCTAACTCTTTTTCGAGTTTTTCTAGGCGGTCTTTTGATGCTTCGTCGGTTTCTTTTTTCAATGCCTCTCGCTCAATTTTCAGCTGGATAATTTTGCGGTCTAGCTCATCCAAGCTTTCTGGCTTACTATCCACCTCCATGCGCAGGCGTGAGGCGGCTTCGTCCATTAAATCAATTGCTTTATCAGGCAAAAATCTATCAGTTATATAGCGGTTAGACAAAGTCGCCGCTGCCACAATGGCGCCATCGGCAATGCGCACTCCGTGGTGCAGTTCATATTTTTCTTTAATGCCGCGCAAGATAGAAATCGTATCTTCCACGCTCGGCTCATCCACAAATACGGGCTGAAAACGGCGCGCTAAAGCGGCATCTTTTTCGATATGTTTGCGATATTCATCTAAGGTAGTTGCGCCAATACAGTGCAATTCTCCGCGTGCCAAAGCGGGTTTTAGCAAATTAGAAGCATCCATCGCCCCATCCGCTGCACCTGCCCCTACCAAAGTGTGTAACTCATCAATAAATAATATTATTTCACCTGCGCTGGTTTCTACATCTTTTATCAACGCTTTTAAACGCTCTTCAAACTCACCACGGAATTTTGCGCCGGCAATCAATGCGCCTAAATCTAGGGATAACAAACGTTTATTACGCAAGTTTTCGGGTATATCTCCACTCACAATCCGCAGAGCCAAGCCTTCGGCAATTGCGGTTTTACCCACGCCCGGCTCACCAATCAACACAGGGTTATTTTTGGTACGGCGCGACAAAACCTGCATCGAACGGCGAATTTCTTCATCCCGACCAATCACCGGGTCTAACTTACTATCCCGCGCCAGGGCGGTTAGGTCTTTGGTATATTTTTCTAAAGCTTTATATTGCTCCTCCGCATTGGCGGAATCGGCTTTGCGGCCCTTTCGTAGTTCCAAAATTGCCGCATTCATTTTTGCTAACTGAACGCCAGCATTTTTTAATATCTCCGCTGCTTTTGCTTCCGTTGAACTCACCAGAGCTAACAAAAATATTTCCACCGTAACAAAGCTATCACCTTGCTTTTGCGCCAAATCTTCCGCCTGCCCAAATAAACGCGCAGTTTGCGGATCCAGATACATCTGCGCACCTTCCACCGTGGGTTGCGCCTTTAAAGCGGCTTCTAACGCAACTTCAATCTTTTGGACATTACCGCCTGAACTAGCCAATAATTCTCGCGCGATGCCTCCTTGCTGCTCCAACGCCGCCCATAAAATATGCTCCGGCATAAAACGCTGATGATTACGCTTGAGCGCCTCAGATTGCGCTGATTGTATTAGCTGTTTTGTTGTTTCTGTATAAATTTCTAGTTTCATAATATTTCCTCCATATTATTTGATACTTAGATGATATGGGGAGATATTAGGGCAGTTGCAAGGGTTGGGTATTGATTTTAGTCAGGTTCTTCCACACTACCCGACACTTTTTTAGCACAACAAGATGTTTGTTATATATCAACACTCTCCGTCGTC
>DIUV01000018.1 GCA_002423155.1 Alphaproteobacteria bacterium UBA6149
GGAGAGTTGTTTTAATACAGATAGATATACAATATAAACCTTTTAATTTTTAATTGGACAGTAGTGCGTCTGCACGGGAATGACGATGGATGGTGTTGAAATATAACAAAAATATCTTATTATTAACAATGCTGTCATGTAGAGTACTTTTTATTATAAAAAATTAAAAATTCTGGTATAAAATAATGTTAACTACTTATGCTATAATTATCATCCTTTCCGTACTCTTGTTTTCTTGTCTGGGAACTTTTGGGCTTACGCGTTTATTGCCGATGATTTCCTTAATAGATCATCCTAATGAGCGGAGTAATCATACGGTTCCTGTGCCACGTGGGGGAGGAATTGCGGTGATGTTTGCCGTAATTGGTTTTTTAATTACCTTAGGTGCGCCTTCGGGGCTGATTTTGGGCTTGTTTGTTTTAGCAGTAGTATCTTTTTGTGATGATATACATGGCGTGCCCATACATTGGCGGCTTTATGCGCAAGTGGTCGTGGTAACCACCCTACTTATTAATTTAGACGGTTCGATAACCAATCATTTATTGCCTTTTTGGGCGGAGCGTTTGTTATTCATTCCTATTTTGGTGTGGTTTGTTAATTTATATAATTTCATGGATGGAATTGACGAAATTACCGTGGTGGAAACTTGCACGATTGGTGGTGGCATCGTGTTTTTAGGTCTGGCATTGATGCCAATTCCTTTACATTTGCAGATTGAAGCTTTGATTGTGGTAGCGGCGATGTTGGGTTTTTGGTTGTTTAACCGCCATCCTGCTAAAATATTTCTAGGCGATGTCGGCAGTATTCCTTTGGGTTTGATGGTCGGGTTTTTATTGCTCCGCGTGGCAGCGAATGGGCAATGGGCAGAAGCTTTGATTTTACCTGCTTATTATATGGTCGATGGCAGCTTAACTTTGCTGAACAGACTGATTAAACGCGAGAAGATTTGGCAGGCTCATTCGCAACATGCTTACCAAATTGCCGTGCGGCGCGGAAATACGCATAGTGAAGTGGTGCAGCAGATATTGGCTTTGAATCTGATTTTAATTTCTTTGGCGGTGTTAGCTGGTCAGGGCGGTATTTATAAAATTGGCTCTATTCTTGTGGCTTATGTGATGGCATTGGTTCTGCGTTGGTCGTTCATTCATACTTCGCCCGTAAAGATTTTGCCGCCTAATGCTTAACTTGCGCAAAAGTTTTATTGCTGCCTTGCATGATTTGTTTATGGCAAGTCTTAGTTTTCCTTTAGTGCTTTATTTGCGCTTGGGGGAATTGTTTCCTAGCTATACAGCTAGTTATTTATTGCCCGCTGGTTTTGCTTTTATAATAATTTTTGGCTTGGTGGCTTTTTTTAGCCATTTGCACCGCAGTGTTTGGCGGTTTGTTTCTCTGACTGAGATGCTGACTATTTTGCGGGTTTCCCTTATCAGTATATTAATTTTTTATATGCTGTTATTTGTGGTCATGCGCTTAGAAAATGTGCCGCGCTCGGTATTGTTTTTACATTTATTATTATTGCCTGCTTTGTTGGCAAGCAGCAGAGTTGCCTATCGCGCCTTACGCGGAATGCAAGTTAGCGCACCAAATAAGGGTTATCTCCGTGCGATTCCCGTATTGCTGGTGGGTTGTTCGGGAAATGCGGAACAATTTTTGCGGAGCTGTCAAAATTCCAGTGATTCTGCTTATAAAGTGGTGGCGTTGTTGGATGATGATGTGCAGTTAAAAGGTCGCCTTGTACATGGGGTAAAAGTCTATGGTAGGCTTAGCTCATTACGTGCCATATTGTTAAAATTAGAAAATAAGGGCAATAAGCCACAGCGGATAATTTTGAGCGAGAATTATTTGGCCCCAGATATGGTTAATCAGGCTTTGGAAATCTGCGAAGAAATGGGAGTGCTCTTAGCACGCTTGCCGCGTTTGATTGATTTTCAAGAAAGTAACAATCATGCAAGCCTTGCTCCACGAGCCGTTAATGTGGAGGATTTATTGGGGCGTCCGCAAAATATCCATGACAATCTCGGTTTGCAGGAATTGATTGCAGGCAAAAGAATTTTAATTACAGGTGCGGGCGGCAGTATTGGTAGTGAATTATGTCGTCAGATTGCCCGGCATAATCCTGCATCGCTTTGCTTGTTAGAAATATCTGAATATAATCTCTATCAGATAGATCAGGAATTAAGTGAAATATATCCTGACTTAGCCAGAATTCCCCTAATTGCCGATGTGCGCCAATTAGAAAATATTGATAATATTTTTGCTGATTACCGACCTGAATTGGTTTTTCATGCGGCGGCGTTGAAACATGTTCCTTTATCTGAAATTAATGTGGAAGAAGCTTTGTTGACCAATGTGTTGGGTACACAAAACATCGCAAAAAATTGTTTGAAACATAAAGTGGAAGCCATGTTGTTAATTTCCACTGACAAAGCGGTGAACCCTGCCAATGTGATGGGCGCCAGCAAACGTATGGCGGAAAAGATTTGTCAGAACCTGGCGAGCAATCAAGCAACCACTCGTTTTGTTACCGTGCGTTTTGGCAATGTTTTGGGCTCTGCTGGTTCAGTGGTGCCTTTATTTCAGCGGCAATTAGCCGCCGGGGGGCCGATTACAGTAACCCATCCAGAGATGATTCGTTATTTTATGACGATTCGTGAAGCAGTAGAATTGGTTTTACAAGCGGCAGTCATGGCAAAAACCGAGAAACTGCGGGCACCGCTTTTTGTGCTGGATATGGGGATTCCCGTAAAGATAAAAGATTTAGCGGAGAAAATGATTAAACTTGCAGGATTAAAGCCAGAAGTAGATATCGAAATAAAATATACCGGGCTCCGTCCGGGAGAAAAACTCTATGAAGAGTTGTTTTATAAAGATGAACCCTTGGAAAAAACTTCCCATGCCAGCATCATGTTGGCACAAAGCAGTGCAGAAACTTTCGCTAATTTAGATGATTTATGGTCAGCTTGCAAAGCCAGAGATGCAAAAACCGCCCGCGAAATTTTGCATTTATTAGTTCCCGAATTTTGTGGATGATTATAAAATTCGGGATTATAAACACAATCTTCATTCTACATGACAGCAATCTTAATATTATAAAGCAACTAAAGAACAACAATGTTTTGTTAAAACCATTCTCTCCGTCGTCATTCCTGCGCAGGCAGGAATGACGACGGAGAGAATGGTTTTTTATAATTATATTTCAATATATAACATATTGTTAATAATGCTGTTGTGTAGGGTACACAATCTTTTTTTAATTATAAGGACTAACCATGCGTAAAATAAAAACTGCCCTTATCTCGGTTTCGGACAAAACGGGCATTTTAGAATTTTGTCAATTTTTGCAAGAGCAGGGCGTGCGTTTGCTTTCTACGGGGGGTACTTCTAATTTATTGCGTGAGAAAGGTCTGATCGTACAGGATGTTTCTGACCATACAGGGTTCCCCGAAATTATGGATGGTCGGGTGAAAACTTTGCATCCCAAAATTCATGGGGGTATTTTAGCAAAACGGGGTGATGCGCGCCATCAGCAGGCTATGCAAGAGCATGATATAGAAGCGATTGATTTGGTGGTTATCAATCTTTATCCGTTTGAACAAACCGTAGCACGAGGAGCCAGTGCCGAAGAATGCGTAGAAAATATTGATATTGGCGGCCCGTCGATGATTCGCTCTGCGGCGAAAAATTTCCATGATGTAGTGGTGCTAACACAAGCAGAAGATTATGCGTTGGTAATGCAGCAAATGCGCGAACATAATGGCTGTACCAACCTTAGCTTGCGCCGTAATTTGTCTGCCAAAGCTTTTGCACGCACGGCGGCTTATGATAATGCTATCAGTCAATGGTTTGCTGGGCAAGAAGGCGAGGGCGGCTTTCCTAATCGTTTGCAGATAACGGCGAATTTAAAACAAGCTTTGCGCTATGGCGAAAACCCCCATCAACGTGCCGCTTTTTATCAAACGGATATATTTGACGGATGTTTAGCAAATGCGCGGCAAGTGCAGGGTAAGGAATTAAGTTATAATAATATTAACGATACAGATGCCGCATGGAATTTGGTGCAGGAATTCACCGCTCCTAGCGTTGCTATTATTAAACATGCTAATCCTTGCGGAGTTGCCTCGGCGGAAAATCTCGTGCAGGCTTATAAAAAAGCGCTGGCGGCAGATAGTAAAAGTGCTTTTGGCGGCATCATCGCGGTTAATCGTAGTTTAGACGCGCAAACCGCACAGGAAATTGCAGGTTTATTCGCCGAAGTTATCATCGCCCCCGCTGCGGATGCGGATGCTTTAGCGATATTGGCAGAAAAGAAAAATCTGCGCGTATTATTAGCTGGCAAAAATCGTGGGGCTGGTCTGGCGAATATGCGCATCAGCACCATTTCGGGTGGCTTATTATTACAGCAAGAAGATGATTGCGTGTTTTCTGAGCAAGAATTGCAAGTAGTTAGTAAAAAAGCGCCGACCGAGCAACAATTGCAGGATTTGCGCTTTGCTTTTACCGTAGCCAAACATCTTAAATCTAATGCGATAGTCTTGGCAAAAGATTTGCACACAACTGGGTTAGGCGCAGGGCAGATGAGCCGAGTTGATAGCGTGCATCTGGCCTGCCGCAAATCCGCAGAATCAGGCTTAGGACCGCAAGGTTCGGTGTTAGCCTCCGATGCGTTCTTCCCCTTTGATGACAATGTTCACGCAGCAGCAGAAGCAGGGATAACCGCAATTATTCAACCGGGTGGTTCAGTGCGTGATGAAGAAGTGATAGCAGCGGCGGATGCTCACGGAATTGCTATGGTGTTCACAGGGATTAGACATTTCAAACACTAGCCGCGAGGTAACTCCCTCTCCCTCTGGGAGAGGGGCGGGGTGAGGGGTGCTTGCCCCAAATTAGTGACATCCTAGTTTTTTGCAAGTACCCTCACCCCAGCCCTCTCCCAGAGGGAGAGGGGGTTACAGCTCAACATTATCAATAAGCCGCGTACCACCCAGCCGTGCTGCAACCAACAGACGACTCCCCGGAATAGCATTTTGCAAAAGCTCTAAAGTCTGCGCGTGGCGAACTTCTAAATAATCAATACTAAACCCAATTTCTTGCAGATCTTCGCGTCCTTGCGTTAGTAAATCTTCGAGCTCACTATGCGCAATATTAGTTTTTATCCGCTGCAAAACCGCATAAATCTTCGCCGCTTTCTTGCGTTCTTCGGGAGATAAATAGGCATTGCGCGAAGACATTGCCAAACCATCCGCCTCCCGTAAGGTCGGCACGCCCATAATTTCGCCAAAAAGATATAAATCATGATGCAAGCGGCGGATTACTTGTAATTGCTGATAATCTTTCTCGCCAAAAAAGCTGATTTGCGGCTGAATGATGTTCAACAAAATAGTAACCACGGTTGCCACGCCTTTAAAATGCCCCGGACGGACGGCGCCGCATAAAACATCAGTAATGCCGCTAACTTCTACGCTGGTGGCGAAGTTTTCGCGGTAAATATCATGGATGTCGGGTAAAAAAACTAAATCCGCCCCATGTTGAGCAAGCAAGTCATAATCGCGGTCAAACACGCGGGGATAGACGCTGAAATCTTCTCCGGCGCCAAATTGGGTGGGGTTTACAAAAATACTAGCGACTACTTTGTCACAATGCTCACGTGCCTTATTTATCAAGGACATGTGCCCAGCATGCAGTGCGCCCATAGTCGGCACAAAGCCGATAGTTTGCCCATCTGCTTGCCATTTAGCAATTTGTGCGCGGGTTTCTTGGGGGGTGCGTTCAATTAAGAGCATTTTTTGTTTACCAGTTGTTTATATAAAGTATTGTAAGTTATTTAACGTTACCTGACACTTTTTTGTTTTTTTTACACACTCTCCGTCGTCATTCCTGCACGGCTAAGAATCTCTTTTTCCACTTGCGAATGATTTGTTTGGGATGGCAGAGATTCCTGCCTACGCAGGAATGACGACGGATGGTGCTGATATATAATAATGTTTTGTTTTTATGAAAAGTCTCGAGTATAAATTAACCTATCTATAATACATTAACACAACAAATAAACATGGAAAATCCTTTATCTCGTTATAATCGCTTACTCGAACAATGTGAAATCCGCCCCGATAATGCACAAAAAATGCTGGTAATGCGCTTGCAGAATTTGTTTGATGAATTATGTGCGGTTGACAAAAAAAACTCCTGGGAGCGTTTTTTTGCACGCCCCACGCCGAGCACCGCCAAAGGAATTTATTTATGGGGTGAGGTGGGGCGCGGAAAATCCATGTTGATGGATTTGTTTTTTGCCAGTTTGCCGTTCTCCCAGAAACTCCGCCAGCATTTTCATGAATTCATGCGTGATATTCATGCGCAAATCCATGAAATCCGCCAAAACTCTCCCCAGAACGACCCGTTGACTTTAGTGGCAGAAAATTTAGTAAAAAAATATAGGGTGCTTTGTTTTGATGAGCTGCAAGTGCATGATATTGCTGACGCAATGATACTTTCGCGCCTGTTTTCTGCCTTGTTTGCGCAAAAGATGGTGGTTGTCTTCACCTCTAACCGCCCCCCGGAGCAGCTTTATTTAAACGGATTGCAACGCGAATTATTTTTACCCTTCATAAAAACCCTGCAAGATAGTTTAGAAATACAAGAATTATTAGCGCCTAAGGATTATCGCCTCGGGCGTGAGCAAGCGTTGCAACAACGCTGGTTGACACCCCTGAATGCGCAAACCAGTCTTGCTTTGCAAGAAATCTTTGTGAGTTTAACTAGCCATGTGCAGATACAAAGCGGCGATTTCTTCTTTGCCCAAAGTAACGAGCCGGGAGCACGCAAAATACATATTAGCCAATTTGGCGGCGGTGTGGCGTGGTTTAGCTTCGCCGAGATCTGCGGACAAGCCTTAGGCGCCAGCGATTATTTATCCATCGCCCAAAAATTCTCCACCATAATCATTGCCGAAATCCATGTGCTCTCGTCCGAACAACGCAATGAAGCCAAAAGATTCGTAACGTTGATTGACGTGCTTTACGAACAAAAAACGAAAACCATAGTCAGCGCCGCCACTCCCCCCGAGCTTCTCTATCCACAAGGTGACGGCAATTTCGAATTTGCCCGTACGGTCTCGCGGTTATTAGAGATGCAGTCGGAAGGGTGGTGAGGTTTATAGTCCTGCTTGCATGACTTTCGGTTTTGGTTTGTCTTGGGTGTTAGCTGGTGATGCGCCATCGGCAAGTAGTGTGCTTTTATCTACATCGTTCACCGCAAGCTTAATTTCGGTAAGTCCTGATATTGCAGAATGAAGTTTTGCTATTGTGTAATCGACCGCATTCACTGCTGCGCTTTTTACTTCTTGTTTGGCCGCATTTACTCCCATATTAAAATCTTCAACAATTCTATCTTTAGCTGCTACGGTATTCTCAATTATAATAACGCCACCTTCTACAGCATTTTGATGGGCTATTACTGTGCCATGTGCAATAGCTCCTCCGACTGCCACAGCTTCATTTTTTATTGTTCTCTCTACTTCATCCACTGCATGGTCTGCCGCTACAGTTGTTTCAATTACCTTAACCCCAGCTTGTACCGCCGCATGACCAATACCATCTCTAACTTCGGCAAGTTTGTGGTCTCCAGCTTCTTTTAGTTCAAGGGCTTTATCTTTAACGGCTACAGCAACTTCAATACCATCAGCAGCTTTCTGTACTGCAAAATCATGTGCTTCTTTCTCTGCGCCTTTTATTGCACGATCCGCAGATGCGTATGCAGTTTCAACCGCTTCTGCTCCAGCCGCTACACCATCGACAAAATGTCCTGGGGCTTCTTTTACTGCGGTTGCGATACTTTGTGCATTATGTTTTAGGTTTTCTACTCTTTGGGATGCTTCTGCATGTAATGCGGTTGCTGCTTTGTCAATATCTTCAAAGTCTTGACTTAAGCTTGCACGTTGTTCTTTTATTTCCAAAGAGGCTGCGCCTAATGCTCTAATTCCTAAATCAGCAGCTTGCGATAGTGCAGACATCATATCACCAAAAACTTTCTCGCCTTCTGCTCTATTCTCATTTTCTTGTGCCATAACCCTAACCCCTCTTATTTCATCGCCCAGAATAAATAGGCAAATCGTTTTATATTATTAACCATCTTCACCATAACATAAAAATAGTAAAATAAATGTTAAGTTTTTGTGACAATTGTTGTTTTATACGATAGGATTGTTAAAAACAAGATATTCATTATATTTCAACCCTCTCCGTCGTCATTACTGCGCGGCTAAGAATCTCTGTCGCCCCAAATCAGTCATTCTATAATGGAAAGAGAAATTCTTAGCCGCGCAGGAATGACAATGGAGAGGGTGAAGAAAAGTAAAAAATGTCATGTAGATTGAAAAATTATGTTTAAACAAAAAAAGGCGGAGAAACTTAAATGTTCCTCCGCCTTTTATTACTACATTCCCACCAACTAAGCCGCCAATGACTCAGCACTTTGTGGTTGGCGAGTTTTGTTATACATGCTCATCAGCGGATCATCATCAACTAAGATAATTTCTTCCGTAGGGGAAAAACCATTGAAATTAGTTACTAATGAGCGGCTATAGGCGCCTAATTGACCGATTTCGATATAGTCACCTTCGGCGATGTCTTCGGGGAGGAAGAACGGGCCTTTCATATAATCGAGCGTGTCGCAAGTGGGGCCAAAGAAGCTAAAAGGTAGGGCGTTGGCGGCACATTCACCCGTAATGCGCAATGCGCGTACCGGGTACACGAATTGCGGAAAGCCCGCGTCGAACAAGCTGCCATAAGTGCCGTCATTAAGATATAAATGACTGCCTTTGCGGAGCTCCACGCGTGTAATTACTGAGCCGCTTTCTGCTACCAAGGCGCGCCCTGGTTCACACATTAGTTGGCAACCTTTTTCGACCATGCTTTTAGTTTCTTCGTGGATGGCGTCAAAATATTCAGCCAAAGCTGGCGGATGCATGCCGGGATAGATGGAGGGAAAGCCGCCGCCTACGTCCAAAGCATCCACTTCCACTCCACCTTCGCGGATTACTCTTTGTGCCATGCGGATGGCTAAGCGATACGCATCCGGGTGCATGCATTGCGAGCCGACATGGAAACATACGCCCAGACGGTTGGCAACTTTACGGGTTTTGCGTAATAATTCGGGCGCCAAGTCCAAAGCCACGCCAAATTTGCCCGAAAGATTAAGTTCGGCATAATTATTAGGGATGGCTAGGCGCACATAAAGATTTAAATCTTTTGCATGCCCAGTTTCAGTCAGGATTTTGGCTAATTCATCATCCGAATCCAAAGAAAAATCGCGCACGCCATGAGTAAAATACGCCTCGCGAATGGCGCGGCGGGATTTTACCGTGTGCATGAAATAAATGGACACATCCGGAAACATTCCGCGCACCAACTCAACTTCCGCCAAAGACGCCACGTCAAACGAGCGGATGCCTTGTTGGTAGAGTTCTTGCAGCACTATAGGCTCGGGGTTAGTTTTAACCGCGAACATAATCTTGCTATTAAGATTTGCAGAAAATTTAGAGATAAAAAATTGTGCTGCCCGCTCGATTGCGGCGGGGCGATACACGTGTAACGGTTTCTCCGGTAGGAGATTCTTTACCGCCGATTCAACAGATTCATATCGCATGTCATAAAGCCTCGCAAAAAACATTAACCAACCACTAAATCAGGGGCAAAGCTTTATGAGGGGCTGCTTGCGATTTAGTGGAAGATGTGCATAGCAGATTTTTTGTGAATGTAAAATGTTTTTTGCAATTTATTTTGCTAATCTCTTTATAAAGAATGAGAATTATTGGTTTTTTGTGTGGTTATATACAAAATGATGTATATCGTTTGAGGTCGTTACACAATATAGGACACCTATATTAATCCAAACTGGTCAGCAAATTTATATGCAATGAAGCAATGCCTCTATCCTCAACGTAGCTTTGCTACGCCTAGGTTCTGCGTGCGAAAATGCCTAGAAACTCCCTCGTCATAGTGAATTTTTAGAGGTTCCTCACCCTACACGACAGTACTATTAACAACATGATTTTACATTATATAACAGCAAATTATATGGGGAATCCATACGTTGTCATACCGCCCTGCGGCCACTACTGTCCAATTAAAATTAAAAAGGTTTATATTATATATGCATCTGTATTAAAACAACTATCCGTTGTCATCCCCGCCTTGTGCGGGGATCTAGGGCTACAAATTCGGTCTTTTTTGTGTCCNNAAATAAATTTACTTGGACAGTAGTGGCCCTGCATAGGTATGACAACGGATTGGCTTTTGCAAAAAATCATTTTTATTCAATGTGATGGTGGTTGTTAATAGTGCTGTCGTGTAGGGTGGAGGTCCCCTATATTGATTGCGTGCGTAAATGAAATGAGAAGTTGTTATTTCTTTGATGCAGAAGCAGGTTTTTCTTCAGCGGTTAAGCCTTTAATATTGGGGGCGGAGAGCATGGAACCTTTTTTCTCTTCAACCGCGGGTACGTCCTTTAAGGTTTTATCTTTTTGGGCATCTTTTAAGATGGTTTTTTCATTTATTTTTTCGACGGGTTTTTCTGCTTCCTTGGTTTTTGGAAGTTTAGCGCGCGGAGTTTTTAATAATTCTCTTGGTGCTGCGTCTTGCTCAATCGGAGTGGTAACGTAGGAGCCGCGTAATAAAATAACCGTTAGACGGCGATTGCGCGGATTTTTGGGGTCGTTTTCGATTAATAATTCTTGTGAGGCGCGACCAACCACTTTGCCCACGCGTTCAGGATACATACCTTCACTCAAGAGATAACGTCTGGCTGCGGTTGCCCGCCCCGTTGAAAGCTCCCAATTGCCATATTGAGCGCCACCGCTGAAGGGAGATGCGTCCGTATGACCGGTGATAGATATATGATTAGGCATGCGCTCAATAATCGGCAGCATTTTCTTTAAAACCCGGCGACCATATTCGCTTAAATCTTCTTTGCCAGGGAAAAACATCTGGAATTTATCAGAATCCGTGATTTCTATTTTTAAACCTTCAGGTGATTGTTCAACCACGATATTATCTCGTAAAGCCCGCATGCTGGGATCATCTTCCATGGCTTTCTTTATATCTTTCGCGCCCGAAACAAATAATTCGCCTTCTTCCTTAGCATCTACGGGAGCTGGTTTTGATGGGTCTTGGGATGCCTGCCCCGTCATTGGGCTGCCAGATATTATGCCTACGGGAGTAAGCTCACTTTTTCTGGTGCCTGAATCCGTGGGCGAGGCGCCACCTTGGAAGCCAATCCCTTTTGAGTCTTTAATACCGACGGTGGGCGTAAAAAACTCGGCTAATCCTGATTTGGTGTCTTGGGGTACAGAAGATAATAACCAGAGCAATAAAAAGAACGCCATCATCGCGGTTACAAAGTCAGCATAAGCAACTTTCCAAGCGCCACCATGAGCTCCGCCGCCGTCAATGGTGATTTTTTTGATGATTATGGGTTGTTCGATTTCCGCCATTTTTATCTCAGCTATCTAAAATTAGAAGAACTATCAGCTAGAAGAGCAGGCTTGCTCTACTTCGCTAAATTCAGGTTTTTCGTGTAAAGTTAATGCGGTACGAGCAAATTCTACGGAAACAGCTGGAGCTAATCCTTTTAAATGGGCAATCAGCGCAATCTTAATACAGCGCAAATATTCAACCTCATCTGCCTTGTAGTCTCCAATATAACGACCAACGGGAGCAAAAATACCGTAAGATAATAATACCCCTAAAAACGTACCCACCAATGCGGCACCAATATGCTCACCCAGAACTTCGGGTGGCTCGGTGATGCTTCCCATAGTGATAATTACCCCGAGTACCGCGGCAACGATACCAAGTGCAGGCATGCCATCTGCCAAGTTAACAATGCTGTGGGAAATATGTTCGCCTTCTTTTTTGTGTACGTCAATTTCACGATCCATCAAATCTTCTAGCTTATAATGATCCTCTACCCCCATGGTCATTAAGCGAATATAATCGCACAAGAAATTAACCGCATGATGGTTTTTCATAAAAGTGGGATAATTGCCAAATAAGGAGCTGTTATGCGGGTGCTCAATATGTGCTTCCATCTCTAACATGCCTTTGCTACGCATAAGCTTGAAGGTGGCATAAAGCAGGCATAATAATTCTAAATAATCTTTCTTTTTAAAGGGGCTACCTTTAAGCAATATTTTGCAGCTTTTTAAAACGTCCTTTTTCAATTTGCCCGATGAGCCAATAAAGAAAGACCCTACGGCAGCACCAAAAATAATAAGTAGCTCGTATGGTTGCCAAAGAACTTCAATTTTACCATGGCTGAGGATATACCCCCCAATTACCGAGCCAATAACGATTATTAATCCAACAATAAAGTTCATTTTAACCCAACCAAATATCTAATAATAGACCACTTAATGTTATATTTATACATGATATAGAATAGAAAAACTAAAAAAGCATTAAGTATAGTTTTTTATGACAAGTTTTTTTTAAGCGCGACTTTTTAGCATCGTTTTATATAGAAAGCTCTGCTTTTGCAGAGCTTTCTATAAAGTTTGCGACCGCAAACTCGCCACCCATGCGGCGTGAGCCTTAGTGGCGACTGAACGTTTTATTAATCATCGTTGCTCAGCTGCAAAAATTTTGCGCGGATCAAGAGCATCACGCACAGCCTCGCCAATAAAAATCAATAAAGCCAATAGTACCGCTAATGTAAAAAAGCCTGTTATTCCCAACCAGGGTGCTTGGGGATTGGCTTTGCCTTGCGCAAGTAACTCGCCCAGCGAGGGCGAGCCAACTGGCAGGCCAAAACCTAAAAAATCTAACGAAGTCAGGGTGGTAATCGCCCCATTTAACAAAAATGGGAGCATGGTTACACTGGCAACCAGCGCATTTGGCAGTACATGGCGGCGTAAAATCGTGAATTCGGGCACCCCGAGGGCACGCGCTGCGCGGACATAATCAAAATTCCGCGCACGGAGAAACTCTGCGCGGACAATATGAACAAGATCCATCCAGGAAAATAAGAGCATAATGCCCAGCAGCCAGAAAAAACTAGGTTCAATAAAGCTGGAAAGCAAGATTAATAGATAGAGCATGGGTAGCCCTGACCATATTTCGATAAAACGCTGGAAAAGCAAATCAATATTGCCGCCAAAATAACCCTGAATGGCACCTGCAAAAATGCCAATAATCGTGCTTACGCTGGTGAGAATTAGCGCAAACAACACCGAAATACGAAACCCATAAATCAGTCGCGCTAAAACATCGCGCCCTTGGTCATCCACTCCCAGCCAATGCTGTTTGGAGGGGGGCGAGGGGGAGCGACTGGCGGAATAATCAATGGTTTTGTAGTTATAGGGTAGGGGGGGCATGAGCATCCACCCTTGTGCGGAGATTTTTTCTTTCACGTAAGAATCTTGGTAGTCGGCTTCGGTTTCTAACTCGCCGCCAAAACTGGTTTCGGGGTAGGCTTTGAAAATAGGGAAATATAATTTATGTTGGTAGGATAATAAAATCGGCTTGTCATTGGCGAGGAATTCCGCAGGTAGCGTGAGGAAAAACAAGCATAAAAAAATCCACAAAGCCCAAAAGCCGCGGCGGTTAGCGCAGAATTGGCGGAGGCGGCGTTGAGTTAGGGGGGAGGTGAACATCAGATATTAGTAGAGTTAGGTAAATAGCGAGCCACATTAATTTTATGACTATTTAAACGTGCTTGTGCAGCATCGTATCCTGCTTGCATTTTAATCAATAAATCCATGCTTACGCCAAAAGCTTTTTCCAAACGTAATGCCATTTCTGAAGAAACTGCCGCTTTGCAATTAGTTACATTTGATAAAGTCGCTCGACGAACTTTAAGAATTTCTGCCGCATGGGTGATGGTTAAGCCCAAAGCATTAATAATGTCTTCTTTAATCATTGCCCCTGGATGCGGAGGGTTTTTCATATACATAGTCGTTTTTCCTAATGATAATCTTCTAAATCTATATCAGTTATGTAAATCTCCAATTGCCCGTTATGGTTATGCTATTTCTCCACTACGATTGCCTTTTAACTGGTGTAATTTCCACCTAGGTAAACTAGATATTTGAGATAAATCATCAGCGAATTCTAAAGCCGCAAGAATGCGTTTGATTTTACCTGCTGATGCCGCAGATACGCCTAGCAGACCATCATTTTCATAGAGCATCCTTAGCCCTTTGTGGCGGAAATTTTTCTATAATCATGGGATGGTTGTACGGTGCAAGGGTACGTTGGTCAAGTTAAAAAATACTTGTGTCGCGAGCTAATCATCTGTCCGCGTTAAATAGCAGGGCATCTCTAATAACCCATTATGGCGAGCAAAATGCTTAGGCATGGAGCGGCGCCAATACTTCTCAAAAAATATTGGGAGCTTATACTTCATACGTGAGTATGGAGGCGTTGCTCCATCGCAGATAAGTTTGCCGCCAGAATGGGTTATTAGAGATGCCCTTGAATTGTTCGGATTCTCTGTTGGAGCTTCAAGCGCGTGCGCTGGAAATATTATAGCGCAGCCGTGTCGGATGGGAGGCTATAACTATTACTAACCACAATTGACAAGAGTTGTAATATTACCATACTAACGTCCCTTTTATGGGTGCATATCCACAATAAGATTGCCAAAAACCTCAATATATTATTAAATAAGTCGTTTTATAATATATGGTCGCGTGTTTTGCGTTTGATTGATGGGTTGGATTTAATATGTTGAGAAAGCACAGAACTTTATTGGCTTGTGTGGGGCTGCTTGTTTTGCTGCCCGATTTTGCTACCGCTCAATCTATAGTTGGTTCTGCGGATGCTGGGCGTTTTAAGCCAGAGACTAGCGTTTCGGGGGTTAAGCGTTCATCTCGTGAGGTTTTTGTTCCTGAGTTGAAAAATTCGGGAGTTTCTACGCCAAAGGGAGCCGAAAATATACAGTTTGTTTTAAAAAATCTGCAAATTGATGGAGTAACCGTTTTTAATGAAAAGCAGTTGCAAGCTCTTTATGGCGATTATTTGGGTAAACAGGTTGGGCTGGATAAGGTCTATATTATTGCTGATAAAATCACTAAACATTACAAAGATAACGGGTATTTCCTTTCTTTGGCATATATTCCCAATCAAAAAATTACCAACGGGGTGGTTAATATAAAAATTGTGGAAGGTTTTGTTGGCGAGGTGGTCGTTGATGGCAAGCAAGCAGATTCTGCTATGTTGCAAAAATATATTGATAAATTAATTAAGCACAAACCGTTAACTTCCGCGCAAATGGAGAGCTTCCTTTTGCGGGTAAATGATTTGCCGGGCTTAAGTTTTCAAGGCGTGCTCTCTTCGTTCCGCGGCGAAGAGGCTGGCGCAGTTCGATTAAATCTGGTGAAAACGAGTAAGTCGGGCAGTGGAAAACTAAGTTTTGATAATTTTAGCTCACGCTTTTTAGGTCCGCACGAAGTTATGCTATCTTATTCTAAAAGCCTGCTTGATTTACAGCAAACCTCTCTGTCGGTCTTGACCAGCACCCCCGCTGATGAAATTAATTATTTCGCTTTGGGGCATTCGGTGGCTATTGCGCCTAATTTAATAATTGATGTGTCAGGAAGCGTTACCAAAGCAAAACCAGGGTTTTACCTGAAGCCTCTGGATGTTAAAAGTAATTCGGAATTTTTAAGTGTTAGTTTGCTCTACCAGTTGTTGCGGCAGCGCCAAGAAAACCTATCTCTTAAACTAACTTTAGACGGCAGAAATAGTAATACGGAATTATTATCTACCACTTCCTCGCAAGATCATATACGAGCCTTGCGTGCCAATGCCAGCTGGAACGGGGCGGATAGTTGGTTGGGTAGTAATGCGCTAGATATTACCTTAAGCCAAGGGATCGCCGGGTTGGGTGCGAGTGACGTGCGAGATGCTAATTTATCACGCGCTCAAGCAAAACCAGATTTTACGAAGTTGGAGTTATCTGTCATTCGCTTGCAATCCATTGTCGATAATTGGTCGGTTCAGTTGGGAGTTCAAGCCCAGATTGCCTCTGGCTCGCTTTTTTCTTCGGAAGAATTTGGTTTTGGTGGACAAACTATCGGACGAGCATTTGATTCTTCAGAAATCACCGGAGATAATGGTCTGAGCGGCTCAATTGAGTTGCGTTATAGTCGTTATAGCGGAGAAAATTCTGGTTTTGAACCTTATGTTTTTTATGATGTTGGTGGTGTATGGAATAAAAACACAGGTCAGGCTTATTCAGAAAAAGCATCATCAATCGGGTTCGGAGTACGTGCTTTGTCGGATGTTGGTTTGTCTGCAAATCTTGGCTTAGCGTGGCCATTGATGCGTGATATCTCCAGCCCTCTATACGGAGAATCCCCACGTGATCCAAGAATATTGCTGCAAATAGTTAGGAATTTTTAAGCGGCATTAATTTATGATAAAATCTATCATAGGTAAGATATTTTAAAACAAATAAATAATGTTGGTGTGCAATAGTGAAAAAAACAGAGTTAAGATTTGCGCTCTCAAAAATATTTATAGGGCTGTTTTTCTGCGTGCTCAATCCTCCTGCTTTTGCTAACCCCGTTGGTGGCAAAGTCAGCGCTGGTCAGGTGAGCATAAATGGTTCTGTGAATAAACTAGACATCATCCAACATAGCGATAAAGCCATAATTGACTGGCGGGGGTTTGATATTGCTAAAGGAGAACAAACCGAGATTCATCAATCTGGCAATAATTCTATTATTCTCAATCGAGTTAACAGTAAGTCTTCTAGCCAGATAGACGGAAAACTGACCGCCAATGGCAAGGTGCTGATTATTAATCAAAACGGCATTTTATTCGGCAAAAATGCGCAAGTGGATGTGAATAGCCTAATTGCCAGCACTGCGGATGTGGATAATGCTAAATTCATGCAAGCGGGCAAGCTAAAACTAGATAAAGCAGGAAATCCTCAAGCTGCCATTATCAATCAAGGGCAAATCACCGCGCAAGAGGCGGGCTTAATCGGGTTTGTCGCTCCCAATGTTCTAAATTCAGGGATTATTAGCGCTAAACTGGGAAAAGTACATTTAGCCTC
>DIUV01000010.1 GCA_002423155.1 Alphaproteobacteria bacterium UBA6149
GGAATTCTTATTTGGAACTACTATATGCTCTGCATCTTTATTATTTCCTATCGCTTTATAGACTAGCCAGCCTATGCCGCTGGCAATAGTAATATCAACAGATTTAGATTTAGTTTCTGAGAAGGTCTGTTGTAACAAAAGCTTCATAAAACTACCATTGAAAATAATGGATTTATCTGTTAATGGTTAACCCATGGTTAAGTTAGTTTAATTTTTATGAGGGTTGGAAAATGGTTGGTAAGTATTGAGTTTGATGTAGTGTCTTCTCGTGCTGATGAAAAAAGCATAGATGGGGATATAAATGAAGCTGCTACTCTAGCAAGAAAACAGGCAGGTGAATTAGTAGATATAGTTGAGAAATTCAATAAACTTATTGAATCACCGAATGCTGATAAATTAAAGTTAGATGTGGGTGAGGTTGTTTTAGATGAAAGAGACAAAGAACGTAATTTGGCTCTCGAAAAAAACTATCTTACAAACGAGAGTAAGGAAGACCTTTATCAAAAATTGTTGCAGGATTACACTGGGCAGGATGAAAAGAAAATTTCTAATGATTCTGACGCAAGGACTAGATTTAGTGTCACACGTGATAGTGTTCATAATTACATTGCTGCTTTTAAAGAAGCAGTTCAGGACACGGAGAAGTTTAAATCGCAATTTGGTGATCGTGATTTAACAGAAATAGAATTAAAAAGTTTAAATGATGTAGCTGTTAATTCTCTAAAAGATAGATTAGTGCAGCATAACTTTAGAAGATAGAAAGGTTTAAAAAACATTTTTAAAACTATAGGGATTTTGCTCTAAACAACAGTGCCGTTATTTATAAAAGGCACTGTTGTTTAGGGTTTTATTTTTATTTGATAATATTGTGATTGTTAAAAACAAATTAATTGTTGTTGGTTGGAACTATGGCATATCCAGAACATCTTAGAATATTAAAAGAAGAAGGGAAAGAGTCTATAAGTGCCGAAAACATACGGCTACAGAACAATATATGTATGGGCTTTAGGATAGATCTTAAGCACGTTGAACAAGCAATAAAGTCATTTCATCCTGAATTTTATTATGATGTTTTTAATAAAGGAAATCTAATAAATCTTTCCAAATGTAATCTTTCTGGAATTGATTTATCAGGTGCCAATTGTTCCAACGTAAATTTTTTCTCGTCGGATCTTACGGATGTTAATTTTTCTGGAACCAACTGTTCAGGAGCAAATTTTTATAAAGCAATTTTAAATGACGTAACTGGAATTATAGTTAGTAAAAACACTGCTTTTGGTGAAAATAATGCAAAATTACAACAAATTATTTTGTTAAAATTAGCATTGCAGGAGAGAAGAGCTACGCATGCAAAATGGGAGGGCGACTCTAAAAATGGACATGCAGTTCCCGGAATTATGAAGGACGGGGAATTTATTTCATTAAAAACAAAAAATGCTCTTAATAGAGCGTCTGAAAAAGGAGAAAAAAGTTTAGCTATTATTGATAGAGGAATGTTAACACAAATTCCGAATGCCTTATATCCTATTGAGTCACAAGATCTGGTAGAGCGCTCTCTTAATAATAAGTTATCTATTCCACAATGTGAAGGTTCGGCTATAGAAATGCATCCAGCTTTATTTAAAGATGCTACTAAAAAAGCTTTGGTCGATGCCTTGATGCGTCTTTTTCCTGAAAGAGCGGTAAGAATAGGTAGATTTAATCATGGTTGTATTGAGATTGCTGGATTAAAGCATAATCAGTGGGAAGATTTAGGATTTAAATATGTTTCTGATAAAACAGACGAGACTTTAGGGGGTTTTGAAATATTTGACGGCAATAGTGTATTCGAAAAATACAATTATGGTCGATCTCCTCATATTAAGCTGAAAAATCTGTTAGATGTGTTTCAGAGAGAAAATGTCCATATTAAAGAAGAAATAATATCCAATATTGGTATATTATATAATAAAAGATTAGAAGAAACCCATGATCACTTAGAAGATCTAATTGAAGAGCATTTAGAGCAATTACAACGATTGCAGAAATATATAGAATGTATATCTCACGAAAATGGAGTTTCGTTAACTGATCAGGAAAGTTGGAGTACTGTAATTTCTATTTTTGCGAGAGAATTTAATTATCTTAATGACAAAGAAAAAGAATCAAAAACTGGTATGAACGAGATGAAGCATGATTTTGTCCCGCCAGGTGAAATAGTGTATTTAGGTCAGAAATTTCATATAAAAGATAAATTAAAATTAGTTGTGAAACAAAAGATATCAGAATGCTGGTCTGATCCAGCGTTCAAAAGTTTTGTTGAAAAGCTTATCAATAAACAGTTTTTATTTAATTCAGGTATGGCAACACCATTAATGCATAGTATGGTTCAATCAGCTATAAATACAAGAAGTCCAGATTTTGTAAAACAAGTTGAAGAACTTATCAGCAAGCATGAATTAGAAAATAATTTGTTAATTCATGAAGGAGTGGTAAGTGTTGATGAGCCAAGGACAAATATAACAGTACGTTAATGAATGGTAATGTTGGGGTAATTTCATAAATTATAAATGCGTATCATAAGTTTTCGCAAAGCAAATGTACGGGAGATAAAATTTTATGAAAAAAACACCAAAAACAATTGATTCATTCACGGCTAGCAATGGGTTCGTCATTGAATATGCTCCTGATATAGTGGTTGAAGATTCCGATTTGCAGGATTCTAAATTTACTTCCGTCAAGGAATTATTGCCCGCAGAGTTTTTTGTGGCAGCAAAAGAGTTAAAGCAAGCTAAACGAATTGGCAGACCGCCCTTGCAAAATCCTAAGCAACGTGTTTCTTTGCGTTTGGATGCAAATATTGTTGCTGCCTTGCGTGCACGGGGCAAAGGGTGGCAGACGATAGCTAATGCAGCATTGCGTGAATGGGTGGCAACTAATCCAGCATATTAATTTGTCGAATATTGATATTATTCGCCATGTATGATATAGTGGTACAAAATGAGTCTAATAGAAGGATTCCACCATGAGCAGCAGCCTTAATGTTTCCCTGACTGATGAATTGCGACGCTTTGTTGATACACGCGCTAGTGACAATGATGTATATTCTACGCCGAGCGAATATGTCCGCGACCTGATCCGCCGCGATATGGAAGGCTTGGCGGTTCTAACCAAAATACGGCGCGGGTTGGACGATATCAAAAACAACCGATTTGCAAAGGAAAGCGTTCTGGACATCATCGAGGAATATAAATAGTGACTCGCCACCAATATTTTCTGACCCCCGGAGCAGTGGATGACATCCGCGAGGTCGGTGATTGGTCTTTGGAGCGCTGGGGTAAAGAAAGAACATTGCAATATTTGACTGAACTGCACGAACGATTGGAATATGTTGCAGTAAATTTCAAAACCTTAGAGAACAACAAGACCAGCGAGGATTTGAGCGGCGGAACTGGCTTGCTTCTTTACCCAGTCAATAAACATTATGTTGCCTATGTTCCCATTGGCGAAAAATCAATCGCTGTAGCCGCTGTCATTCGTCAGGGGCGCGACATTCCTTCACTATTACAGAAAGACGGCTTTACGATTCGTCGTGAATTGCAGGAAATCAGCGACAGAATAGCGCAGGGATTGATTAATTCGCCGATCTAAATGTGGGCTTTCTTAATGAAAAGTAAATTTTATGGTTGAAAAGAATTAAATCATCTGCTAAATCAGCCAAGCTTTCTTACAATATTAGGCAGAGCCTTTGTTTAGAAAGTTACACCAGCAATTTTGTTGTTGGTATCTTTTATATACCTAGATAGGTAAAAATCATGAAAAAATTAGTTTTGATTTTGGTTGTTTCTTTGGCAGTCTTTGGTTTGTGGGCTTGTTCGGATGATGAGCAGGTTGCACAAAATGTTCCGCAACCTCCGCAACAAATTGTGGTGCAAGCTCCACAGCCTGCATCGCCCCAAATTGTGGTAGTGCCAACGCCGAATACTTTCGGTGGTGGTGCTAGCTTTAACGGGAGTAATAATTACTGGCAAAGCCAACAGCAATTGCAAGAACGGCAAGCACAACGCGATCATGAATTGGCGATGGAAAAGTTGCGATTGCAACAACAGCAACAAGTTGTTCAGCCTGCTTTCGCACCTGTAACCGCACCAGTTGTTGCCGCTGCTCCAGCTGCAAAACCATCTGCGATGGATATGAGCAAGTTGTCTGCAAAACCTGCTGCGGTTGTTCCAGCTCCAGCGCCTGCGGCAAAGCCAGTTATGGACATGTCTAGGCTGTCTGCTAAACCTCCTCTCGTTGCCCCAGCTGCAAAGCCATCGGCAATGAACATGAGCAAGTTGAGCGCAAAACCTGCTGCAAAACCAGCAGTATCAACAACTAAAAAGAAATAAGCCTTAAATAAGCCGTCTTGGTCTCGTACCAAGGCGGCTTGTTTGTTTTTGGGGGATTAATTTATCAATAAATACTTGAAATCTCCGCCAAAAAAATATACAAAGCTTAATAAAAATTAATACAATAAAAAATCATCCGCATGCATAATCCTCCCAAAGTAGCTTTTATTGGTAAAAAACAAGGTTTTTCCTTTATGGAATTAACTGCGACTATTTTTGAAGTAAATGGGATGGAGGTTGCCGAAATTCCGTTTTTTATTCAAAATGATGAAAATATAACTGGTTTGGATGATAAAACTTGGAGCAAAACTTCTTTTGCAGATTTGTCGCCCACTGCGCAAGATTGGGTTTTGCAGGAGAGGGATAAATTAATTCAAGCGGCCGAAGAGTTGTTGGCGGATAATAATGATGTGTTTTTTGTGCCCGGTTCTTGGTATAATGTGCCGGTGAGTGCTGCGGATGTGGTTCCTGCGGCGGAGATGGCGCGTTCTACGATTGAGAAAATAGCGATTGATAAATCCTGCGTGGAAAAAAAGCCGATAATTGGCATTTGCAATGGGGCGTTACGCCTTTTAGCCCATGATAATGTGCCGTTAAGTACGCTGCCGGAAGAGCGACGCGGTTTGGGGGTGGTGCCTAAGAATAAGGTGAAAAGCTGGATTGATAGTGGGCGCATGCGGGGGCATTTTGCTAGTGGTAATGATGATAATGTTTTTATCGACTCTTGGGGGGAAGACTCGAATGTGTGCGTGCATTCGTTAAATGTAGCCGCGAACTCGGTTTATGGAAAAATTGTTGCTTTAGCAAAAGGCGGTGAAATTGCCGATGGGCATGCGAGTGAGGTTTATAGTGCTCACAAACAATATTGCCCTGCGCATCACCTGCCAAGACATATAAAAAGTTCTGCCACTTCTGACGATGGCATAGAAGAAGTTTTTGAATGGCAAAATCATCCTTTAAGGTTAGGGTTTTTATATCATCCTGAAACGGGTATTGATCGAGGGGTTTTTAATAAATTAAGTCGTGAATTGGCGGATTATTGCGCAAGCCGTAAGGCGGGGGATATTGCTATGGAGGTTAGCTTTCATGATTATTTGGATGCTAAGCTGGGGGTGGAGAGGGAGCCATATTTGCGTAGGGCGGCTGGTTCGTTTTCTCGGTAGTAATTTTAATCAGTTGCGCAAGTAAATCACAAATAATATTTTTATTGCATGTTTTTTTGTTCTATCTATAATGATGTTGTACACACGCTACTTATGTGGTGTGCCGCACTCTACGGGGTGCGGCTTTTTTTATGTCCATATTCTGAAAAAAGATGAAAAAAGTTAGTGTATTGATAGATGGTTTTAACTTATACCATGCGATAGAAAAGCTGAATAAGCCGCATTTGAAATGGGTAAATGTTGTAAAACTGGCTGAATGCTTTATTGATCCTTTGCATGAAGAAATTTATAGGGTTTTGTTTTTTACTGCATCCCCTAAGCACACCCCCTTAAAAGTACAAATAAAACATGAATTTTATACCAAAGAACTTATGCAACATGGAGTGCAGGTTGTGGAGGGGAAATTCAAACAAAAATTTATAGATTTTCGCCATAATGGAGAAATGCATCAAAAGAAAACACATGAAGAAAAAGAAACCGATGTAAATCTTGCATTGGCTATATTAGAAGATGCTTATGAGCATATAAGCGATAAGCTGTTGGTTATTACCAATGATTCCGACATATCGCCAGCTATACGAATGGCGCGTAAGAAAAATACTAATCTCAAGATTAATGTAATTACTCCTCCTTTTGATATAAAAAGAGCAAATTATGACTTGATGGAAGCTGCGGGCAGCGTGAATAGGAATAAAAAAGGGCAAGTTTATTTTCAAACTCGTTTTATTAAGGAGATTCACTTGGAAAGAAGTTTGTTGCCTAGTGAGCATGTTTCACCATGAAAACCATAATATTAAGTGGCTGGGCGCAGCCCTTTGATGCGCTGGCGGAGATATTTCCCCATGCGCAGCATGTGGATTATTCAGGCTGTAAGAGTGTATCCGCGGCTTTAGATTTAATCGCTCGTGAGGCGGCGGGAGCTGTGCGGGTGATTGGCTGGTCTTTGGGTGGGGCATTGTTGATGCAGGCGATTGCGGGTAAATTCATTGCTCCGCAGCAATTGGTTTTATTAGCTGCGCCGTTGCAATTTGTGGCGAGTCCTGATTTTTCACAGGCAATGGATGCGCAAACTTTTGAATTGTTTCGTGCAAGTTATAGTAATGACCCCGAACGTACCGCGCGCCGTTTTGCTGGGTTAATTGCTAAGGGCGACATTAACCAAGCGGAAATTATCAAAAAAATTGGGCAAGGGGATAATATTTGGGCTGGGAGTAAGGAAAAAGATATTTGGTTGCCGTGGCTGGGAGCGCTAGAGGCGCAGCGTTTGCAGGCAAAAGATTTTTTGCATTTTCCGCCGACTTTAATAATTCATGGGCAAAATGATGCGATTGTGCACCCTAAACAAAGCCAGAAATTGGCGGAGTTTATTCCCCAGGCAAAATTGATTATGTTGCCTGAAGCGGGGCATGCGCCGCATTTGCATGATGGGGAGTTGCTTTTGGATGTAATTAATGAATCATTTTGAATGACATAGTGTTTTATCTCTTAAATGACCTTTTAAATTTATAGAACACTGGAGAAACTTGCTGGGGCAATTTCACCAATTGACACTCGACACGACAGTAACGTTAATATTGCAAAGCTATTGAATAGGAAGTATTTATTTTGCAAAATCACTCTCTCCGTCGTCATTCCTGCTGCGGCTAAGAATCTCTTTTTCCACTTGTTAGTGCTTCGTTTGTGGTGAAAGAGATTCTTAGCCGCAACCCTGATGAGCCGTGCCGCGTGAGCCCCATATCTTTTTATAAGAGGTGGGGCGTTTGAACGTTAACTTTAAAATTACGAGTAATTTTAAAGTTAAACAACTATACTTCCTATCACCCTACACGACAGCAAGGTTAACAAGGCTACAATATATTGAATAATAGAAATATTTAAAGATGTTGCTTTGAACTCTCAGTTGTCATCCCCGCCTTGTGCGGGGATCTAGGG
>DIUV01000038.1 GCA_002423155.1 Alphaproteobacteria bacterium UBA6149
TATATCAATACTCTCCGTCGTCATCCCCGCCTTGTGCGGGGATCTCGGGACACAAAAAAGACCTAATTTGTAGCCCTAGATCCCCGCACAAGGCGGGGATGACGACGGAGAGTTGTTTTAATACAGATAGACATACAATATAAACCTTTTTAATTTTAATTGGACAGTAGTGCGTCTACACGGGAATGACGACGGAGAGAACTATTTTAACAAAAAAACACCGTTTTTAAATGCGTTACAAACATTAGCTATAATTTTATATTAATGATAATTATTTAACCAATCTAAACTCTACAGGCAACTGAAACTCTAATAATTCACTATCATCAGGGTAAGAGCGCGGAACGGCAGGTAAAGGGTTGGCACGTTTGGCGGATTCAATCGCGGCAGCGTCTAATAATGGATAGCCAGAGCTTTTATCAATAGCGAGTTTTTTAATTTGCCCTTTACGGTTGATACGTACCCGCAAGATAACCCAGCCCTCTTCCCCTTTATTTTGCGAAAGAATGGGGTAAATACGGCGGCGAACAATCCATTGGGATAAGGTTTGGGTATAACGTGCGCTCGCCTCACCCGCTGCGGCGGCTCCTACTCCTGCTCCCACCCCGCTTGCTTGCACATTATTTTCACTGGTTACGACTGGTTCAACTTTTTCTGGCTGACTTGTCGTAACAGGCTGCGGCGGAGTTATTTTTTTATTTTCTACTTCTACCCCCTTACCAATCAGGGCTTTCACATCGGGGGTAACTAAATTCTTTTTATTCGCTTCCAAAGGAGGAGTATTCGTTGCTTTTACCGCCGCAACTTCCCCCTTCACTAACTTTAAGCCCCCACCACCCAAATGCAAAGAAAGCGCGCGCACTGGTACTTCCACAACTTCTTTTCTATCCATTCCGTAAATACCTAAAAATAACAGATGCAAAGCAAAGGCACCCATTATCATCATAAAAAAAGGCGGAGTCGCCACTTTGCGCTCATGCGCTTGCAGCTGCTCCAACTTTTCCAGATATTCTGAATATAAAAAAGAACTCATAATATACTAATTCCACTTTAAAATTCCCCATACTAAATTGGAATTAGTATAGGGTTGCGACTGTAACCCCGCCAATCGTTTGGCGTGAGCTGATACGGCGTTTGAACGTCCAAATAAATATAACTTACGGTTTTTGCGTAACCAAAGTAATATTTTCACCACCTGCTTGCTGAATTTTTTCTAACAAATCCAGTATTTGTGCAGTTTGTGCTTTGCTATCCGCTTTGATAGTAATCGGCAATTGCGGATGGGCAGTAAATTTGGGCTGTAATAATCCCACTAAATCTTTCACCTCCACCATATCATCTTCTAACAATAATTCCTGATGCCGCCCAACCACCAGCACTAAGGCTGCTTGATCACTATCTTCGCCATTTTCGGCAATCGGAGGCTCAACCGACAACACATCAAAACGCTGCATATTCCCCGCAATCAGGAAAAATACCAGCAACATAAAAATCACATTAATCAGCGGAATCATACTGATTTCTCTTGCGGGACGCATAGTTCTTTCAATTTCTATCATGGTTGAACTCCTTTTAACGCATCCGTTCCGCTTTGCACATCTTCCGGAGAATTATCTTGCACGACTCCTTCTAACATCAAAGGATTATCTAATAATTGCCGCCCGAAAGCATCTTGCTGTGCTGGCGTTTGCACGTCTATTCCATCCGGCAAGCGATCAACTACTAAGTTACGCCCACCAGATTGATAAATCGCATCCATCACCGTAATTAATTTTTGCAAAGACGCATTGCCATCACAACGTAACCAAACTTTGCGCTTGGGAGCATTATGTACTAATTCTGCCATATTAGCGCGAAAATCTGCGCCACTGACTATTTTACCGTTAATCTGCAAAGCCCCATTGGCAAACATATTTACTAATATAATATCGGAAGTTACTACCGTTTCTTTACTCGCCGCACGAGAAGGCAAACTCAATTCCAAAGATTGTACCTTCACAAAGCTGGTAGTAAGCATGAAAAAAATCACCAGCACGCATAAAACATCAATCAACGATGTCAGCGGCAAAGGGCGCGTTCGGCGGCGAGTACGGACAAAGTCCATATATCCCCCTAGAAACGTATATAAGATGGGCTAAGCAAGCGCAAAGTAGAACTACTTTGCGGAGTAGTCCGTTGTTGCTCCATAGCTTTTTCTAAAGATTCCTGCTGTTCACGCAGGCGGCGTTCCTGCTCCAACATCTCCCGACGGTCTTGCTCTTTTTCATTGCGGATAAATTCATCTTCCAACGCCATTATCTGCACGGTAACATCGCGCATAGTCGCCCGCACTTTTTCAATTATTCCATCCAGCAAATAATAAATCATCACCGCGGGTATTGCCACGCTCAAACCTGCTACGGTACTAATCAAAGCTTCCCAAATACCACCCGCCAACATCGCAGGATCCACCCGACTACCCGCTTTACCCAATACTTTAAAAGTATCAATCATCCCAATAACCGTACCCAGTAACCCCAGCAACGGCCCAACATTGCCCGCCATTTCCATGCCCCGCATGTGCGATTCTAAATTACGCAATTCCGCCGAGCCCACGCGAGAAATCTCTGCTTCACGGCTTTTTTGCGACATGTGCCGATTAGTAATACAAGCAATCGCCACTTTCATAACTGTGGCAACAGGACCGCGCGCATTCAGCAATTTTTGTTCGGCAAAAGTCAACTCACCTTTCTTCACATCCGCCATTACTGGCTCAACAAACTGGTTGTTAAAGACTCCCGCAGTATAAAATTGGAATATTTTATAAAAGAATACTGCCAGCGCATAAACCGAAAGAACCAGCAAAACCGACATCACGGGCCAGCCACCTTTTTGCAAAAACTCTAACATAAAACCCCAATCTAAAAATCGCTCAATTATCTGGGGAGAAAACATAAAGCAAGAAAAGTGAAGTTGCAATCTTTTGCGAGAACATCTTTTGTCGGAGGATTTTTGTTTTTTTGCACAATAAAAAAGGTGGGGGGTTAGCCCACCTTTTTTTGGCTTCGGCGTTTAGCTGTTTTTTGCAGCAATAACTTAAGCCGCCATACCTTTTAACATAAAATTACTCAATCTTTTAGCAAACGCCGCAGCATCCACCACGCCCTCACCTTCAACAATACGCGCTTGGTCGAGTAATAATTGCGCCGCATCCAATGTATCCGCACCATCAGCATCTTTACTTGCGCGTTCGGCAAGCAATATAACCAAAGGATGATTCGGATTAATTTCCAATATTTTCGCCGCCCGTTTAGGTAATTGTTTGTGCTCCATCAAAAATCTTTCCATACGAAAATCCATATCGCCCTCATCCACCGCCAGACAAGCAGGGGTTTCGGTTAGTTTGCTGGTGGTGCGCACGTCTTTTATTTCTGCCCCATAAGCGGTTTTTAACAAGGCAATTAGCTTATCAATATTTTCGCTATTTTCAGGGGTTTCCTTCTTATCTTCTTCCGTTTTATTTTCGCCTAATTTATCTAAATCAATATTGGCACGGGTGGCAGATTTGAATAATTTTCCTTGATATTCATGCACCACATTCACCCAGAAATCATCCACATGGTCGGACAATAATAATACTTCAATACCCCGACTAGAAAAGCCTTCTAATTGCGGACTACGGCGCAAAGCTTCGAGATTATCGCCAGTTAAATAATAAATTTCTTCCTGACCATTTTTCATCCGCGCGATATATTCTGCCAAGCTAACCATTTTTTCATCGGTGCTGCTATAAAAACGGCAAATATCTAACAAGCGGTTACGTTCTTTTTCGGGCACTTGTTCACATAAACCCTCTTTTAACACCGCGCCAAAATTATCCCAGAATTTCGCAAAACCTTCCGCATCTTCCTGCGCTTTTTTATTGATTTCCGCCAGAACTTTCAGCGTGATGCTCTCACGGATTTTTTTCATAGTTGGGTTATTTTGTAAAGTCTCGCGGCTGATATTTAGCGGCAAGTCCGCCGAGTCAATAATGCCGCGCAAGAAACGCAAATTATGCGGCACTAAATCAATATTTTCTTCGGTAATAAACACCCGTTTTACATATAATTTCACCCGACGGCGGCGCTCAGGATGGAACAAATCAAATGGCTTTAAAGAAGGCACAAACAATAGGCTAGTATATTCCACTGCCCCTTCAGCTTTGTTATGCAAAACCAACCAAGGTTTATCAGGCGAATGGGCGACATGATGATAAAATTCCTGATATTGCTCATCCGTAATTTCCGACTTCTGACGCGTCCACAAAGCCGCACCAGCATTTACTCGCTCAACTTCCCCATCAATTATTTGCGAAATAGGGAAAGCGATATGGTCGGAATAAGTATTGATTATATGCCGTATTTTAAAATTATCCGTAAATTCTTTTTCCGTGTCTTTTAAATATAAAACAATGCTAGTACCACGCGGCATTTCCCCAGCACTTGCAATAGTAAATTCCCCCAGACCATCCGACTCCCAAATATGACCGTGCTTTTCGCCTGCTTTGCGCGAGGTCACCGTAACTTTATCCGCCACCATAAAAGACGAATAAAAACCCACGCCAAATTGACCAATCAAAGAAGAATCTTTCTTCGCATCCCCGGTCATGTTGGATAAAAACTCCATAGTCCCCGAACGCGCAATCGTCCCCAGATTCTCCAACAATTCCGCCCGGCTCATGCCGATACCATTATCTTTTATTTCCAACGTGTTGAGCTTTTCATCCACTTTAATGCTAATGCCCAGTTCGTTATCATCATCCAACAATTCCGGCGCGGTAATCGCCTGATAACGCAATTTATCACACGCATCCGAAGCATTAGAAATCAACTCACGCAGGAAAATATCTTTATTAGTATAAAGCGCGTGAATCATTAAATGCAGCACGCGGCTGATTTGTGCGGAAAATTCGTGTTTTTCTATTTTGACAACCATTTTTTTCTCCTGTTATTGTTTAACTAGAGATATGGTGTAAATGGAAAAGTTTTCAAGTAGCAATTACTTATATTACACCCCTAATTTCCAATTAGTATTACCAAAACTATGATTTCTAGCTACAGCTCGAATTTTTGCTTCATAAGTCTTTGGACGAATAATATTGGGATTTAGAACTTTTGCATCATCTTTAACTGCAGCAATTTGTTCTTCCAACAATACACGATTTTTTTCTGTAGCATGTTCCAATGTTTTTTCTAAATTTTTTGCATAAATATCTAAAAATTTAGGAAAATTATTAATAGCGTCTTCTGTAATAGTTTTTGAGTAACGATCAAGCGTAACACTATAACTTCCGCCATCATGTGAAGACTCATTTACGATATTACGTTTGTTAAATATATCCATAGATTTAACATGCTCATGCCCAATTTCGGCAAAGAAATCCATAAAAGTCTGAGCAATCAAATTATCTAATTTATTCCCAACTTTTTTCCTATATTCTCCAACATCTCCCATGCTAAGTTCACCCATAAAAGATTTTATCACCTCATTAACCATCGTATAAGCAGCTGGGGAAGCTGGATTATCCGCCATAATGTTTCTTTTGTTGGCGGAGTTAACGGTTTGCGGATATTCATACTCATAACCACAAATACGCACGAATAAATCGCTAATTTCAGGACCACTTTGACGAATACCTCTAGCAATTTTACTAACATGGACATGACGCTGAATTTCATCGTCAGACAATACGCTTACTCGCTTATCAATTAATTCTTGTCCATAAATTCCATCTTGCACATGCTCATCAGTAAGAAAATCTCCCCCACCATGACGATGCATATAATATTGGAATAACTTCCGCACATCATAAGCTCCCTGCATAGTTAGCTCACCAATTTCATTTTTTACTCCTACATAATCGGCAAACAGCACTTGTGTATGTCGATCATTCTCCCCCCGAATAGTATTGCGATGAATATGAAAATGTGTTCCTAATCCTGTAAGATTAGCTTGATAAATCAAATCAATCTTCGAAGCATCTTCACAAAAGAAGCCAATATTAGGCTTTAACATGCCCTCCACATAGTCATACAGAATCTTTTGATATACATCTTTCTCTTCGGGAAAGGAATTAGACTCAGTTAATATAACACTTAAATCGTTAGAATCAGCATAACCAAAACAGAAATTCTGGAGAGCTTCGCCCAGACGAGTTTTTGGATCAAAGTGTAACAAAAATTCATCTATACTCTCAATACCTTCTACTTTCCTACATTGTTCCTCAAAATCTTGAGAAATATTTTTTCCTGTATTTAAAATTTTCTTGGCAATGAATCCCTCAGCAATAGTTTCCAGTTTGCTTCTATCTTGCAAAATTGATAATTTATGGGCAGATTTATTCAATTCAGCAATTGCACTAGGAATAGCTTGCTGTAATTTTTTTAAAGTTTCTACATCTACTAACCTTCCTCCAAGACGCTCAATAGCATCTCCATACGAATCATCATAAAGGGAAGCTGAAGCATTATGCCCTAAAATACGCCCAACATTACTAGCAATAGCAGGAGACAAATGCCTTAAAGCTTCCGCAGATGCCGCCGAAACAGTGGCTCCTGGTGCGGCATGTAACAAACCATAGATTGCTCCCGATGATGTTCCCGTTGGATCAATAAACAGCAAAGCAGCACCCGCCACCAAACTTCCGATTGTGCGGATTTTATCTTCTTGCTCTCGAGCTGCACGTTTATCTGCATAATGAGCGGAGACATCTTCCATACGTTCACGAATTTGTTCGTTTTTTTCATCTCCTTTACGAATCAACTCATCTAAAGCACGAATTTCTTCTTCCTTAACACCTGCTTTTTTCAATTGATCTCGAATAGCTTCTGCCAATTCTTGGAACTCAAAATACGAATCTTTGGTATATTTATCAACTTCATTAAAGGCACGATCAAGGCGCTGCATGTGACTACCTTGCGAGTAATCACGTAAAAAAGAAAAGTCGAGCGTAGGAATTCCCTCTCCCCAATAATCAACAGCCCCATAGGCTAAATTTTGCGGATTTTCGTTTAGATTATAAGTATTAGCCCCAAGCTTTTGTAGAGTAGGATAGTATCTTTCATTTATGTTCGATGGATCAAAATTAATTAATTTTAGCGCGTTTTCTTGTGCTTGCATCACAAAAAAATCCAAATGTGAAATAACTACATGACAAACAAAAGCTTGCATAGCTAAAATCTTGGATAAATCATCCCCATGTTTTTCTGGATCAAGAATTAATTGCACGGTATTATCTGTAGCCGATTTCACCAATTGCTCTAAATCGGCCAAATTATGTGTACCATTTACCAATTTTTGCAACGATCCATCAGAAGAATCAAATAATTGCTCAACCGTAACTTCATTACGCTGCGCACAATATGCCAAAGCCTCACCAGCACCAAACAAACGCTCTTTACATCTTCCCCCTCTAATTTTTGCCTGTAATACGGTTAGATGCTTGTTAATATTTTCACGTTCAATATTATACTCAACTAATGATTGTTTTATTAGTTCCTGTGACGACTCAAGATTTTTTAATTGCTTATCTAAATTTTCTTTATTTGCGGTTGTTTGAACATTATATTTTAAACGTGCTTCCTCTTCACCGTAAGTGTTGGCAAAATCCATTGACCTGTCAAGCGCACCAAGACCTCGAGAAAGCATCCAAGGCAAGGGACCGAAAACAATAACTGCAGCAATCTCAAGCCCACTGGTCTCATCTTTAACTTTACTTTTTAATTCTTTTTCAAGCACTTCATTTTTTTGATTAAAATTAACCACCAACGCATCTTTACGCTCAGGTGCTGTTTCGATTTCATTTTGTCCTAGTTTAATTTTTTCCTGAACATTCATAAGGTTTTTGTGCGCACTTGATGCTTCAGGCCAAATGGATCTGGCTTTCAAAGCATCTTTCAAAGCATTTTCTACATATAATATATATTTTTCATTGGTTAAATCCTCCGTACAAATGCCCAATTTATCTGCAATGATGTATGGAGAATTTGAAACTATGTCGCCATATCTACTATTCTGTTTCATACAAATTTCCTCTAATTGCGAATAGGTTAACCAATAGCCGCAAATATAAATAGCAGTTCTTCAAACAAAACATAATTAAGATTATGTGACAATATGATGAAGATTGTGTGACATGTAAAAAATCCTGTTGGCTTTATAGCTATTAACAAGGTAGCATAAAAAACAAAATCAAGATAGATATCAGCCATCATGTTGAGAATAGGTGAATTTACAGGAAAAATAATTCCGCAATTGAAAGATTGGGGAGATGACCCATTGTGGCCACTTAAATCTAAGCGCGGAATTTTCTATGAAAAAAGCGAACAGTGGATTAACTACCCACATCATATAAATTTTAATAGTATTACAAAAAACTTTTATGGTCGCGAATGGATCCAAAAAGAAGGTGAAGAACTGTCAAGATTTATACATCCAGTTGGTATAGATTCGTTTCTTCATCCGCACGAATATCGTGCGATACAAGCACGAATCGCTGAGGAATTGAGCGATGAAAACATCAGAAAAATAACCTTAGAACGACATTATGATTATTATCAAGTTTTTGCTGAAGCGGAGAGAAAAAAAGTCCCCCACGAAGTTTTTGGGAAATTCTACGCGGATAAATTCCGGGAAATTCTAGTAAATCAATCCAAATTATCCTTACTTAATGAAGAAAACCTTATATCCCCAGAAGAATATAATCTTGGCGTGCTTGGCACCCGGCAAGAACTGGATCGTTTAGGATTTAATGGTTTTCGCAAAATGGTGGAAAACAACCCTTTACTTAAAAACGCTGTACATAATGACGAAAATTTTTGTTATCCTGACTTAGAAAAAGGAGAACGCAAAACCAGCGCACCCAATAGACATCGAGGACAATATTTACAGGGTGAATTAGCTTACGCTACAGCTGAAAAATTAAAAAACCCAGATTTTGATGCAGAACAATATATTGAAGAAGCCTATCTACAGGCCACCAGCAAGGAATATGTAGAAAAATTTAAGGATCGAACTACATCTACTGGAACCAACATGAAAGATTACAGATTAGAGAGTCATGTAATTGAAATGCCCAATCGTGAAATAATTCCATTAATGGAATCTGCCGACGCAAAAATAAGACTCGGTGCAGAAATGACCTATTTACGTAAACATTATTACGCTGTAACTGACTTAAAAACAGGCATTGAATATCCATCATTAAAAGGGTTGCAATACAGAATACTTAACCGCATGCGCGAAATGATGCCTTCTTCGACCCCTATAGAAGAACTTTTTGCAGAAAAAGAATATATAAATATAAATGAGCATAAAAACAATTCTTCCTCTAATAGTAAAGAAGCTATAGATGCTGAATTTACAGAAGTTCATGAACCGAACCAAAAGATTTTATCGAATAAAGAGGTCCTTGAAGATATTTCTGCTACGAAAGACCATAAACTTTCGCCAAATGCTAACAAAGAAATCCCCTTAGAAATAATTCACCCTACTATTGAAGAACTAAAACCTAATGAAAATATCGAAAAAGAAGCAGAAAAAGCAATTAATGAAGTAAGCTCTGGGATGGGAAAAAAATTCACTATAATAGCTGGAACAGCTATTTTACTTGGAACAATTGGATGTTTTATTTATAAAAAGTCTCATACTGAAAAAAATAGCGGCGACAAAAATTTAGCTCCTATTCGTTAATATTAATTCTTTGTGAACAATAAAACTTGCGCTCCCCCCATACATAATGTACTCAAATTTCGTCAGATGGTCGGATGGTCGCGTGGGAAATAGTGATATTTTTTGCGAGGAAAGTCCGGGCTCCACGGGGCGAGAGTGCTGGGTAACGCCCAGCGAGAGTAATCTTAGGGAAAGTGCCGCAGAAAATATACCGCCCAGCCTTATTTGTGAAAATCAAGCTGTGGTAAGGGTGAAAAGGTGCGGTAAGAGCGCACCGCGCGGCTGGTAACAGGCGTGGCAGGGAAAACCCCACTCGGAGCAAGACCAAATAGGGACGGCAGGTTGCGTCTAATCTATATTAATTTATAATTAGATGACAACAAGCGTGCCCCGCGCCAGTCGTCCGGGTAGGTTGCTAGAGGTGGCGAGTAATCGTCATCCCAGAGGAATGACCATCCAATCTAACGATGGACAGAACCCGGCTTATAGACCATCTGACTTTTTTTATTTTTTTGCATTCCAGATGACTATTATCTGATTAAGACCTCTGAATAACCCCAATTTTTCATTTTAAAATAATTTTATTTCCGCCCCCCATCGCCAAGCTGAATATTTTTCGAGTTTTTCTATAATAGTCGCCCCTAAAAAACCATTC
>DIUV01000025.1:0-25483 GCA_002423155.1 Alphaproteobacteria bacterium UBA6149
TGCATTTTAATGATATGACAGAGTATAAGCAAGAAAAAAGTGAGGCTGAAGCCTTACCCACCTGAAGGTGGGGGTTTAAACCTTAAGAAGTGACTATTAACGATATAATCCAAACCATGAACTTAATAACAGGAAATGTTGCCGCAGGTATGGAACAACAAAGCACTGCCACGAGAGAAATAAGCCATAATATGCAAAAAGCCGCACAAGCAACCGAAACTTTAGAAGGAAATGTACAGGGCATTTCTTCTGCCGCAAAAAATACTATGCAAGCGGCGGAAATAATTGAAGTGAATGGTAATGAATTGTTGGAACATTCGATGGAAATGGATAACCAACTAAAAAACTTTATGAATAAAATGAAGCAAAGCCAAGCTGCCTAGAACCTGCCCACAATCTTTTTTATTTGGTCATTTTTTTCAATTTTGAGCGAAAATAGCAAGATAATTTGCAGGAATAGCCATCTATTTCAAGAATTATCTTGCTATTTGCAGCCAAAAGTGGGGAAAATGGGCAAATAAAAAAGATTGTGGGCAGGTTCTGTATGATATTATTAGAAATAAATTCAATTACAGGAAATATCTTTGCGTTTGCGGCCGCTATGCTGGCGGGCACGTTAAATGCCGTGGCAGGGGGAGGAACTTTTTTTGCCTTTCCTGCGCTTTTAATTTTGGGAGTTCCTCCCATTGCGGCAAATGCCACTTGTAGTGTTGCCGTGTGGCCAGGATCTTTGGCTAGTTTATTTGCCTATAGAAAGCAATTGGAAGAATCCATTCGCCATGCCAAATGGATGGTGCCCATCGGGCTTGCAGGCGGAGGAATCGGGGCTTTAATATTATTGAATATTCCAGAAAAGCGCTTTGAAGCAATTATTCCCTGGTTATTACTAGGAGCAACCTTGCTTTTTGCAGGAGGAAAAAATTTTCAAAATTATTTGAAAAAAATAGCCAAACATAAAACCAATCCCACAAAAGAAAATACAGAAGAAAAGAAAGATAACAAATTAATTGTAGGATTCGCACAATTTTTAATTGCTATTTATGGCGGCTTCTTTGGTGCTGGAATTGGCATTCTCACATTAGCCGCCCTCCAATGGATGAATCTGCGCGATATTCATCAGATGAATGCTCTAAAAACTTTTTTTACCAGCGCAATAAATGCTACCGCAGTATTTATATTTATTGCTTCTGGGATAGTGGTTTGGAAAATAGGTATAATTATGATTGGCGGTGCTTTATTAGGTGGCTATTTTGGCGCAAAATTCTCCCTAGTCTTAAATCCTAATATAATACGTAAATTTGTTATTGTCGTTGGTTTTTCTCTAACTATCTGGTTTTTCTATGTTAATTACAACCAATTATCCATTTTATAATAAATCATTTATTAGCTGCTCTAGATATTTTTAGATACGACTAAATAGGATAAAGCCGCAAGTGCCTTCACAGCCACCTCCACAAGTAGCGTCTCTGCCACCTATGTCACGTGTTGATCCAGAATCAAGAACATCAAAAACCGCATCTGATGAGCCACCATCTGCTGTTTCTGCCAATCTTGCACTGTTACGTGCGCATTGCCGTCTTGTTCGACAGCTGGAGGGAGTGTTGCATGATAAACATAGTTGCAAAGTTGCCATATAGTCTCCAAGGGATAAACCCATATATAATAAACAATCAACTCTCGAAAAATTTCGAGCATTTATGTTGAATATCTTAGTTGTAGCAAAGCTTAAAACAAAAAAGAAAATCAACTATTTTTACTTAACATATAAAATAATTAATTCAAGTTAATTTTTATGAAGATTACAACGATAGTTAATCTCAACAAATTGTGCGCAGCAACAACTTATAATATTTGCTTGATGCAAATCAAATAGTGATTTTATTTATCCAATTCGCTGGACATTCCTTAAAACAGGCAATAAAACAGCAATAATGCTAGTAAAATGCTTGTTCTATTTCGGAAAAGCATTTTACAACCTATAGTTTAACATTGTAATTTTAGGAATGAATATATGAGCACCTCACCAAGCAATAATGACATCGTAATCGTTTGTGCGCAACGCACGGCAATCGGCGCGTTCAGTGGCGGTCTTTCCACCCTGCCTGCACATAAATTAGGCGAATTGGTTATTCGCTCTTTGTTAGAAAAAACTGGTGTTGCACCGCAACATATATCAGAAGTAATTCTTGGTCAAGTACTAACCGCCGCACAAGGACAAAATCCTGCTCGTCAGGCGGCTTTCAATGCAGGATTGGGTAAAGAAGTTCCTGCTTGGGGAATTAATCAAGTTTGTGGTTCGGGTTTACGCGCCGTGGCTTTGGGCTTCCAAGCGATTCAAACTGGCGATAGTTCAATTGTTATCGCTGGCGGACAAGAGAATATGTCTATTTCCAACCATGCAATGTTTTTGCGCGGCGGCATAAAAATGGGTAATGGCACCATGATTGACACCATGGTGAATGATGGTCTATGGGATGCTTTCAATAATTACCACATGGGCACCACAGCTGAAAATGTTGCCAAAAAATTCAACATTTCTCGTGAAGAACAAGACGAATTTGCAGCAAATTCACAAAGCAAAGCAGCCAAAGCCATGGCGGATGGAAAATTCAAAGATGAAATAGTTCCCGTAACTATCGCTGGCAAAAAAGGTGATGTAATAGTGGATACGGACGAACACCCTAAAGCAGATAGCACAGCAGAAAAACTAGCCGCTTTACGCCCTGCTTTTTCTAAAGATGGCACCGTAACTGCTGGTAATGCTTCTGGCATTAACGATGGTGCAGCGGCGGTTATGCTAATGACACGCGCACAGGCAGATAAATTGGGCTTAAAACCCTTAGCACAAATCGCTAGCTGGGCACATGCAGGGGTTGACCCTGACATTATGGGCACAGGCCCCATCCCTGCTTCACGCAAAGCACTAGAAAAAGCTGGTTGGGCAATTGGCGATTTAGATCTTATTGAAGCTAATGAAGCATTTGCAGCGCAAGCAATTGCCGTAAACAAAGATTTAGGCTGGGATACTGCACGAGTGAATGTTAATGGCGGCGCCATTGCTCTGGGTCATCCGATTGGCGCATCAGGTGCACGTATATTAGTGAGCTTGTTGCACGAAATGCAAAAGCGCGATGCAAAAAAAGGCTTGGCAACTTTGTGCATCGGCGGTGGCATGGGAATTGCCCTTTGCGTTAAAAGATAAAATAAGTTGAACGTTCAAACGCCCCACTTCTTCTAAAAAGATATGGGGCTCACGCGGCACGCGCCGCGGGGTTGTGGTCACAACCCTATAGTCATTCGATTATTCGTTTGTATAATTCTCAAAGTGGAATGACTATAATTCAGAATAAATTGAAAAAAAGGAAAAAACGATGAGTAGATTAGCAGTTGTAACTGGCGGAATTCGCGGTATTGGTAAAGCAATTTCATTAGCATTAAAAGAAGCTGGCTATCAGGTCGCCGCCAGCTATGCATCACAAGATGAAGATGCCAAAAAATTTGAGGCCGAAACAGGGATAAAAGTTTATAAATGGGATGTTTCGGATTTTAAAGCCTGCCAGACCAGCATTGAGCAAATTGAAAAAGATTTTGGTAAAAGCGTAGAAATATTAGTCAATAACGCAGGAATCACCAAAGATAGTGCAATGCACAAAATGGCGCCCGAAAGCTGGAATGCGGTTATCAACACCAACCTTAATTCCTGCTACAACATGTCCCATTGCGTTATCGACAAAATGCGTGAGAAAAAATTTGGACGAATTGTGAATATCAGCTCAGTAAACGCACAATTGGGACAATTTGGACAAACCAACTACTCGGCTGCCAAAGCTGGAGTTTTGGGCTTTACCAAAGCTTTAGCGCGTGAAACTGCTGCGCGTGGCATAACTGTGAATGCGATTGCCCCCGGATATATCGTGACTGATATGACCAAGTCGGTTCCTGAAAATATCTTGCAACAAATCATCGCCAACATCCCCGTAGGCAGAATGGGCGAACCCGAAGAAATCGCTCGCGCCGTAATGTTTCTGGTTTCCGAAGGAGCTGCTTTTATTACGGGAGAAACTTTGTCGATTAATGGTGGACAATTTATGGAGTAAGGCTTTGCTAATTTGGAGTGTTATTTGTGGATGCTCTGATATTTTCAAATAAAAAACAAACTAATAATTTAATTAAATAATATTTGTATTATTTAATTAATGTGTTAAATATACGACATAACTTACGTAATCAAAGGACGTCTTTTAGGAGTTTTCTTAAAAGTCGTAAGTGATGGTGTTACAGGCACGGTTTTTTTAACCTTACCTATTTTTGAAGGTGGAATTGTGAAACTACCAATAATGGCGTTGTGGTGCGTGGGAGAAGAAACCCCACTATTTGAGCTTTTTAAAAAAGATGATGCTCTTTTTTTCAAAAGGAGAGACAAACCAGAAAGAAAAATCAAGCGTCTAACTTCTGAATATTTTCTAATGAAGTCTCAATTTTTATTCGGCATGGAAACCGATTATTTAAAAAGACTTAATGAAATGAACGCCCCATTAATAAAAATGAGGGTCTGGACGGGAGAAATACGCAAGCAAATAGCCTATATCAACTTTGTTGATAAGTATGGCGTTGAAAGACAGATTTTTGATTTGTTTGTTCAAGAAGGTTCTGTGAAAGTAGAGTTTTCTAGACAAATTGCAATTGTTGGATATGTTTCTCCTGACGGAACAGAACAGGTTGATTGGCAGAAAATGAATGACTTTATGCTCTCTGTATGGAAAAAGCTTCCGACAATCAGCTAAAATAATTTTTATGTTTTTGAAGGCTCCTTAATTGGAGCCTTTTTTTTATGCATAATTATAAGCCTAATTCGGGGCATAATTAAAACAACTCACAGTCATAATATTATGACTAGAAGTTCTGATATATAGCAACATTTTTTTGAAAGCCCAATAAAAAGACAAAATCAAAATTTACAATTGGAGCGGGTGAAGGGATTCGAACCCTCGACCCCAACCTTGNNAGGTTGTGCTCTACCCCTGAGCTACACCCGCTCGCGATGTAAAAATGAAGGTTGCTAAAACCAACCTCATTGGGTGAGGCGAGATAATAGCAACGCGGATTATTTTGACAAGTGTTTTATTTGCAAAAATGCATTTTTATTTCTCAGATATTCTTACAAACTACCTGCCAAAGCCTTTCCAATCAATGCACTGCTTTCCTTCGTACCATAAAGTGCCACAAACGAGCCCATACGTGGTCCTTGAGTCTGCCCTAACAACACTTCATACATACAAGAAAACCAATCTTTCATGGGTTCAAACTCATGCTCGCGCCCAATGCGATAAATTTCATTCTGCACTAAATCTGCGTCGGGCACTTCTTCCATATTTTGCAAAATATTTTGTAATTCGCTCAAAGCGGCGCGCTCTTTTTCGCTCGGCGCACGATAAGATTTAGTCGGTTTTACAAAATCATGATAATATTTAACCGCATAACCCACCAGACCATCTAAGAACGGGCAAGTAGCTGGGGTTGCTCCGGATTCTTTGGCATAACGGCTGATAAAGCCCCATAAAACTGCTTTATCTTCCGCGTTACAAGCAGCGGCTAAGTTCAACAATAAAGCAAAACTTATATTTAGTTCTGGCTTCGGCGGATTACCTTTATGAATATGCCAAACCGGGTTTTCTATTTGTTTTTCAGGCTCTTCGCCCTGATATTTTTCCAAGAAAATCAAATAATCATCCACCTGACGAGGAATTACATCAAAATATAATTTCTTAGCTTTGCGCGGCGATTGGAACATATATAAAGACAGGCTTTCCTGTGGTGCATAAGTTAACCATTCATCAATAGTTATGCCATTCCCTTTGGATTTAGAAATTTTTTGACCCTTCTCATCCAAAAACAACTCATACATATATTGCTCAGGCGGATTGCCGTTCGCAATGCGGCAAATTGCACTATATAATTCGGCAGATGCTAAATGGTCTTTGCCATACATTTCATAATCCACCCCCAAAGCCGCCCAGCGCATGCCCATATCTGGTTTCCATTGTAATTTACAATTTCCGCCAGTGACCAGCACTTCTTCTTTTGAACCATCTTCTTCTTCGTAAATAATCGTGCCTTTTTTCGGATTAGTCTCCAAAACTTTTGCCAATAAAACCTTACCAGAACGCGGAGAAATAGGCAAAAACGGGCTATAAGTCTGCTGACGTTCATCGCCCAAAGTTGGCAACATCACTTTCATCACTTGGTCGTAGCGCTCTAATAATAACAACAAGCTTTCGTCAAATTCACCAGATTTATAAGTTTCACTCGAGCTTTTGAATTCATAATCAAAACCAAAATTATCCAAAAACGCTCGCAAACGCCCATTCATGTGCGCCCCAAAGCTTGCCGTAGTTCCGAATGGATCAGGAATAGCACTCAAGGGTTTGCCTAAATTTTCTACCAACATCTCTTGCTGGGGCAAATTATCTGGCACTTTGCGCAGACCATCTAAATCATCCGAAAAACAAATCAATTTAGTGGGAATATCGCTCATTTTTTCAAAAGCATGCCGCACCATAGAAGTCCGCGCCACCTCGCCAAAGGTACCAATATGCGGCAAACCCGAAGGCCCATAGCCTGTTTCAAACAGCACATAGCCCTTCGCAGGCGGCGCTTTCGCATAACGCTGCACTAATTTTTCTGCCTCTTGAAATGTCCAAGCTTTGCCGTCTTTTATCATTTTGTTTTTCTTCCTTATTATATCCTAAAGCGACAAACGCCCAACTGATGAAGAAGCCACCAAATTCATAAATTCCTGCCGCGTGCGAGGGTCCGATTTAAAAATCCCCAATAAACGGCTAGTAATAGTAGTAGTTTCCGTCTTATGAACTCCGCGCATAGTCATGCATTGGTGCGCCGCATCAATTACTACCGCAACGCCTTTGGGTTGCAGAACTTCTTGAATGGTATCGGCAATTTGCGCGGTCATAGTTTCTTGCGTTTGCAAACGCTTAGCAAAAACATCCACCAAACGGGCAATTTTGCTGATGCCCACCACGCGCTTATCCGGAATATAAGCAATATGCGCCACGCCAATAATTGGCGCAATATGGTGTTCGCAGTGTGATTCTAAGCGCATGTTTTTTAACAACACCATCTCATCATAACCTTCCACTTCTTCAAAAGTACGTGACAATATTGTCTTGGGTGATTCGCCATAACCCACAAAAAATTCTTCATAAGCTTCGGTAACGCGGCGCGGCGTATCTAACAATCCTTCACGCGTTACATCATCGCCTGCCCAGGAGATTAGGGTTCTTACTGCTTCTTCAGCTTGTTCACGAGTTGGTCTTTTAGACATTTTTAGAAAACTCCGTATTATTTTTATTGCAAGATACATGCAAATAGCAGAAAATATAACGCTTAATCTACTAAAATAATCAGATTTTATGATCAACCAACTAATAAAAACCCTAAAATTTAACGAAGCAGGTCTAATCCCCGCTATCGCACAGGATGCAACCAGCAAAGATGTGCTCATGCTCGCTTGGATGAACCAACAAGCATTGCAAAAAACCCTGGAAACTGGGCAAGTTTATTATTATTCCCGTTCACGGCAAGCTTTATGGCGCAAGGGCGAGTCTTCAGGGCATACACAGGAATTAGTGGAACTGCGTTACGATTGCGATGCCGACGCTATTTTATTGTTAATCAAACAAATTGGTCCTGCTTGCCACACAAATCGACCAAATTGTTTTTTTAATGCCTTGAGAGATGGAAAAAATTTAATTATAGATAATCCTATCGCGTAAGTTTAAACATAAATTGAGGTAAGAAAAATGGCAATAGCTGCAAATCTTGGTTTCCCCCGTATTGGCGCAAACCGTGAATTAAAAAAATCCGTAGAGTCTTTCTGGAAAGGCGATATTGACGCCGCGACTTTGCAAAAAAACGCCGCTGATTTACGTGCCAAACATTGGAGAATGCAGCAAATGGCAGGGATTGAGCATATCCCGTCTAACGATTTTTCTTTTTATGACCAAGTGTTAGATACTATTGCCATGGTGGGCGCGGTGCCAACTCGTTATCAACATGCGAGCGGCAATGTCAGCCTAGACACTTACTTTTCTATGGCGCGTGGTTGCCAAAAATCTGGCGTGGACGTAACCGCGATGGAAATGACCAAATGGTTCGATACTAACTATCACTATATCGTACCAGAATTCACTAAAGATACTAATTTTGCGCTTTCTTCTAGCAAAGCAGTAGATGAGTTCAAAGAAGCAAAAGCTTTGGGCATTACTACTCGCCCAGTTTTATTAGGTCCACTTAGTTTCCTATATTTAGGCAAAAAACGTGATGAATCAGTAAAATACGAAGATTTACAAGCGAAATTACTGCCCGTTTATGTACAAGTGCTCAAAGAATTAGAAGCCGCCGGCGCAAGCTGGGTGCAGATTGATGAGCCCTGCTTAGTAATGGATATTTGCGATGGAATGCGCGAAGGCATGAAGGCAGCTTATGCGGAATTAGGCAAAGCCACTGGTTTAAAAATCATGCTTGCTACTTATTTCGGCGAATTGCGCGATAATTTGGCGACAGCTACTAGTCTACCTGTAGCAGGTTTGCATGTGGATTTAGTGCGCGGTGTTGCGCAGTTGGATGAAGTTTTAAAATCATTGCCCAAAGAAAAAACGCTTTCTCTCGGCGTGATTGATGGACGTAACATCTGGAAAACTAATTTAAACAAAGCTTTTGCTTTAGTAGAAAAAGCGGTACAAGCACGCGGTGCGGAGAACATCCAAATCGCTGGTAGCTGTTCATTATTGCACAGCCCCGTAGATTTAGACGCGGAAATTAAATTAGACGCAGAACTAAAAAGCTGGTTAGCTTTCGCAAAACAAAAATTGCAAGAAATCAGCTTGCTTGCTGGTGCAGCTAATGGCAAAAAAGACGAAACCGCTTTCACTGCAAATGCGGCGGCGATGGCTGCGCGAGCTTCTTCTGCGCGCATTCACAATAAAACCGTAAAAGACCGGGTAGCAGCGCGCACCGAAGCAATGGCGAATCGTCATTCTCCTTATGCAGATCGTGCAAAAGTACAACGCCCAATCTTAAACTTGCCACTATTACCAACCACTACTATTGGTTCGTTCCCACAAACCAAAGAAGTGCGTGAAGCGCGGGCAAATTTCAAAAACGGTTCTTTGAAAACTGCTGAATATGAAACTTTCTTAGAACAAGAAACTGTACGTTGCATCCGTATCCAAGAAGAAATGGATATTGACGTTTTGGTACATGGCGAGTTTGAACGCAATGACATGGTGGAATATTTTGGTGAGCAATTACAAGGCTTTGCCTTCTCCCAAAATGGCTGGGTGCAGTCTTATGGCTCACGTTGCGTTAAACCACCCGTAATTTTTGGTGATGTTTCGCGCCCCGTGCCGATGACGGTTCGCTGGAGCACTTTTGCGCAAAGCAATACCAAAAAAGTTATGAAGGGCATGTTGACCGGACCAGTAACTATTTTGCAATGGTCTTTCGTGCGTGATGATCAACCAGAATCCGAAACCTGTCGCCAGATTGCTTTTGCAATTCGCGATGAAGTATTAGATTTGGAAAGCAATAACATCAAAATCATTCAAATTGACGAAGCGGCATTGCGCGAAGGTTTGCCGTTACGCAAAGCAGATTGGCAGTCTTATTTGGATTGGGCAGTGGAATCTTTCCGCATCACTGCCTCTGGTGTGAAAGACACTACGCAAATTCATACCCACATGTGCTATTCGGAGTTTAACGATATTATTGCCGCGGTTGCCAAAATGGATGCGGATGTAATTTCTATCGAAACCTCTCGCTCGGCGATGGAGTTGTTAGATGCTTTCGTTGCCTTTAAATATCCGAATGAAATTGGACCGGGAGTTTATGACATCCACTCTCCACGCGTACCTACGCAGACGGAAATGGAAAGCTTACTTAACAAAGCGTTAGAAGTTCTCCGCCCCGACCAAGTATGGGTAAACCCAGATTGTGGTTTGAAAACTCGTGGTTGGGCAGAAGTAAACCCAGCATTGAATGCGATGGTGGCTGCGGCAAAAGCTGTACGCGCTAAATTACAGCTTTCTGAGAAGGCTTCAGCTTAGGTTCTTAGACTAAACAAAAAAAGCCCACTCAATGTATGAGTGGGCTTTTTTTGTTATATAGCAATTTTCTTTCTCTACACGACAGTATAGCAAATCCCCTTTATTTTTGCATAAAAATACTTGATTTGCTATACAGGCTTGCGACTGCAAGCTCGCCGCCCATGCGGCGTGAGCCTTAGTGGCGTCTGAACGCCCTTTATTTTTGCAAAGCAAAAATAAAGGGGATACACTATATTATTAATATTGTTAAGTTGTTGAACTTTATTCTAGAATAATCCACTCCATCGTCATTCCCGTGCAGGCACACTACTGTCCAAGGAAACTTTTAATCCCCACAAATTCGGGAGAACTCCCTCTCCCAGAGGGAGAGGGGGCCGTCCGCGTTTCATTTTTAAGTCCTGTTTACACAAATACATCATAAACTATTGGTATTCTTGGTGTAAATATAACAGCAGCTTATTTTCATTGGACAGTAGTGCGTGCAGACGGGAATGACGATGGAGGTTGTTGAAATATAAGAAATATTTTATTATTAATAGTGCTGTCGTGTAGGGTGCAATTTTCTAGTCATTAATAACTTGCTCACGCAAAAGCTGATAAATTTGTGTATTATCAACCAATAATGGTAATTTATGGGTGCTTCTGGCGAGAATTCCGCCTGCATAATCTTCTTTTCCTGCGGTAACTAAGCTAAAATTTACTATGTCACCAACTGAATTTTTGTAATTATATAAAGTTTTAACCCCTTTTTTTTCCGAACGAACCTGCATTCCTCCTGCGTCACTATCGGAAAGAGTTATTAGCATTAAATCAGAATTATTTTTATTCTTAAAATCAAGAATAACTCCCAAAGCATTATCGGCACGTTGCAATGCTTCTATCACTGCATCAGGATTACCTACATTAGCAAAATTATCGGTTGCTTCTTCCTCTGCAATCATAAGAAAATCATGCCCTTTTACTATTTCCAACGAATTTTCAATCATTCGCGCTATAGTGGGAGCAGTTGCAGAATAACGAGGAAGATTTTTTTGCTTAAGTTCTAGTTCGGGTAAGTCATTAAAACTATGATTGCTGGCAAAAACTCCCAATAATTTTTGAGGTTTTTGTTGGGCTGCCCTAGCTAACTCTTCACTATTATAAACCACAATATAACCAGCTTTTTGTGCTTCTGTTATAAGATTTTTATGGTCTTTACGTTTACCATTTCCATGTCTGCCCATAACACCTTCTGGCAACATATGTTGCTCACCACCAGAAAGTATAATATCCACCCCACTTTTTAAAACCTGTTCGGTAATATTATCAAAATCAGAACGTTGCTCAACACTAGCAACAAAAGCTCCTGTACCCGGCTCGGTTATATTACCTGAGTTAATTAATATAGTTTTGATATTTTTGCTAATTGCTTCTTGCAATATGCTACCTGCGAATCCTGAAGCTGATTTAATGGGTTTTTTATCAATCAAGCCATAACTATCAGTTTTCGCTTGCACGCCATAAGCGTGAGTAGTCGCCGCTCCATTGGAGGTAGCCGCAGCGGCATCTTGCATAGAACCAACATAAACCCCAAGATTATTTAGCCTATCCCAATTTATATTACCTTTTGGACCAACAGTTGCATAACGCAAAGCTTGCCAGCCACTAACTCCCACTCCATCAGGATGAAAAAACACCGCAGACCCTGCCATCGCTGGGCTAACTAACATGCTAATTAACAAACAAGAAAAACCTAAAATTTTCATTAAACATCTCCTAATTACCTAAAAACTCTTAGTAATAAAAAAACTAACCAGAGAAAATATTCCGCTGATTACCCATGCTTTACCGCGTAATTCTTTTACGGCGAGTAGTGGTAAACAGGATAATATATTTACCATTAAAAAACTGGGTATCAGGGTTATGGAAAAGCATAATCCCGCTAAAGTTGGCGCTAAAATTACTTGCCGCCAAAGTGGTGGTGGTTGCTTGCGCTGGCGTTGGATTATTTTTAAAACTCCATAGACTAACAATCCGGCTAATGCTCCCACATAAGCGCCTTTTACAAAGCCATAAATTGTATGGTCTTGTAGGGTACGAAAAATGGCGCCCAAGGCGGCGATTACTAATAAAACTTCTACGCGTAAAGAGCTTTGCGTAATAAAGAAGGTGCCTAATAATACCAATAGAACATTGATACATACTACCAGAATAAAACTTTCTCCCATGCCGAATTGTAACCAGCAAATAGTAAAAATTGCCGCACATGACAGCTCAATAACCGCATAAAGTGCCGTAACGGGAACCCCACAAAAACGACATTTCGCTTTATTTACTACCCATGAAAAAAAGGGAAAAAGGTCGCGCACTTGTAGATATTGATGACAATGGTCGCAATAAGGAGGGTCATTAGCAATGATTTTCCCCCGAGGCAAGCGATAAAGCAAAGAGGTGAGATAATTACCAACCGATAATCCCAATATAGGCATCAAGATAAAGGCAATTGAATAATTAAGGGTAGAATCCAACTGCTTAGTTCTCCACCTTCAACATAGGATCCACTATTTTATCTAAATAGCGCCCTTGGAAGAGTGAAATGCCTAAAGACTGCCCATATTCCACCGCTTTGCGATTATCACAACGTGATAAAATTACGCGATTAGAGCCACAAGCTTTCACCCGCTCAGCAATTTTTTTATTATCGGGAGCTTTTACATCATTATGACTATCGGCATTCCATTGCAATTTTACCAGGTCAAAGCCCATTTTCTCGTGGGCAATCTGGGTGAAGGTCAAATCAGTTACCCCGTCTAAGCAGATGCGATAGCCCATTTTTTGCATAATGTCCCGCGCGGTAAAGAAAGCACGCATATCTTCAAACACATCAGATAATTGAATTTCTAAAATCAGCGATATTTTTACGAAGGGTTTGATAGAAGCATCAAACTCCATAAATTGGTCGGAAAGCAAAGTGCGAACATTTAAATTCAAGCTGATAGGTGTGCTCATATATTTTGTTGGACTTGCTTGCAATAATTGCAAAACGCGCAAATCTAATATTTCGGTAAGATATTTAAACAACCAGCGATTGCTATGCAAATCCACGTCTAACTTCAATAACTGTCTTAATTGACTGATATTTATATATAATTCATCAAAAACTCGGCGCATAGGGTTAATCGCGGTAGCGGCGGTGCAAATAGACTGGCAACTAACTACCGAGCTAACATCTACCTTACTTAACTCACCTTCTAACTTCGCCATTTTATTGGCATTGAATATTAAGCTCGGAACATTATTTTCGTTTTGAGCGGTTTTACTATTTTTATTTTTTGCAGCATCATTGCGACTCTCGGCGAGCATTTTCATACGCGCAAATTTATCTAATTCTTCAAAAGATTCTGGCAAAGGATAGAAATGGCAAAATCCTTCTTTTTCTTCACCGCGTTCATTATATGCTAAAGGATCATCCACAAATAAATAACGTAATTGGAATACTACTTTTTCCAATAATTGCTGTTCGGCATTTACACAGAATAGAAAAATACCAAAATCACGACAGACAAAAACCTCGGTTTCTTTGTCGCGCAGCAAATCCTCCATCATATTGAGGGCGATTTTTATTTCATAATCGCTTTTTTGCTCAGAAGATAGTTTATCGAAGGCAAAATATAGCGCACTCCAACCATCCACTAAGCCTGCTGATAAATTATTTTTTAAAGTAGCTAGTTTTTCAACAACTTTTGCTTCCGCAGCTTTATTGAATATTTGCATAACCTATCTCGTAATTAGGGGTAATATTTGAGTGATATTACTCATAATGAAAACAATAGCAATAATACTTTAGCGATTATACTAATTATTGTTTTCCTCGTGCCACAAAAGCTTCTAATGATCTGGTATCTACCCCCAAAAGTGGGTTGTCGATGGAACCATTTACCGTAATACGGGCAACAGGTGGCTGCGCCGTGCTTAGTTTTTGCAAAACGAAATCCATAATCATCTGCATCAACCAATGTTCCATATCGATTACCCCAGATATTTTTCCGTTTACACCGTTATATTTCACAGCAATTCCCGAGCTTTTCAGCCAGCCATTCGCCGCAGAAAATGAACCAGAAACCTCAGAAAAACTGGTTTTTCCTTGCAAAGATTTGACGCGCACTAAATTAACTACTTCTGCAACGCTACGAACTTGCGGCATTATTGCTTCTAATGCGACTATATCAATATTGTGGATAGTAATATCCCGCCCCGCAATCAAAAAATTGCCATTTGCTTGCTTTACAAGATCAGAAAGATTAAGACCAGCACTGCTGATTTTACCATTTAAACCAATTTTTCCGCTGATTGCTGGTTTTATTTCTAGCGCTTGCAACAACTGCTCGCTCATTACATCTTTTAGGTTAAATACAAAAGAAATAGTGGTATTTGCCCAAATACTTAACAATAATTTAAAATTACCTTCTCCACCAAAAATAGCTAATTTATCGGAATTTATTTCCCAATTATTTTTGTCAGATTTGGCGGTTAGGTTTAAATTATCAATATTTAGTTGGTTAAAAGAGAACTGATTAATTAATAATTTGATGTTTGCATCATAACCTTTCATAAAATCGGCATGAATGGGAGCCTGCGACCAGATATTATCAATATTTTCACGAGCGATATTATCTTTTCTGAGATTATCTGAGTTTATTTGCACATCCGAAAGCTGCAAATTCGCGCGTAATAAAGGTTTGTCGCTAGTTTGTGCATAATCTAATATCCCTCCCCCGGTATGTTCATTATAATCAAAGGTTAATTTATCCAGGGAAAAATGATTCTTATCCAATTTCAAAATAAAATTTGCCGCGATGCCCTTTGCATCAAGCAACTTATAATTGATGAAAGATAAATTGAATGAATAGGGATGCGCAACATTCTCTAGCCAATCAAGTTTACGTACTGCGCCTGTATAATCCGCATCGCCCGCCTGACCATTGGTGGCTAAGCTTGGTAAAAATGCGTTGGCGATACTATCTAGTTCACCGCCATCAATCGTTAAATTTGCTTCGGTACTGGGATTGTTGGAATAATTTATATTCGCTCCACCTTTTAACTGCACTTGTCCCGCTTGAAAACGCCCGTTAGAAAGCGTGGCTTGCTGGGGAGAGAGAAATAAAGTAGTTCGGGCACGAAATTTACCCTCATGATTAATAAAAGGATAAAATTTCGCCATGGCAGTGCTGGCAAGGAAATCTTTGAAATTATCGCCAAAAATTTCTGCGCTGCCATCAAAAGATATTTCATTTCCGCCACTCACTGCCAGATTAGCTTGCCGATGCAGCATGCCAAAGGCTGCCAAAGTAGTGTTGCCAGATAAAGCAATAGATGCTTGATTTATAATCATTTCACCACCATCTAACGTGGCTTGCAATATGCCTGCTCCTGCATCTTTTGCCCAAGGAAACTCTATTTTTTGCACTCTTAAATCTAAATCTATTTGCTTATCAGGAGGAAGCAATCCCCCCATTAACACCGATAAAGAGCGTTTATTGGCGAAAATATTTTCTGGAATTTGTAATTTATCAAAATTCAATTTAACCGAATATGCTTGTCCCTGACGAGTAATTTGACCAATCGCTTTGTTTTTTCCCAACATAATAGTTAAACTATTAATGGCGGTAGAAGAAATATCCGAGCGTATTTCACTAACCAGATTAAAACCTATGGGAGAGGTGAAAATACTACTGCTTAAATTTTCCTTACCCAGAAAACTATCTACCCATGGCAACACATCCACCAAAGATATTTCGGTTACCCCGCTTAAAATAGGCGTGCCAACATCCACTCCCCAATCACCTTTGAAGGAAAAATTATCATTGCTTTGGGTATAATTCAGCTCCCCCGACAATAAAAATTTACTTAAATTATCAAACTCTTTTATCGTTGAATTAGTAACAAATTTATTGGGTAGATTATCTTTTTTAAAATTAGCATTTATTTTTAGATTGGTTTTATTATAAAATAACAAACCAAATAAACTATCTATTTCAGTATGTTTGCGCGTTTTGGCATCATTGTAACTAGCTGCACCATTAAAAACATAAACAGGTAATTCAGATATTTCTTCTAACAAGCCAATATCTGCTTGTAACAATTTATTCCAGTTTTTACTATTATCTGCATAGGTTTCGATAGCTAGCTGAGGAGAATTAATCGCAATAGAAATAATTCTGTTCTTGCCGCTGAGTAAATCCATAAAATCAAAATTTATAGAAACCGAATCAATCCATAATAAATAATCATGGGTTGCTAGGGGTGAGTTTTTAATTCCCACCCCCTTAAGTACAATGCGCGGATTGGGCGTAGTAGCGATAGAAACATCGCTAATATTAACCTCATAACCGCTTATAGATTCTAAAGATTTAGCTATTTTTTGGGCGATGGTGTTTTTCTCTAACATTGCGTGCAAAGCCGCCGTCCACACTATGTAAAGTGCAACGAAGATTACCAGCATCAAAGATACCGGCTTCACATAACGCTCAAGATATTCCCTCATATTAACTTGTCTAAATACTCCAACTAAATCTGGTGAATATGCACCTCAATCACAGGTTTTTTACCAAACTCACGGCTCATCGAGCGGCGCAGTTGATTGCGCACTTTATCTTTTATAACCGTTATTTTAGAGCGTTTTTCTAATCTTTCCAAAGTATCTACTATTTCGTCTTGCAACTCAACAATGAATGCCTCGTCCTCTTCCGCGTCTAAGCTTCCGGGGGCAGTAATTTGTGGACGCGCCATCACCCTGCCCTGATTATCTACCACGATAGAAATCGTAATATTACCATCATCACGCAACTTACGGCGCGAACGAATGATAGAGCTATCTAAGGATATAAGTGTAGATCCATCAACCGCTATATAGCCAGAATCAACACTATCTACTATCGCTGCGGAACCCTCTTTTAATAGTACTACCGCTCCATTACGTACTTCTACCGCCTCGGGCACATTTAAAGAACGCGCTAATTTTACATGCTCATGCAAATGTGATGCTTCGCCATGTACAGGCACAGAAATTTTAGGACGCACTAATTTATACATACGCTCTAACTCGCCCCGTGCTGGATGACCCGATACGTGAATAGAATCTTTCTTATCAGTAATAACTTCTACGCCCATACGCACTAACTGGTTGTATAACCAACGAATACGCCCTTCATTACCAGGAATAACCCGCGCAGAAAAGATAGCCGTATCGCCCGAACGTAAATGGAAATTTGGATGACTGCCCTGCACCATGCGCGTTAAAGCTGCGCGCGGCTCACCTTGGCAACCTGTTGAGAGAATTAATAATTTGTCTTGCGGAGTTTGCTCTGCTTCTTTTTCTGACAAAATTGGCTGAATATTTTTTAAATAGCCGCTTTCTTGCGCCGCCAATAATACACGGTGCAAAGAACGCCCCGCCAACACCACCCGGCGACCAGCTTCTTCTGCTGCTAGCAAAATAGTTTCCACCCGCGCAATGTTAGAAGCAAAAGTTGAAACGATTACACGGTTTTTACATTCAGCAATTACTTTTTTCAAATTAGTGCGCACAGTTTCTTCCGAACCCGATTCGCCATCCACAAATACGTTAGTAGAATCGCAGACCATTGCTAAAACGCCCTCATCACCATAACGGCGCATAGATTCTTCATCTGAAACTGGGCCTAACATCGGCGCAGCGTCTAATTTCCAGTCACCTGTATGCATGATAACACCCGCGTCCGTACGGATTGCCAAAGCATGCATTTCTGGAATAGAGTGCGTAAGCGGAAGCATTTCCAAAGAAAACGGAGCCAATTCAATTTTTGCGCCCAACGAAACTTCGTTAATGCGCAATTTTCCTGTTAAGCCCTCACCAGCTAATTTTAACTTCAAGAAATTAGATGTAAAAGGAGTAGCATAAATAGGGCAATGAATTTCATCCCATAAATAAGGAACCGCACCCAAATGATCTTCATGCGCGTGGGTAAGCACTAAACCCACAATATCATCACGAATTTCTTGCAAAAACTCAACATTAGGTAAAATAACGTCAATTCCTGGTAAATAGTCATTGGCAAAACCAATACCCATATCCACAATCAGCCATTTACCTTGATATTGGTATAAATTTAAATTCATTCCTATTTCGTTAGAACCACCTAGGGGTACAAATAATAATTCATTCTTATAAGCAGCAAATTTATTCCGCATTTTTATTTTTCTTCTCTTTTAATATTAAAATTATAAATATAATTTAGACCGTTTAAGGTTAAATCACTCACAGTTTCTTCAATCGCAGCAATATGCGTGGCATAAAGACTAGCCAGCCCACCAGTTGCGATTACTTTCATCTCCATTCCATACTCCGCGGCAATGCGCCGCACAATTCCTTCTACCAAGCCCACATAACCAAAATAAATCCCCGACTGCATAGCAGTAACTGTGGAAGTTCCAATTACTTTCTCAGGCTCTTTTACTTGTACATTAGGTAGCTTCGCCGTTGCCTTACGCAAAGCCGCTAATGATAGATTAACTCCGGGGGCAATTACGCCGCCAATATAATTTCCCTGACAATCTACCACATCAAAAGTCGTAGCCGTACCAAAATCGACAATAATCATCGGTTTTTTATAACGACGCCACGCTTCTATGGCATTTACCAATCTATCTGCTCCTACTTCTTGCGCTTTTTTGAGCATGATTTTGATAGGCAGTTGCAAATCTGGAGAGCCTATTAATAAAGGCAAAAGGTTGAAATATCGTTTACAAAACTGTTCGATAGCAAAATTTGCTTCGGGAACCACACTCGACAAAATAACCGCTTTTATAGCTGTGGGAGATATGTTGTTAATCTGCAACAAACTTAGTAACCAAACCGCATATTCATCCGCCGATTTACCCACCGAAGTTGATATACGCCACTGCCCTAACAATTTTTCTTCATCGAACACCGCAAAAACTGCGTTGGTATTACCTAAATCTATGGCAAGTAACATATAACTTATTCCTGAACATATTTTTTTAAAGTTCACATAGTATTTTATGACAAGGAAAAGCAATAAGAAAAAAGCACGCCCATTAAATATGGGCACGCTTTTTAAATCCTAGTAGAACGAATACAATCCACCCTACACGACAGTACCGTTAATATTGTGAAACTATTGATTAGGAATTATTTATTTCCCAAAATCACTTTCTCCATCGTCATTCCCGTGCAGACGCACTACTGTCCAATTAAAATTATTTATATATATCAGTCCTATCGGTCGGCATCCCCGCCTTGCGCGGGGATCTCAGGACACAAAAAAGACCGAATTTGAGACCTAAGATCCCCGCCCCTCTTTCTCAAACAAAGGTTGGGCGGGAATGACGATGGAGAAAGCGAACTTTTTTATTATATTTCAATACATAAATGCCATGTTAATAATACTGTCGCGTAGCTTGAATCCACTTCAGGGTTAAATTCCCCGCCCCTTGGGGCGTTTGCTTTGTCATACCAGCGAAGGCTGGTATCCATGCCTAACCGTTTGGTTATGAGCTTGTGGCTTGGCATGGATGCCGCCCTTCGGCGGCATGACGACTACTAAATACCCCGCCCCTTGGGGCGGGGTTCTTTATTAAAATCAATATTTATTTACCATTAAATATAGCAATAATCGCTTCCAACATTGCCAAAGCTTCCGCGCGAGGGCGTTGGAAAGTGTTGCGTCCGATGATAGAACCATCCGCTCCGCCATTATGCAAACCGCGGATTTCTTCCAACACTGAATCTAAACCTTTAGTACCACCGCCCGAGAAAATCACTAAGCGACGACCATTGAAAGTCGTTTGCTTCACATGCGCAATTCTATCTGCCAAAGTGCTGATATTGATTTTTTCGTCCAAATAAACTTTTTTCGCTTCGGGCAATTCCAAAAATTCAGTTGGTGGTTTCACTTTAATGATATGCGCACCCAAAAGTGCCGCCACATGTGCTGCATAAGCGCAAATATCCACTGCGGTTTCACCATTTTTGCTAAGGAAGCCACCGCGCGGATAAGACCACATAACTACTGCTAAGCCTACTGCTTTTGCTTCTTCTGCCATGTCGCGGATTTCTTCCATCATGTCAAAAGCAGCGCCGCTACCGGGATAAATCGTAAAACCAATCGCCGAACAGCCCAGACGTAATGCATCCGAAACCGAACCAGTAATTGCTTGATTTGGCACTTCGCTACCATCCACCAAAGAATTTGAGCTATTTACTTTTAAAATGGTGGGAATTTGCCCAGCAAAAGTATCGGCTCCTGCTTCTAACATGCCCAAAGGTGCCGCGTAAGCATTTAAGCCTGCGTCAATCGCCAATTGATAATGATAATGCGGATCGTAAGCCGCAGGATTAGCCGCGAAACTGCGCGCAGGACCATGTTCAAACCCTTGGTCAACTGGCAAAATCAACATTTTACCAGTGCCACCTAATTTACCATGCATCAACATGTTAGCGAGTTTGGTTTTAGTACCGGGATTGTCACTTTCATACCAAGAAAGGATTTTTTTAACTGTTGGGGTGATATTCATAATATTAAGTTCCTTTTAAGCTACTTTTTTCTCTAATGCTGCCACACCAGGCAAAATTTTACCTTCTAACCATTCTAAGAATGCGCCACCTGCGGTGGAAATATAACTAAATTCATCCCGTAAACCTGCATAAGTCAATGCCGCCACCGTATCTCCGCCGCCAGCAACACTGGTGAGTGTGCCATCTGCCGTCAAACCTGCGACTACGCGCGATAATTGTACGGTAGAAGCATCAAACGGGGAAGTTTCAAACGCGCCCAAAGGACCATTCCACACTAACATTTTGCACTCTCGCACCGCTTCCGCCCAGGCAAATAAAGTTTTAGGCCCAATGTCTAACGCCATACTAAAGGTGGGGATTTTATCTATGGGGGCAATTTTGCAAGGTGCGCGTTTGTCTAAGGACATTGCCACTACTAAATCTTGCGGTAATAATATTTTACAATTGCTCTTTTTAGCTTTTTCTAAGATAGAACGGGCAATCTCGCGCATATCTGTCTCACATAAAGACGCGCCCATATCCATTCCTTGCGCATAAAGAAACGTGTTCGCCATTGCGCCACCAATCATCAAGCAATCTACTTTTTCTACCAGATTTTCTAGCAAAGCTAGTTTAGTAGAAACTTTGGAACCACCCACAATCGCCGCCAATGGACGCAAAGGCGTAGAAAATAGCGCGTGCAAAGTCTCAATTTCCTTACGCATGGCAAAACCAGCATAAGTCGGCAGATATTTGGGTAATCCTGTGATTGAAGCATGGGCGCGGTGCGAGCAAGAAAAAGCATCATTCACATATATATCACCCAAATTGGCTAATTCTTTAGCAAAAGCATCATCGCCGGTTTCTTCCTGCCAATGAAAACGCAGATTTTCTAGCAATAAAACTTGCCCGAATGCAGTATGTTCCACCGCTTCCTTCGCCTTACTCCCCACGGAATCCGGGCTAAAGCGCACATCAATTCCCGCCAAAAACTCTTGCAAGGGGTCAACCAACGGCGCGAGTGACATACTCAACTCATATTTCCCCTTCGGACGCCCCGAATGCGAAAGCAGCACCACCTTCGCACCCTTTTGCGCCAGATAGTTAATAGTCGGCAAAACTCGCTCAATCCGCGTAGCATCCGTCACCTTGCCCGCATGCATGGGAACATTTAAATCCACCCGCAAAAGCACAGTTTTATTGCTTACATCAACATTATCAAGCGATTGGTATAAATTCATGATTACCGTTAAGTTATATTTTTATATGCAGGCAGCTATTTAGTGTTTTTGGATAAAAAAAGCAAGGGTTATTTATTAAGAAAAATTATTTTTTGTGGGGTTTTGGGGTGGAACAAGTAATAATATAAGTGAAAAAACCTAGGTTTAAGATAATTACAAAATCGTCATATTTATGTAACAAATTGCCGCTATAATTTAACTTATATGATTAATTGATTAACAAAGAATAGTGTGCCAATGTCAAATCTAGCTAATAAAGAAATATTTTTATCAGAAATACATCCACTTGCAACATCTTTTGTACAACATATTAGTCAATATGATGTTGCTGATGAATATGCAAAATTTTTAGCTGAGAAAAAAATAATTTCGGCTCAACAATTTAAAAATATCAGCTCCGCTATTGAAAGCACTAAAAATACATTAGCACAAAACCAAATACAAGTTAGCGCAGAGAAACTACGCACTTCTATGCCAACAGACAATGCATCTATACAAAAAGCAGAACTTCAAGCAATGGATGTATCAGAATTGAGAAATCCCGCACTTTATGCAAACATAGAACAACAACTTATTAGTAAAATTCCTGATATTAATGCTGTATTGCAAGAGGAACTCCCAGGATTATCCATAGATTTAGATGCGCTTAAACCGCTATTATCAGACCCAAAAAACCAAACAAACATTAAAAAAGCAGAAAACATTATCCGCAAGGCATTACCTAATATCCCCGAAGCAAGTGAAGATTTGGAAGTATTTGATCGAGAAATTTCCCGTATTGTTCATTCTCTTCTCCCTCAACATGGAGAATTAGAAAGAATATTTAACTCTCCAGAAATGAAAGAAGCTGGCATAGCGCTGGATTCCGAAAAACATTTCTCACCAGCATTAATAAATGAATTTTCCTCTCGCACACCAAAAATCATAGAAAAAACCACCAAAGATTTTCGTACAAACTTAATTGACGAAATAAAAGAAGCACGTAATCCTCTACAAAAACTATTAGACAGAACACAAGCTAATTATGCTGCGCAAGAAACAATGTCTTCACGTTTTACAATATGCGCAGTTAGCGCCGTTGCTATGGGAGCAATTATCCATGGAGCAAGAGAGGTTTATAGAGGTGCTTTTGCTGATGAAGATAAGCTAGCAGTACAAGAATATAATTTATCTCCCCAAGTACATATCAAACAAATGCTGTGTGGCGCAGGAGAAATGGGCATTGGCGCGGTAGCTTTGCTAAAGAGTATGACAGGCAAGTTTACTGGCATTGGGCGATGGTAAAAAATTTTATATAATAATATCAGCCCCACATAAACCAGCTTATACAATATAACAAATATATATCCCCCTAATAATAAAAAATCACTTTGCTTTTATAGTAAAACTATACTAACTAAAAACTATAAAAATAAGGAGTCAAAATGACAGAACAATATCTCAACATGCAGGATATGTTCCTTAATAATTGCCGCAAAGAAAAACAAGCTGTTACGGTATATTTAATCAATGGAGTAAAACTCCAAGGGACGATTACGGGGTTTGATAGTTTTTCGATGGTGCTGAAGCGCAATGGTCAAGCGCAGTTGGTTTATAAACATAGCGTAGCCACCGTAGTTCCGAGCGGTTCTTTCGCTGATGATGCAGATGAAGACGGTTACGCAGCATCGAATTCATCCAAAGAGCATGAGCAAGAATTTGCCTGATTCAGATGGCTCAATAATCAAAAAATCTATTGGTGCGCGCGCAATTGTTCTGCACCCAGTTTTCCGTGAAAATTCTGGTGGGCGTTCACCTGAAGCTTGTTTGGAAGAAGCCATGGGGCTGGCGCTGGCGATTGATTTAGATATTGCGCAAGGATTATTAGTTTCTACCCCTAATCCCAAACCGGGAACTTTATTTGGCAGCGGAAAAATTGAAGAAGTTCAAGCGATTATTGATGCGGAAGATGTAAAACTCGCAGTAGTAGATACGCAACTAACTCCCGTTCAACAAAGAAATTTAGAAAAAACCTGGAACGTCAAAGTAATCGACCGCACCGCCTTGATTTTAGAAATCTTCGGTGCACGTGCGCGGACTAATGAGGGTAAATTACAAGTTGAGTTAGCCGCTTTAAATTATCAAAAAGGACGTCTGGTTCGCTCATGGACGCATTTAGAACGCCAACGCGGCGGCAGTGGTTCCATGAGTGGTCCGGGTGAGTCGCAGATAGAAACCGATCGGCGGATTATTCGTAATGAAATAACCAAAATTCAAAGCAATTTAGAAAAAGTAGTGCGCACCCGTTCGCTGCACCGCAAAAAACGCCATGATGCCCCCTACCCTTTGGTTGCGCTGGTGGGTTATACTAATGCTGGAAAATCTACTTTATTTAACCGCCTAACTAGTGCGGAAACTTTAGCGGAAGATGCATTATTTGCCACCTTAGATCCGACTATTCGCAGTCTAATTTTGCCCAACGGCATGCAAATTATGATGTCGGACACGGTGGGGTTTATCTCCAATCTGCCCACCCAATTAGTTGCCGCCTTTCGTGCAACATTAGAAGAAGTTTTGGACGCAGATTTAATCCTCCATGTGCGCGATGCTTCGCACCCCGATAATCTCGCCCAGAAAAATGATGTGGAAACCGTTTTACGCGCTTTATTCAAAACCGAGGAATTACCAACTATCATCGAAGTGATGAATAAAATTGACTTGCTGGCGCCAGAACAACGCGCCGAATATGCACCGGCGTTTAATAGTAAAAACAATGTGTCTATCTCTGCGATAACGGGTGCAGGTATTGAAGAATTACAACAAGCAATTGTGGAAAAATTAAACGAACAATTGCGCCAACCTTTTTATTATAAATTAGATTGTAATGATGGCAAAGCCTTGGCATGGCTCTATGCGCATGGGGATGTGAAAGCATTGGAAGAAATTGAAGGATTTTATCGCATAAATGCCCTATTATCGGCGGCGGATAATGCGCGGTTTTGTAAATTATTTTTGAAAGAACTTCCCGTAGAAGAGTAAATTATGGAAAATTCTTCATGCGTAATTATACCATCTCCTATTGGAGAGTTATTACTAGTCGCTGAACACGAAAAAATCATTGGGCTATATACCCACAAAAACCACGCAGATATTTTAGAAAAAAACAATTTCCGCAAGGAAAGTTCGCCCATACTAGACGATGCAACCACCCAACTAAATGAGTATTTTTCTGGCACGCGGCAAAAATTCACATTGCCGCTCGCCCCCAAGGGAACGGATTTTCAAAAAAATGTCTGGCAAGCCTTGGACACAATCAACTATGGAAAAACTGCATCTTATGGAGCAATTGCCCAAGCAATCACCCGAGCAAAAGCATCGCGCGCGATTGGAATGGCAAATAGCAAAAACCCCATCGCCATCATCATCCCCTGCCACCGCATCATTGGCGCGAATGGCAAACTAACTGGCTATAATGGGGGGATAGAAATTAAAGAATTTTTGTTGGAGCATGAACGGAAATTTGTTTAAACTAGCAAGTTCATACCACAATACTCTCCATCGTCATGCCGCTGCAGAGCCAAAAACTTTTAATCCCCACAAATTCG
>DIUV01000025.1:25559-29987 GCA_002423155.1 Alphaproteobacteria bacterium UBA6149
ATTGTTGATGTAAATATAACAGCAGCTTATTTTCCTTGGACAGTAGTGTGCCTGCGCAGGAATGGCGATGGTGTGAGGCGTGTGTTTATAACCAACTCTATTCAAAAGCCTCTTCCCAGCTCCCCGTAGTCGCTGCTTTAGTATATTCGGTCACGCGATTTTCAAAGAAGTTAGTATGCTCCACCCCGTTCAAAATACTATCCATCCACGGTAACGGATTATCATTAATATGATAAATCGGTTTTAAATTCAGCTGCATCAAACGACGGTCACCAATGTAGCGAATATAGCGTTTCACATCGACTGCGGTTAGCCCTTCAATTCCGCCCACACCAAATGCTAAATCAATAAATGCATCTTCTAGGGTGACAATATGATCACAGATTTTATACAAATCCCGACGATGATCATCCGTATCCACTTCAGGATTTTCCTGTAAAAACGTATGATACAGACGAATAATCGATTCCGTATGCAAAGACTCATCCCGGGCTGACCAAGTAACAATCTGCCCCATGCCCTTCATTTTGCCAAAACGCTGGAAGTTCAACAAAATGGCGAACGAAGCAAAAAGCTGCAATCCTTCGGTGAAAGCTCCGAATGCCGCCAATGTACGAGCAATACCTTCTTTAGTATCGCAGCCAAATTGCTGCATATAATCATATTTATCTTTCATTTCCTTATATTTAAGGAAAGCAATATATTCAGTTTCCGGAATACCCAAAGTATCGAGCAAATGCGAATAAGCGGCGATATGAATAGTCTCCATATTTGAAAAAGCCGCGAGCATCATCTGCACCTCAGTCGGCTTAAAAACGCGGCTATATTCTTTCATATAGCAATTATTCACCTCAATATCCGCTTGCGTAAAAAAGCGGAAAATCTGGGTGAGCAAATGGCGTTCATCTGCGGTCAGCGTGGTTTTCCAATCTTTCACATCATCGGCAAGCGGCACTTCTTCCGGCAGCCAATGAATGCGCTGCTGCATCTGCCAAGCCTCATAAGCCCAAGGATAATGAAAAGGTTTATAAATATGAGGAGCATCAAGAAGTGACATGTATTTATCCCTATATGTTGTGATTTGTCAGTGATTTTAAAGAAAAAACCACTAGCTGTTGACAGCATACAACTTCATTTTAGATTGTCACTATGATTTTACATGAATAATATTTATTATTTTGAGCTTTATTTCTGGCAAGTCATTTTCCAAAACTTCTTTTACTGTTTGCACATCTATATTACCATAATCATGGCTTACTCAAATCTGAATCTATTTTTTTCATAAACGCACTGCTTCAGACAAAATAAATGGTGCTAGACAATCTTTTATTGCTAAATCATCTAAAACATCCACCTTTTGACCGCCTAGCAATTCGCAAACTTCTACCTCAAATGAGGAAATATCCAACAAAGAACAACCTTTTTGGGGATGAACTAACAAGTCAACATCGCTATTAGCATTTTGTTCCCCTCTTACAACGGAGCCAAACACACGCACATCCTCCAGCTTATGCTTATGAGCAAGCTGCAAAATAGAATCGCGATAGCGCAAACGTAATGTATGAAAATCCATATAAGCATATTATAATATAACAATAAAAAAGTAAAATTATTTTATGATTTTACTAAAGAGCAAATTTGTTTTAAACAATCGCTTAAATTTAAAAAAGAGCAGAAATAAATGAACCAACTAGCACGCACCCCATCTCCCAAAATCGGCATTGTCAGCCTAGGCTGTCCCAAAGCATTAGTAGATTCCGAACGTATTCTAACCCAGCTACGCGCCGAAGGCTATGATTTTTCGCCTGATTATGCGGGTGCGGACGCGGTAATTGTCAATACTTGTGGCTTTATTGATAGCGCACGCGAAGAATCACTCGATGCAATTGGGGAGGCAATCGCTGCCAATGGTAAAGTTATTGTCACAGGATGCCTTGGGGCAGAGCCGGAGGAAATCCTTAAACGCCACCCCAATGTGCTCGCCATTACCGGCCCTCAGCGTTATGAATCGGTTTTGGACGCGGTTCACAAAGCGGTGCCCATGAGCAGCAATCCGTTTATTGACTTGCTTCCGCCTCAAGGCATCAAGCTAACACCCAAACATTATGCTTACCTGAAAATATCCGAAGGCTGTAATAATCGTTGTTCTTTTTGCATCATTCCAGCATTACGTGGAGATTTAGTCAGCCGCCCAATTGGCGATGTATTAAAAGAGGCGGAAAATCTCGCCGCGGCAGGAGTAAAAGAATTATTGGTAATCTCGCAAGATACCAGCGCTTATGGGGTGGATATAAAATATCAAACCAGCCCGTGGATGGGTGATATTGGAAAGGGGCGAGAAATCCCTGCCAAAATGCAGAATTTATGTGAAGAATTAAGCAAACTCGGCATTTGGGTGCGCCTGCATTATGTCTATCCTTATCCGCATGTAGATAATGTCTTGCCTTTGATGGCAGAAGGAAAAATTTTACCTTATCTGGATATTCCCTTCCAACATGCCAGCCCGAACATCTTAAAAGCCATGCGTCGCCCAGCAGCGCAGGAAAAAACCAGTGCGCGGATAAAATCTTGGCGCGAAATCTGCCCAGATTTAACCCTCCGCTCCACCTTCATCGTGGGCTTTCCTGGTGAAACTGAAGAAGATTTCCAAATGTTGCTCGACTGGTTGCCCGAAGCACAGATTGACCGCGCCGGTTGCTTTAAATATGAAGCCGTGCAAGGCGCTACCGCCAACGAACTAGCAGGCGCAGTGCCTGAAGAAGTAAAAGAAGAACGCTGGCATAGATTTATGCAAGCCCAACAGAAAATCAGCGCCGAAAGATTATGGCGCAAAGTTGGCTACACCATTCCCGTAATTATCGACGAAGTAACCGAGGAAGAAGTAATCGGACGCACGCAAGGCGACGCACCCGAGATTGACGGAGTGGTTTATCTGGATGCGGGGGATAAAAAATTACGGGTGGGAGATATTGTGCAAGCTTATGTGAGTGAAGCGGATGAATATGATTTGTGGGCGACGGTGGCAGAATAAACAAAAAAAATCTAGCATCGTTCGCTCTCTAGGATTATAAAACTCACTACTGCCAACCGACTACCGCCAACCGACTAACGAAAGAAAAAAATATGCAAATTATCGTATTAGGTGTTCATCGTTCAGGAACTTCGCTGGTTACGCGGCTAATTAACATGATGGGAGCCTATTTTGCGGCTGGCGGGGCATCTATTGGCTTTAGTGACGAAAATCCCAAAGGTTTTTGGGAACGGCGGGATGTGATTGAGGCAAATGATGCGATTTTAACTTATAGCAAAAGCAGCTGGGAGGAATTATCCAATTTTTCCCTGCCTACGGTGGACGGAAAAAAACAAAAGAAACTGCCACCAGAAATTAATGATAAAATAAAAAATATTATTTTAGAAATGGATGGCAACCGCCCATGGGTGATGAAAGATCCGCGCATGTGCCTGACTTTCCCCTATTGGAGAAAAAATCTTGAAGTGCCTGTAGCCGTAGTAGTGCACCGCGATGCTTTGGAAGTTGCCCAATCACTCAAAACGCGCAACCGTTTTTCGCTCAATCATGGGCTGGCAATATGGGAATATTACACGGCAGCGATTATAAATAGCACGCAAGGAATGCCCGTTATCCACTTGAGCCATAACGAAATATTAAAAGACCCGGTGGGATTAGTAAAAAAACTCCACGATAAATTAATTGAACATGGAGTCCAAGGATTACGCATCCCCAGTGACAAGGAAATATTAAGCTTCATCGAGCCATCACTTTATCGCTCTAAACTTGATGATTTAGACCGCAGCCAATTCCTTACCTCCTACCAACAAAAATTGTCGGATATTGTTTCGGGCAAAACAGAACATGATGGCAGCTTCTTAGAACCTTCACGCTTGGCGCAGGAAACCATGGAACATTACCATATTTTATGCGAAAAAGACACGCGCAGCGAAGAAGTAAACCGCAAATTTGCCACTGCCGACCAGCAATGCAACGAATTATCTCGCCAAGTGCAAACTTTGAGTGAACATCATGAGTCCATGCAAAAAATTGTGCAAACTTTTGACGATGAAAAAGCGGTTTTGGTTAGGGAAATACAAACCTATCGCAATCATTTAGAAAACGCTTATAATTCACTGCGTTGGAGAGTGGGAGATAAGGTTGCTAACGTGGTGCGAATTTTGACTTTTGGTAAGTTTTAGTTTTTTGTTATACTAATTCCACTATAAATAACCCCGCCTCAAGGGGCGGTGTATTTATTTATTTTTTTACGCTCAAGCGCCGCTAAGGCTGCGCTCCCTCTTGGTCGCTGGTCGTCGCTTGCGCTCCTCCAATCTCCCCAAGGGGCGGCACTACTGTCCAATTAAATTTATTTATATATATCAGTGCTATCCGTTGTCATCCCCGCTCTTTAAGCG
>DIUV01000003.1 GCA_002423155.1 Alphaproteobacteria bacterium UBA6149
CTTGGCGAGGCTCCCTCACCCCTGAAACATATATGTTTCAGCCTCTCCCAAATTAAGACCTCTGCATAATGCTACTGCTCTGGACTTCTAAGTGCTAACTCATTGAAAAATAATACTCATGTACTGATGTACACTCCGTTTATTTTTCAATGAGTTAGCACTTATAAGCCTCAGCGCAGCGCATTATGCAGAGGTCTTAAATTTGTGGAGAGTAAAGAATTTTCTTGGACAGTAGTGCGTGCAGACGGGAATCTCTTTATTTTTCAAACAGCTTTACTGATTAAACCCATTTTCTTTGAATATATCCGCTGCTGTTTTTGAAGTTAGAAATTTCAAAAAATCGCGTGCTACATTCATATTATCGCCTGCCACTACAGCAGCTTGATAAATAATGGCGGAACTATCATCGCTTGATATTGTCATTAATTTATTTAAATCTGGGTATAATAATACATCCGTTTCAAACATAAACCCATAAGCACCATATTGTGTTATTGCCTTACGCAGGGCAAAATTATCCCGAAAAAAACTGTAAGAAGGCTCTAATTCGCGAGATAACCGCAATTTACGAATGAGTTGTAGTGCGTAAGTGCCCTCGGACAAAAATTCTGGGTCGCCAAGTGCTAATTGAAAATCTTTTTCCTGTGTGGGCAATAATTTCATTAAGCGTTTTTTTGCTCTGGGGTTAGTAATGTTGTTTTTAGGTCCTAACAATACCAAGCGATTAGTGGCAATATTAGTGAGTGAATAAACATCCATTAATCCTTTGGATTGTAACAATCTTATCAGGGCGGGGCGAGCGGTTATAAAAACATTACCTTCTTGCCCATCTTCCAAATCTTTTATTTGTACGCTGCCTGCACCAAAGGAAGTAGCAACCGCAATGTTTTTTTCCTGCGCATAAATGCGGGCAATTTTGGATAATGGAATAGTCATACTCGGATCCGCCATAACGGTAATTTCGGGCGGAGACAAATCAGTGTCTTTAAAATTCAAACCCTCACGCGCAAAGCTACCGTTTCCACTAAAAAACAGTGCTAAAACTACACAAAACCAAAAGACATATATTTTCATATCTAATTTATATGTATAAAATCTTTTGCAAGCAACTATACTCCTCTTATTTAATTCTGCGGCGTCGTTATCCTTCGGCTCGTGTATTATTTATACACTTCGCCTCGGATGCCTAGCCGCAAAATAAAATAAGAGGAGTATAACTCTTGCCACTTAGCATAAAAGCTGTACAACAATAACAAACAAACAAGCGACAAAAAGGACACACTTATGGATAAACAAAAAGCTCTGGATACCGCATTAGCCCAAATTGAAAAGGCTTTTGGTAAAGGTTCAATCATGAAATTGGGCACGCAGGATGCTTTAGAGGTTGAATCTATTTCTACTGGTTCGCTCGGGTTGGATATTGCTTTGGGTGTCGGCGGATTACCTAAAGGTCGGGTGATTGAAATTTATGGGCCAGAAAGTTCAGGCAAAACCACCATGACATTACACGCAATTGCGGAATGTCAGAAAAAAGGTGGCACTTGCGCCTTTATTGACGCGGAGCACGCCTTAGACCCCGTATATGCGCGTAAATTAGGTGTAAATGTAGATGAACTACTAATTTCTCAGCCTGATACTGGTGAACAAGCTTTAGAAATTGCCGATACTTTGGTGCGTTCTGGGGCAGTTGATATGTTGGTAATTGATTCAGTCGCGGCACTAGTTCCGAAAGCGGAATTAGAAGGAGAAATGGGCGATTCACACATGGGCTTGCAAGCGCGTTTGATGAGTCAGGCTTTGCGTAAATTGACCAGCAATATTTCTCGCACTAATTGCATGGTTATTTTCATCAATCAGTTGCGCCAAAAAATTGGGGTAATGTTTGGTAATCCTGAGACCACTACGGGTGGTAATGCGTTAAAATTTTATGCTTCAGTGCGCTTAGATATTCGCCGTGTGGGTGCTATCAAAGAAAAAGATGAAGTTATCGGCAATCAAACCCGCGTTAAAGTAGTAAAAAACAAGGTTGCTCCGCCTTTCCGCGTGGTGGATTTTGATATTCTTTACGGCGAAGGAATTTCTAAAATGGGCGAGTTGATTGATTTGGGCGTAAAAGCTGGATTAGTAGATAAAGCAGGCTCATGGTTTTCTTATAATAATACGCGCATTGGTCAGGGCAAAGAAAATGCGCGTCAATATTTTAAAGAACATGCCGATATTGCCGCTGAATTAGAACAGGCAATTCGTGATCGTTCCGGCATGGTAAGCGCCGCTTTACAAGCTAGCCCAGCCGAGTTTGAAGCGGAAGCAGAGGTAGCTTAATGGTGTCTTAGGTGCGTCCTGTAAACAATTGCGGATGCACCTAAGTGCTACAAGTTGTAATAATAACAAAAAAGCACTTGCCAAGTAAAAACGCTTAGTGTAACAAACTCTCCACCCCAGCTGAAAAGCTTTTTTAAGTGTTTGATGCTTTGGTTTGGGGATTGCCACATTTGACCATGTTCCTCGGTAGCTCAGTGGTAGAGCAATCGGCTGTTAACCGATCGGTCGCTGGTTCGAGCCCGGCCCGAGGAGCCATTTTTCATCATCTATTGGATGAAAAATTTCTTTAAAAATTTCAAAAGTGAATTGATAATATTATGACTGATAGCGAAACTAAGGATAGTAACGGCACCATTCTTAATGATGGCGATTCAGTTTATTTAATTAAAGATTTAAAAGTAAAAGGCACTTCCGTAACTTTAAAAAGAGGGACGTTAGTCAAAAAAATTCAGCTTACTAATAATGAAGAAGAAGTTGAATGTAATGTAGAAAAAGTAAAAGGTTTAGTGCTTAAAACCTGCTTTTTGAAAAAAGCATAGAAAAATCCACCCTACACGACAGTGCTGTTAACAACATTATTTTACATTATATAACAGCAAATTATATGGGGAATCCATCCGTTGTCATACCTATGCAGGGCGGTATCCATGTTTATCAATTAGCTTATGAGCCAATGGTTTGGCATGGATACCGCCCTGCATAGGTATGACAACGGATGTTTTTTTTTGCAAAGAATCATTTTTATTCAATGTGATGGGTGTTATTAATAACATTGTCGCGTAGCATAGAAAAAATCATAATAAGACCTCTGCATAATGCGCTGCGCTGAGGCTTATAAGTGCTAACTCATTGAAAAATAAACGGAGTGTACATCAGTACATGAGTATTATTTTTCAATGAGTTAGCACTTAGAAGTCCAGAGCAGTAGCATTATGCAGAGGTCTTATAATAGTTTGAATTATCTAATCCAAAACGCAACATATTCTGCGTGGGTCTTCAAATTAAAAATTAAAAACATGTTACATAATGAGAATTATTGTAGTATTTTTTCCGCATGTCTTTAAAATTAGAACTTCGTCAACGTCAGTCATTAGTAATGACGCAAAGCTTGCGGCAATCTATTGAATTGCTGCAAATGAGCATGCTTGAATTGACCGAATTTGTGGGGCAAGAGCTAGAAAAAAACCCCCTTTTGTCGGAAGTAGATAATGAAAATGCGGATAGCGAAAATATTGAAGTTCCAGAAAGCGCTGAACCAGCTAACAACCTAGATAATGAAGATATATTCTGGGGAGAGGGCGATAATGAGCTTTATAATAATAACGGCAAGCACGAAAAGAAATCCGCCTCAGATGTGGTGTCGTCATCTGACTATTTAGAGTCAGTTCTGGCAGAGCCACCCTCCTTGCGCCAACATCTGATTGAGCAATTGCAGGTTGATATAGAGTTAAATAAAAATCCCGCCGATTTTTTAATTGCCGTACATTTAGTAGATATGCTGGATGAGCGCGGCTATCTACGGGAGGATATTAATTATTTATCCGCTCAGCTAGGCGCACCGCTAGAATCTGTCGAAAATTCTTTACAACGCGTACAAGATTGTGATCCAGCAGGGGTGGCGGCGCGTTCTTTGGCAGAATGTTTGCGTTTGCAAGCACAGGATAAAGGGCTGCTTACGCCAGCACTAGCTATTTTGTTGGATAATTTAAATCTGCTAGAATCGGGTGACAAAAATGCTTTAGGCAAATTATGTGGCGTTTCCGCGGAGAAATTAGAAAGATTATTACATCTACTGCGCTCGCTTGACCCCGCACCGGGGGCAAATTTTTCTACCGAGAATGTGCAGACCTTAATTCCCGATGTGTGGGTGCGAAAACAAGGAAAAACTTGGCGCGTAGAACTAAATCCCGAATCATTGCCGCGTCTATTAGTAAATCATAGCTCGTATGCTTTATTACTATCAAAAGCCCGCGGGGCAGAGGAAAAACAATTCTTGCGAGAACAACTCGCTAATGCCTCTTGGTTAGTAAAAGCACTCCATCAAAGGGCAGAAACTTTACTGAAAGTGGCGAATGTAATTGTGCAATTACAAGAAAAATTCTTTGAATATGGGGTAGGGCAGTTACGCCCCCTAACCATGAAAGAAGTGGCAGAAAAAGCAGGCATTCACGAAAGCACAGTTAGCCGCGTAAGTATGGGAAAATGGTTTGCTTCTCCGCGCGGAAATCTGGAATTGCGCTATTTCTTTGCTTCTGCCACTGGAAAATCCTCAGGCGAGGTGGGCACTTCCAGCCAGATTGTTATGCACCGCATAAAATCCCTGATTGCTGCGGAAGAAAAAACCGCACCGCTGACCGATGATGCGCTGGTAAATTTGCTTGCCGATGAAGGTATAGAAGTGGCGCGGCGCACAGTAGTAAAATATCGTACCAAATTGCGCATTGGCTCATCGCGTGAGCGGGCGAAGGGGTTGTAAGCAGCAGAATAAATTGTTTTTATTCCATGTCTTACATTGTTTATTGATCCCATTCTATGTAAAATGCTCCAGTATGATTCGTTGGGAAATACCCAGGAGAACTACTAACATAATGATTTGGGTTTCCTATATTTGCTACACTAGAGGTTGAATCAGATATTGGTGTTATGGTAAAACCGCCATTATAACCTCCAGAAAAGTTAACACTATCTAAAAGCATCGGCTTTGCTTTAAAAACAGCACATTTAAATGATACTGAGCCTATATTTTTACTGGAAGAAACATAGGGTATTGCAGGGTTATTTGTAGCCGCGCCTCCTATAACAGTGTTTGCACCGCCAGCACCACCGCCTCCAGTTCCTCCAGTTCCTCCAGTAGCTCCATTAGCACTACCTCCTCCTCCTCCATTAGTGGTGCTGCCCCCACCACCGCCACCACCATTACATGGTCCTGCACTCATACCACAAGCAGAGTTGCTGCCACCCCTACCACCGTAACCACCTCCAGTACCTCCTGTACTAGTGGAGAAATTATAATAACCACCAGTACCCCCATTGAATCCACCACCAGCACCACCACTAGCACCAGTAGCACCATAAGTAGCTGAACCACCATAATATCCACCACCTCCTCCCGCACCAGAATAATAGTAATAGGGACCAGAAGCATCATACATGTATCCGCCGCCGCCGCCGCCGCCGCCGCCGCTGCCATTGCCGCCATTGCCACCAGCAGTTGCAGAAGTTGTTCCACCACCACCTCCTCCTCCACCTCCGCCAGAGCCTACCCAAGAAGAAATCGGAGCTCCATTTCCTCCATTCAAACCAGAAGCATTACCACCATTAACAGTACCACCACCTCCGCCGCCGCCACCAGCATTTTGATTAATATATGTAGGATCAACAAAGTATGGGCTGCCACCACCACCGCCACCGCCAGCAACAATAAATGGAGTTCCTACAGATCCACTGCTATTACTGCCAAATGCTGTAGAACCACCACCACCTCCGCCATAATTACTTCCATTGCCTCCATTCTTATATCCTGTTCCCCCACTAGCATGAGAAGCACCTGCCCTACCTACGGAAACATAATAAGGTCCTGAACTAGTAATATTTGTAGAATCTGTCGCAGATGAAATATTACCAACTCCGCCTTGCGCTGTTCTAACACAATTATGCCAACTACCGCCAGCAGTAAAATTACAATTATACATTCCACCACCACCACCGCCAATCGCGAGCATTCTTACCGTTAATGGGTAGGTTAATCCCGTGGGGAAATAAACATACCCACTTGAAGTAAGTAATTTATAATCACAACCAGACCCACCACTGCTAGATCCACCACTACTTCCACTACCATTTGCGGCATAAGTGCCAACCACTGTATCTTTATCCTGCCAACGAATTAAATCATCAAAATAAGACGTTGCCACGGTTCCTGCGTTAAATTGTGCATCAGTTAAGATAACGTCGTTAGTGTCGGTGTCGCAATTTTCTACGTCTAAATTAGTGCTAGCTCCACAAGCTATTTGTGCTCCGGTCTTATTATATCCTCCTTTATGGTCTTTTCCGTGAGAGATTATTGCCATGGCAGCATTTATTAAGAGATTATGTCCTGCTCCGTCATTGACGGTGATTGCTCCAGTTGCGGAACCTGTAGTGAAAGTTTCGGTTACTATATAGGTGAATTTATAGCCATATTCATCATACATCATGCTATCCGCCAGTCCAAGGGCGCGACTTGGTAATGTTCCTTGGCGTACCCAAGCATCGCGGGCTACTCCTAGGGCATCATTAGTGGTTACGTGCCTTCTGGTGGTTCCTGCTGGGGCGGCGGAGTTGCCTGCTGGGGTGGTTGCCACTGCCATGTCGCACAAGCCTGCGGTGGTTCCGTTGGTGCTGTAAATTTCTTGTCCATAAGCTGCGCTACTATTAGTCAAGCTTCCTTGTGCGGGGCAGGGTAGGCGGTGATTGGTGGCATAATAACGGCTGAATGCCGCGAGTATTTCGGTCATTTTATCTTTGCTGGAAGTATATTTGGTGCGCTCTAACTGGCTGGTAGCGATGGATAAACCGCTGGCAGTGATAACGCCAATGATAGTGATAACTATGGATAATTCTATTAGGCTGAAACCTGTTTTACCAGTTTTGCCAACTTTGGGCATTTGATAATTAGCATTATAGTTGCGGTTTGTCATCTTAAGCTCCCGTTTGTTTTAAGCAAAATGTCACCAACTTTCGTTGGCGACCGGGGGGTTAAGAAACCGCACAAAGACGACCGCGCAGCCCTTTAGGCGGTGCCTATAGAATAAGCACACCTTGGACATACGGCTGCACCCCCCCAGTCAGTTGACGAGGGAGGCATCTTGAACGGCGATGCTCGCCGCTTTGTGAAGAGGTTCTTAAGCCCCAGAGTTGAATTCTCCAACTCCAATTTGGACTATAACATGTAAAATATGTAACGGTCAATTTTATTAATATTTATTTGTTTGTTATTTCTTGCTTCATTTATCCAAATATTTTAAAAAGAAGAGCTAAACTGAAATTTTAAAGAGAGAAAAATGTCTATTATTCCTTTTGACGATCGCGATGGTTTTATTTGGTTCAATGGTGATTTGGTGCCGTGGAAAGAGGCGAAAGTGCATGTGTTAAACCATGGTTTGCATTATGCTAGCTCGGTGTTTGAGGGAATTCGTATTTATAATGGTAAGGCGTTTAAACTGCATGAGCATAATGAGCGCTTGTTGCGTTCGGCGGAATTATTAGGTTTTTCTGTGCCCTATACGGCGGATGAATTGGATGCGGCTTGTAATCTGGCAATCAAAGAAAATAATATCGAAAATGGTTATATCCGCCCCGTAGCTTGGCGCGGTAGTGAGATGATGGCGATTTCGGCGCAGCATAATAAAATTCATGTGGCAGTGGCGGCGTGGTCTTGGCCGAGTTATTTTTCTAAAGAAGCGCGGGAGCGTGGCTTGCGACTACAAATTTCTGACTGGCAACGTCCGTCGCCTGTTTCAGCACCAACTGCTAGCAAAGCGGCTGGTTTATATATGATTTGTACTATGAGCAAACATAAAGCAGAACGTGATGGTTTTGACGATGCATTAATGCTGGATTATCGCGGATGGATTGCCGAGGCAACTGGAGCTAATGTGTTTTTTGTAACTAATGGCGAACTACACACCCCAATTGCCGATTGCTTTTTAGATGGAATTACTCGCCGCACAGTGATTGATTTGGCTAAAAAACGCGGAATTAAAGTGGTGGAACGCCATATTAAGTTAGAAGAATTGAGCGATATGCAGGAAGTTTTCTTGACAGGAACCGCAGCAGAAATAACCCCTGTGTCACAGGTGGGGGATTATAAATTTACTGTGGGTGCAGTTACGAAGCAATTGATGGAAGATTATCATAAATTGGTAGAATTGCCGTGATATATAAATATTGGCACCACTCTACACGACAGTAAGGTTAATAAGGCTGCAATACATTGAATAATAAAAATATTTAAAGGTGTTGCTTTGAACTCTCGGTTGTCATCCCCGCTCTTTAAGCGGGGATCTCGGGACACAAAAAAGACCGAATTTGTAGCCTTAGATCCCCGCTTAAAGAGCGGGGATGACGACGGAGAGTTTTTTTGTTATGCCTAAAAAATGTATTATCAAACCGACAAAAACCCAACTTTATCCTTAACTTCCTGCAAGATAGGCTGCGCAATCAGATTCGCCTTTTCTGCCCCTTCACGCAGCAACTTGTCTAAATAAGCTTGGTCATTCAACAAAGCCCGCATTCTTTCCCGAATTGGTGAGAGATGATTAATCAACGCCTCACATAAATTTTCTTTAAAAGTAGAAAAATTCATCTGTGCACATTGTGCCGTCGCAGTTTTTATATCCTGATTTGTCACCGCCGCATAAATTCCTAGCAAATTAGCCGCTTCGGGGCGGTTTATGGGGTCATAGCTCATACCTTCCACCATGTCGGATTTAGCTTTGCGAACTTTTGCCGCAATCGTGTCATTATCATCATCGAGATTAATACGTGAATAATCCGATTCATCCGATTTGCTCATTTTTTTAGTACCATCGCGCAGGCTCATCACCCGCGTTGCTTCGCCTAAAATCAACGGTTCGGGCAGGGGGAAAACTTCGCTATCATAAGCGCGGTTAAACGCCCCCGCAATATCGCGCGCCAGTTCTAAATGTTGTTTTTGGTCTTCTCCCACCGGTACATGCGTAGCTTTATAGCCCAAAATATCCGCCGCCATTAAAACAGGATAACCATATAAACCCAGTACCGCATTATCTTTATGTTTACCAGCTTTTTCCTTAAACTGTGTCATACGGTTGAGCCAACCCAGCGGTGTATTACACCCCAAAATCCACCCCAATTCTGCATGCATAGACACAGCAGATTGATGAAATATAACGCTTTTATCAGGGTCAATCCCCGCCGCCATATAAACGGCAGCCGCCATGCGCGTATTTTCACGCAGTTTTACTGGGTCTTGCGGCACCGTAATTGCATGTAAATCGACAATGCAGTACAGGCACTCATGCAGGCTCTGCATATCCACCCAATGGCGAATCGCCCCCAAATAATTACCCAAATGCAAACTACCAGTTGGTTGTACGCCTGATAATACTCTACCCATTTTTATCTCCTGAGCTAATTGCAAAACTATTTTGCATCCACATTAATCTCCTTAATCGTCATACCAGAGCACGCTGGTACCCAGTCTTTCCACGGAGAATAAGTTCTATAAAACAATAATTTCCGTTGGTGTAGAAAGACTGGATACCGTCTTTCGACGGTATGACGATGGGGAGAGTAATATACTAATTTAATGATTTTGCAATTAGCTCTCCATTATTTATGAGGAATATCTACGCCAGAAGCGGCTTCCTGTCTATCCATAATACTTCCCAAAGATCGTGGAATAGCACCCACATCCAACAAGCATTTTCCTTGCGGAATAAAGGCATATTCAGGGTTTTTCTGCAACGCAACTCTTGCTGCATTATATAATTTAGCAATTTCCGCGCGTGTATAAATTTCGGATTCCATGCCTTTGTTATTTTGCGCTTTTTTATCTGCCAACAAAGAATGCGTATTCGCACGCACATGTGGGATAGAAGTTTCTTTTAAATCCATACCATTAACTTCATCACGTGCATCAGGATTGCGGTTGATAAACGCTGGATATTGACCATAGCGCCGATTAGGAGCCTCCGAACAAGGATTAATCACCGTTTCATAAACCATATCCGCAGTTGCCACGGCTAATTGGCGTTTTTCTTCATCACTTGCCCGTTCAAACAACAAAGGTAAACGACGCTCCATCCGCCGAATAGACTCCATCACCTGATGGCTGGTGGAATAACATAATTTCATGTGTTCACCACTGCGCTCTGCATTGCGCTGCAAATAACGCTGACCTTCTGCACATTCGACAGTTTTTACAAAAGGATGCAAAAAATTATCTGCCGAGCCTTTTATTTCTACCGCATCATAAAATTGTAAAAATTGTTTAGTGTCTTCACCAGTTTCTTTCGATAATTTACAATAAGCTCGCGCTTCATCCATTATATCTTCCATCGCCTCAATCATATTGAGTATGGTAGTCGATTTATTTTCTCCGCTTGCCTTGCTGATAGCTTTTATTTTGCTGCTGGCTTCGCGCATATCTTCAATAGTTTCTGAAAAAATGCCTTTTTTCTCTGGATGGTCAATCTCATAAGCAGAAATTTCACAGCTTATAATAAATAATCCCCGCTCAAATTTATCTTTTGCCTCACTCACCACATCGCGTTCTTCCGAACTCATATGGAAAACATCATCGGCGGTAGTAAGTTCCGTAACCAATTCGCCCATATCATGCAAACCCGCGCCCAACATAGCTTGACGCCGCAATCCCTTCATTTTTGGAGATAATTCATCACCAAAAGCATTTTTAAATACGCGGTCGAGCAAGCGCATCACTTGTTTGCTGTGCGCAACGGTAGTATCTGCCCGTTCTGAATGCATATTGGGCATACCCGCAAAACGTTTCACGGCGGAAAGCTCATAATCGAGCATACTCAAAACATCTATTTGCCGATTGGTTAGCTCCAACTCTAAGCCATTATTTAGGCTGGTATTGAATAATTGCCATTCACGCTCAGAAAGCCGCTCATTCTCAGCATTAAAGCCTATCAGATCAAAAATAAATTTGGATAATTCGTCATTAGTCTGGGGGAAATCATCTAAACGAAATTTTTTACGTTCTTCATTGGTAATGTTGGATATATTCATGATTTTTTATTGTTTTTGTTAATGAATTTTGCTGCTTATATAGCATTAACAAATAAAATTCTATAAAAAACATCAATACTAATGAATCGCTCCCCAATGCTCGCCAATCCCCGTATCCACCACGAGAGGAACACTCAAATCCGCCGCTTGTTCCATCAATTTTTTTATAGATGCTGGCAGCCAATCACGCTCTTCGTCGGCGATTTCGAAAACTAATTCATCATGCACTTGTAACAATAATCTTGATTTTGCCGATTTTTTCCATAATTCCTGCTGGGTGGCAATCATTGCGCGTTTGATAATATCGGCGGCGCTGCCTTGTAGTGGTGCATTGATGGCGGCGCGTTCGGCGAAGCTGCGGATATTGCCGTTTTTGTCATTAATGCCGCGCACATAACAACGCCGCCCCCAGATGGTGCTGACAAATCCTTGGGCGCGGGCTTCTTCCTTGGTTTTTTCCATATAGTTTTTAATGCCAGGATATTGGGCGAAATAAAGTTCGATATATTCGGCTGCCTGTTTGCGGTCTATGCCTAAACGGGAGGATAAACCATGGGCGGAGATGCCGTAAATTATCCCAAAATTGATGGTTTTAGCCTGACGGCGCATATCTGGGGTTACTGCTTCCAAACTCACGCCAAAAATCTGCGCAGCGGTTGCGGAATGAATGTCCTTGCCATCTCTAAATGCTTGTTTTAGTGTTTCAATCTCGGCAACATGTGCCAGTAAGCGCAACTCAATTTGTGAATAATCGGCAGACATGAGCGAAAACCCGGCATCGGCAATAAACGCCTCGCGGATGCGTTTTCCTTGCACACTGCGAATGGGGATGTTTTGTAAATTGGGGTCAGACGAACTCAAACGCCCGGTGGAAGTAACCGCCATGGCATAACTGGTATGCACGCGCTGGGTGGTGGGATTGATTTGGTTAACTAGCGCATCTGTATAAGTGCTTTTTAGTTTGGCTAATTGCCGCCATTCGAGGATTTTTGCTGGTAGTTCGTGCCCCTGCGCAGCGAGTTCTTCCAAAACATCGGAACCTGTGGCGTAGTTTTCGGTTTTTTTAGTTTTTTTGCCCCCGCCTAAGCCCATTTCGTCAAACAAAATTTCGCCCAATTGTTTAGGCGAGGCAAGGTTGAACGGGCGACCTGCTAGTTGGTGGATACTGCTTTCCAATATTGCCATTTCTTTGCCAAAGTCCGAAGACAGGCTGACTAGCTGAGCTTTATCCACCAAAATTCCGTTATGTTCCATCTCGACAATTACGGGGATTAATTTGCGTTCGAAAGTTTCGTATAGATGGGTGAGTTTTTCTTCCAGCAGCTGAGGTTTTAGCAGCTGCCAAAGGCGCAAGGTTACATCGGCATCTTCGGCGGCGTAGTCAGTGGCTGCGGCTAAATCTACATAATCGAACGTAATTTTTCCTTTTTTGGTTACTTCATTATAGGTGATTGGGGTGATTCTCAAATGCTCCTGCGCCAGCGCATCCATATTTTGCAGATTTAAGCCTGCGGATAGGCAATAGGACAACAACATGGTGTCTTCAATCGCACAAATATCAATGCCATAATTACGCATTACCAACATATCATATTTTATATTATGCCCAATTTTTAGAATGGCGGGGTTTTCTAAAATTGGTTTTAGTAGTTTTAAGGCGGAGGTTAGCTCTATCTGCCCATCTAGCAATTTGGGCATTTGTGTTTCGGCAAATAAATCACCCTGCGCGGCGCTGCCTGCTTGTTTATGAGTGAGCGGAATATAAGCCGCTTTACCTGCTGATGAACAAATAGAAAAACCGACTAATTCTGCTGAACGCGCATTTAGCGAATTAGTTTCTACGTCGAATGCTATATAACCAGTTGCTTGCGCTTCATTGAACCATTGTTCAAGTATTTTTATGTCGCCAATAAGTGAGTACTGCCCCCTCTCCCCTTGGGAGAGGGTCGGGGAGAGGGAAGCCTCCACATGCGCAGAACTCTTAACTTTCCCCTCAAACTTCCCTACCAAAGATTTAAAATTCTGCTCGCGCAAAAACGCCACTAATTCCGCCACGTCAAACTCACGCCGCAAAAAATCCTCCAAAGGCGGAATATTCTCGCAATCCGCTCGCAAGGTTACCAAGCGTTTAGCTATCCGAGCAGTTTCCGCAAAATCCAATAAATTCTGCCGCCGCTTCGGCTGAGTTATCTCCCCTGCATGAGTAAGCAAGTTTTCTAATGTGTCGTATTTCTGAATTAGCTCTGCCGCAATCTTCGGACCAATTCCGGGAACTCCCGGTACATTATCGCTCGAATCGCCAATTAACGCCTGTACCTCAATCACTTGCTCTGGCGTAACCCCAAATTTTTCAAAAACTTTTTCTGCGCCAATATGCACGTCTTTCATGGCGTCATACATGCTGACTCCATCATTCACCAATTGCATCAGATCCTTATCGGAAGATACAATTATCACATCCAAACCTTGCTCACGCGCTTGGCGAGCATAAGTGGCGATAATATCGTCCGCCTCAAAATCTGCCAGCTCAATGGCGGGCAAGTTCAGCGCGCGCGTGGCGGCTTTCACCAGCGCAAATTGCGGAATTAATTCTTCAGGAGTTGGGGGGCGGTGCGCCTTATATTCCGCATAAATTTCATTACGAAAAGTCGCGCGCGCCGCATCAAAAATTACTGCTACATGACTGGCAGGGATTTTATCCAGCAAGCGCAGCATCATGTTGATAAAGCCATAAACCGCACCAACCGGAGTTCCATCTGGGCGAGTAAGTGGTGGCATGGAGTGAAAAGCACGGAAAATAAAACCCGAGCCGTCAATGAGGAGAAGTTTTTGTTCCATGATTTTTTAACAAGTTGGGGGCAAAACCCTCTCCCACTGGGAGAGGGAAGGGTGAGGGAAATATCCGCAAATTATGAAGTTTATAGTTTTATAGAGCCCCCTCACCCCGTCCCTCTCCCAGAGGGAGAGGGGGCGCAGTACCTACTAATTATTTCTTTTTCTCATCCGAAGGCAAAACCGGGCGAGTTTCGACAATTGAGTCAATCAAGCCAAATTTCACTGCATCTTCTGCCGACATAAAATTATCGCGATCCATAGATTTTTCAATCGCTGCTAATTTTTGTCCTGTATGTTTTACGTACATTTGATTCAAACGGCGTTTCAAGCTCAAAATTTCTTGTGCATGAATTTCGATGTCGGAAGCTTGACCACGGAAACCGCCAGATGGCTGGTGAATCATCACTCGCGCATTTGGAGTTGCATAACGCATTCCCGGTTCACCCGCAGTAAGTAGCAAAGAGCCCATAGAAGCCGCTTGCCCAATACATAAAGTAGAAACTTTTGGTTTGATATATTGCATAGTGTCATAAATAGACAAACCAGCCGTTACCACTCCACCCGGAGAGTTGATATACATAGATATTTCTTTATCAGGGTTTTCTGATTCTAAGAACAATAACTGTGCTACCACCAAGGTTGCCATACTATCTTCTACTGGACCAACTACGAAGATGATTCGCTCTTTTAACAGGCGCGAAAAAATATCGTAAGAACGCTCACCACGGCTGGTTTGTTCCACCACCATTGGCACTAATTGATTGTAAGTATCCAGCATTTCTTCGTAAGACATGGTATGCGTTCTCCGTTATGTATATTAATAAAATTAATAAATTCTAATCTTCATCATCCGCCATTAGCTCTTCCAATGAAACTTTCTTTTCATTGATGGTAACTTTGGAAATTATGAAATCCACTGCTTTTTCTTCCAGAATTGGTCCGCGCATTTCTGCCAGATGTTCTGGATGTTCGCGGTAGAAATCAAAAATCTGTTTTGCGTTTTGCGGATATTGCATCGCTTGATCATAAACTGCTTTAGAAAGTTCCTCACGAGAAACTTCTAGTTTTTCATTTTTTGCAGTATGTGCAAGGAATAGCCCCAAACGCACGCGACGTTCAGCAATTGCTTGATATTCTTGCTTTAACTCTTCTTCGGGTTTTTCTAATTTTTCGCCAGCTTTGATTGCTTGCTCAACTTGTTGCCAAATAGAGTCAAACTCCATTTTCACCATGCCAGATGGAATTTCAAAAGTGCATTTTTTGTCTAGCGCGTCAAAAAGCTCTTTTTTCAATTTGTTACGCGTAACATGAGCATATTCTTGACCAATTTTTTCTGCCAAAAGTTCTCTTAGTTTCTCTAATGATTCTAAGCCTAAAGTTTTAGCAAATTCATCGTCAATGCTAGGCAATTCCATGCCTTTTACGGCATGAACTTTTACTTCAAAACGAGTTTGCGCACCGGCTAAATCCGCTGCATGATAATCTTTTGGGAAAGCTACATTTACGGTGACATTATCACCAGCTTTGCTGCCGATTAATTGGTCTTCAAAACCGGGAATGAACTGACCAGAACCTAATTCCAGTTCAAATCCTTCACCTTTGCCGCCGGGGAAAGCTACATCATCTTTGAAGCCTTCAAAATCCATTACTACTACGCTGCCATTTTCAGCTTTTACGTCCGCAGCTAATTCTTTTGGGCGCTTATTATTACCAGCCAAACGCTCAATAGCTTTATCAATTTCTTTTGAATCCACTTCATAAACTTGTTTATTTAGTGCAATACCATCAAAGCTGATTTCAGCTATTTCTGGTAATAATTCCATATTCATAGAAATAGTTAGGTCGCCGCCTTCTTTATAATCTTTTATTTCCACATGAGGGCGCAAAGCAGGAGTTAGTTTATTCTCGGCAATAACATCGCTAATGGCAGTTTCTACAACTTTTTCAATCACTTCACCAAGGACGGATTTTTCATAGCGTTGTTTCAACATGCTCATTGGCGCTTTGCCAGGGCGGAAACCGGGGATGTTTACGGTTTTACCGATTTTCTTCAATTCTTCTTCTTGTTTTTTTGCAATGTAGTCGGCACCGGCTACTACTTCGAAACTACGATTTAAGCCTTTAGTTTCAGTTGCTGTTATTTTAAAATTATTTTGACTGGTCATGCTCTTATTTCCATTGTGAACGAAGTTAGGCAACTTTCATGGCATAGGATGCGCCAATGTGCAAGATTTATCCGCTATTTTTATGCGTTTTTATTTCATAAATAAAAAAGGCAGGTATTTAAAAATACCTGCCTTTTTTGTTTGTGTTAAATTAGCAACTAAAAGCGGAATTTTGCGCCAGCTTCTACGTTATTAACTTCATATTCGCTTTTTATGCCTGAGAATTTAGGATCAGTCGCTTTCAAATAACGATAGCCGATATTCCACTCAGTATTAGGTAGCGAGTCAGGAGCGTAGGAAATACCTGCCAAAGCTTGCCATACAAAAGTATTGTCGGTATCGCTGCTAGTTCCATCATCAAACTCAAGTCTTGCCAAACCTGCACCAGCCCCAACATAAGGAGTGATTGCCATGCCAGTTGGCACATCATAATATAGGTTCGCCATGTAAGTAACAGCATTCAAATCACCATTTTGGTCAAAACTTCCCAAAGGAGTTTTTAAACGATCCGCGTAATTTCTGTAATAAGAAATTTCCAACTCGCTTCTAAAACTATCCATAAAAGAACCAGTACGAGTAGAATAACCCAAAGCTGCACCAGCGCCCCAACCAGAATCATAAGTTATGCTGGAATTAGTGGATTGGATGTCTGAGCTAGAAGCAAAAGGCAGGTTGCCATGCAAACCAATATACCATTGTGGCATAATGTCACCTTTGCTATTAACTGTCTCTGCATTTGCAAATGTTGCGCCTGCTAGCAATGCTGCGAAAGCTAAAAAAATCTTTTTCAAAATACTTCTCCTATTTATTTTATTTGAAATTTTATTTTATTTGAAATTATGTATTCAACCCTCACTTTCATACACAAAATTATTCTCACAAACAAGCCTCGATAGTTTTTTTTCACATTTTGACGTTTTTATCTTGACGTTCGCGCTCATTTGCAGTTTTTTGCGCAACACATTTTGTATTTATGAATGTCCAAGTGCTCGCGTGGCGGAATGGTAGACGCTGCGGACTTAAAATCCGTTGTTTTCGGACGTGCCGGTTCAAGTCCGGCCGCGAGCACCAATTCGGACTTAGTGTCCGAAAACTCCCTACAAAGCAAGAAAGGGAGCGAGAGAGCGGCGGTTCTATATCCATGCCTCCGGTGGTAGGCCAAAGGCCTCGAAAATGTTGCTTTCAGCACTAATCTCTTGGTTTTCAAATCTCCTGAAACCCAACGCTCATAAGGGTTTGCGAGGAATTCAAAGGCGGTTCTAGCCGTTTCCTCTAGTGTCGAGTCCACCCTGCCGCATTTATCCAGTTTTTCCTGTATCAGAACCCGGTCTTGTTCGAGCTGTTTGATCTGGCGCTCATAGCTGGTAATCAATATCTGGCTATCGGCAACCACGATGCGATCCAGAAACTGTTCAATCTTCCGGTCAATCAGTTGAAACTGGTTTTTGAGGTCACTAAGGTTTTCACCGTGCTGGGAGGCTTTCGTGTCCTTCAGTATCTTAACCATTTTGTCCGCCATGCCCTCCAGCGGAACCGAGGGCGCGATCTTGCGGAGCAAATCCTCAAAGTCGGTTTCGATGTAATCCCGCTTTACGGATTTGCCATAATGCTCGCAGTCTTTCGTTTGGCAAAGGTAGTATGGGTATTTGGCGCTTCGCCCCTTTGTCCAGCATGACTTCATCGGGACGCCGCACCCATCGCATACGATGAATCCGCGCAGAGGAAAATCCTCGCTAATATCTGCCCGTGCCGGAACCTTGGCGCGGCCTTTGAGCTTATCCTGAATTTGCCGGAACACCTCAAAGGAAATGATCGGCTCATGCTTGCCTTTGGTGATGCCAATACCCCATTCAGGATATTCATAGTAGCCGGAGTAAAGTTGCCGGTTCAGAATATCCATCACGCGCTGTAAATGCACCTCGCCCTTGCGGTCTTTCGGAAAAGCAGGCTGTGACTCAAAAAACGCCTTCACCTCAACCGGCGTTGTAAACCGATCCGAGGCAAAGCCCTCCAAGGCTTCCTGAATGATGGAGGCGAGCGGCTCATCGCGTACCAGCATTTTGCCATGCCCATCCATCTTTTCCATTTTGTAACCACGCGGCGGGCATAAAATCCAATAGCCGCTCATCAACCGCGCACGCATCCGGTTCTTTACCTGTTCCGCGTTTTTCTGCCGCTGATGTTGTGACACGCTGGCGAGCAGGTTTTCCACGAGCTGGCTGTCGGAATCGTCCCCGAACTCAATGGAGGGAGATTGTAATACGCCTCCCGCCTGCTGAATCGCCATGCGGAGTTCCAGATGCGCCTTTAGGCCGCGTGCCAACCGGCTGATGTCGTCGATGATGACAACGATCTGTTCGCGTTTATGTTTGCGAAGAAACTCCAGCATCCGTTTGATCGCTGGTCGGTCTATCAGGCCTCCGGAAATACCTTCCTCCTGAAAAACCTCTACGACTTCAAGCTTTCGATATTTTGCAAATTCCCGGCACCGCGTTTCCTGCGAAGATAAGCCATGCCCGTTTTTTACTTGGTCGGGCGATGATACGCGGCAATAAATTACGGCTTTTTGCATGGGTTGCGTCATTCTTGGAACCCCCTTTATCCAGTATTCCCAAGGGTTTCCTCGATGATAGACGTTTGCAGCTCGGAATCAATGCTCTTTTGCGGTTCTTTCTCCAATAATTTCAGCTGGTTGAGGCCTAGCCGCTGGTCAAAATAATTCTCCAAAATCACCCATACGGCATTGACCAATTCCACCTTCTGCTCTTCGGTAAGGTCGAACTGGTCAACATACTCGCGATATGGGCTGATGTCCGTGATCATCACGAACCCCATCGCTGCATGGTATGTAAGGGAGAGTATGCTCTGGCGCTAAACGCATTATCGCGCACCTCTGGCGAGCATATAGCTATATATAGCGGATTTTGTTCACCCTGTTTAGTCTTTTTATGTTCAAACACCGGAACGCCCTCCCTGCTTGGAGTTCAGGCGCATAACGATCTTCATTAGCGCGATGCGATAGCGGTAATGCGCGGTGGTGCGGCTGACACCCAGCCGCCAGCAAATGGGTTTCCACGGCACGCGGGCGGCGCGGAGCCAGACAATGCGACGGTCGGCTGCGTCATCGAGGAAGAAAATCCACTGGATGGTTTCTTCCATGCGGCTGATGGCTCCGGCGGAAGGCGGTCCCAACCGCATCGGCAATTTTTCAGCCTGCAACAGTTCCATCGTGGAGAGAATGACCGGCGGCCATGTGGATTTGTAACCCTGCACGCGCACCGGCGGCAGGCGTTTCAGCGTGTACACCGCTTCCTCGAAGCGTTCGGCAACGTCGGTGACTGTCCAGTTTTTCATGATCCGGCCTCCTGTGTCAAAAGGCGCACGCCGGTGATGCGTTGCGATTGGAAGCGATGCTCCGACCACCACAGCTGCATGTCCGCCAGATAATGCTGCTCCAGCCATTGCCGGATAAAGCGGTTCGGACAGGAAATCAGAACGGTTGCGCCATTGCCCTCAATCTCCGCGCCGGTGACGGCGGTGCCGGAAAGCCAACTCTGGCAGGACGCTTTGCCATGCTTGCCTGCAAAACAGGCCAGCACATGATCCCAGCCGGTTTGCAGTTCCGGCTCATTGCAGGCAGGCGGCGGTGCCGGGTGCTTGCCGCCGGAGAATCCGCCCTCCATGATTTTGGCAACGTGATCGCTGGATGCCACCGCCCAGCTGAGGTCAATCGTCCAGCCTTTTCCTTCCAGCTTGCCGAGGCAGAAATCTGACCGGCTGATGATGTCGCAGAAATAGCGCCATGACCGCATATCCTGCTGGAAGTCCTGCTGCCACCGCTCCAGCATCTGCGCTTTGCGTTTTGGCGTCAGCTTTGCCTTCTGCCCTTTGGTGAGCTTACTCTGCACCTCTGCATTCCAAATCTGGAGCATCTGCTCTGCGATCTTGTCTGCGTCTTTTTCTGGTGGCGCGTTTCGCGCCTCCCTCTCGCGCTCTCCCTCTGCGCTCTCTCTGTTTTTTTTATCTGTAATTCTGTTCTTCTGTAGATCTGTCTCTGAATCTGCCTTCTGTAATCTGTTATCTGTATCTGGTGCTTTTTTGCCGATTTTGCGTTTCGCTGCGTTACCTTCCGTGACGCTGTGTGACGCGGTGTGATTCTCCGTGACGTCCTGTTTCTTTTTGTCGCGGGCGCGTTGGGCGCGTTCCTTGTCGCTCAGGTACTGGCGCGTGTTCCAGCTGGTGATGCGGTTATCCTCGGTAATCATCCCCTTTTCGCGGAAGGCTTGGAGGATGGATTCCACAGCGGCCTGATCCATATCCTGCACCACCGCGATTTGTTCGGAATCCACTTCCACCGTGCCGCGATTTTTGTGGCGGGAAGCTGCGTCCAGCACACACAGCCACACCGTGACCACATGCGCCATGGTTTGCTGACTGCGCTTGGCAATCACCTTAAGTTTAGCGTCTTCTGGCATACCGTGATAAACCCTGTACCAATCCATTGCGAAACACCGTTAATCCAGCAAGCTGGGTTGGTTGTCGTCCTCCGCACGCACGGCTTCGTCCAGTTCCTGCGTCTTCAGGGAAAATGCGGCATCAAGGCAAGCCTTGGTGAGTTTGGCGCGGTCGAGTTCGCGAATGGCCTGTTTGCGTAACTGCATCAGGGTTTCCATTTCCATCGTCCGCATGGTTTCAATGGTGAGATGGCAAATTTCGTCAAAGGTAGAAACTGGCTTGTATGAATCGTTCATGATGACCTCCGTTTGTTTGAACTGTTCAAACGCAGGCTGCACGACGATACGGGGGGCTGGCGTGGGGCTTGGTGAGGGCTAAGGGGTGACCTTGGGTGGGGCTGGTGCGCCCCCCCTAAAAGTGGATTCTGTTCTGTTTTAATACAAAAACCCCCTGTCAAGGGGCTTGGGTGGGGCGCTGGGGTGACCTTGGGTGGGGCTGAGAGGGGGCTGGTGCGCCCCCCCCTTGCAAATATCACCTT
>DIUV01000057.1 GCA_002423155.1 Alphaproteobacteria bacterium UBA6149
CCAATCCCACTCCGACCCAAACTACCAACCGAAGCAACAACTTTGTCCCAATCAATCACAGAACATATATTCAAAAGCTTGTTATCACGTAAACGAACAGAAGCTTCAGCAGATAAAAATGACATAACATAACCACATTAAAATAAATTAATTCAATGGGTTGATTCTATAAAATAATGGGGAAATATCAAGGGGATTATGCAGAGGTCTTATATTTTCACTATACTTCTTTTGTGCGGCAATTCTTTGAATGGTTAATTACGAATGAAAAAGATTACACCAAAATCACGCAAAAAAGCCTAGATTATTTTCATGTAACAAGAAATGACAAAAACAAGGCGCGGGCGACTGGTTATCAGGAAAGCCACGATTTGGCGGATATTCTGGCAACCATCCGCAAAATGCCCAACGGCAGCGAAATTGAAATGCGCAACCAAGCCATTTTGAGCCTATTCCTACTCACCACCCCGCGCATGGCTTCATTACAACAAGCCAGAATCAAGAGTATAAGATATTTCAAAGATTATGATGTTTGGGCTTTCGTGCAAGACCCACGCTTGCAAAACACCAAATATGCCAAAACCATAACCGCATTTTTTATCGGACAATCTAAGGATATTATCCAAAACGTAATAAACTGGCGTGAATATCTGATTAGCAAAGGTTTTAACGATAAAAATTACCTATTTCCCAAAATAACGCCCAGCTTTACACCTACGGGCGAGAAAATAATGACGCTAACTAAAGATTATATAAAGTCAGATAGTCAAATCAGGGATATTGTCAAAGCATCTTTTATAAACAATGGCTTGCCATATTATAAACCACATTCCTTCCGCCATAGTATAGCAAGAAAAATTGCCAATATGGAAAATTCAACCCAGCTACTCATAGCACTAGCCGAAAATTTCGGGCATAAAAACGGCATGGCAGAAATTATAAGGACTTACGGCGGCAATTATTTGCAGAAACAAGCGGAAATTGTTAAAAATATAAGGTTGGAATGATTTAGTAAACCCGTTATAAAATGGTTATCAATTAACAATATGGTTTTAACTCGTGGCATATTTAGACGAAATTATTGCGCTGCATAATGCAGGAAACGCCACCGAGCATAGCTATCGCCCTGCTTTAAAGAACTATTTAGAAAATTTGTTGGAAGGAATCACCGCCACCAACGAACCCAAGCGGCAAAAATGTGGTGCGCCTGATTATATTATCAGTAAGAAAACCCGCGGAAATAATATAGATATTGGTTATATTGAGGCGAAAGATTTAGGAATTGACCTCACAAAAACAGAAAAGTCCGAACAATTAAGCCGCTATTTGTTGAGTTTAGATAATTTAATTCTAACTGATTATATAGATTTTCGCTTTTTCAAAAATGGTGAAAAAGTAGCACAAATTGCTATTGCTCAATTGGAAAAAGGCAAAATAATTCCGCTGCCCGAAAACCTCGCCCAGCTTGAAACCCTACTGCATGATTTTGCCGCGTTTCAAGGGCAAACCATAAAATCCGCTAAAAACCTTGCCGAGATGATGGCACGAAAAGCACGGCTAATGAAGGATGTTTTCAACAAAGCCCTAGAGCAAGAAGAAAAAAATAGCCTGCATGACCAGCTAACCGCCTTCCGCCAAATCTTGATTCACGATATGGATGCGCTTGAGTTTGCCGATGTATATGCCCAAACCATAACTTACGGCTTATTCACCGCCCGTTTGCATGACCAAACATTAGAGAGCTTTTCCCGCCAAGAAGCTTTGGAACTTATTCCCTTAAGCAATCCTTTTTTGCGCAAACTTTTTCAATATGTGGCGTTAGAATTAGATGAAGGCGTAGCATGGATAGTAGATGCGCTATGTGAAGTTTTCCGCGCCACCAATATTCATGATATTCTCACCGATTTTGGCAAACAATCAGGCAGAGATGACCCGATTGTACATTTTTATGAAACCTTCCTCGCCGAATATAACCCAGATTTACGTAAAACACGTGGCGTATGGTACACCCCCGAACCCGTAGTAAATTTCATCATCCGCGCGGTGGATGATTGCCTAAAAACTCACTTTAATTTGCCCATGGGTATTGCCGATAGTAGCAAGGTGAAGGTGAAAACGGAAATCATTGATAATAGCAGCAAAAAGGGTAAGCGCGTCATTGAAAAAGAAGTGCATAAAGTGCAGTTGCTCGATGTGGCAACTGGCACAGGAACTTTTATTTCCGAAGTGATAAAACAAATTTACCACGGCTATTTCCAAAACCAGCAAGGAATGTGGAGCAATTATGTAGAAGAACATCTACTACCCCGACTGCATGGTTTTGAAATTTTAATGGCAAGCTATGCTATGTGTCATTTGAAAATTGATATGCTGTTACGGGAGCTGCAATATGTTCCGAGTAATGCTAAAAAACAGCCTCGTTTAGGTGTGTACCTCACCAACAGCTTAGAAGAAGCGCATCCTGACGCACAAACTTTATTTGCCAGTTGGTTAGCCGCAGAAGCGAATGAAGCAAATGCGATAAAACGTGATATGCCCGTAATGGTAGCATTAGGAAATCCGCCTTATAATGTTTCCACCCAGAATAAGGGAGCATGGATACAAAACCTGATCGCTGATTATAAAAAAGATTTAAATGAAAAGAATATAAATTCGTTGTCGGATGACTACATAAAATTTATCCGCTACGCCGAACATTACATAGAAAAAACTGGTTATGGTATTGTTGGATATATTAGCAACAACTCCTTCCTTGATGGCGTAACTCACCGCCAAATGCGCAAACATTTGTTGGAAACTTTTGATACCATCTACATTTACGATTTACACGGCAGCGCAAAGAAAAAAGAAACATCACCAGATGGTAGCCCAGACAAAAATGTTTTTGAAATTCAACAAGGTGTTTCCATCAGTATTTTCATCAAACATAACCCAAAAAATAATGGCAAAAAAACACTTGCAGAAGTGTATCACAGCGAACTTTATGGTACGCGCCAAACAAAATTCCTTGCATTATGGGAAAACAATTTAAACGACTCTGGCTTCAAAAAATTGGAATATAGCGAACCATATTATTTCTTCGTACCAAAGGATTTTAGCGGAACAAAGAAATATGATAAGGGATTTTCTATTAATAATATATTTCCTTCACATGTGGCAGGCATAAAGACACATAGAGATTCCATAGTTATAAATGATAACCTCAATAATTTGAGAACAAATGTCTTGCAATACATTGGGTTGCAAGAAAAGTTTGAACATGACAAAGTTAAACAAATTACATATCGTCCATTTGATTCACAACTAATTTACTATGATACAAAACTAGTTGAGCGACATAGGTATGATAAAATGTATCATTCTTTATTTCCAAACTTTGCTTTGTTATGCGGAAGACAAACCAAAATGGGAGCCGCTGACCAGTTTTTTATTTCTAATAGAATTTCTGAAATGAAAACTGCGGAATCAAGCACAGGCTCTTACCATTTCCCCCTCTACCTCTACCCAACCTCAAACCACCAACTTTCCCTAGACGGCGAACAAAAACGCACACCCAATCTTGACCCAAAAATCGTAACGCAAATAGCAAAGAAGCTCGCCCTAAAATTCATCCCCGACCATGAAGACCCCAAAGCCGATGGCAAAACCGCTTTTTCGCCCTTAGATTTGCTCGATTATATTTACGCCATACTCCACAGTCCTAAATATCGGGAAACTTACAAGGAATTTTTAAAAATTGATTTTCCGCGGGTGCCCTATCCTGAAAATGCTGAAAGTTTTTGGCAATTAGTAGCATTGGGGCGGGAAATTCGCTTGCTGCACTTGCTCGAAAGCCCAAAACTTAGCAAATTCATCACCAGCTACCCCATAAATGGCGATAATATAGTAGAAAAACCCGAATATAAAGACGGAAAAGTTTACATCAATCCCCAGCAATATTTTGACTTTGTACCCGAAATAGCGTGGAATTTTTACATCGGCGGCTACCAACCCGCCCAAAAATGGCTAAAAGACCGTAAAAGTAGCGCATTATCTTTTGAAGACTTAATGCATTATCAAAAAATCATTGTAGCGCTTACGGAAACTGCTAGGCTGATGCAAGAGATTGATGATATTTGGCGAATATAAAATTTATTAATTAATGAAATTTTAATACAAATATGTTACCTTGGTTATGAAATGAAAAACTATAAAAATCTTAAATATCCGCCGATAGAGCAAGCTATTATTGCTGTTGTGATTGAATCACAGCAACAGTTTGAAGTGCTGGATACTATTTCCAAAACATTAGAAACAACCTATCCCGTAAAACACCAACTAAAACGCCAATCTGTATTCGTGGACGTAGCAGAAAGTAATGTTCGCTCTCAAAATTGGCAAGATGGTTATGCCCTGTTCTCTGAAGACAGAAAAAAGGAAGTTAATATAAACCTTTCCAGCGTTGCTTTTAAGGATGCTGATAAATATGAAAACTTTGAACACTTAACCAATCAATATGCAGATATTTGGAAAGAATATCTACAAGGAACCACACCAGAAAAATTAAATCGGGTTGGTCTAAGATATGTTAACAGTTTTTTTATGACCCCAGAAGAAATAGATACTAACTTGCTTATAAAGCCAGTTATCAATTCTATAGGAACGGATGATAATTTGTTGCTTAGTAGCTTGTTTGGTCAATATGGTGTTCGCTCTGATTTATATCGCGCTAGTGGAAATATATTTATAGTAATAAATCCACAAGTTGATAATAATACTCTACAAAATACTCTACAAGTTACATTTGATATTGATGTTTTTGACGAAAATATTCCATATGTAGATTTTGCTAGTATAAAAGATACTTTAAATCGCTTACGATACTTTAAAAATAAATTATTTTTTGATAATATAGTAGATGCAGAAATAAGATTTAACAAAGAGGGAAGCTAACAATGTCGCAAGCCCATGCTATAGAACAAAGCTATTTTGCAACAAGTCATACGAGTAATCCTCCGAAATTTGACAAGGTTCGTATAGGTGGACACTCAATACCCTATTCCTCTGTTAGTGGGGACTCGCTTTCTATTAAAATAAGAAAGGAAGCTATTAAAAGAGAAGCTATTAAAAGAGAAGATGAAATTTCTAAACTTATAAATGCATTACAAATTGAGCATGAATATGAAGATTGGGATGGATACGGGGCAAATCCAATAAATCGTCATTCGCTTAAATATGCTGAAGCTTTTTTGCGTAATCTGGAATTACCTGTGCCGCTCCCTTTTATTGGTTGTGAGCCCAGTGGCAGGGTCGGCGTTGAATGGATAGGTGAAAAAATGCGCTTAAGCGTTGGCTTTAACGATGATGGAGGCATCATATACGCTGGAATAAACGCAGAAGAAAGAGTCTTTAACGGTCGCAATAAAAACGAACTGGATAAGCGTATAGCTGATTTTATGTGTTTATAAAATGCCAGCTCTATCGCCCGAAACCTGTTTTTTATTAAATATCGACGAAGGAATTTGCTTGGGCGAAGAGCTTATTGTTCGTGCTATGTTTGACAAAAAGGCAAATATAAACAACAATCCTCCATATGTAAGTTACAATGCTTTTATGCCAAGAATTAGGGATGGAATAGCAGAAACGGCTCTTTCTTTTGTTCATCAAGACAAATGTAAAACTGACGAAGACATTAAGATTATAGCAAAAACTCATATAAATCCTAATAGAACAGTTTGGTATTTGGTAAAATTGCTAGTACAAAAAATTGCTGATATGAGGTTTGAGAATGGCAATTTAATATCACTTATTGCAGAAAGGGATAACAATCCATTTGAGCTTCATACCTCCGTTTATCCAGTTTCAGAAGATGAGGTAATACAATTATCTGTTGCAACAGTACTCGCTAGAATAGCTGAAAAGCCCGTAACTATGGAAGGCTCAAGAAGTTTTGATTAAATTTTTCAGCTATTCTGATAGTCTTACCATCCCTATTAACCAACACAAAATCCAAATAATCCGCATATTCCTGCATCATCTTTTTGCGTTCTAGCAGATATTCCGCTCGATTATATGCGCCTCTTATTTTGTCGTCATCTTCATGGGCTAATTGTCGTTCTATGACATCGGGCGGATAGTTCTTTTCGTTTAATATGGTGCTGGCAAGGCTGCGGAAACCGTGACCTGTCATTTTGTTTTTATAGCCCATACGCCGCAGACCCATTAACACTGTGCCATTGCTGATATGGCTAGATTTACTGGCTGGGCTATGGAAAATATGGGTTTTATTGCCTGTTATAAGCTGTAATTCTTTGAGAATAATAATGGCTTGGCGGGAAAGGGGCACAATATGCGGGCGATTCATTTTCATGCGTTCTTTGGGAATATGCCATTCTTCTTTATCCCAATTTATTTCTGACCATGGCGCGGCGATAAGCTCACCAGTTCGCACGAAGGTAAGCATCATTAGCTTAATTGCATATTTGGTGAAGTCATTGCCCCGCGCTTCTATTTTGGCAAGCAAATCAGGTAATTCGCTAGGGTGAACGCAAGCGTGGTGTTTTTCCTCTGTTGAGGGCAAAATATCGCGTAAATCAGCCGCAGGATTATGAATGCACAAGCCGCGCTGGGCAGAATAGCGGAAAACCTGCGCTATAAGCTGTTTCATGCGCTTAGCAGTTTCAATCGTGCCGCGCTTGCCTATGGATTCTACCACCTCCACCACATCGGGAATGGTGATTTCAGTTAAGGGCAAAGCCCCAATGGCAGGAAAAACATGAAGTTCTAATCTGGTGAGGCATTGCTTGGCATATTTTTCGTTTAATCCTTCGCCCTTCATTTCTAACCAACGGCGAGCCATTTTTTCAAAAGTGTTTTCGCCTTCATGGGTTTTGCGGAGTTTTTGAATTTTCTTTTCACGGGTGGGGTGTTTGCCTGTTTCTAGCAGCTCCCTCGCTTCATCACGTTTTTTTCTGGCAGTGGCAAGCGTCATAGCAGGATATTTCCCTAAAGCCGAAACTTGCCCTTTACCTTGATAATAATAACGCCACCGCCATAATTTGCCCCCAGAGGGAGTGATTTCCAAAGAAAGCCCGCCACCATCCGTAACACGATAAGCTTTGTCTTTGGGTTTTAGGTTTTTGATTTGAAGTTCGGTTAGTGCCATAACTGCTATCAATGATTGGGCATATACGCAAAAATTATATACACAAATATATACATATATTTTTTGGATTGCAACAAATCACTCTGGACGGCAAAGAACGCCAAAGCGTTTATAATCTAGGGTTTGCAGGGGGTATTTGGATTTTGCTGGACTGTGCCAAATGATAAAATGGCGGGAGTGACGGGACTCGAACCCGCGACCTCCGGCGTGACAGGCCGGCGCTCTAACCAACTGAGCTACACCCCCTTTTGGGGAAATATTATATTTGTCCGTTTTTGGGCGGACAGTCCGCCTTCGCTCTGCGAGCTACGGCGTGACACTAACTTTTCTTAAATGCGCTTTGCGCATTAACGAAAAGTTGTGGTGGGCGGTGAGAGACTCGAACTCCCGACCTACTGGGTGTAAACCAGTAGCTCTACCAACTGAGCTAACCGCCCTCTTTTATCTTCTAAAAAAGAAGAGACAGCGCAGATAGCAGTGCTAGACCGCGCTGTCAACAACAAACTACGCTGCTTTCTTTTTTTGTCCTGTAACGTTCACTGCATCTTTCAAAGTTTTACCAGCTTTGAACTTAGGTTGTTTTGATGCAGCGATTTTGATGGTCTCACCAGTGCGTGGGTTACGACCTTCAGTAGCTTTACGCTCAGAAACGGCAAAAGTGCCAAAACCAACTAGGCGAACTTCGTCACCAGCAGCCAAAGCTGCAGTAATCGCATCAAAAAACGCGTCTAACGCTTCTGCTGCTTTTGCTTTAGTTAAATCAGCTGTTTCAGCGATTTGTGCAATCAATTCATTCTTATTCATGGTAATCTCCTACTTATTATTTGCAAAATTTAGGGTTCTTTTCAAAATTCAAAGCAAGGACAGATATATGCCACCCCGCAAGAAAACTATTGCCCAACAAAACCTCTATTAAGAGCAAGGTTGTATCAGGCTGAAAAGAAACTAAGCATTAAAAATTACGCTTGTAAACCCACATAACACAAAAAAGGCGGGAAAACGCCAAATTTTATGTTATTTTGCCATAATTGGGGTGGAATCGCGGTCTAAAAGCCGCTCAACATGCGTGGTCGCACTAGAATTGGGGCGAAATTTTTCGGCGAAATTAGTGGTGGGTGCTGAGGCAAAAACCGGTTTTTCGAAATTATGCACCGCTACTGGGTGAGAATATTGCTGAGCATCGCTGTGCTGATGGTCAACATGCTGATGCTCATGAGTAGGAAGATTAACTGCTGGGGCGGGCAAAGCACGCTTGGGGATAGGCATTTCTAGTTCATCTATAGAAACACTCGGCTTTTTTTGCAAAACTTCCTTGCCTACGCCCACAAAAGGCGCGGCGATAATAGTAACCGCTGCTGCAATAGCAGCAAAACCCACCGCTCCTATTGCCATCCCCTCAATAATGGGCAAGGCTAACAATCCCAAAACATTAAAAAGCGGAGTTCCCGCAGCAATCGTTACCATGCCAGTAAAAATTGCGGCAAGCCCACCTGCTGCACCTAAATAAGCACCATTTTTCGCTGCTGAACCAGCATTGTCGAAAATTCTATCCCACAAATGCTTTTTTTGGCTCATACCGCCACCTCAGCACCATGCATACGCTGGAGAATACGCTCGGTAATTTCGTTGGTCTGATTAGGCTCTGGGCGCATTATACGCGTGCTCGGCTGGGGGTGTGGGTCAATTATCGAGGCAATCGCCGGATGCAGGCCCGCTGGAGGGGTATTGGGGGCAATAATTGAGGCAATAACTGGGTGCAAGCCTTCTGGTTGCGCTTGCGTAATATTGGCGGGGCTGGATTTAGACACTTCGGGGATTACCCCTAATTGTTGAGCACGTTGTGCGGCGATTTCATCCCATTTTCCGTCATATAATGCATTGGTAACATTGAATACTTCGCGGAAATAATGGCGATTGATACCATAAGTGGCACCGCCCACCGTACAACCAATTATAGTTGCAACAATTCCTGCCATTGTCGCACCGGCATGCCCTGCCATTGCTTCTGCGCCTAGTCCCAACAAAGAATGCCCCACGCCAAAATAACCTGCGGCGGCAATAGCTCCGCCTAATAATAAACCGGCCACCGCGCCCACTAAGGCAACTTTCCAAAAGCCCCATTGTTTGGATTGGTGCTGCCCAAAATAATGTTCTTCGTGTTTATCTTTAATGCCTTGAATATCTTCTTGTAATTTATCTAACACTTCGGGAGATAAATTATTTTGTTTCTCCATAATTGCCAATAAAACATCCATTTTATGATTGGCAACTTGTGAACGTTCTTCGTTGATTTCCATCGCCGCGGCAATCGCACCAGCACTGGTACCAATATGAGCGAAATCTTCTTTGCCTTTAAACATCCCCACCAAGGTAGAACCTGCGAGAATCGGCGCTACCAACGGCGCAATTGTTACGGCGCCGAGCATACCAGCCGCCCCTGCCAGCGTTACCACGCCGCCCACCGCCAAGCCAATAGCTCCGCCAAGGACAACCCCCCCCAAACTTCCACGCGCCATCCCCTTATAAGCCGCCCAAAAAGCACGGTTATAATAGGGACTCTCCCCCGGATTGGCTCCGGAGGTAGTCGAGATGGGCATATTTGTTAGTTCTTCGGTCATATCTTAATATGGTTATAGTTTACCCCGATTATCAGTATAGCCTAATTTGTACGAAAATTAAGTGAAGGTTTTGTGACAATTTTTTCATATCAATTTTCCATTGGCACCAGAAAATAAATTATTCTATATAGTTATATTCACGGCTATCCTGCACTTTTTTGGCTCTATAAAATGTTTATTATATATCAACACTCTCCGTCGTCATCCCCGCCTTGTGCGGGGATCTTAGGACACAAAAAATACAGAAATTGTAGCCCGAGATCCCCGCACAAGGCGGGGATGACGACGGAGAGCACGAAGAAAAACACAAAGTGTCGGGTAGTATAAGTTATGACCCTCGCCCATAATATAGCCGTTGCTTACGGTGACTCACCAACCGCCACCGAAGCCGCTCTTTTAGTGCTGGCGCGGGCTTATGCTAATTTGAATTTTACCGCACTGGAATTAGGCGGTTTATGGTATGGACGCGGTGCGGAAGATGGCATTCCGCCACATGCATTGAATTCTATCAGCAATTGTTCCGCTTTATTAATGGGCGCTTATGAAGTGCCTGCGGAGATGCTTTCCCCGATTGCGACTTTACGGGAAAAATATAATTTATGGGCGGAAGAAGCGCATGTTTGGCAAAATCTGGCGATTACTATCTATCGAGGGGCGGATTTTGCGATTTTTACCCCACGTAATTCTGCGCCTGAAAATTTAATTTTCGCCAGCATTGCCCTACTAAAACATCTAAACGAAAGCGAAACCGCTTTGCAGATAGAAAAAGCGTTGCAATCTGTCTATAAAGCTAGCATGAATGAACTAAATATTGAATTAAGTATTGAAGATTTCGCCAATTTAATCACCGCAAAACTTTGGGAGTAAAACAAATGGCTAGTGAAAATCAATTATGGGATACGATTAAAACCGTAATGGTGCCAATTCACCCAGCAGGTTGGCCGTTTGTTACCGGCTTTGCGGTTATTACGGCGTTTTTGGCGTTTTTATCCAGCTTTTTAGGCTTTATTGGCATTGTGGCGACCGCTTGGTGCATTTATTTCTTTCGTAACCCTGTACGCATTACTCCCCAGCGCGAGGGGTTGATTATCAGCCCTGCCGATGGAGTGGTACAAAGCATTACGCGCGTTACGCCTGCGGAAGAATTGCATTTGGGTAGTGAGCCGCGCACGCGCATCAGCATATTTTTGAATGTGTTTGACGTGCATGTAAACCGCGTACCTGCCAGTGGTAAAGTTACCCATTCCACCTATCATCCCGGTTTGTTTTTGAACGCTTCTTTAGACAAAGCCAGCGAACATAATGAACGGCAGATGATAACTATGGAATTAGAAGCGGATGCTGATGAACAGCCCAAAACTATGGCATTCGTGCAGATTGCTGGGTTAGTTGCGCGGCGGATTATTTGTAATTTGAGCAAAAATCAAGGCGTAGTAGCCGGGGAAGTGTTTGGCTTAATTCGTTTTGGTAGCCGCGCAGATATTTATCTGCCCTTAGGCGTAGAACCCTTGGTGCTAGAAGGTCAGCGGATGATTGGCGGTGAAACTGTATTGGCGGATATGAAACATCCTGATGATGTGCGCGAACCTTTAGCCCAATAACTATAGTCTTTGTATTTTGAAACGCCGAACGCCCATCTCTTAGGAATAGGGGCGGGTTTGCAGTCGCAAACCTATAGTGTTTCAAAAGAAATTAAGGTCATTTCAAAGGTGAAACACTATAACATGCAAAAACAATTTCCCTTAAGTAGAATTTTCCCCAATATGGTAACCGTAGCCGGTCTGTGCTGCGGACTTTCCGCCGTGCGCTTTGCGCTGATGGAACGCTGGGAAATTGTGATTGCTCTGGTGCTGGCAGCAGGAATTATTGACGCGCTGGATGGCTTAGCTGCCCGCTTGCTCAAAGCCACCAGCCAATTTGGCGCCCAATTAGATTCACTTTCCGATATTATCAGCTTTGGCGTTTCCCCTGCTTTAGTAATGTATTTATGGGTATTGCAAGACAAACAACGTTATGGCTGGGCAGCCGCCCTTTTCTTTGTGGTTTGCTGCGCACTGCGATTAGCCCGTTTCAACGCGAGCATCATTAAAGAAGGCGAACCCAAGCCCGCCCATAAACGCTTCTTTACCGGAATTCCTGCCCCTGCAGGCGCATTACTCGCCACCGCGCCCATCACTTTATCCCTAGAACAAATTAACTGGTTCGCCGATAAACCCATGGCATCCTCTTTTTATCTCATCATAATCGCCTTATTAATGGCAAGCCGCATCCCCACTTTTTCCTTTAAACAAATCCGCATTAGCCAACCAATGATTTTACCCGTAATGATGGTCGTATCGCTCTATGTGGCTACTTTCTTTATTGAACCATGGATTGCGCTGTTATTTACTGGCGCGGTTTATGTGGCTTGTATTCCTTGGAGTGCGTGGTTGGCGCGGAAATAATTCAGGGAACCTCTAAAAATTCATTCTGGCGAGCAAAATGCGCGGCAATGAAGTGGCGCAAGCGGAGCGTAGCAGCGCTACGTGAGCATTGTGACGAAGCTTCATTGCAGATAAGTTTGCCGCCAGAATGAATTTTTAGAGGTGCCCTTCATCCAATGAAGTATAAATACTAATAACTTAAATTATTTTCCAAAGCCAAAGTAGCCAGTGCAACTATACGCGGAATTGGTTTTTCACCATGGTCATAATAGGCAACCATACGGCGACTAATGCCGAGTGCCGCAGCGGCATCATCTAGGGTATAGGATTTATTTTCTCGCCATTTACGAAAAGCGGAGGCACTAATGGTTTTTCCTGATTGTTCTTGTGCCAGACGCCATAAACTATCGGCAGACATATCTATTTCATCTGACCAAACAATATCCGCACCATATTCACCCACTCGCACTTGATTAAATAAGTCAGGTGATTGACGTAATGGCGCATAAACGCGAAACGTGTCAATTAACTCAGACACATCAATTATACTTTCCCCCCCATTTTTCCAGCTAATTCGCAAGCTATTAGGGGTTGCCGTAGTAGAAACATTTATTATCCGCGGTAAAGATTTTTTGGGCATAAATTTTATCCTCGTTCATTTAGTTCTATCCATTTTAATGCCAGATATTCACGATTAACAATCGCCCACTCCATCGCTTCAGCAATTTGCGCCGACCTAGCTTCACCTTTCATAATGGTTAGATCATAAATTCTAAAATAAGACGTTCAGGCGCCACTAAGGCTAACGCCGCACGAGCGGCGGTCTTGCCGTCGCAAGACTATAGCAATTTCAAGTATTTTTAAGGAAGTGAAATTAGAAATTGCTATATCACCTGAAAATCTACATCCACAATATGAAAATGCGGAGGATGATGATCATCAGTGTACATACGAATACTAGTCGAGCAGAAGCGTTTAATGATTGGCATAAAACTTCATATAGTGCAACTATTGCATTTTTTGCAAAAAAAGTCAAATTTTTATGTCGAGATGAATACGCTTAAATCTTCTTACTAAAATGCAAACATTTAATCGCAAATCCTTCGCGGAAATAAAAGCGATGCGCAGTTTCGTTGGTGACATACGAATCTAAAATCACGCTTTGGCAATCTGCTCCCCGGGCGAAATCTTCCATCCATGCGAGCATAGCCCGCCCAATTCCTTGGTTTTGATGCTCGGCGTCGATAATAAAATTATCAATCCGTAGCGTGCGCTTGTTATAAAACTGGCAATTAATCCAAAAGCCACTTACGCCCACTAATTCATTTTGCTCATTCTCAGCGGCAATTGCTTTGTACCCATTGCTACGCATTTCCTCTAATAAAGTCACGAATTCCACGCGCTCCATAGTTGGATAACGCTGTTGCAAAAGCGGATACATGCTAAGCATATCCGCGGCGGAAACTAATTCTTTGATTACAATTTTTGTCATGAGCAACATCATTACCATAAATTAACCAAATGCAAGAAAATTATTATTCCCAAGTTGATTGCACGCTGATATAAGCACAATATGAACCATATAAAAAAAATTATTTTTGCCCTTTTGCTCGCCGTTGCACTCAATGCGTGTAGTGATGACCAAGATGAAAATCAGGCATCCCAGCCTGCTGATGTGCTTTATAATAAAGCGCGGGATGCCTTTGCGGAGAAAAAATACAAAGATGCGATTGAAGCTTTTGACGAGGTGGATCGCCAGCATCCTTATTCTGAATGGGCACCGCGCGCACAGATAATGGCGGCTTATGCCTATTATGAATCGGAAAAATACGACGATGCCATTTTGGCGCTTGACCGTTTTGTTAAATTGCATCCCGGGCATGAAAGTGCAGCATATTCTTATTATCTAACCGCCTTATGTTATTATGAGCAAATTTCCGATGTTGGGCGTGATCAGGGCATGACCGAGCAAGCTTTGCAAGCCTTGTCAGATGTTATTAAACGCTTCCCCGATAGTGATTATGCGCGTGATGCGCGCCTAAAATTAGATTTGGTGAATGACCATCTAGCTGGCAAAGAAATGATGGTCGGGCGTTATTATCTCAACCGCGATGAATATCTCTCTGCCGCTAATCGCTTTAAACTGGTAATTGATAAATACCAAACCACCAGCCATGTGCCCGAAGCCTTGCACCGCTTAGTAGAAACCTACTTAAAACTTGGTGTGCGCGAGGAAGCTAAACGCTATGCTGCGGTTTTAGGACATAATTATCCTGGCAGCGTGTGGTATCGCTATAGCTACAGCCTGCTGGAGGGTAAAGATTTAACTGAAAAACCTAAAAATGGGTTGTTAGGGAATATTTTTTAGTATAGCAATTTCTAATTTTATTTACGTAAAAACACTTGAAATTGCTATAGGTTTGAGACCGCAAACTCGCGGCGTGTGCCGCATTAGCCTTAGCGGCGACTGAACGTCTTATTTTGTAATCTGTGTATTAATTCTGCTAAAAAAACAAAAAAATGCTCAAAAGAATTGCCATAAAAAACATCGTCCTGATTGAAGAAGCGGAAATGAACTTCCAGCGTGGTCTTTGTGTGCTTAGTGGCGAAACTGGAGCGGGAAAATCAATTTTATTAGACTCACTCGGCTTTGTGTTGGGTAGTAAGAATGAAACCAGATTACTACGCGAAGGGGCAGAAAAAGCCAGCGTAATCGCCGAATTTTCGCTAGATGATGCCCCCAATATTGCCGCTTTATTAGAAGAATTAGGGCTGGAAGCTGCACAAGAAATTATCTTACGGCGACAAATAGGAACTGACGGCAAATCTCGGGCATTCGTTAATGATGAGGCCATCAGCAGTAAAGCCCTAAAACAATTGGGTGAATTATTGGTCGAAGTCCATGGGCAACACCAACAACGAGGGCTCATGGATGCCACTGGACATGGCGCATTATTAGATGCTTATGGAAAATTAGAACCACAAATAGCCCATGTAGCAATTGCTTATGAAGCATGGAAAACGGCAAAAACCGAACTTGCAAAACTCACCGCCGCCCTCAAACAAGCAGCCAAAGAACGTGATTATTTAGAGCACATGCTAGAAGAGTTAGACAAACTTCAACCGCAAATGGGCGAAGAAGAAGAATTATCCGATACGCGCATAGAAATGATGCAGTCAGAAAAACGCGCTACTTTAATTGACGATGCGCTCAAAGAACTGCACATGCCCAAAGCCATCACACAAATTCTGCGTTCTGCTCAAGGCATGTTAGCGCGCTCCACGCTCCAAGGTATCGAAATGTTTTCCCCTGCGATTGATGCGCTGGAAAAAGCCATGTTAGAAGTGCAAGAAGCAGAAAGCGTGCTAGAAGAATTAGGACGTGATTGCGCTTATAACCCACAGGAATTAGAACGCATTGAAGAACGACTCTTCGCCCTGAAAGACGCGGCAAGAAAATATGGCATCCCTGCTGATGAACTGCCCATTTTGCTAGAAGAAGTTCGCGAAAAATTAAATAATCTGCAAAGCCAAGAAAGCAAAATAGCCGAGCTAGAAAAAACCCTCGCGCAAACTCAAAAAGCCTATTTAGAAATAGCACATAAACTACGCAACGAACGCCAAAAAGCCGCCCAAAAACTCGAATCCTCCTTACATATTGAACTAGAGCCATTAAAAATGGCCGCCACTAGATTTCGTGTAATGCTGGATGAACGCCCAGAAAGTAGCTGGTCGGCACGAGGAATTGATGAAATTTATTTTGAAGCCTCCACCAACCGCGGCAGCGCTTTTGGTGCGCTTTCAGCAATTGCTTCAGGCGGAGAATTATCGCGCTTTATGCTCGCATTAGCAGTAGTACTTGCCGAAATAAAATCTATGCCCTGCATGGTGTTTGACGAAATAGACACCGGCACCGGCGGCGCAGTAGCCGACGCAATTGGCAAAAGACTAGGCAAACTTGGGCTAGGCTCGCAAGTGCTAGTAGTAACCCACCTCCCCCAAGTTGCCGCCTGCGGACAACAGCATTTTCATATTGAAAAAAACGAAATTGCTGGCAAAACCACCACAAGAGTACAAGAACTTTCTGCAACCGCAAGAGAGGAAGAATTAGCGCGGATGTTATCAGGCGCAGAAGTCAGCCAAGAAGCACGGCTAGCCGCACGGAAATTACTGGAGCAGGTTTAGAATTATTAACTCCCCCAGAAACGAACCTTTCGTCGCATTACAAAAAGCCCCCCTTGATCTCTCAAGGAGGGCTTTTCTTTAACTTAAAGCTAAACTCAAAACAAATCAGCTTCCCGTCAACGCTTCTGGTGCATCTCCACCATCTATCGCCGGAGCATTTGCTGCCGTTTGCAATTCAATGTCGCGGTCGCGTCCATAAGCGATGTGCTTATATTCACGTACCTTGGCACCTGTACCCGCAGGAATCAAACGACCCACGATTACGTTTTCTTTCAAGCCCACTAAGCTATCAATTTTTCCAGCTACAGCTGCCTCGGTAAGCACGCGAGTGGTTTCTTGGAAGGATGCGGCGGAGATGAATGAACGCGTCTGCAACGATGCTTTGGTGATACCTTGCAATACTGCCAAGGCAGTTGCAGGTTTATAACCTTCGGCTATGGTTTTTGCATTCACTTCGTCAAACTCTTCGCGGTCCACTTGCTCACCTGTAAGGAAAGTAGTTTCGCCCGGAGAATCAATTTCCACTTTTTGCAACATCTGACGGAGCACAACTTCAATATGCTTGTCGTTGATGCCCACACCTTGCAAGCGATAAACTTGTTGTACTTCGTTGACCATGTAACGTGCCAAAGCTTCTACACCCATTACGCGCAAAATATCATGCGGCACGGGGTTTCCGTCCATCAACAAATCACCTTTTTGTACATAGTCACCTTCTTGTACAGTTAGATGCTTACCTTTAGGAATTAAATATTCCACTGGTTCGATGCTGGCATCTTTCGGACGAATGATAACCCGACGTTTGGTTTTGTAATCTTTACCAAACTCAATCACCCCTTCAACATCGCCAATAATCGCATGGTCTTTCGGTTTACGTGCCTCGAACAATTCAGCTACGCGCGGCAGACCACCGGTAATATCACGAGTTTTAGTAGATTCTCTTGGAATACGCGCTAACACGTCCCCAGCGAATACTTCTTGTCCGTCTTCTACGTTCAAGATTGCATCAACGGGTAGGAAATAACGTGCTTCCAAACCATTCGCCATAGTGATGATTTCACCTGCCTTATCACGCAAAGCAATCCGCGGTTTCAAATCCGCACCCCGAGTTAGCTGACGCCAATCGGTAATTACTTTGTTAGAAATACCAGTTGCTTCGTCCATCACTTCACGCAAGGACACGCCCTCAACTAAGTCACGATAATGGGCAATACCGTTTTTCTCGGTAATGATAGGAATAGTGTAGGGATCCCACTCGGCTAATTTCTCGCCTTGTTTTACCTTCGCACCTTCTTCTTTTAATACCCGTGCACCATAAGGCACTTTGAAGCGTGCACGCTCGCGGTTTTGTTCATCTTTTAGAACAATCTCACAAGTACGGCTCATCACCACTTGGCGACCTTTAGAGTCAATCACCACGTTTTTGTTAGAAAGATTCAAAGTCGCATCATGGCTGGACTCTACGCTCGATTGCTCAGCACCACGTTGCGCGGCCCCACCAATGTGGAAGGTACGCATAGTAAGCTGGGTTCCCGGCTCTCCAATAGATTGTGCAGCGATAACTCCGACTGCTTCACCCAAATTCACTTGGGTTCCACGCGCCAAATCACGTCCATAACATTTAGCACAAGCGCCTGATTTGCTTTCGCAAGTTAACACGGAGCGAATCATCAAAGACTCAATCCCTGCTTCATCAACTTTATCAACTTCTTTTTCTTCAATCAGTTGACCAGCTTTCAAGATTACGCTGCCATTAACTGGGTGCAATACTTCTTTCGCACTAGTACGACCCAAGATGATTTCGGAAAGTTGTACAATAACTTCCCCACCATCAATTACGGGCTTTGCTACAATGCCGTTTTCCGTACCACAATCAATCTCAATGATAATGCAATCTTGCGATACATCCACCAAACGACGAGTTAAGTAACCAGAATTCGCAGTTTTAAGTGCGGTATCCGCCAAACCTTTACGCGCTCCGTGTGAGGAGTTGAAATATTCTAATACGGTCAAACCTTCTTTAAAGTTTGAAATAATTGGCGTTTCAATAATCTCGCCCGAAGGTTTCGCCATCAATCCACGCATACCCGCTAGCTGTTTAATTTGCGCTGCCGAACCACGCGCACCGGAATGCGCCATCATGTAAATAGAGTTTACACCAATCGCATTACGTTTGCCCGGCACGGTTCCAATGCTGGAAATTCCCCGCATCATGTCTGCGGCTACGCGCTCGGAACATTGTGACCATACGTCAACTACTTTGTTATATTTCTCACCCGAAGTAATCAGACCATCCGCATATTGCTGCTCGAACTGTTTTACTTCTGCCAAAGTTGTGGAGATATGTTTTTCTTTTTCCAAAGGTACAATCATATCGTCTTTACCAAAAGAGATACCTGCCATACATGCATGAGCGTAACCTAAGCCCATCATTTTATCGGCAAAGATAACCGTCTCTTTCTGACCGCAATGACGGTAAACCATGTCGATTAGATTGCCGACTTCTTTTTTAGTCATTTGTTTATTGATAGCATCAAAGCCAAGTTTTGCATGTTTTGGCAACAATTCATACATCATCAAACGCCCAGGAGTGGACTCAACAATCTGCGGTGCAGTTTTACCATCTGGCGACACTACCGACACGCGGCATTTAATGCGGCTGTGGGTAGTAATCATTTTATTTTCTAAACCCATACGAATTTCATTCATATTGGCGAAAATCATGCCCTCACCCGGTGCGCCATCAGTTTCTAGCGACAGATAATATAATCCAAGTACAATATCTTGGCTAGGAACGATAATCGGCTTACCGTTCGATGGGCTTAAGATATTGTTGGTGGACATCATCAATACGCGTGCTTCTAACTGCGCTTCGATAGACAAAGGAACGTGCACCGCCATTTGGTCACCATCGAAATCCGCGTTGAATGCCGAACAAACGAGCGGGTGCAACTGAATTGCTTTACCTTCAATCAACATTGGTTCAAACGCTTGAATGCCAAGTCTATGCAAAGTAGGTGCGCGGTTTAACAATACGGGATGTTCACGAATTACTTCTTCAAGTATATCCCAAACCTCAGGACGTTCCGCTTCCACCATGCGTTTCGCCGCTTTAATGGTCGTTGCAATGCCGTAAACTTCTAATTTTGCATAAATAAACGGCTTGAATAATTCCAGTGCCATTTTCTTCGGCAATCCACATTGATGGAGTTTTAACTCTGGCCCCACCACGATTACCGAACGACCCGAATAATCCACCCGTTTTCCGAGTAGATTCTGACGGAAACGACCTTGTTTACCTTTTAACATGTCCGAAAGTGATTTCAGCGGACGTTTATTAGCACCCGCAATCACCCGACCACGACGGCCATTATCAAACAACGCATCCACTGCTTCTTGCAACATACGTTTTTCGTTACGCACAATAATATCGGGAGCACGCAATTCTAAAAGGCGTTTCAAACGGTTATTACGGTTAATTACCCGACGATATAAATCGTTCAAATCCGAAGTCGCAAAACGACCACCATCCAAAGGCACTAATGGGCGAAGCTCAGGTGGGATTACGGGAACAACGTCCAACACCATCCATTCAGGTTTGTTATTAGAATCTAAAAACGCTTCCACAATTTTCAAGCGTTTCACTAGTTTTTTACGACGCGCATCGGAAGTAGATTCGGTCAACTCACCGCGCATTGAAGCACGTTCACCTTCCAAATCTAAGTTAGAAAGCATGATTTTAATCGCTTCCGCACCAATGGTGGCAGTGAAAGTATTTTCACCATATTGATCCATTGCATCGAAATACTGATCTTCGCTCAATAATTCGCCTAGTTTAAAGGGCGACAAACCCGGCTCAGTAACTACATAATTTTCAAAATATAATACCCGCTCCAAATCTTTCAGCGGCATATCTAACAACAAGCCAATACGGCTCGGTAAAGATTTCAAAAACCAAATATGCGCAACCGGAGCCGCTAATTCAATATGCCCCATGCGCTCACGACGCACCTTCGCAGTGGTTACTTCCACACCGCATTTTTCGCAGACTACGCCGCGATATTTCATGCGTTTATACTTACCGCATAGACATTCATAATCTTTGATAGGACCAAAAATCCGCGCGCAGAACAAACCATCGCGCTCGGGTTTAAAGGTACGATAATTAATAGTCTCCGGCTTTTTCACCTCGCCAAATGACCAAGAACGGATTTTATCCGGGCTGGCAATCATTATACGAATTTCGTCGAAAGGCTTAGTTACATTAACTTGGCCGAAGATATTCATTAAGTCGTTCATTCTTTTCTCCTGAAATCGAGAGTCAATTTATTTTATATTTAGTTCTACACTATTTTACAACATGACCTATTTTACAACATGACAGGGCATATTCGGATTAGCAGGATTAACCATTAATGTCTGCGAAGCAGGATGCACCAACACATCCATATCTTCCATCGGCACTGCGCCTAATAATGGCTCATCACCCAACATCAATGCTCCAACAAAACAACGGCGGTTAGCAAAGCGCACTTCAACGGGACCAACATACGGCACTCTTTGCTTTTTGCCATCCGCCAAAGTTACTTCTCGTTCCTCCAATATTTCTAATCCCAATTGTAAAACAACGTGCTGTGGCAAACAAAGCATAAGCGAACCCGTATCCACCAAAGCTGACACCGATAAAGGTGAAAGCTTGGCTTCCCGAGGATTTGCTAAGATTATATCTGCGTAAACCAGCCCCATTTTTTCCTCATTTATTGTCTAAACTGCCAGTTGTCATCCCCACTTTATGCAAGGATGACAACCAATAATGTTTAAGCGTCTTTTTCCGCCAATTCAATGTTCAGACCCAACGAGCGTAACTCTTTGATCATCACATGGAAGGACTCAGGAATACCTGATTCAAAAGCATGGTCACCGCGTACAATCGAAGCATAAACTTTACTACGACCAGCCACGTCATCCGACTTCACAGTGAGCATTTCCTGCAAGGAATAAGCTGCACCATAAGCCTGCAATGCCCAGCACTCCATCTCCCCGAAACGTTGTCCCCCGAATTGGGATTTACCGCCCAAAGGTTGTTGAGTAACTAGTGAGTATGGTCCGATAGAACGTGCGTGAATTTTATCATCCACTAAGTGATGCAGTTTGAGCATATAAATATAGCCCACGGTCACTTGACGATCAAATTTTTCGCCCGTACGTCCATCAAACAACGTCACCTGACCAGAAGCATCTTGTCCACCTTTAAGCAACCAATCAACGATGTCCGGCTCATGTGCGCCATCAAATACAGGTGTCGCAAACGGCAAACCTTTACGCAGATTGTTAGCTAGCTCGAGAACTTCTGGACCCGTCATATTGTTGATTTCAGCAATATTGTCCGCTTCTTCGTAGAACTCTAATAATTTAGCGCGCATGAAGCCGACATTATCCGCTTGTGATTGAGATTCTTCAATCGCCGCGCGAATTTGCCGCCCAATACCTGCTGAAGCCCAACCTAAATGGGTTTCTAAAATTTGTCCCACGTTCATACGTGATGGTACACCTAATGGGTTTAGTACTACGTCCACCGGAGTTCCGTCGGCTAGATGCGGCATGTCTTCCACGGGAAGAATACGGGAAATAACCCCTTTATTTCCGTGACGACCCGCCATTTTATCACCAGGTTGCAGTTTACGCTTTACCGCAACGAAAACTTTTACCATTTTCAAAACACCGGGGAGCAAATCATCGCCACCTTGTACTTTGTCCACTTTTTCGATGAAGCGTTTATTTAGTTTGTTGATTAGCTGATCTAACTGCGTTTTCAACTGCTCAACTGACTGCATCACTTCTTCGTTTTTCACGGCAATTTCCCAACGCAAACCTTTGGGAATTTCCGCTAAAATTTCGCTAGTGATTTTGGTTTTCGCTTTCAAGCCTTTCGGGCCTTTAACTAGTTCCTGACCATCCAACAAAGCATCCAAACGTGCATACACATAACGCTCAACAATGGCGCGCTCCACATCACGGTCTTTTTGCAAACGATCAATCTCGGCTTTTTCAATCGCCAAATGACGCTCATCTTTTTCAATGCCCCGACGGGTGAAAACTTTTACACCCACCACGATACCAGAAACACCCGGAGGCAAACGCAAGCTGGAATCACGCACATCCGCCGCTTTTTCCCCAAAAATCGCGCGCAGCAATTTTTCTTCTGGAGTAACCGGAGTTTCGCTTTTTGGCGTAACTTTACCGACGATAATATCACCGGGATGTAGTTCCGCACCAATATGCACCACGCCCACCTCATCGAGGTTACGCATAGCTTCTTCACCGACATTGGGAATATCGCGAGTTATCTCTTCGGGCCCGAGCTTAGTATCACGCGCCATTACTTCGAATTCTTCGATATGTATGGAAGTAAATACGTCTTCGGCAATCATTTTTTCCGAGATAAGAATCGAATCCTCATAATTGTAACCATTCCATGGCATAAACGCCACTAATACGTTACGACCCAAAGCTAATTCACCTAAATCAGTTGAAGGACCATCGGCGATAATATCACCCACTTTAATCTCATCACCCACGCGCACTAACGGACGTTGGTTAAGACAAGTATTTTGGTTAGAGCGTTGGAATTTTACGAGATTATAAATATCCACACCCGGAGAAGCATCGCTATTCGCACCTTCGCTTACACGAATTACTACGCGCGTTGCATCTACCTGATCAACGATACCGCCGCGACGGGCAACGGTTGCCACACCCGAATCACGCGCCACTACTTCTTCCATGCCCGTACCCACTAAAGGAGCATCCGCACGTACCAAAGGTACCGCTTGACGTTGCATGTTCGATCCCATCAACGCGCGGTTCGCGTCATCGTTTTCTAAGAAAGGAATCAACGCTGCTGCAACTGACACTAATTGCTTGGGCGATACGTCAATAAAATCGATGCCTTCTTTGGCCGACATTACGAAGTCACCATTACGACGGCAGCTAATTAAATCATCCGCCAATACACCTTGTTTATCCAAGGGAGAATTTGCTTGCGCAATCGTGTAACGACCTTCTTCAATCGCGGATAAGTAAACCACTTCATCAGTTACAAAGCCATTATCAACGCGGCGATATGGGCTTTCGATAAATCCATATTTATTCACCCGTGCATAAGTTGCCATTGAGTTAATCAACCCAATATTCGGACCCTCCGGCGTTTCAATCGGGCAGATACGACCATAATGGGTCGGATGTACGTCACGCACTTCAAACCCTGCACGTTCACGAGTCAGACCTCCGGGGCCCAAGGCAGAAAGACGACGTTTATGGGTAATTTCTGAAAGCGGATTGGTTTGATCCATAAATTGTGATAATTGCGACGAACCAAAGAACTCGCGCACCGCAGCTGCCAAAGGCTTCGCGTTCACTAAGTCATGCGGCATAACCGTATCAATATCCACCGAACCCATACGCTCAATAATACCACGCTCCATACGCAACAAACCAATGCGGAATTGATTTTCCATCAACTCACCCACTGAACGCACGCGACGATTACCTAAATGGTCAATATCGTCAATCTCGCCGATACCATCTTTTAAGCCCACCAACAAACGCACGGTTTCGATAACATCCGCTTTGGTAAGTACACCAACTTTTTCTTCGATGTCTAACTGCAAGCGAGCATTCATTTTAACGCGCCCAACTTCGGACAAATCATAACGATCAGTTTCAAAGAAAAGTGAGTTAAACAAAGCTTCCGCCGCTTCAGGAGTAGTCGGCTCACCGGGACGCATTACCCGGTAAATTTCCATCAAAGCATCTTCACGGGTGGTGAATTTATCTGCCAGCAAAGTGTTGCGCATATAGGCGCCTACATTCACGTGATCAATCGCCAAAATTGGCAATTCTTTAATGCTTTCATTCTCAATCAGCTCAAGCAAATCTTTGGTGATTTCGTCACCTGCTTCGGCGTAGATTTCGCCTGTAGCAGGGTTTACGATATCGTTTGCCAAGTAAGAACCAATTAGTTCTTCTGAAAGCACCAACAAATCTTTTAAGCCTTCTTCTGCCAGCATTTTCGCTTTACGCGGAGAAACTTTGCTGCCGCTTTCTGCTACCACTTTACCAGTTTTGGCATCCACCAAATCATTGGTCAACTTAGCGCCACGCCAGCTTTCAGGATTATAGGCGGTTACCCAGCCCTTTTTATTGTGTTTGTAATCAATGGTTTTATAGAAAGTATTGAGGATTTCTTGTGAATCCATACCAATAGCACGCAACAAAGCGGTTGCTGGTATTTTACGGCGACGGTCAATCCGCGCGAATACTAAATCTTTAGCATCAAATTCAAAATCCAACCATGAACCGCGATAAGGAATAACCCGCGCAGAAAACAAGATTTTTCCTGAAGAATGCGATTTACCTTTATCATGGTCAAAGAATACGCCCGGCGAACGGTGCATCTGGGATACGATTACCCGCTCGGTACCATTAATTACGAAAGTACCATTTTCGGTCATGAGCGGAATATCGCCCATATAAACTTCTTGTTCTTTAATGTCTTTAATATCGCGCGCACCAGTGTCCGCATCAATATCCCACACGATTAAACGTAAAGTCACGCGCAAAGGCGCCGCGAAGTTAATGTCACGCTGACGGCACTCTTCCACATCATATTTAGGAGCGTCAAAATCGTAGGAAACATATTCTAAAGTTGCGTTTTCAGCAAAATCTTTAATCGGGAAAACCGATTTTAAAGCACCCTGCAAACCCGTATCTGTGCGATCGGGAAGCGGTATATTTATCTGCAAGAACTGATCGTAGGAATTTTTTTGTACCTCAATCAAGTTAGGCATCGTGGTTACGGAACGAATTTTTCCGAAACTTTTGCGAATACGCTTACGAGAGGTGAAATTATGAGTAGATAAGAAGGGAACTGCTTGTGCTTTCGCCATGGGAATATAACCTTGCCTTTGGTTGCAACATACTGGTTGTGCTGAATATTTTCTTCCATTCGTCGCTTCTATAAATATTGCCAACAGACCGCATAATTATTTATTATGCTCAAATCTTACAACAGCACTTAACAGAAACTGACCTCTAAAAGACATATCCTAACTTAAACCCCTGCGGAAACAATTCCACAGAAGCACCCTGCTTATCATGACAAATAGAAACAGACTGTTCTAAGCAAACAACATTTCTAAGCAAATAATATGCAGGGCATAAACCAAACCATTAAAAGCTCTAATAAGCTTTTAAAAGATGTATTGTAAATGAGGGAATAACCTAAAATATTTAAACTGCACGAAAAAACCACCCACCGCAAACAAGATTGGCAGCATACAAAAGGCTGGGGCGGCTTAGCCTTTGCGAGGTTTTTTGAAAGAATTTCCTTCAAGAAACATCAACAAAGGCTAAACCGCCACAAACTTTTTAAGGCTTTCTAGCTAGAATAAACAATTCCGCAAAACCTCATTTACCAAAAATTACTTCAACTCAACTTTAGCGCCAGCATCTTCAAGTTGTTTCTTGATTTTGTCAGCTTCTTCTTTAGTTGCCGCTTCTTTAACTGCTTTAGGAGCTGCTTCAACTAGGTCTTTCGCTTCTTTCAGACCTAAGCCAGTGATAGCGCGAACTTCTTTAATTACGTTGATTTTGTTTGCACCAGCATCAGCCAAGATAACATCAAATTCAGTTTTTGCTTCAGCAGCAGGAGCAGCAGCAGCAACTGCAACCGCCGCCACAGGAGCAGCAGCAGAAACGCCCCATTTTTCTTCCAACATTTTAGAAAGCTCAGCTGCTTCTAGTACAGTTAGAGCAGACAATTGTTCTACGATTTCTTGTAAGTTAGCCATGATAAATTTCCTTAAATTAAAAAAGACTCGTTAATATATTATGATTCAGATTTAGCGTAAGCCGCAAAAACCCGAGCCAATTGACCAGCCGGCGCTTGTAGTACACCTGCAATTTTAGTGGCAGGAGCCTGAATAAGCCCGATAATAGTAGAACGCAATTCGTCCAGAGAAGGCAATTTCGCCAATTCTTGGATTTCTGCGGTATTCAATGTTTTTTGACCGAACGCTCCGCCAATCAAAACCAATTTTTCATTTGCTTTAGAAAAATCAGCAATAACTTTTGCAGCTGCAACTGGATCTGCCGCAACCGCAACCGCAGTTGGACCAACGAAAAGGTCAGTTAAGCCTTCGTAAATCGTGCCTTTAACCGCCAAACGAGCGAGACTGTTTTTACCAACTTTAAAAGTTGCACCAGCCGCCCGCGCTTTGTTACGCAATTCACCCATTTCAGCAACGGTAAGCCCTTTGTAATGGGTGATGATAAGAATTTCTGCACCATCAAACTGATTATGCGTATCTTCCACCCAAGCTTTTTTTTGTGCCCTATCCATTTATTTAATCCTATGCTTTTTTATTGGGTTCTTTATTTAGGCTGCTTCTGCAATATCCACTATAACCCCAGGGCCCATAGTAGAAGATATATGCAAATTACGAACATAAGTACCTTTTGCACCAGTTGGCTTAGCTTTCACTAAAGCATCCAATAAAGCTTTTATATTTTCTGACAATGCCTGAGCAGAAAAACTAACTTTTCCAACGCCTGCATGAACAATACCGGCTTTTTCCACCCGGAATTCCACCTGACCGCTTTTTGCCGCTTTCACCGCTTCACCAACATTAGGAGTAACCGTTCCCAATTTAGGATTAGGCATCAAACCACGCGGACCCAAAATTTTACCAACGCGACCAACTAAAGCCATCATATCGGGAGAGGCGATACAACGATCGAAATTCATCTCACCTTTTTGAATCATATCCGCCAAATCTTCTGCACCAACAATGTCGGCTCCTTGAGCACGAGCTTCGTCAGCTTTGTCGCCTTTGGCAAAAACTGCCACGCGCACGGTTTTACCAATACCATTTGGCATCGCCACCGTACCACGAACTTGCTGGTCTGAATGTTTCGGATCCACCCCTAAATTCACTGAAATCTCCACCGTCTCATCAAACTTTGCCGTAGCATTTAGCTTAACCAGATTCAAAGCATCATTCAGAGAATAGGTTTTAGTTGCATCATAAGACGCCACCGCTTTTTTCAAACGTTTACCTATAGCCATAATTCTTACTCCACCACTTCCAGCCCCATCGAAGTAGCTGAGCCGCGAATCATTTGCGCAGCCGCCTCTACATCGTTGGCGTTGAGGTCGTTCATTTTTCCAGCAGCGATTTCGCGGATTTGCGTCATCGTTACTTTACCCGAAATTTCTTTACCAGGATTCTGTGCACCCTTACCGATACCTGCTGCTTTTTTCAAGAAGTAGGACACCGGAGGCGTCTTGGTGATAAATGTAAACGAGCGATCCGCATACACAGTAATTACTACTGGAATGGGAATACCTGCTTCAATGGATTGTGTAGCAGCGTTAAACGCTTTACAGAATTCCATAATGTTTACACCACGTTGACCAAGCGCCGGCCCAATTGGTGGCGAAGGATTTGCCTTGCCAGCTGGGATTTGGAGCTTCACATATCCCGTGATTTTCTTAGCCATGAGATACCTTTCTTTTGTAGGGGACTTACACCCCCACCAATTACCTTGAGAAGGGAGGGGAATATAGACCAGTATTTTAAAATTACAAACCTTTTTTTGCTCTTTTGAGCATTTTTTTGTTTTTTCTTATCCGCTTGAGCGTTTTTGTTGACTTAAACCATTAAGAAGAAACCTTCTCCACCTGATTATATTGCAAATCAACGGGAGTCGAACGACCAAAAATAGTTACCGATACTTTGATACGTTCTTTTTCTTCGTCAACTTCTTCAATCATACCCACGAAGGACTCAAACGGACCATCAATAACCTTAACTTGCTCACCCGCTTCGAAGATTGCGCCTTGTTTTGGCTTATCAACCCCAGTTTGCATCTGCGCAAATATACGCTCGGCCTCCAAATCACTTATGGGCTGCGGACGATTGCCACTACCACCTAAAAACCCAGTAACTTTAGGAATGGTTTTTACTAAATGCCAACTAGCATCGTTCATATCCATTTTCACCAATACATAACCAGGGAAAAATTTGCGCTCAGAAGCCACTTTGCGACCACGACGCATTTCCACCACATCTTCCACCGGCACGGCAATCTCTTCAAAAGCCTCACTCATTCCCCGTTGAGCAGCTTGCTCACGAATTGTTTGCGCTACTTTTTTCTCAAACCCTGAATGGGCATGTACAATATACCAACGTTTTGCCACGCTTACACTCCCAAACCTAAAACTTGGCGAATGCCCCACTGAATGACGCTATCCGCCAACAGAAAGAACAAAGAAGCCACAATTACCATTACCAATACCATTATGGTAGAGATGGTCGCCTCCTTACGAGTTGGCCAAGTTACCCTGCCCACCTCTTGCCGAACTTCTTTAAAGAACTTCGCTGGAGAATTTTTGTTCGCCCCAATTTTGCCAGACATAATATTTTTCTCTTTTTCTACAATACACCAAAAAATTATTTACCAGAAAAACCTGATAAAAAATTATTTGGCAGGAGCGACAGGACTTGAACCCGCAACCCCCGGTTTTGGAGACCGGTGCTCTACCAATTGAGCTACGCTCCTACTTTGTCGTATGCATCACCTCAAACAAACGAGGAAAACATACTAAAAACTATGTCGCCGACCCCTAAAGATGGGAGCGACGACATAATTTTTTGCCATTATACCCTAAAACTACTGAATAATTTTAGCAACCACGCCTGCGCCCACGGTACGACCACCTTCGCGAATAGCGAAACGTAGTCCTTCGTCCATAGCGATAGGAGCGATTAGTTCGATTTCTACAGAGATATTATCTCCCGGCATTACCATTTCAGTACCAGCAGGTAGGTTCACTGAACCAGTTACGTCAGTAGTACGGAAATAGAATTGTGGGCGATAATTCGAGAAGAACGGGGTATGACGACCACCTTCTTCTTTAGTAAGAATATACGCTTCCGCAGTAAATTTAGTGTGGGGAGAAATAGTACCTGGTTTTGCAAGCACTTGACCACGCTCGATATCTTCACGTTTAGTACCACGAAGTAGCACACCCACATTATCACCTGCCTCACCTTGATCAAGCAATTTGCGAAACATTTCCACACCAGTACAAGTAGTTTTTGCAGTTGGTTTCAAACCAACGATTTCCAACTCTTCACCAACTTTTACGATACCACGCTCAACCCGTCCGGTAACTACAGTACCACGACCAGAGATAGAGAACACATCCTCAATTGGCATCAAGAAAGGTTTATCAATCGCACGAGCAGGTTGTGGGATGTAAGAATCTACTGCCGCCATCAATTTCAAGATTGCACCACGACCGATTTCTTCGTTTTTGCCTTCTAATGCACATAGTGCAGAACCTGCAATGATAGGTATATCATCACCAGGGAAGTCGTATTTAGATAACAACTCACGAATTTCTAATTCTACTAGTTCCAACAACTCAGGATCATCAACTTGATCAACTTTGTTTAGGAACACAACGATAGAAGGAACACCAACTTGGCGAGCAAGCAAGATGTGCTCACGCGTTTGTGGCATAGGACCATCCGCAGCAGAAACCACCAAGATAGCACCATCCATTTGCGCAGCACCGGTAATCATGTTTTTCACATAATCCGCGTGACCTGGGCAATCTACGTGTGCATAGTGACGCGCTTCAGTTTGATATTCCACGTGCGCAGTTGCGATGGTTATACCACGAGCACGCTCTTCTGGAGCCGCGTCAATTTGGTCATAAGCTTTATAAGTAGCCCCACCAGTTTCCGCCAAAACCTTAGTAATCGCCGCAGTTAGCGAAGTTTTACCATGATCCACGTGACCAATTGTTCCAATGTTTAAATGCGGTTTATCGCGATTAAATTTCTCTTTAGCCAT
>DIUV01000035.1:0-7778 GCA_002423155.1 Alphaproteobacteria bacterium UBA6149
GAATGGTTTTTTAGGGGCGACTATTTAAGGAGCGCGATGTTTGGTGGTGCAATCTTGGTATAAATGTTGGCGACGAAGAAGACGGGAAGGGTGAAAAATTTATGCGTCCAGTTTTGGTTCTCAAAAAATTTAACAAAAGAAGTTTTATTGCTGTTCCGTTTAGTACACAAATAAAGGATAATCCAATATATCATACTATCAATTTCAAGGGAAAGCAGCAGTCTGTTGTAATGTCGCAGTTAAAACTAATTGATGCAAAAAGAATCACGGTTAGGATTGGCTCTTTGCCTTCAAACGATTTTAATCCACTTCAGGGTTAAATTCCCCGCCCCTTGGGGCGTTTGCTTTGTCATACCAGCGAAGGCTGGTATCCATGCCTAACCGTTTGGTTATGAGCTTGTGGCTTGGCATGGATGCCGCCCTTCGGCGGCATGACGACTACTAAATACCCCGCCCCTTGGGGCGGGGTTCTTTATTGAATTAAAAGAAAAAATGAAAAATTTGATATTCTAAAATTAGTCAGCCCCCAGTTAAGGGGGCTTCAGTGGCTATTGCCAATTTGTAATGCAACTATACCACGCATCTATAATGTTTGTAAAGGGTATTTTATTTCACCCCAGTTGCTTTTAGAAACTTTGTCGCTTGAAAAATAGAGATTTTTCTTTGAGATTGGTTCGAATAACGTCTGCTAGGTGGTGCCATTAGCCGCAGTAGCAGGCGAGCCTCGCGTTTACGAGGATTATGTCACGCCGTAGCGCAAAGCGCGTAGGCGGACTGTAACCATTATAAAAATCCATCCCAAAAAGCACAAATATAATTGTTTTATAATATTTAATGCTTTGTTTATCTACCCCTTGCTTGTCAGATAAAACTATGTTATTATCTGACAGATAAGAGGGTAATATGAAGTCCATAACCGATCAGATAATCAGTAGAATCAAGCGCAAAAAGCCGGGCTGGGTGTTTGCGCCCAAAGACTTTCTGGATATTGGTTCGCGTGCGGCGGTTGACCAAGTGCTGTCTAGGTTGGTGAAGCAGTGTATGATTCGCCGTCTTGATCGCGGTATTTATGATTATCCCAAGCAAAGCAAATTGCTCGGAATATTATCTCCTGATCCTGATAATATTGCGCGAGCAATGGCGGTGGGGGATGATGTTTTTCCATCAGGCGCAATGGCTGCGAACCTATTAGGATTATCGACCCAGGTGCCGGCTAAACCTTCCTACCTTACTAATGCGACGACTCGCACACGAAGAGTGGCAGGGCAAACTATTCAATTAAAACGCGCGCGCGTGGCATTGTTAGATAATATTCCTGATCGTGCTAATTTGGCGCTGCAAGCACTTTCATATCTTGGTAAGCATAATGTTGATGAGCAGATTATCATTCGTTGTGCGCGGATATTAACAAGCCAGGATATGTCGGGGCTGCATCATTCTATGGCACGTATTCCTAGCTGGATGGCAGACACTATTCGTAAAATTGAGCAAGCACAGCATGGATAAATTTTTAACACTGTCTGATGAAAACCGAAAAGCTAGGAGCTGGAGGCATCATTTTTAATTATGCCTAATGATTTAAAGGTTTCTGTATTGTTTGCTTTAAATTGTGGTTCAGTGTCTTCAATGTTTTTCTGTGTGTTGCTAAACTCTTCTGATAGATATGGATTATCAAGTATAATTGCGATATTTTTCGCAACCAGTGTAAGGCTATAAACGTGGCGCAGTAATTCATGCTTGTTTTCTTGAATTCTTAATGAATGCGTAATTCCTGACGTGTTATAGTTCGGGCATATACAGCTATTATATAATTCCATGATATGAGGATAAGCTCCATGTATGTAGCCAGAATTCATATTATATATTGTTTGGTTGATTTGTGCATGGTTATATACGTCTATTGGATTGTATAAATTCCTTGCATTTGTTGCCCTGACGTTTTTACGCCTAATTGTGTTTCTCTTGTTGTTTTTTAATAATGGCACAGATATATCTTCAAATTCTTCTTGGTAAAAATCTTCAAGCATTTCTTTTTGTATGGTTTTTGTGCAATCATTTTTTGCTACTAAATCAGGTATAAATAAGCAAATATCTTCTATGCTTTCGTCCAGACATCTAAAAAATATCCCCATTTCTTGTAAAAAGCCTTTTTCTAACAAAACTAAAGAAGCATTTAGTAAGCTCACGCATCTTATTCCCTTTAGAAAAACGAATAGAGTTGGGTTTTTTTCTCTATGACGAAAATTCTGTATAGAGTCTATCCAATCTATAGTATTAACAGCATCACAATTTTGCATTTTTAGATAATTACACTCAATTTCAGAAATTATTTGTTTAAGATATTCCATAGTTTCGTTGCGCGAGTTCAATTAATTTATCAAATTTATTTTATCAGTTAATTGTGTTCTACTCACGCAAAATTTGACCCCACCCCCCAATCCATGCTAAACTCCTTCCTAGAGTTAAGAAAACTCTGGGATGTGACAATCTCTCCTAAAGCGGCTGGTATTAGCCGTTAAAAAATACCTCCCTTTCCTGCATGGTTTGGGAGGTGCTGCCGTATGTCCAGCCGTAAGGTAAAGGGCAGCACAGTCGGCTTTAGGCGATTTGTCAACTCCCAGACCACCAGCGCAAGTTGGTGGTCAGTAACCGTAAATTTAGGGAGTTTATGATGGATGGTAAAGCTTGGGTAGATACAGAACAAGTAGATGCAGAACAAGTGGATCATGCCAACGAACAGGAATTGTTTGGTAAATTATCTCATGAATTATGGAAAAATTATTGTGCGGCAAAGCAAATTGCTAATTATATGCAGCATAAAGCAAATAAAAATTCTGCGCTGCAACCAGAAATGCTGACTCCACCTTTGGTGAATGATTCTTGGTTTTTATTGTGATATAGAAAATTCAATTTTTGCTTGTACTTACAAATCCTTAATAAAACCATTTGAAAAACATATAATAAACTCTATAATCTCAGCTTATGAGAATCTTCATCAGCATGTTTATAGTTTTGGCATTCATTGGGGCGACCAGTTTTCCCATGGGGGCGTTTGCGATGATTGCGCATGGTGCTGTGAAGGCAGAAAAATCTGTGGATTTGAAGGTGAGCGATTGCCATAAACATGCCAAAGCGAATAATTTAAATAACGCAAATAATGCTGATATGTGTGAATGTATTGGGGGTAATTGTCACAATTTTTTAGCACAAATTTTCGGCGCGGATAGTGAATCAATCATTCGTTTTACTGCTAGCAAAAGCAGCTTTCGCGCGCGTAATGAAGTTATGGAATCTGCGCTTGCTCAGCGCTTGAAACGTCCTCCCAAGGTTTAATCTTTTTTGTCTATAGTATTTCTTATTTTAAATTACTTTGTAATTTAAAATAAGACGTTCAGTCGCCACTAAGGCTAACGCCGCATGAGCGGCGGGTTTGCAGTCGCAAACCTATAGCAATTTCAAGTATTTTTACGTAAATAAAATTAGAAATTGCTATATTGAATGTCGCTTTTTGCTTGCGGCTATTTTTAATGTCAATCAAGGATTAGTTATGCAAATACATCATCTGTGGATGGTTATGTTGTTGGTGGTGGGTATAATTCCTGCGCCAGCACAGGCCAAAATATCGGAATATACACTGGTTATTGAGCGCTTGCCTGTAAATATTACGGGTAAATCAATTGAAAAAATTACTGTTAATGGGGGGATTCCTGCACCCACTTTGCGCTTTGCCCAAGGTGACGAGGCGGTGGTTCATGTTATCAATAAAATGGATGAGCCTACCTCTATTCATTGGCATGGGTTGTTATTGCCCGGAAATCAGGATGGGGTTACGGGTTTTAATGGCTATCAAGCTATTGCGCCGAATAAGAGTTTTACCTATCGTTTTCCTATCCGACAAACGGGAACTTATTGGTATCACTCGCATACTAATGGTCAGGAACAAGATGGTCTTTATGGGGCAATCATCGCTTCACCCAAGGGGCGTGATCCAATAGAAGCCAAGCGCGATTATGTGGTGGTGTTATCGGATTTCTCTCATGAAAATTCTGGCGATATTTTGGCTAATCTTAAAAAATCATCGGATTATTATGCTAATGCAAAACTTACGATAGGGGATTTCTTTAAGGATGTGGATGCACGCGGTTTTGACAAAGCATTAAAAGACGCAAAAGAGTGGGGTAGTATGCGGATGATGCGTACCGACCTTGCGGATGTTACGGGCTATAGTTTTCTCGTTAATGGTAAATCGCCCAAGCAAAACTGGACAGGGTTATTTAATTCGGGGGAGAAAGTGCGTTTGCGCTTTATCAATGCTTCGGCGATGTCGTTTTTTGATGTGCGAATTTTGGGGTTAAAAATGAGCGTGGTGCAGGCGGATGGTCAAGCAGTGGAACCTGTTACGGTGGATGAATTCCGCTTTGCTCCAGCGGAAACCTATGATGTGATAGTTACGCCTGATGCTAAGCCAGCTTATACTATTGTCGCAGAGCCAATTGATCGCACGGGTTTTGCGTTGGGTACGCTGGCAGAAAAAGAGGGGATGCAAGGCGAAATGCCCACTCAACGTCCACGCGCATTGCTCTCTATGGGGGATATGAATATGGAGCTGATGATGAAGGATAATCCTGATATGGAGATGAACCATGCAGATATGCTTAGCGGCTGGGCGAAAATGGGAACCCCAGAAGGAAAAAAAATATTGTCCTACGCGGATTTGCGTTATGCTTTGGTGCAGAAGGATCAGCGACAACCGCAGCGCACAATTGATGTGCGTTTGGGGGGTAATATGGAAAGATATATCTGGACGATTAACGAGAAGAAATTTGCAGATGCAGAACCAATACGCCTTAAATATGGCGAGCGGGTGCGGCTGAAATTCATCAATGAAACCATGATGGCGCATCCTATGCATTTGCATGGTATGTTCGTGCAGCTGGAAAACGGACAGCCAGCGGCAAAATTGCCCAATAAGCATACGGTTATTGTGCCGCCTGGGGGGGGATATTCCGTGTTGGTGACTGCGGATGAAATTGGTGAATGGGCGTTTCATTGCCATTTGCTGTATCACATGAGCAGCGGCATGATGCGGCAAGTAGTAGTCGCTAAACTGGATGCGGCAGATATGCCGACAACTAATACTAATATGGGAGGTCGTCATGCACATTAAATTGGCGGCATTATGTTGTTTCATACTAACACAGCCTGTGTTGGCGGCGGATATAACACATGAGCATGGAGGGGAAATTTTCTCTAAGTTCCAATTAGAAGCTGATATAGGGAGCAACACGAAGAAAACGGCGTTGCAAAGCTGGGATCTGGACGGCTGGATGGGTACGGATGAAAACAAACTTTGGCTAAAATCCGAGGGTGAGCATGTGGGGGGTAAGCAAGAAAGTGCAGAGTTCTGGGCAATGTATAGCCGCAATATCTCAAGTTTTTGGGATGCTCAAGGTGGAATTCGTTACGATGCCAGACCAGAATCCACCGCTTATTTGACGTTGGGAGTAAATGGGTTGGCACCACAATGGTTTGAAACCTCCGCGCATTTATTTGTGAGTCAACAAGGTGATGTAACGGCGCGGCTGCGGCAGGAAAATGACTTGTTGCTAACTCAAAAACTGATTTTGCAACCTTATATTGAGGTGAATTTTTCTGCACAGGAGGTGCATGAGCAAGATCTGGGCGCAGGTGTAACAGATGGTAATATAGGTCTGCAAACGCGCTACGAATTCACCCGAAAATTCGCACCTTACATAGATATTAATTATGGCAGGAAATTTGGCGAAACCTCATCAATCGCAAAAAATCATGGTGAGGATAAGGATGAACTGATTGGGGCGATTGGTATTCGGCTAATGTTTTAGCAAGTAACAAATTAAAGGAAAAAACTATGATTTCCTTCAAAGATAGGGCAAACTAAAAATATGAATCACCATAAGCTGGCAGAAAAATTATAGCGATATTATGAACATAAACACATCAGTAAAAACACTATTTTCTTTGCCTTGTTCTTTGGCTTCGCGTTGGCATGTTGGCTTGTTAGTTGCGAGCCTGCTTGCCATCGCGCTGCATTTTATATTGGGTAGAGTTTGGGTCTTTGATGTGGCGGGGGTGGCGGCGGCAGATATTTTGTTGCTAGTGGTTATTATCATGGGCGGAATTCCGCTGTTGATTCAGATTGTTATTAAATTTTTCAAAGGTAGTATCGGGGCGGATTTTTTGGGGGCAATTGAGTTGGTGGCGGCGGCGTTGTTGGAGCAATATCTTGCGGCTATTCTCATTATCATCATGTTATCTGGTGGGCAGGCTTTGGAGGCTTATGCGATGCGTAAAGCATCTTCGGTGTTGCGTGCTTTGTCTGATCGGATGCCCGCGAAAGCTCATCGTAAGAATGGTGCTAGAGTAGAAAAAATTGCTCTTGCAGATATTGCTGTTGGTGATGAAATTGTTGTTTTTCCCCATGAAACCGCGCCTGTTGATGGGGTGGTGGTGGAAGGTCATGGAACTATGGACGAGTCTTATTTGACGGGAGAGCCCTATCGCGTGTCGAAGGCTCCGGGAGCGGCGGTGTTGTCGGGCGCAATTAATGGTGAAGCGGTGTTGATTATCCGCGCTGAGAAATTGGCGATTGATTCGCGCTATGCCCAGATAATGGAAGTAATGCAAGATGCCGAACAGAAACGACCACAATTGCGAAGGTTAGGGGATCAGCTCGGAGGGGCATTTGCTATATTTGCGCTGATTATTTCGGGCATTGTCTGGTTGGTAACGGGAGATGCGCTGCGTTTTCTTTCTGTATTGGTGATTGCCACACCCTGTCCGCTGATTATTGCAATTCCAGTTACGATTATTGGCGCTATTTCTATGGCGGCGCGGCTGGGTATTATCATCAAAGATCCAACCGTGTTGGAGCGTCTTCCCACTTGCCGCACGGCGATTTTTGATAAAACTGGCACGCTTACCTATGGCAAGCCAGAGCTTACGGAGATTTTGCCCGCTGAGGGATTAAGTGCCGAAGGGTTAAGCTCAGACGATATTTTGCAATATGCCGCCAGTCTTGAATGTTACTCGAAACATCCGTTGGCGAGTGCGATTCTACAAGCCGCCGAAAAAGCTAAGTTGGTGCTGATAGAGGCGGAGAGTGTTTCTGAAAAGCCGGGGCAGGGTTTGACAGGTATGGTGGGCAGACATAATATTTGCGTGACTCATCGCAAAAAATTATTGCTCAATAATCCAGAAATTCTTGCGGTGCTTCCTTCCACTGCAGCTGGGCTAGAATGTATTATTATGATGGATGGAAAATATGCTGCCACTTTCCGTTTTCGTGATGCGCCGCGTGCAGATGGCAAGTCTTTTATCCGGCATCTTAAGCCATCGCACCAGTTCAAAAAAATCATGTTAGTATCTGGCGATCGTGAATCGGAAGTTAATTATCTGGCAAAATTATTGGGCATTAAGGAAACGCTTGCATCACAAAGTCCTGAGCAAAAAGTGGCGATTGTGCGCGAAGAAACCGCCAAAGCGCCGACGCTTTTTATGGGGGATGGTATTAATGATGCGCCTGCGCTGGCATCGGCTACGGTGGGCATTGCGTTTGGTCAACATAGTAGTGTCACTGCTGAAGCAGCTGGTGTCGTAATTATGGAAAACTCGCTCGCCAAAGTGGATGAGCTGCTTCATATAAGCACGCGCCTACGTCTGATTGCGCTGCAAAGCGCTATTGGTGGTATGGCATGCTCACTCATCGGCATGGGGTTTGCGGCGCTGGGTTATATTAG
>DIUV01000035.1:7851-8697 GCA_002423155.1 Alphaproteobacteria bacterium UBA6149
CATCATGCGCCGCATTCGTATTTATCACGCAATACTTGCTAGTTTAGCGTTGTTATCCTATCTCACAGGTGAGTTTGGGCTTGTTCACGCTTGGCTTGGTTATGGAGTTTCCCTTATTATTGTTTTGCGGCTGCTTTGGGCGCTAAGTGGTGAGCGGCAAGTTGGGTTAACGCGCTTTTATCCCTCATTTGAAGGATTGCGGTTTGACAATGCTTTTACTCATCCGTCAATCAGCAAAGCTTTGATGTTGGGCATTGCTTTGAGTTTGAGTTTGAGTGTTGGCACGGGCATAGCCATAGATAAAGGGAAATCTATTGGTTGGGCAAATGCAGAGATTATCGCTAGTGCCTATGCTGATGATGACGAACAACAAGAGAATAAAGGATTTCTCGCAGAAGCCCTTGAAGAGTCGCACGAGCTATTTGCTAATCTGATGCTACTATTTGTGGGAATGCATATGACTTATATTGTTTTATTCAAATTTCCGCTCGCTAAGTTTATGCTTTTTGTGCCGAAGCAGAAAAATAAAGACAGTTTAAATAAGTAAGATTTCCAATTTTAGAAATTATATAAGCCCTACAAAAGATTGCTTTTGTAGGGCTTATTATAATTAGCCATTCTTAACAGATACTAATTACACGGTGATTTGATGGATTATTAATATTTTAATCCAGTGTTTTTATATTCTTATGAAACAAGAGGTTGTCATCCCCGCCTTGTGCGCACTACTGTCCAAGGAAAATAAGCTGCTGTTATATTTACACCAACAATACTGCCAGTTTATGATGTATTTGTGTAAACAGGACTTAAAAATGAAACGCGGACTGCCCCCTCTCCCTCTGGGAG
>DIUV01000026.1 GCA_002423155.1 Alphaproteobacteria bacterium UBA6149
CAACAACATCACTCCTGTGGATACTACCCTCACCCCGTCCCTCTCCCAGAGGGAGAGGGGGCAGTCCGCGTTTCATTTTTAAGTCCTGTTTACACAAATACATCATAAACTATTGGTATTCTTGGTGTAAATATAACAGCAGCTTATTTTAATTGGACAGTAGTGCGTCTGCACGGGAATGACGACGTAGAGAGCGGTTTTATTATTATATTTCAAGATATAAATGTCATGTTAATAATGCTGTCGTGTAGGGTGACGCCACCCACATTTTTTTAATTATGCCTAATTATTGTTTCATTAAATCTGGCACATCACCAACCATACCCATGGCATGACGCATGAAAAATCCTTTTAATAAGGGCATTTTTTCAACCGCATGCAGACCAAACCGCCTTGCTAGTTTAACTGGCATTAAATTATTAGAAAACAGTCGATTAAGCCCATCCATTACCCCAGACATACTAACTACATCAAACCGCCGCCAACGACGATAATGTTCTAGCACCAACTGGCTGCCTAAATCTTGTCCTGTGCGTTTAGCTTCTGCTAATATCTGCACTAAAGCCGCTACATCGCGATAGCCTAAATTCACCCCCTGCCCGGCAATTGGGTGAATTCCGTGTGCGGCATCCCCTACCAATGCTACTCGCTGATCAATATAACGCTCAGCGGTTAGTAAATTTAGTGGGTAAGCATAACGTGCTCCGTCCAATTCTATTTTTCCTAACCAATCACCCACCCGAAGGGAAATTTCTTCAATGAAACTAGCATCATCCAACGCTAACATTTCTTTGCTCATCTGGGTTTTTTCGGTCCACACAAGAGAGGAGCGGTTATGGGTAAGTGGCAAAACCGCAAAAGGTCCAACAGGAAAAAATCTCTCTAAAGCAATGCCATGATGCGGCAACTCGTGCTTTATCGTACAAACAATCGCGGTTTGGTCATAATCAATAATTTTCCGCCCAATACCCAACATTTCCCGCGTTTTAGAACCGCGACCATCCGCCGCCACCAACAAAGCGGCTTGCAAAATTTCGCCATCCGCTAATTCTACAGTAACTTGAGCTGCTTCTTGCTTTATGGCCACTACATTTGCACAAAAGCGCAAATCCACCCCTGCCTGCGCTTGCGCTTTTTTCAGCAAACTACTGCGCAAAGCAGGATTAGGAATAATATAGCCAAAGGGATCATTACCAATAGTTTTATGGTCATAATGCACCCGCGCACTGCTATAACCATCCAACACTAAAATATCCCGAATCGCCTCTGCAGCAGGCTCGGCAGCTTCCCAAGCGCCAATATTTTTCAACAAGCGAATAGATGCCAAAGAAATCGCCGACGAACGACCATCTTCAATAGTAGAAAAAGCTTTTTCCTGTGGCTCACGCTCTAGCACAATAGAATGAATGCCAACTTGCGCCAAAGCGATTGCCAAAGCACTGCCGACCAAGCCACCACCGATGATTATTATTTCTGTTTTTAGCATGTAAGCACCTCCTGAGGCGCATAAGTTTCCAGCGCCAACGCATGCAACCCCAACGCAAATTCGTCTTTTAACAAAGCATAAATCATCTGATGCCGCCGCACGCGCGATATTCCCACAAAATCAGGAGAAACTAAACGCACATGAAAATGCGTATTTCCCTCTGGGCGGGCGCCTGCGTGCCCAGCATGTTTGTGTGATTCGTCCGTTACCACCAATTCTATTGGATTAAGTGCGGATAATTTCTCTGCAATACTCTGCTCCATCTTGCTTAATTCCCTAAAATTTTACATACTAACAAATATGTACAACTATAAACAAAAAAAAGAAACTATAACTCGCCCCTGTGATATTGCTGGCTGCACTAATGGCGGGGAACATCGTGCGCCGAAAAATCGTCATAGTAGCAATGAATATTACTGGTTTTGCCTGCCGCATGTGCAAGATTACAACAAAAAATGGAATTATTTTCAGGGTATGAGCGCAGAAGAAATTGATAATTTCCGCGATGATGCGGTAACCGGACACCGCCCAACTTGGAACCACCAAATCCCGCCGCAAATGCGCGATAAAATGATACGCGACGGGCTAGAAAAACTACTGGGTGATGGAGCAGTAAAAACCAAACCCCGCCTACCCCCTTTGGTAAAAAAAGCGTTGGCTAAAATGGAGCTAGAACACCCAGTTGATAAAAAACAGATTAAAAAACAATACAAAACATTGGTAAAACTCTACCACCCAGATGTAAATAATAACGATAAAATTGCCGAAGAACGCTTCAAAGAAATAACCGAATCATATAAATATTTGTTGGAAAATTATTGTGCTGATTGATTTTGAAAAAAACTACCCAGCTCCCTTATGTGGGGTGGATGAAGTTGGGCGCGGTCCTTGGGCGGGGGCGGTAGTTGCGGCGGCGGTTATTCTTAATCCCCTGCATATTCCCGCAGGCATCAATGATTCCAAAAAACTTTCTGCCAAAAAACGCGAAATTATCTGCGCGGAGTTAAAAAAACATGCTCAATGGGCAATAGGAATTGCCAGCGTAGAAGAAATTGACCAATTAAATATTCTCCAAGCCAGCCTGCTGGCAATGCGCCGTGCAGTGCTTGCTTTACCCTCCCCCCCTGCATTTGCACTGGTGGATGGCAACCGCGCACCAGACTTACCCTGCCCTTGTGAAACTATTATAAAGGGCGATAGTATCAGCATCTCAATTGCTGCCGCCTCCATCATCGCCAAAGTCACGCGAGATAATATGTTGACGGAGCTAGCACGAGAATATCCCCAATATGGGTTTGAAAAACATGCAGGTTATGGCACTAAACAGCATCAACTAGCACTAGCAGAACATGGCATTACCCCAGAGCATCGTCGCAGCTTTGCGCCCATTAAGGCATTGTTATGAGCAAAAAACCACCATCACGTTGCTATATGTTCCCCAAACAATTAGGCGGTGCACTCCAATTCACCACTGAACAAGCCATGAAAAATCGTGGTTTTTTACAGCCTGATTTGCTCCGTCGCTGGGCAGATATTATGGGCAAGCCTTTATGCGACCATTGCACCCCCATAAAACTAGTACATGCAGGACCAAGGCAGCCTCAAGGCAGCCTACACATACGCTGCCGCGGCGCTTGGGCACTGGAAATACAATTACAAGAGCCCATTATTTTAGAAAGATTATCCATGCTCTGCGGCTATCGCGTGGCAAGCCGAATTATTATTTTACGATAATTTTTTATTTTTCATAAAACTGTAACATTAATGATTAATATTGCTCCTTGAGATTCAATATAGGAGAATAGATTATGAATAATTGGTCAAACCAAGGCACTGCAATAACACCAAAAAGATATGCCGCAAACACGGATTTAACCGCTAATGATGAAGTTATAGCCCAAAATGACGTGGTTAAAATATTTAGGCATAATGCGGAGCTAAAAGTAATTATAGATTTAGATGCCTTAAGTGAGCCTCGCGATGAGTCAGAACCCAAGCGCAGCATATCACTAAATATTACGCATCTGAACAATCAACCAAAAGCTCCAGTTAATTGCACTTCAATTATGGTAAATGGCAGCAAACAATTAGGTCTTTCGGTAGCCAAAAAATCGGTAGGAGGAAATATAGCGGGTATTTTACAAACTGCAGATAGTGCCAACATTGAAGAAGAAAAATTAAAGTTAATAAAAGAATTTATTAGCGCAATAATAACCACAGAATCAAACAATATGCATGCGCATACAGTGGAGAATAACCACGCGTCTGCACAAGAAATTAACAAGCAAGAAGTATTCAAAAGATTAGCAGGAATGATGCAAGCTCAAAAACATCCGCAAGCACCCAGCAAAACCACTGAAGAATGGGCACCCCTAACTCCACCGCTTAATCCATGTCATGGTTACTAAAACCAAAAAAAGAAGGAAATTTAATCCACTTCAGGGTTAAATTCCCCGCCCCTTGGGGCGTTCGCTTTGTCATACCAGCGAAGGCTGGTATCCATGCCTAACCGTTGGTTATTAGCTTGTGGCTTGGCATGGATGCCGCCCTTCGGCGGCATGACGACTACTAAATACCCCGCCCCTTGGGGCGGGGTTCTTTATTTATACTCACTTTTTAAAAGACCTCTGCATAGCTGTGGTCTTTTTTTATAAAGACATATCCAACGCCGCACGAAATATGGGTTGTTTATTTTTTTATCGCCTTACCCTTGGCAGCAATTAGATCCATCAATGCCAATAATACGCCAGACACCACAAATGACATATGTATCAATATCATCCAACGAATCTCTTCCACAGGTATTTTTCCCACATTCATAAAAACTTTCAGCAAATGTATGCCAGATATGGCAACAATCGAGGCTATTAATTTCAATTTTAACGCAGAAAAATCAACTTTTCCCTTCCATTCGGGATTATCTTCGTGATCATCGGTTTCAATCTTGGAAACGAAGTTTTCATACCCAGAAAAAATAACAATAAGCAACAAATTCCCCGCCAAAGAAAAATCAATTAGCGATAAAATACCTAGCATCGAATCACTGGGGGAGGAAATAGGGGCAGTAGTTACAAAATGCCATAATTCCATAACAAATGAATACAACAATACTACCAGCGCCAATACCAAACCGATATAAAAAGGCGCCATCAACCAACGGCTGGCAAACAACCCTCTTTCAATAGTTTTTTCTATATTTCTCATCACACTACCCAACACTTTTTGTTTTTCTTCAAACTCTCCGTCGTCATTCCTGCGCAGGAATGACGACGGAGAGTACTGATATATAATAAATATTTTATTTAGCAAAAAAGTGTCGGGTAGTGTGATTTTTCATAATATACCTTAACCTAATGAATTTGCATATTAAGACCTCTGCGTAATGCGCTGCGCTGAGGTCTTATTTTTCTACACTGCGATATTTCGCCAACTAATAGCAGGAAAAAGCTTGAAATAGCAATAAGTATTCACGCACTTTTCCTGCTATTATTTGATGAAATATCTTAGTATAAAATCCGCAAATTCATTAGGTTTGGGTATAATATAAATTATTTAATCTCAAAAGCAGCATCAATCTCTACAGCACAACCAAACGGCAATCCGCTAACTCCAACGGCAAAACGTGCATGCCGACCAGCATCTCCCAATAAAGCAACCAGCAAGTCTGATGCACCATTAGCAACTTTGGGATGCTCAACAAATTCTACAGGAGCATTAACAAACACTCCCAAACGCACACAAGCAGAGAGCTTACTCCAATCGCCAGCTAAAGCATTTTTTAGATGGGCAAGAATATTTAGCACACATAGACGCGCCGCGTCCTGCCCTTCATCAATTGCAAATTCTTTGCCAACTTTACCAATGAACTGAGGTTTTCCCTCTTTCATAGGTAAAGTGCCAGATAAAAAAACCAGCTTTCCAGATATATTATAAGGAACATAGTTAGCAGCAGGCGCACTAACTTGGGGCAAACTCAACCCTAATTCTGAAAGTTTAGCTTCTATATCCATAATTATTCTTCTTCCGCATATTGTTTTTCCAACTTTTCGTGGCGCTCTTGCGCTTCAATAGTCATAGAAGCAATCGGACGAGCTTCTAAACGCTTAATTCCTATCGGATCGCCTGTTTCTTCACAAAAGCCATACTCACCTGCCTCCATCCGCTTCAAAGCAGCATCAATTTTATTGATAAGCTTCAAATAACGATTTCGCGTACGTAGCTCAACCCCAGCCTCTGTTTCTAAAGAAGCGCGATCAGCTATATCTGGCTCATGCCAGTTTTCTTCCCGAAGATGCTCAATAGTCTCCTGCGACTCCGCAAGTAACTCCGTGCGCCATGTCAATAATTTCTGCTTAAAATATTCCAACTGCAAAGGACCCATATATTCTTCATTTTCAGATGGAACATATCCCTCGGGAAGCTTTATTGTCATAATGGCACTCCAATTATTGTTTTATAAAGAGGTGCTTTTCTAAATGATTGTAGCAAAACATGCAACCATTAAAAAGTTTTATACTTACAACAGAACGTACAGATAACAAACATTTTAAAAGCCACTAAACGACTATATTACTAGCTAAAATAACACTTAAATCATCAGGTTTTTCATTTATAGGATAAGGAGTTTTTATTACTCCACTGGCAACAATCTGAGGACTGGAATTTCCTTCCGCCGCGCTAGAAATTTCATCACCTTTATCAATTACATCCCAAAAATCACGCATCTTCTTCAAATCCGCAATCAATGACTCGCACATCACCGCATCATTACTACGCTGAATATCTATTATACGAGCATAAATAGAAGAATAAAAATCATATAATGAAACCGCTGCCTCGCCGCCATTTTCAAAATCTAAACAAGATTGCAAACCTTGCATAATATCGGAAACTCTTACCAATAAATTATAACGTTCCTCAATCTTTTTTTGTTCTATTGCTTCTTTAGCTTGTTTAGCAAAACGAATAGCGCCATCATAAAGCATCACTACCTGACGACTTTTTTGTACAGTATGTTGCGCATTTACATATGCTTTATTAGCAATCAGTTGAGATGACATTAATCGAAACACCCTTATAATTATAAATTACAAAAAACAAAGGCAAATAATTTTATTAGACTTCCCCAGAAACTAATTACCACTACTAGCTAATTGTGCATTTGCCTGTGCAGTTAGTGTAGCTAATAATGTGTTGGCTGTCGATATAGACTTTTCCAACAAAGAAAATTTTTCTAACAACGCCTCACGAAATTTAGCAATCATATCATCAATACGGGTAACTTCGGTTTCATAACGAGTATTTGCACTATCTATATTCGATATTGATACGGCAATATCACCCGTATTTTCTCTTAACATTCCATCTAGCGAATTAAATACTCGATCGGCAATACCTTGTGATAAGCTAGTATTAATAGTTACAGGAGCCGCCAGACTTCCTCCATAAACCATTACTAAACCATCCAAAGCAGTTCCTGATTGACCACGAATAGTCAAACCACCCCCCGTCAAAACTTCAACATCTAAATCCACGGTTACAGGAGGAACACCATAAGTAGCCTCATAGATACCACCTGTTTGATCCAAATTCAATATAACCGAGTTAGTAGCTAGTGAATTAGTCCGCGAAAATACTTGTAAATCCGGATTATCAGAGGCGAAGTCAAACTCAAATACTTTCCGCACCTGATCAACATCAGCAGTAATCGCTGCCGACAATCTATCCGTATCCACGACCAATATACGACTAACCGCTGGTAAATCTGTAGTAGTTATCCCTAAGTCTGAAAGGCGAGAAGGATCACCCGAAGTTAACCCATCGACAATCCCAGACATTTCAGCACTTAATCGGCTAATTGCCCTCCGCAAGGTTTGATCAGTTGCCAAAATAGCTGTGTCTTTTGGTTTACCACTGGAATCTAACTCGGTTTGCTTGGCAGCAAAAATACGGAACGCATTATAAGCATCCACAAAATTCATTACACCTTGTTGAATAAGCTCGTTATCCGCACCAATATCTACCGAAAGATTAGTTGCTAATGGAGTTTCCTGTTTTAAATCAAAGGTGATTCCTTCAATAACATCACTAAAACTATTAGTAGAGCGTGTAATCGCCGTACCATCCAAATCTAATATAGCATCAACCGCAGGCTGATTAATCGCAAAAGTTACGTTAAACATGCCAGGATTCAGGGTCTGCACGTCGTAATTAACAGCTACGCCAGTATCAATAGTTTTGAAAGTTATCCGGTAATTGCCTGTTGAAATTTTAGTAGCGGTTGCCTGCACCCCACTTAAACTGCTGGAAGCATTTATTTTAGCAACCACCTGATTAAGAGTGTCACCCGCGGTTAAAGTTATGGGGGTAGAGTTTGCCCCTAACAACAAAGTACCAGCATTTAAAGCGCCCGCTCCACCAACCACACTAGTATCCGCATCAACAAGCGCAAAAGTATCGGTGGTTTGAATATTTTGGGTGGCAACCTGCGTAACCTTTGCAACAAAAGTACCAGTTTGCGTACCAGGTATTGCCGTAACGCCCAAATAAACATCACCAGAAACAGTACTATCAGAAGTTACACTGCTCGTACGATATTTAAATATATTTTCCGAAGCATTACCAACACCGGGAGGGTTGCGTAAAAAATTTGCCGCATCATGCAAAGTGGTAATTACTGTTTTTAATTCACCAAGCGCAGAAATTTTATTAGTATTAGCCTCTATCTTGTTTTCTAAAATCACCGCAGGCTGACGTTTAGCTTTAGCTAGCGCATCTGCTAAACCAGCAGTATCAATTCCCCCACTACTCGTACCCGTAATAACCGTACGACCATTTTGTTGACTTGCACTTCCGAGGCTGATTTGAGAAACCATAATTATATTACCTTAATTTTATTTAATCTATTATTATATATAAAAAATATTTAATTGCTAATATTTACTTGCGCTGAATAATCTACGCGCTGAATAATCTACGTGTAGAAACATACTAAAGCTAACTTACAATTTTTGAAAGATTTATGCTACATCAATGCAGGGCAATTTCACCAATAATTAATTTTGTCTTTTTTTACTAAAATATCTCTTGTCATGCCGCTGGAGAGCTGTATGACGATGGAGAGTTTTATTACAAAAAAACGAAATTAATGATTAATGAAATTGCCCTAGACAGCAATGCTATTTAACATAACATAAAAAAGCTAGAAAAAGAGATATAGTGTCAATTGCACAATAATATTTTTTTAATAAACTAAAGTGTTTAATTTATACACTACAATACATCACCTTTATTCTTGCTGTACAAAAACAAATGGCGTTCAGATGCTACTAAGGCCTAACAAAGCATGGGCAGCTAGCTTGCTTACGCCAAGCCTGTATAGCAAATCAAGTATTTTTGTGCAAAAATAAAGGAAATTTACTACACCATACAGGCAACTAGCCCCAACACTAAAACTATAATGTTTTATAAATTATAATATAAAAAATAAAAGCTCTAGGCTCTCAATCTAATATAACTATTATCACCAATAATTGGTGTAGTTTTTACAGAATTAGGATCTGGAGAGTAAGTAACTCTACCATCTATTAAGCTAATAAGCAATCTGGAAGGTGGAAAAATCCACCTCCCAGAAACCTTATACCAAAACTAATTAACCAATAAGTTTAAGTAGTTGTTGTGGCATCTGATTAGCCTGAGCTAATACTGCGATACCTGCTTGTAACTGAACTTGCGCAGTTGCAAATGCAGTTGATTCAGAAGAAATATCCGTATCCAACAATGCGCCACGAGCAGCATCTTGGTTTTGGATAGAGCTTTCAACACTAGCTGCAACATAGTTGAAACGAGATTGGATTGAACCAACACCCGCACGAACTGCAGTAACAGTTCTGATTGCCTCATCAATAGCAGCAGATGCAATAGCAGCATGCTCAGAAGTCAACACATCAAGAGCTGCTCCATTGAATAGGCTATCAGTAGTAACGCTTTCGATTCCAACTTTCAAAGTATCAGCAGTGCTGCTACCAACTTGGAATTGCAAGTTAGCCGAACCATCACCCACTCCAAAAGCAGTTTTTAATGCCGCTTCAAAAGCAGACGCATTATCTAAAGAGCTAAAATCAATTGCTGAATCACCAACACGGAAAGTCAAGAATTTGCTGGTATCCAAAGCATTGGTCAATTTAACAATTGAATTAGCTGCTAGATTATCACCAAGATTGCTTGCGCTAGTATATTTTTCACCATTGATAGTGAAAGAAATAACCCCACCAGAAGTGCTTTCAACAGTTATGTTCTCAATAGCAGTAGAAGTGAAATCATCACTGTTCAAAGATACCGAAGTACCTCGTAAAGAGCCAATTATATCACCATCACTATTTGAAATCGCCGCACCACCAGAATAGGTAGAAATATTACGATCTTGATAAAAACTCAAAGTTGAGAAAGCAGTATCTAAACGACTAGCAAAAGTATTTGCATTAGTTTGGCTGCCTACAACCTGACCAGAAGAACCAGCCAACTCTACATCGAAATATCCACCACCATCAGTAGAAGAGAAACGAACAATAGTATCCGCAGCAGGAACAGTATCTATATCTTTGGCAAAATACACATTACCACCAACAGTAATGCTAGCATCTACAAGATTTTTAGAAGTGTAAGTAGATGTGAAACCAGAAACTGTACCAACGAATGAAGAATTAGTAACACCACTAGTAGTAATACCACCAGTAGTACCGCTATTTAACAGACCAGAAGCTCCCAATGTAGAAGCAGCACCAGTAGGCAAGTTAGCAGTTGCAATGGTCAATGCTGTAGCAGGACTAGTAATATCACGGCTATCACCATAATCTTTAGTGGTGATATGGATAGTATTACCATCACGAACAGCTTCCAACTGGTTCATAGCATAATTTTGGCTTTTGTTACCTTGGAAAGTATTAAAAGCAGTCACAAAATTATCTAAAGTTTCAGTCAAAGTAGCACCAACGGCAATTTCACCAGCAGCAACCTTGCTTTGATCAGCAACGGTAGGAGCAAAAGTGAATGTTGTAAGATCAGTAAGCAAACCAACAGTAACCGTAGTAGTGTTAGTGAAAGATGCAATCAAGCTAGAAGGATTAATATTTGGGAACACCAAATCAACTTGTGATTTTTGTTGAGATTGAGCAGCAACTAAAGAGTCACCAACAACACCAACACCAACAGTTTTACCAGCAGAAATACCAGTATCACTACCGCCATCCAAGCTATAGATAAAGGTGCTAGTACCAGCCGCAGAAGCAGTATTCACAGTTACAGAAGCATCAGCATTCGCCAAAGAACCAGTAGCCGTAAATTTAGATGCTTTAGAAGCATTATATTTACCAGAAGTAGTTACACCAGCATCTTCAAAACGGATGTTATATGCACCAGAACTACCAATAATTGATGCAGTTATACCAGTAGTAGCAGTATTTGCATTAATATTAGAAACGATGGTACGTAGGCTATCACCAGCTACCGCAGTATAAACAGTAGTAAGAGCAGCACCGTTTAGACCAAGAGCAATAATATCAGCAGCTTCCAACTGAGTAGTTGCAGAAGCAGCCGCAGCAACCACAGAAGTATCAATGTCGTTAGCAACGATAGTGTTAGCCGCAAACAAAGTATAAGTGTTGGTTGCAGAACCACCGCTTACTATTGCATTAGCAGCAGCAGTTAGGAAGGTAGATGCACCAGCATTGATAATATAGTTATTGCTCTGCTCGCCAGATTGATTGGAAGTAACAACCAAAGAATTGCCTGAACGAGAATAAGTAGCGGCGCTCAAACGTTGTTGAGTAGCAGCACTTAAAGTAGAATTAGTGGAGGCAGTATTTAAAGCCGCAACCAGATTATCAAGAGTAGTAGCAATATCACCACCAATCACGAAATCCAAAGTAGTTGCAGTAGATGCAACAGTACCAGCAGTTGCACGAGCAGTGATGGTAACACCATTCAATGACAAAGTATCTGCAGCAGCCATATTATTAATCAAGGCAATGCTAGCAGTACCTTTTTCACCAGCAGCAGTTACGCTAGTAGCAGCAACTTTATCAGTTAGTGAACCGTCAAGCAATTTAACGCCACTGAAGTTAGTTTGGTTAACCAAGCGATCAATCTCAGAAGTAAGAGCAGAAAACTCTTGATTCAAGAAAGAACGTTCAGCAGCACTAAGAGAACCACCGCCCGCTTGTACAGCCAAAGCTTTTTGACGTTGCAAAATATCGCTAACTTGAGACAAGGCACCATCAGCAACTTGCAACAAGCTAGAACCTTGAGAAGCATTCACTAAAGCTGCTTTCAAAGTTGTAACGTTTGCACGCAAAGAAGTACCAGCAGAAAGAGACGCAACATCATCAGATGCACGCACGATACGATTGCCGCTAGACAAACGAGAAATTGAAGAAGACGCACGGTTTGATGCGCTGTTAATGTTAGACTGTGCGTAAAGCGCAGCAACATTAGAATTAATTGAAGAAACCATAAAAAATTCTCCTACTTGGAATGAGGTTTGATGACTGAGCTACATGCTCAAAGAAAAAATAGTCACTACAGACTACAGGCGTTATTTATACAGCTTTTACACTACTTGTCACGTTGTAATTTTACCACAGAAATACTTGCTATAACTGCAATAATGTGTATAAAAAACATGTATAGTATTTTAAAAATCAAGACATAAATTTTAAAAACCAAGATATAAGTGAACGCCATGAATTTTACGGAAATAGAAAAAAAATTAGCGCAACATTATGTGTTGGAACAATATCGTGGCGTGCAATGGTCTGGCTGGTTGAATGATAGAAAAAACGAATTTTTAGATAATGGAAAATATCGTAATGAGTTAGTTGAATCTTTAACACGGATTGAAAAAAATCCGCAAGATAGTGAAGCACTATATCATCTGGGCATAATTCATATATTAAGCGGCTTCAATGAACAGGCGGTGGATTATTTACAAAAAGCATATAATGCTAACCCTAAACACACCGAAACCTGCCTGCGCTTAGGCATGGAAATGTATCTTATACGTAAATTAGACGAAGCAATTTATTATTTAAATCAAGCAATAAAGTTAGACCCTAAACTTATTACTGCTTATGAACAACTTTATTTATGTTTATGCGAAAAAGGACAACAAGAACTAGCCATTCGCATTTGTGATTTTGCTCTATCTATACAGCCCAACAATGAAAATATAATAACCAACAAATTAAGAGCACTCCATGAATTGGGGCGTATGGAGGAAACGGCACAATTGGCTAAAAAATACAGCCAGATGTTTCCAAACAACATCAATATTTTACAAATACTTATCGAAGTGGATATGCCAAATTTAGATAATCCAATAGTCAAACATGCAAAAAATATAGCGGATAACGCAAACACTCCGATTCAAAACAAAATATATCAAGCGTTTAACTTAGCCAATATATTCCATCACTACAAAGATTATCCGCAATCTTTTCGCTATCTGCATCTTGGCAACAAACTAAAATTTTCTACTTTTCTTTATAAACAAGAAAATGAGGATAAATATTTTAACTCAGTGAAGCAGATATTTTCTGATTTTAATACTGACAAATGGGGGCAAGAACGCGCAGCACGCCTGCAAGCTAAATTTCCTGATGCTCCGACCCCTATATTTATTTTAGGCATGCCGCGCTCTGGAACTTCTTTGGTGGAGCAAATTCTTGCCAGCCATAGTCAGGTTTATGGCGCAGGGGAATTATCATATTTGCCTGATTTAGTTGAGCAAAAACTAGAAAAACTCGCCAAGTCAGCTTATCCTCAAGCGATGCTGGCATTACAAGAAATGGACGAAGAAACAGCTGACGAATTAGCTATTTTATACCTACATCAATTGCGTGCCCGCAGTGCTGATAAAAAATATATTACGGATAAATTACCTGATAATTTCGCTTATGTGGGTCTAATTCGCGCTCTTTTACCGCAAGCAATTATAATCCACTGCGAACGTGACGCGATGGATACTTGTTTTTCTATATATCAACATATTTTCTCGGGCGTTTTCCCTTATGCTTACGATCAGGCGAGCTTGGGATATTATTATAAATTATATGAAGACTTAATGCAGTTTTGGAATCAAAAATATCCTGAGCAAATTCATAATATTCAATATGAAACTTTGGTTGATGATTTTTATTATCAGGCAAAAAAAATGCTCGATTTCTGTGGGTTAGAATGGGAAGAAAATTGCCGCGAGTTTCACAAAACTAAAAGAGATACTCGCACAGCAAGTGCCTCGCAAGTGGTGAAGCCTTTATATAAAAGCTCAGTAGCTAAATGGCGAAATTACGAAGCATATTTAACTCCATTGAAGAAGGCTCTAGGAATTGAGGAGACGGGAGAAAAAATCAGTGCGTAATTTTTCTTGCACTACTCTGCCTTACAACCAATCAAAGCTCTCTCTTTTTCAGCCTTTTGTGTAGTTGCGCTTGGCGCTTTGGGAAATTTTATGGCTATTTGAGATAAAATTATGCACGCCTCTTTTTTCTTTTCTAGCTTTGCCAAAGACATTCCCAGCTTCAATAAATTATCTGGTGCTTTTTGTCCTTTAGGTGACGACTCAAAGCCTTTACGAAAACTGCTTGCGGCTTTGCTATATTCTGTACGGGCATACCAAGTTTCTCCCAACCAATAATTTACATTACTAACCAAAGGATCTTTGGGGTAAGCATTTAAAAATGACTGGAACGCTGCCCCAGCCTGATCATAATTACCTTTATTTATCAATGAATAAGCGTAATTATAATGTTCTCTAGAAGTGGCAAATTTCTGTGCTTTATCAGATTTAATCGCTTCTTTTTCTAGTTTTTTTTTAACGGTTGGTTCTGCATCAATATTTTCATCGGAAACATCCTCCGTACTTGCTGCCTCAGAAACCAAATCGTTCACAGGAGCATTAGCCACAGGCGCTGCTTTTACAGCAGAAATTTGTTTTTCTAACGCACTCAAACGATATTCAACATCTTCGGAAAGAGATTTTAAATCAGCCGCATTTTTCTGTGCTCTAAACTGACTCTCTTCTAACTGACCACGCAATTGCTGCATTTGTTCTTGTAGTTCATTCATACGAACTAGCAAGGTAGATGGTGGAGCAGTTCTATCATCCGCTTGCATATCATAATCTTCACTCTGTGCCAAAGAATTACTAGAAAAAGCCAACAAAGCCAACAAACATAAAGATCCTCTAAGCAACTGTTTACTCATCACCCTACCCTTTTAAAACACAAAATTTAACTTAATTATTTTATACAATAGGCTAATAAAATAACCCTAACTCTACTCTACACAACAGCACTATTAACAACCACCATTACATTGAATAAAAATGATTTTTTGCAAAAGCCAATCCGTTGTCATACCGCCGCAGGGCNNGCGGTATCCATGTCTATCAATTAGCTATTCAAGCCAATGGTTTGGCATGGATACCGCCCTGCGGCGGTATGACGACGGATGGCACATCCATATAACTATAATACAAGATTACATTGTTAATAATGCTGTCGTGTAGCGTACCACAACTCAAAAAAAACCGCCGAAGAGAAAGTCTCCTCGGCGGTTCTTTAATTCACTAAAATCTTAGTGAGCAACAACAGTCACCGAGCGACGATTTTGCGCCCAAGCTTCTTCATTGCTTCCAACTACTGCTGGACGTTCTTTACCGTAGCTAACTACAGAAACGCGAGACGCGTTTACGCCAAGGCTAGTCAAATAGTCACGTGCTGCATTAGCGCGACGCTCACCAAGTGCCAAGTTGTACTCACGAGTTCCACGCTCATCGCAATGTCCTTCAAGAGTCAATTTAGAAGCTTCGTTAGCTTTCAACCATTCAGCCTGACGTTGTAAAGTAGCCTGCGCTTCAGAGCTCAAAGCTGAGCTGTTGAAAGCAAAGAAAACGCGATCAGCAATGTTAGTGCCAGGAATCTGACCACCAGTACCATCTGGGTACTGACCGTTAATACCATTAGCACCTGCACCTGCGGCATTGTCACCTGCACCTGGAGCGTTTTCGCAAGCAGCTAGCAACGCCAAAGCAGAAAGAGCCACACCAATTTTAAGCCCAATATTCATGTTATTCTCCATTTATCTGGTAATAATTTATTTTCGCAATCTGTTTTTGTAGTTCTAATTTGTTTTGGTGTTTGTCAATCAACTATTTGACTGCCTCAACTCAAATATAAACCCCCAATAAACCAGTGCCTCACCTATCCAACAATTCAATCACAAAATCAACGCCAATCGTCTAAAAAACCTACCAAAATGTAACGCTTTCTACACCTGTGTTAAAAAAGACACATTTGCAGAAAGCGTGTTATAAAATCAAATAGGCAACAAGGGTGACCAAGCAGGATCCGAAGCATCCAAAGGAGTGGAAACCTCACGCAAATTATGCCCAGTTACGTCAACCGAAAATAAACGTGTTCTGCTTTGTGGAGCTGACTGACGATGGAACATAATAACCCGACCATTTGGCGCCCAAGTAGGACCTTCATCCAACCAGCTTTCGGTTAACAAACGCTCACCACTACCATCAGGACGCATCACCCCAATATAAAAACGTCCACCTGACATTTTCGTAAAGGCAATCAAATCCTGACGTGGAGACCATACAGGAGTACCATATTTTCCATCACCAAAGCTGATACGATGCGGATTTCCACCACCTGCATCCATCACATAAAGCTGCTGAGAACCACCACGATCGGAGTTAAACACAATTTGTGAACCATCAGGCGAGTAAGAAGGCGAAGTATCAATCCCCGGATTATTAGTAATCCGCTTCATTTTGCGTGAACGCAAATTCATTTCATAAATTGAAGTAGTTCCACGATTAGCAATGGACATCAACATCTTACTACCATCGTTATTAAAGCGCGGCGCAAAAGACATGCCCTCAAAGGTTCCCATACTTTCTTCCCGCCCAGTTTGCAAATCACGCAGATAAACCTGCGGCTTATTGCCAGCATAAGACATATACAAAATTTCTTGTAAATTAGGAGAAAAACGTGGAGTCAGCACCAAATATTGACCATTAGTCAAGAACTTATGATTCTCGCCATCCTGATCCATAATCGCCAGACGTTTCACCCGTTTACGCGCAGGACCTGTTTCGGAAACATATACTACCCGAGTATCAAAATAACCATCTTCACCCGTAATGCGCTTATAAATCTCATCCGCAATCAAATGCGAAACCCGGCGCCAATTATTAGTAAGCGTATTATATTCCTTACCAGCAATTTGTTGCTCGCCGTAAACATCCCATAAACGGAAAGAAACTTTCATTTTATTCGGGCCAGTCATCACTACCGAACCAGAAATCAACGCCGAAGCTTCAATCTGGCGCCAATCAGCATAACGAGGAATGGAAAAATTATAGCCAACCTTTTCAATAAAAGCAGATTTTTCAATTGGTTTAAACAACCCAGAACGCTCCAAATCCGCAGAAATAACTGAAGCAATATCCGCACCCATGCGACCACCTTCCCCATTATTGGAAGATAAATCCGTAACCGCAACTGGCAAAGGCTCAAAATTGCCCTTGTTAATATCAATTTTCACCGTCGCATTAGCCGCCTGTAATGGAGCCAACAATAATAATACGGCAAAATAGAACTTTATTATTCGTTTCATTTAGAATTTCTCCATTAATATTGCAAAAACTATAGAATTAGGTGGCGAATATGCCACGAGCGAAAATAAAAATCAATCTAACTTCAATTATTTTTTATCTCCTAAAATTTCACAAAACTGTCACACTAAAGCTTAAACTTATTTGCTATAATGAAAACAGTTGAAAATCTATATGAAGTAGAAAAACCATGACTGAAGAGCGAAAAAACGTAGATTCATCCCCTTTACTCACCGCTGGATTGACCGTGGGAGCCGCAGGTCTGGGCGGAAAAATGGTTTATGATAAAGCCATGAATATTATGGCAACCGATAAGGTTGAGGAAATATTGAAACAAGACATTCACAAGAGTACACCAGATGAAATGAAAATGCATTTTTATGCTGATGATATCGAAGATTTATACAAAAATCCCGTCAAAGGCGAAAAACCTTTTATCGGTGGCGCTAAAGAAAAACTGGCAAAAGCTCAGGAGAATCTAACAAAAGCAAAAGCAGAAACAATTGAAGTAAAAGCAAAAAAAGGCTTGCCACCTGTTGACATAAATGACTTACCAGCCAATCCAAAAATTAAAAAAGCCGAAGAAGCAATAGAAGCAGCAGCAGAAAACGTACAAAGAGTAAAGGCTCAAGGCGTAGTTGAAGGGTTAGAACTTACTAAAAACAAAGCCTTCATCGAAACTCTAAAGAACGCGCACACAAAAGCTGCCTTTATCGCCGCCATTGGTGGCTTGGGCGCTGGTGCTGCTGTCTATTTTGCCAAAAACGCCATGAGCAGCCGCCCGCAATCTTTTGCTGAACGGGAAATGCAAAGACGTGGTGGTCAAGCAATGCCTGAAGTTAGCTGAACCTAACCAGCAATTCTAAAACCACTTTTTATCCGCCCAAATATCCGTTGTCATGCCGCTGACGAGCGGCATCCATGCCCATCCGCTAGAGAAAACTCGTAATAAATTTGAGAATTCGCCATTGTAGATAGGCATGGATACCAGCCTACGCTGGTATGACGCGGATATTTTGGCGGATAAAAAGTGGTTTTAGAATTGCTGGAACTTGAACAAAGTTGCTTTATTTTTGCATAAAAACATGCTTTAACCTCACGCATGCGTTACATAAAAGATTTTTTTGAAATTTCCTCCCAATATGATGCTTTTTTGCTGGATTTATGGGGGGTTATCCATGATGGTGAGCAACTCTACCCGATGGTATCAGGGGTATTAGAACGCCTTTACCAAGAACAAAAGAAAGTTATTTTTCTTTCTAATGCGCCGCGTCGCGCTGAAAATGTCGCCCGTGTGTTGCAGCAATTAGGCATAAAAACGCAATATTATCATAGCATTGTCACCTCAGGTGAAGCCGCATATAATTATGTGCAAAAAAAATTCAACGTCCAAAATTCTTATTACTTTCTGGGACCAGAAAAAGATGCTCCTTGGTGCGATGTCGGCTTGCTGGATGAGCTGAAAATCCCCCACAGCCCACTAGAAAAAGCTGATTTTATCTTAAATGTCGGCTTTGAAAATGATTTTCAACCCTTAGAAGAATTATTGCCACGTTTACAAGCCGCCATCCAATTAAAAATACCCATGATTTGCGCCAATCCTGATATTGAAGTGGTCAAACAAAATGGTACGCGCATTTTCTGCGCCGGTCTAATCGCTAAAGAATATGAAAAAATGGGCGGCGAAGTAGAATATTTTGGCAAACCCTACGCAAAAATTTACCAACTAGCCTTAAAACAATTAAAAGAAATAAATCCACAAAAAATATTAGCCGTCGGCGATAGCTTAGAAACCGACATTGCTGGAGCTGGCAAAGCTGGCTTAGATTGCGCTCTAATAACCGGCGGAATTTTAAAAAACGCCCTGCATGGAGCGGATAACACTCCCGATATGCAAAAATTATCAGCACAAATAAATGACATAGCTCCCAATTATGTGCTAGCTGCTTTAGGGCAAAACTAATAAAATTTTCTATATATTACAGCGCAAATACCATAAATAGCCGCAACCGCAATAGAAGAAAATAACATTGCCAAGTAAAATTTTATTTCCAACTTCAACAACCAAGGAAAAATAATAAAAAAAGCCAAAGATGGTATTATAGTGTTTCTTCTTTATTTTCGCACCGCACGAGCGGTGGGCTTGCAGTCGCAAGCCTGTATAGTGCTTCTTATTTAGTGCGATTTTAAAGGGGAAGCACTATACCAACCAAAAAACCGCATACGACATATTAATGATTTTTGCGCTATCATTACTTTCGATATAAATCCAAATAAACGCCAATAATGATGTTAATGGCAACGATAATAAAAATGCAGAGGCAAAGACTGAACGCTTAGCAAGCTCAGACACTCCGACAATTATGCAAGCCGTTATCAAGGTTTTTACTATAAAATACATAAACATCCCCACCCACAAAAAAAATCCTTTTCATCGCAAGAAGAAAAGGATTTTTTCCAAACTTTAGAAACTAAAAAACTACTTACGCAGACCTAATTTTTTGATTAGGTTCAAATAACGTTCTTCGTTTTTAGCTTTTAAATAATCCAACAAACGACGACGACGACCAACCATGATTAACAAACCACGGCGAGAATGGTGATCTTTTTTGTGAGTTTTGAAATGTTCAGTCAAAGTGTTGATACGATCAGTCAAAATTGCCACTTGTACTTCGGGAGATCCAGTATCATTTTGTGCTTGCGCATTATCTTTAATAACTTCTGCTTTACGTTCGGTAGTAATCGACATCTTATTCTCCTGTTATAAAATTTTAATAATTAAAAACTCGCACAGGCGCAAACATAGTCCCATTAAACTTTGCTATAGCTATTAGCTTGTCGAGATACATCATTTTATACAAATCCTGCCCTGCTTGCGCAGGCGAAGATTCAACAAAAACAGGGTTTCCACGCGCTAATATCTGTGCGGTTTCTTTATCCACCTTGATAGCCAGGATGTCGTCCAGCGCTATATCAGGCGATAAAAGAGCGTCCTTATAGTCTATATTTTCCAATTGTTCCAGCGAAATCATGTTTTTTTCATTAAAATTTCCCACCGCCAAGCGCCGCAAATCCTGCACATGCCCCCGACTTCCCACCGCCCGCGCAATATCCTGCACAAGCGAGCGTATATAAGTGCCTTTTCCGCAAGTAGTTTCCAGCAAAAACTTATCTTCGTCCAATTGCTCCAGCAACTCTAATCTATCAATCTGCACTATGCGCGATTTTATAATCACCTCCTCGCCTGCACGGGCTAAATCATAAGCGCGTTTACCATCAATCTTAATCGCCGAAAACCGTGGTGGCGTTTGCTCAATCTCCCCCATAAATTGCGGCAAAACCGCCAAAATCTGCGCGGCACTCGCACGCACATCAGAAGTTGCTTCTATTTCACCCTCAATATCTCCCGTAGTGGTTTGCACTCCCAAACACAAAACAAACCGATAAATTTTCTTCGCATCCATCGCAAAAGGCACCGTCTTCGTCGCCTCCCCCAGCGCCAAAGGCAAAATCCCCGTCGCCAAAGGATCCAACGTGCCCGCATGTCCAATCTTCATTGGGCGCAACATTTTTTTCACCGCAGTAACTACTTGGGTAGAAGTCACGCCCGCAGGTTTATCAATATTCAGCCAACCGCTGATGTTATTTTTAGGGGGAGATTTTTTTTGCATGGTGCTTTTTAGCATCACAGTTATAAATAACAATGTTTTTGCGCTAAATTATTTATAAAAGTTATTTAGAATAATAAATCTCTTATTTTCTGAGCTCCCGCCCTTGCTTGCTGAGCATTATGCTTGATTTCAGAAAGCTCAGCAGCTTCTTCCCTTCTTTTAGCCGCAGCCGCATTGTTTTCAATAACAACTTCTCTGGCTTCTTTAAACTCTTGTGTATAGGAAACTCTTGCCTCGTCAATTGCAGATGTTACATCTCCAGCTTTTAGAAATCTTCCAATAGTTCCATCATATCCATGTTCATCGCGGTAAATATCAGCAAGCAATTGCACAGCCGCATAATCTACAGCTCTAGATACAACATCTCCATCAGCATCTCTATCAGCCATAATATTTCCATTAATTTTCTTGTTTTTCATCTTAAAAAGTAACACAAATATATTAATATAATATTAACAAAAGTGCGTGCGGTGGTTTTTTCTATTGTGAGCGTTTGTTTTGTTGCCATTTTTATTGCTAGGTGTAGGCAAAAAAGAAAGTTGTTCAATATGCAAAACATCATCGGCATTGACACAATCTTTAATATCAACATTATCCTCCACTGGACAACTGCCTCCTTCTTTGACAGGTGGCATGAATTTTTTTAGGTCATATTTCTCGGGATTTTTTTTAAATTCTTCATCATAGCGTCTTTTAATATTATCTCGGTAAGACTGCGCAGCCTTTTTGGCAAGCTCAACCTGCTCAAGCAAATCTTTCGGATAGGTAGCAGGAAAATTAATCTTCATATTCGCTCCAAATAAGTTACAGGGCAATTTCATAAATCGTTAATTTCGTCTTTTTTCACTAAAATATCTGTTGTCATACCGCTGAAGAGCGGTATCCATGCCCATCAACTAGCGAATAAGCCAATGGTTTGGCATGGATGCCGCTCTCCAGCGGCATGACGATGGAGAGTTTTATTGCAAAAACTCTCTACACGACACTAAGGTTAATAAGACTACAATGTATTGAATAATAAAAATATTTAAAGGTATTGCTTTGCACTCTCGGTTGTCATCCCCGCCTTGTGCGGGGATCTCAGGACACAAAAAAGACCTAATTTGCAGCCCAAGATCCCCGCACGAGGCGGGGATGACAACCGATAACGCATAAAAACCATCATTATTCAATACATTGCAGCCTTATTAACCTTAGTGTCGTGTAGAGTGTTGCAAAAAAGAAAAAATTAACGATTAGTGAAATCGCCTTGAATAAGTTACGCACCGTAACTTGTATTTAAGCATTTTTCAATATATTTTTAATATATTTTTAATATTTAGCGATAGACCGACAGAAAAATTAATCTTTAAGCAAATCCCGTGCCACCTCAGGCTTGCTCAGCAACTGATTAATCTTCATCGCCTCATCAAATGAGCGATCCAATTTAAAATTCAAACGCGGAGCAAAACGTAGATTAATCTGAGAAATCACCATTTTACGAATGGGAACTATATAATATTCTAACGCGTCCAGCATTTCTTCTGCTTGTTCACCATTTAGCGGCATCACATAAGCAGTAGCGTTTTTCAAATCGGGGCTAATGCGCACTTCGGATACGGTGATGGACACACGCTCCAATTCAGGCGCGTGCACATCTCCACGCATCAAAATCCCGGCGAGGACGTGTCGGATTTCTTCGCCTACGCGGAGCTGCCGTTGGCTAGGTGGTCTTTTTTCCATCAGCTAAACTCCCCTATACGCTACGAGAAACTTCTTCAACTTCAAAGGCTTCAATCATATCACCAGCGCGGATGTCTTCGTAATTTTCAAACGCCATACCACATTCATAGCCAGATTTCACCTCTTTCACTTCGTCTTTGAAGCGTTTTAGCGTTTTCAAGCTACCTTCATGGATTACCACGTTTTCACGCAATAAGCGTACCTTAGCGCCGCGTTTAATCATACCTTCGGTGACCATACAACCTGCCACTTTACCAGCTTTGGTGATGTTGAACACTTCACGAATTTCTGCATAACCCAGTAAATTTTCGCGCAATGTCGGAGATAACATGCCCGATAATGCGGCTTTAACATCATCCACCAAATCATAAATAACAGAATAATAACGAATACTAACTTTTTCGCGTTCCGCCATCTCACGCGCTTTCACCCCAGCACGCACGTTGAAACCAAATAATATCGCACCCGTTGCTTGCGCCAAGCTAACATCCGACTCGCTAATTGCTCCAGCGCCAGAATGGAGAATTTTCACTGCCACTTCTTCGCCCGAGAATTTTTGTACTGAGCCAATAATTGCTTCTACCGAACCTTGTACGTCGCCTTTGATAATCATCGGCAATTCTTTTACTGCCGAAGAACTCGCCGCCGTAAACAATTGTTCCAACGACTTCGCCGCTACCACTACTTGTTTTTCTTTATCACGTTTTTTGCGGTATTCAGTAATATCTCGCGCTAATTTTTCGCTATCCACCACTGCGAAATCGTCCCCTGCCATAGGCGGCTCGTCTAAGCCCAGCACTTCCACAGGTTGTGAAGGAATAGCCGAAGGAACTTGCGTGCCCTTATCATCAGTCAAAGCACGGATTTTACCCCAAGATGAACCAGCCACCACAATTGCGCCGGTTTCCAAAGTTCCTTTTTGCACCAACAAAGTAGCCACCACACCGCGACCTTTATCCACACGGGACTCAACTACCACGCCTGCCGCTTTACGGTTAGGATTCGCTTTTAATTCTAATATTTCCGCTTGCAACAACAAGGCTTCCACTAGCCCATCTAGCCCTAAGCCGGTTTTGGCAGAAACTTCTACCACCTGCACGTCACCACCAAATTCCTCAGGAATTAGACCGCGTTGCATTAATTCATTTTTCACCCGAGAAGGATCCGCCGCTGGTTTATCAATTTTATTGATAGCCACCAACATCGGCACACCCGCTGCTTTTGCATGGCTGATTGCCTCTTCGGTTTGCGCCATGATACCATCATCCGCCGCTACTACTAGCACGACTACGTCAGTTGCTTTCGCACCACGAGCACGCATAGCGGTAAACGCTTCGTGACCGGGAGTATCTAAGAAGGTTACTTTTTGCCCACCAGCAGAAACCTGATATGCACCAATATGTTGGGTAATCCCACCGGCTTCACCTGCCACCACATTAGTTTTACGCAAAGCATCCAACAAAGAAGTTTTACCATGGTCAACGTGACCCATAATGGTAACTACCGGTGCACGCGGCAACATGTTAGCGCTATCATCTTCTGATTCTTCAGTGATAATACTTTCCACATCCGCTTCCGCAACACGGCGCACAGTATGCCCCAAATCTAGGGCGATTAATTCTGCAACATCCGCATCAATTGATTGCGAACCATTGGCGATAATATCCATCTTCATCAAGATTTTAACTACGTCCGCCACGCGCTCTGCCATACGGTTGGCGAGTTCTTGTACTGTAATGCTCTCAGGTAAAATAACTTCACGAAAGATTTTTTCTTGCTTAGAGCCGTAACCGCCCTCTAAACGACGAGTTTTTTCACGCTGACGCTTAATCGACGCCATACTGCGAATACGCTCTTCTTGATATTCCAACGCTTGCGATACAGTGATTTTTTGCGAAGAACGGCGCGACAAATCGCTTTTTAAGCGAATTTTTTTCTCTTGGTTACGATCATCCGCTTCCTTAGTTGCATCCGACGCAGTGCGAGAAGGACCAAAAACCGGACCACCAACAGGGCGATTTGGCGCAGGACTAGCAACATTTTGCGTAACATTATCATTATTTTTCTCTGCCGCAGGAGCAGCCTTTGCCGCCGCACTTGGTGCTAACACCACATTATCTTTACGACGTGAAGGCGCAGTAACCACCGAAGAACGGTTATTATCCACCACTGCACCGCCTAATTGACGGTTTGCCACACTCATGGCATCTGGTCTGCGCGTATTGCGCACCACTCCACCTAAAGTAGGCTTAGAGGATGATGCTTTATGCAGATTGCGGCTCACTGGTTGTGGCGCTTCGGACTTAACTTCTGCGGGAGATTCGGCTTTCACTTTCGTTTCCACCACGGGAGCCACAGGCGCAATTTCTAATTTTTTCTCTACTGGAGCAGGAGCAACTACTGTGTTTTCAACTACCTCTTCGCTATCCGCAGTAGTAATCACATTACGAGTAGCCTTATTAATCTGCCCACGGTCACGTGTCATTTGTGGCATTTCTTTTGAAGCATTGCGCACATTACGCAACAAAGCTTCTTTTTCTTCCGCTGACAAGCTAGTGTCACCCGGCAAGCGGCTATCTTCCATCATATTGCCGCCAGCATTGCGGGTGAAGGTGCGCGTTTTCCGCACTTCTACCGTTACCGTTTTGCTGCTGCCACGGGTGAATTTTTGCGTAACTTTGCCGCTCTCGACGGTTTTTGTTAGCTGTAATGTGCTCGGTCTATTGGCCGTATTGTTTCCGTTATTGTCGCTCATGCCATCTTTACTTTTTTGAAATTCTTTAAATCAGGTAGGTATATATAGTATTTTTTTTACGAAATCCAGCTAAACGGTAAGATTCGTCAACTATTTTCGCGGAAAGTGCTTTATGTGCCAATGCTACATGTACTACTTGCTCTCTTCCTAAGGCTGCGCCTAGCTCATCTCGGCTTAATAAATTGCACACAGGAGCATCTTTTTTAGAAAATTTATTGGCTAAACGCGCCATTTTCTCCGCGCCATCCTCCGCTGCGTCCGANNACCAAATCGGATAAATTATCAGGTATATTGAGTTTTTTACGCGCCGCTTTAGTAAAATTATTCTTTGCCACCGCCAAATCAACATTTTCACGGGTTGCACTCACCCAAATCCCCTTACCCGGTAATTTTTCAGCCATATCAGGCACTAATACATTCTGGGGGGAAACCACAAAACGCAACAGTTTGTTTTTCGGCAAGGTTTCGCCAGTGACGATGCAAGTGCGCAGAGAAGCTAACCTCCCCTGCTCTTTTAGTTCCAAATCTAATAGTCTATCGGATAATAAATCATCCTCAAAAGGCAACACATCGTTACAATCATCCATAATTCATAACCATCCGTTGTCATCCCCGCCTTGTGCGGGGATCTTAGGCTGCAAATCGGGTCTTTTGTGTGTCCCGAGATCCCCGCACAAGGCGGGGATGACAACGGATGTTTTTTCTAACTCGGATACACACATAATAAATAAAATTCTTATTCTAATTTTGACAATACTCTAAGATGGATCTTTAATTTAAGATATTTTTAGAAAATCAGGCATTCGCCGCTTCATCTCCATCTTTAAACCAATGCTCACGCGCACGCATAATCAAAGCATTAATCTGATTATCCCGCATACCAGCATCGGGCACTAATTCTTTGAACTCATCAGTTGATAAATCGGCGAAATCATCTAAAGTTTTGATGTCTTTTTCCGCCAAACGCACCAAAATACGTTGTTCTAAGCCTTCTAAACCAGCCAAATCATCCGCCACGCCCAAATCTTGCAATTTTTCTTGCGCTTGTTTGCTTTCAGACTCTAACCAATCATTCGCACGTTGGCGTAATTCTGCGGCTACTTCTTCGTCGAAACCTTCAATACCGGCTAATTCATCGAGCGGCACATAAGCCACTTCTTCTACGCTAGTGAAGCCTTCAGTTACCAATAATTGCGCGATAACTTCTTCCACATTCAACGCATCAATAAATAATTGCGATAACATATTGAATTCTTTAGCGCGGCGCTCCGACTCAGTCGCCTCAGTCAAAATATCAATATTCCAACCAACTAACTGTGAAGCTAAGCGAACATTTTGTCCACGCCGCCCAATTGCCAAACTTAATTGGTCATCAGGAACCACGATTTCAATTTTATCATTATCTTCGTCAATCACCACTTTGCTAACCTCGGCAGAAGAAATAGCATTCACCACGAAAGTTGCCGGATCATCCGAATATTCAATAATATCAATCTTCTCGCCTTGCAATTCGCTAACTACTGATTGCACCCGCGCACCCCGCACACCCACGCAAGAAAGCACAGGGTTTATGCTCGCATCATGCGTAAGCACCGCGATTTTCGCGCGTGAACCCGGATCACGCGATACCGCACGAATTTCCACGATACCATCATAAATTTCTGGCACTTCCTGCATAAATAATTTACGCACAAAATCTGGCTTAGTACGAGATAAGAAAATTTGTGGACCAGTGCGCTCACGGCTCACCTGATAAATCAAAGCACGAACACGATCACCCTGACGGAAAGTTTCACGCGGAATTAACTCATCACGGCGAATAAATCCTTCCGCCCGACCTAAATCAACAGTGATATTACCATATTCAATCCGTTTAATCGTCCCATTGATAATTTCACCAACGCGATCTTTAAATTCTTCATAATACAAATCACGCTCTGCATCGCGTACTTTTTGCACGATAACTTGTTTGGCGGTTTGCGCGGCAATCCGTCCAAAGTCAATGGGTGGTAATTCTTCTTTTATTTCATCACCTGCATTCAAAGCTGCATCTAATTTTTTAGCATCTTTCAAAGAAATCTGCGTGTGTTCATCTTCCACTTCTTCCACCACGCTAGTAACGCGATAAAGCTGAATTTCACCTGTTTTGGGGTTAATTACTGCGCGAATATCCCGCTCTTGCCCATATTTACGCCGCCCTGCGATTTGAATCGCCTGCTCCATTGCATCAATCACCTGTGCGCGATCAATATTCTTTTCCCGTGCTACCGCATCAGCAATCTGAATAATTTCTACACTTCCAAACGCTTGTCCCATTATAGTAATTCCCTTACAAGTTAGCCTGATTAACAGACTGATTAATAGCCTGTTTATTTTGATTTATTCTATCGGTATGAAATTTTATCAACTCATCTGTAAGCACCAATTTTGCTTGCGCTAATGCGTCAAAAGGTAGCTTACACAGCATTTTATCCACCTCTACCAATATATTTTCACCCTCTACACCACGTAAAAATCCGCGATAGCGTTTGCGTCCTTCTACTGGCCAAGAAGTTTCTAATTTTGCTTCAAAACCAATATATTTCTCAAAATCGTTCATCTGCACTAGTGGGCGGTCAATACCTGGTGAGCTCACCTCTAAACGATAAGCAGATTTTACCGGGTCATCCACTTCCAACAAAGCAGAAATTGCATGGCTAATCTGCGAGCAATCTTCAATGGTCAATTCTTTGCTTTCATCCAGTGGATCCGCCATAATCTGCAAAGTTTGTCCATTATCGGTTCCCATCATCCGCACCCGCACGACAAAAAAACCCATTTCCCTTAATGTAGGGGCAATGATTTCTTCTACCGCTTGCTCAACTGGTGTTTGCCGCATAAAATTTACCCAATTTTTGTATTAAATTTTCTGTATTAAATTTTCTGTATTAAAAAAGGGCGGGGAAAACCCCACCCTAATCTTACGTTATAATTTATCTTTGACGCTAGAATTTAGTGTTACTGCGAACAATAATATATTTTTTTACAAAATGCAATGGAAAAGCTCAAAATTATATTATAGAACTTGCTCCCTTTCATTTTTAGAAAATAATGTGATGCCCTTAATAGTCAGCCTGCTATTTTTGATTTTTAACCTTGCTAGCAATCCGACTAAAGCAGAAGAAAATGCCTGCTCAGCTCCACAAAACTATACATCCATCAGCCAACGAAACACCAATAGTCTATTGTTTTATATTTATGATTGTTCTCAAGATGGCAAAATAAATAATGTTAATTATCTGTTTGGAACCATGCACTCAGATAATCTAAATTTAGTAAAAAACAATCAAAACGCCTTCAAAGCACTTAAAAAAAGCAAAAAAGCTGCTTTTGAGATGATAATCAACGATGGATTACGCCGCAACGCCAATTTTCGTATGAATTTTCCTCAACAATCCAACCATAAACTATCTGGCTTACTGGGTGATAAAATGTTTTCCTTACTGCATTATTATGCGCAAGAAACAATCCCAAATATGTCTAAAGATAAATTAGAAAAAATGCGTCCGTGGGCAGCGAGTATTTTGCTCGATACCCCCAAACCTACCAATGATGGAATAGTGCTGGATGAACGCATGCAGCATTATGCCGCCCAACAAAAAATATCCCTAATCAGCCTAGAAACGGCGGACGAACAATTCAGCGTTTTTGAAAGTCTTTCTGAAAAACAACAATTAAACTTATTAAAAGAAAGCATAATCAATCACCGAAATTCGCAAAAGCAAACCAAGAAGCTAGAAGAATTATATAAAAACAAAGATTTAAAAGGAATGGAAAAACTAGCCGACCAATCCTTTGCTAAGGTAAAAGACCCCGTAATACGCGAGCATATCCGCCATAATTTGATAGGAAAACGTAATAATAATATGGCAA
>DIUV01000040.1 GCA_002423155.1 Alphaproteobacteria bacterium UBA6149
AAAGTTTAATTGGACAGTAGTGTGCCTGCGCAGGAATGACGACGGATAGTACTGATATATAATAAATATTTTATTTAGCAAAAAAGTGTCGGGTAGTGTGGTAAAAATCTACAATGTAAATAGAATTTTAACTATATGCTGTTACTAATGATTTATCGAACGATATTTTATATGGTAAAGAGCTGTGCAGGGAACAAAAAAGAAAATTCTTATAGTTGAGGATAATGACCTTAATCTAAAACTATTTCGTGATTTGCTAGGAGCCAATGGTTATGACACCAACGAAACTCGCGAAGGTCATGAAGCGGTTGAATTGGCACGCAATTTTCGCCCTGATTTAATCTTGATGGACATCCAGTTGCCAGAAATTTCTGGTCTGGAGGTAACTCGTCGGCTTAAAGCGGACGCAGAATTAAAACATATTCCTGTAATTGCGGTTACGGCATTCGCTATGCGTGACGATGAAGAAAAAATCTTGCGTGCGGGCTGTGAAGCGTATATTTCTAAGCCAATTTCCATTGCTGATTTTTTGAGTGCGGTAAGTCGCTTAGTGGGCGCAAAAAAGCAGCGCATCGAGGCATAATATGACCGCACTAATACTAGTTGTAGATGATGTACCTGCCAATGTAAAATTGTTGGAGGCTAAACTTCTGGGCGAATATTATGATGTAATTACCGCGAAAGATGGCTTTGAAGCGATTGATCAGGCGCGTAAACATAAACCCGATATTATATTATTAGACGTGATGATGCCGGGGATGGATGGGTTTGAAACCTGTCGTCGTTTGAAAGATGATCCCGACACTTCGCATATTCCCGTAGTAATGGTAACTGCACTAAACGAAAAAGCCGATCGGGTAAATGGTTTGGAAGCCGGAGCGGATGATTTTACCACCAAGCCCGTTAATGATGCCGCCCTTTTCGCGCGGATAAAATCTTTGGTGCGTATAAAAGTTTTGATGGATGAAATTCGCCTGCGTGACAAAACAGGTGCGGATATGGGGATTATCAGTAATGGCGAAAATAGCTTTACTGCGGATGTTTCGGGCAGCAAAATAATTTTGATTGATGATGATATTGCTCAAGGCAAACATCTTTTTGATAAACTAAGTGAATATTATACAGTAACTCTGGTTGATAATCCCAGCGAGGTAGAAAGTACTATTGAGCAAAATCGGGGCGCAATTGATTTATTGATTATCAGCACACAATTAGCGGATTTTGATGGGCTACGTCTTGCATCACACATGCGCAATATGGATGCCGTACGCAATATCCCCATTATCATGTTAATAGAAGAAGATGACCAACGCTTGATGCTTAAAGGATTAGATTTAGGTATTAATGATTATTTATTGATGCCGGTCGATTATAATGAAATGTTTGCTCGGGTAAAAACACAGATTCGTCGGCGTAAATATCAAGAAATGCTGAAAGCCAATTATCAGGCAAGCATTTCTATGGCGATTACCGACAAATTAACAGGTTTATACAATCGCCATTATCTCGATACCCATTTGCAAAACACGGTTACGCAATCTTTACAGACCAAGAAACCCTTATCTTTGCTGATTTTGGATATGGATTTCTTCAAACTAGTCAATGACACTTATGGGCATGATGTGGGGGATGAAGTATTAAAACAGCTCTCAGGCATGATTATTGATGCTACGCGTAGCTCGGATCTAATCGCCCGTATCGGCGGAGAAGAATTTATGGTGGTAATGCCCGAAACCGATACTTTGCAAGCTTATGACACCGCAGAACGTATCCGCCGTCGAGTGGAAAACTCGCCTTTTAAAATATCCCATGCGGATGGATTTATTTCTAAAACTGTTAGTATTGGCGTAAGCACCCTCAATTTACACGGAGATACAGTGGTAGATTTAGCTAAACGTGCAGATTTATCTCTTTATGATGCAAAACATACAGGACGCAATCGCGTATTGCCACAACCTGCATCCGAACGCCCAGTAGTGGAAAAAGTGGATACGGGGTTTTAATTTGCTAAAACCCTTTCAAAGCCTTGTTCAGTGCATCCAGTTTTTTGCTCATAGATTCGGATAAAGCTAATGCTGGGTCGTCTCCTTCTAGGAGGCATTTGTTTTTGTCTAGCCGTGGTTGAGATTTATTTAAAAGTTCTGAGATGCCGCCTGAGAATTCAAAGGCTAAACTCGCGGCAATGCCCATTATTTTGGCGCGGTGCCATTGTTTTTCGCTGACGATGCGTAACAATATGGTGTCGGGTTTTTTGCGGTAGCGATAGCGATAATAAAGGGCTAATCCTAGCATCACACGCTCATCATGCGTAATTCCCCAAAGGGCAGATTCTACGATATGACGAAATGCCCAGTCTGCACGAAACTCGTTATGTATGGGAAGGGCGACGTCGCTTAAACTACAAAATGCTTGCCGTAATTGTTGTTCTTTAGCCGTCTCGGCGGGAAATAAGGGCGTGAGCCATTTAAATAAACTTTTTGTATAAGATTCATCAAAAGAATTTTTGGTGATTCGGGCAATCGAAGCATCTAGCGGGTCAATATTTTGTATTTCTTCTGGTAAATAACTATAAAGCAAACCTTCGCGAATACCTGCGGCACTGAAAACTACTTTTTTTGCGCGAATAAAATTGATTATTTCTTCTAATACTATTGCCGTGGGTATCATTGCATCGCTACGATTTTCGGGGATGCCTTTGAAAGAAACGCGTTTTTTGGAGGGCATTTCGATTAATTTTTGCAAAAATTCTACTAAAGATTCACTGCTTACCGTATAATAGTGTAAAATAGGCAGTGGATAGCCAGTATATTCGATATATGCTTGCGCTAATCCGCGGAATCCGCCGCCGATTGCATAAAAAATCTCGCCATTATTTTGGGAATATTGCGCTTTAAACCCAGCATTTTTTAAACAATCTTTTATTGCATTGCGGAGAATTTGTTCATTAGTGCCATGTAAATCCAGCAAGCGCAGCGCACCAAGTGGCAAAGAAATGCGCCCGCCGACTTCGTTACCATCAATTGCTACTAGCTCTAAGCTGCCGCCGCCCATATCCCCAGCAATGCCACAAGGGTTAGAGATGGAGGCCTGCACGCCTTGGGCTGCCAATAATGCCTCTTCCTCGCCGGAAATTATGCGAATATTTAATTGATGTTTTGCTTCCATTTGCTGAATAAATTCGGCACCATCCGCCGCATCACGCATGGCAGCCGTGGCGATGGCATATAATTTGCCGACTCCCATCATCTGGGCGATATAGGCAAAACGCGCAATACTGGCGGCAGCGGTTTTGCGGGCGTTTTTGTCTAATTTTTGCTTTTTATCGCTTAAACCTCGCCCTAAACCACATAAAGATTTTTCATTGAATAAAGATACCGGGATACGAGATAGGCTATCATAAACTACTAATCGCACCGAGTTTGAGCCTATGTCGATTACTCCGACGAGTGGTTTTTCTTTACTGCTATGCATTAGACTTAACCTTAAACTAATTGTGTGCTACGCATCTGCGCCGTTTTTTCTTCTTCATAATCTTCTACAAAGCCGCTACGCTGTGGTGATTCATCAGAAAGAAACAGCTTAAGCGCAATCACTACAATTAGTTTATGGTTAAGTCTATTACTTGTTATCCAATAATTTAATTTTCTTGGCGCTGCGCAAAGCCTTGCCGCGCCCAGACAGGCTGGGATTTTGCATAAAATAATCATGCGCCGAAAATTCTTTGCCAACAATTTTTGTACGCACATAATTACCATCTGATTGTAGCTCCCAACTACTCAGATTATCTTTTAAATTCGCTACCATAATTTGGTCTAATATCTGCGCATGTACAGTGGGATTTTTAATCGGAACCATAATTTCCACCCGGCGATCAAAATTACGCATCATCCAATCCGCCGAAGAAATATATAATTTTGCTTCCGGTGAAGGAATGCCCTGACCTGCGCCAAAACAAAAAATCCGCGCATGTTCCAAAAACCGCCCGACAATACTTTTTACGCGGATATTTTCTGATAAACCTTTAACTTGTGGGCGCAAACAGCAAATGCCGCGAATTACTAAATCAATTTGCACCCCTGCTTGTGAGGCTACATAAAGCGCATCAATTATAGTTTCATCCACCAAAGCATTCATTTTTGCCCAGATTGCTGCCGGTCTTCCTGCTTGGGCATGGGCAATTTCTTCGGATATTTTAGCTAATAATGCTTGGCGTAAATTTACGGGGGCGGCGATTATTTCGGCAAATTGATCGGGCGCGGCGTAGCCAGTTATATAATTAAACAAATACATAGCATCTTTGCACAATGCCGCATCACAGGTGAAAAAGGAAATATCGGTATATATTTTAGCCGTAATCGGGTGATAATTGCCGGTGCCAAAATGGGCGTAAGAACATAAATTACCTTCTTCACGGCGCACTACTAAAGACATTTTAGCATGGGTTTTTAACTTCACAAAACCATAAACCACTTGTACGCCTGCACGTTCTAAATCGCGTGCCCATTTAATGTTAGCTTCTTCATCAAAGCGCGCTTTTAATTCTACTAAAGCGGTAACTGATTTACCCGCTTCTGCCGCTTCAATCAAGGCGCTGACGATGGGGGAATCCTTGCTGGTACGATAAAGAGTTTGTTTGATGGAAACCACATCCGCATCATGCGCGGCTTGCCGTAAAAATTGCACTACTACATCAAAATCTTCAAAAGGATGATGCACCACAATATCTTTGGCACGAATGGCGGCAAAACAATCGCCATCATAATCACGAATGCGCTCAGGAAAACGCACATTGAATGAGGGGAATTTTAATTCTGGTCGCGCACAATTATAAATCTCCGCAATTTGATTAAGCGCAACCATTTGGGCAACTTCTAGCACATCTTCGGTTTTTGCTTGTGCTTGGCGCACAAATAAATCGCGCAAATGTTCTAACACGGGGGCATTTGCCTCAATATGGACAATTTCTCCTAAGCGGCGTTGTTTGAGTGCGGTTTCATAATGCAGAATTAAATCATCCGCTTCATCGGAAATTTCTAAATCACTATCGCGGATAATACGGAAAATTTCCGAATTTTTTAACTGAAAACGAGGAAATAAGGCACTGAAAAATAATTTTATTAAATCTTCCAACAAAATAAAACGGCAAGAATGCTCCCCTATTTTAACAAAACGGGGTAATTTGGGGGGCAAAGGCAAAATTGCTAATTGTTGACGTTTGCTATTATCCACATGCTCTAATTCAAATAATAATGCGCAGCCAAGATTGGGCAAATGTGGGAAAGGATGCGCAGTGTCAAGGGCAATGGGAGTGAGGGCCGGGAAAATATTTTGTTCAAATTCCTGCTGGAGAATGATTTTTTCTTCCGCACTGATTGCTTCTGCCCCGATAATATTAATATCCTGCGCACTCAATTCCTGACGAATTTGCTGCCAGCAATTTTGTTGGATTTCTACTAAATTAGTGATTTCCTTGGCAATTTCATCTAATTGTTGCTGTGTAGTGCGCCCATCTGCTGATAAAATATCTATATTATTCGCTAACTGGTCTTTTAAACCGGCTACGCGAACCATAATAAATTCATCTAAATTCGAGGAGGAAATCGACAAAAATTTCAAGCGCTCCAATAAAGGATTGCTCAACCGCAAAGCCTCTTGTACCACCCGATGATTAAACGCCAGCCAGGAAAGCTCACGATTTATAAAACGAGTTGGGCTGCGGGTTGGGCTAGTAGTTAAATCTGCTTGGGGCTCTGAAAAGCTTTGTTTTTTAATCGACATTATCTTATATTTCCTTGATTATTGTGCCCATTTATACAACATAATTAGTAAAAAAACTCCTTATATTAATGATAGATATCGAAAATCTTTTGGCAGCTTACTCTCAAGGTTATTTTCCTATGGCGCAGGGTCGTTGGGGAAAGGAAATTCACTGGTATAGCCCAGATCAACGCGGCATAATTCCGCTGGATGATTTTCATGTGCCGCGCAGCTTGCAAAAACAGCTAAAAAACTTTTCCGTGAGTTTTGATCAAGTTTTTCCGCAAGTAATCACTGCCTGCGCCGAGGCACCGCGCCGTGCAGAAGGCGGAAACTGGATTAATGACGAAATCATTGAAACTTATATAAAATTATGGAAACAGGGATTCGGGCATAGTGTGGAAATCTGGCAAGATAATCAACTAGTCGGCGGATTATATGGCGTTGCCTTGGGGCGTGCTTTTTTTGGTGAAAGTATGTTTTCGTCGGTGCCCAATGCTAGCCGAGTAGCGCTGGTGCATTTAGTTGATTTGCTGAAAAATAATGGTTATGAGCTGCTGGATACGCAATATATCAATCCGCATTTAGTGCAATTTGGCACGATAGAAATTCCGCGCTCAGAATATTTGCGGCGTTTAGAGGCGGCTTTGCGTGTATAACGTTAAGCCTAGCGACACATAAAAAGTCAACTAAATTTAGCTTGAAGGAGTATTTATGTAAGCTATAATCCGCGCTGAACTTTAAAAACATTTAACTGGAGTTATTTTTATGAGAATTTCTAAATTGGTCGCTATTTCTGCTGCTTGTTTTTATCTTTCTGCTTGTGCGCAACAAGGTGGATATAATGGTGGGGCGAGTAATACAGGCGTAAGCAAAGAAAGTATTGGTACTTTATTGGGTGCAGGTGGTGGTGCATTGCTTGGTTCACAAGTTGGCAAAGGCAAAGGTCAGTTGGTGGGCGTGGCAATTGGTACTTTATTGGGCGCGGGCATTGGTAATTCTATTGGTGCATCTATGGATAAAGTGGATCAACAACAACATCAGCAAACTTTTGTTCGGGCGATGGAAAATAACCAACCAGGGCAGGCTTTGCCATGGCAGAACCAACAATCTGGTCACTCGGGTTCGGTTACTCCTTCGGCTTATTATCAAGCGCCAAGTGGTGAATATTGCCGCGAATTTACCCAAACCATCAATGTGGGTGGTCAGCGTCAACAGGGTGTAGGTCGCGCTTGCCGTCAGCCTGATGGTACATGGCAGATTGTTTCACAATAATTTTAACTTGATTTTAGCCGCTGTAACACTACCCGATATTTTTTCAAACCAAACAAAATATTATTATATTTAAAAACTCTTCATTGTCATCCCCGCACAAGGCGGGGATGACAATGAAGAGTTTTAAAAGTGTCTGTTAGTGTGAGCCATTATTTTGCAATTATATAGCGGCTAAATAATTTTATAAGAAATAACAAAGGAAGTCTAATGCAAGGAAACTTAATGCAAGGTAAGCGCGTGCTGATAATGGGCGTGGCTAATGATAAATCAATCGCTTGGGGGATTGCGCAGGCTTTGCATGAACAAGGCGCGGAACTGGGCTTTACTTTTCAAGGTGAAGCGTTAGAAAAACGCGTGCGCCCCTTGGCTGCCAGCATTGGTGCCGAATTAGTGCTTCCTTGCGATGTTACCGACGCTGCTAGTATGGATGCGGTTTTTGCAGAGATTGAGCAAAAATGGGGCAAGCTGGATGGTCTAGTACACGCGATTGCTTTTGCTGATAAAAACGAATTAAAAGGCAAATATTGCGACACTAGCGCCGAAAATTTTGCACTTTCCATGAATATTTCCTGCTATTCCTTCACTGCGCTTGCTCGCCGCGCTTATCCCTTGATGAAAGATGGTGGTAGCTTAGTAACCTTAACTTATCTCGGTGCGGAGCGCGTAATGCCGCATTATAATGTTATGGGGGTTGCTAAAGCTGCTTTGGAAACTAGCGTACGTTATTTGGCCATGGATTTGGGCGAGTTTAACATTCGGGTTAATGCTATTTCGGCTGGACCAATTAAAACACTGGCTGCTTCGGGCATTGGTGATTTCCGTTATATTTTAAAATGGAATGAGCTAAATTCACCTTTAGGACGCAACACCACTATCGAAGAAGTGGGCGGTTCGGCCGTTTATCTACTTTCCGACTTGGGACGTGGCACTACGGGTGAAGTTTTACATGTGGATTCGGGATATCATGTGGTGGGAATGAAACGCGCAGATGCGCCTGATATTGCGGTTAGTTAATTGTCCAATTCTTTCGGCAGATTATTCCGTTTTACCACTTGGGGCGAAAGCCATGGGGAGGCGATTGGCTGTGTGATTGATGGCGTACCCGCACAGATTCCTTTGTGTGAAGCGGATATTCAATATTGGCTTAATCGCCGCAAGCCGGGGCAATCTAAGTTTACCACTCAACGCCAAGAAAGTGATTCGGTAAAAATTCTTTCGGGAGTTTTTGAAGGCGTAACCACAGGAACTGCCCTTAGTTTGCTGATTGAGAACGAAGACCAACGCTCGAAAGATTATGGAGATATTGCGCAGAAATACCGCCCCGGACATGCGGATTATACTTATCAAATGAAATATGGCGTGCGCGATTACCGTGGTGGCGGACGTTCCAGCGCGCGCGAGACGGCTATGCGCGTGGCAGCAGGTGCAGTGGCGCGTAAAATTTTAGATAAAGCAGGAATTTCCGTGCGCGGTGCCATGGTGCAAATGGGCGCCACGGTGATTGACCGCGCAGCGTGGGACTGGGAAATAACCGAACAAAACCCCTTCTGGTGCCCAGATGCGAAAACCGCCGCCATCTGGGAAGCTGAATTACTCGCAATTCGTAAAAGCGGTTCATCAATTGGCGCGGTGATAGAAGTGCAAGCGCAAGGCGTTCCCGTCGGCTTAGGTGAGCCCATTTATGGCAAACTAGATGCGGATATTGCTGCTGCGATGATGAGCATCAACGCAGTAAAAGGTGTGGAAATTGGCGATGGATTTGCCGCCGCCAACCTACAAGGCGAACAAAATGCCGATTGTATGCGTATGGAAAATGGGCAAGTGGTTTTTCAGTCCAACCATGCAGGCGGAATTCTTGGCGGCATTTCTTCCGGACAGCCAATTATAACCCGCTTTGTGGTAAAGCCCACCAGTTCTTTGCTGATACCGGTAGAAACCGTGGATAAAGACGGCAATAACACCATAATTATCACCAAGGGTCGCCATGACCCTTGCGTGGGCATCCGCGCAGTGCCCGTGGGGGAAGCGATGCTAGCATGTGTGTTGGCGGATCATTATTTATTATACAAGGCTTATCAGGGGTAAGTTTTTTATCTATCAATTTGGTGGCCGCCTAATTCATTAGCAAATTCATTAACAAGTTGACATTGTCGGGCAGTTATATTAATCATTCAGTGATTTTTTTTACAGGGAGTTTTTCTCTTTTTAATGCTTATTTTCTTACGGATTAGTAAAAATAAGCTTTGCCTATTTTGGAGGCTTTTGTGGTTAGTATATATATGATTAGAGGATTCGCTGGCTGGTTGTTTTTATTTTGGCTGGTTAGAGGAATATTTGACGATGGAGTGGCTGATTTTGTTGCGGTTGTTGCGGTATTATTTTGTTTGTTAGATGATGATTCCAACCAATTTAGTTTAGGAAAATTTTGTGCCGCAGTATTGTGGCTGGTGTTTCTATAAATTAGCCACTCAATAAAAAAGGGCTCAGTCGTAAGACCGAGCCCTTTTTTTATTCTGCCGTAAACTATACCAACATCATAATGGGGTCTTCTATATAGTTCTTAAATGCTTGTAAGAATAACGCACCCACAGCACCATCAACTACGCGATGGTCGCATGATAAAGTAACGTTCATCATTGGAACAGCCACGAATTGACCATTGCGTGATATTACGCGCTCTTCCGCTGCGCCAACTGCCAAAATGCAGCCTTGGGGAGGATTGATAATGGCGTTGAATTGTTTGATGCCGAACATGCCTAGATTAGAGATAGAGAAACCGCCGCCTTGATATTCTGACGGAGCTAATTTGCCTTCGCGTGCGCGTTTGGCTAAATCTTTCATTTCACAAGAGATTTGTGCGAGGGATTTTTGGTCGGCATTGGCAACTATGGGGGTGATTAGACCACCATCAATTGCTACGGCTACGGAAATATCTACGTTATTATATTGCAAAATTGCTGCGTCCGTCCATGAAGCATTAGCGGCAGGAATATCGCGTAGTGCCATGGCTACTGCTTTGATAACAATATCATTTACGGATAATTTGAAGGCTGGTTTTTTGTCGGTTCCTTTAACCGCTTGCTCGGCAGTATTGTTTAAACGGGCACGCGCGGCGTTTAATCCAGTCAATTCACAATCTAGTCCCAAATAGAAATGCGGAACTTGTTGTTTGGATTCGCTCAAACGACGCGCAATGGTTTTGCGCATATTGTTATTAGGGATTTCGGTATATTCAGCCGGGTTGCGTCCACAAACAGCAGCGGAAACGCTTGCGCTAGCAGATTTGCTGCCGCCTTTGCTGATGGCATCTTCCACATCCGCTTTTATTACGCGCCCATGTGGGCCAGTGCCTTGAATTTGCGCTATATTTACGCCGCCAGCTTCGGCTACGCGTTTGGCTAAGGGACTTGCAAATACTCGTGCGCCATCAGCAGTTTTAGTTTGCGCTGTTGGTGCTGCTGCAGGAGTTGCCGCCGTGTTGGTTGCTGGGGCTGCTGCACTTGCTGCTGGAGCTGCCGCGCTGGCACTGTAATTTGCTAGGCTGGCGGCATCTTCGCCTGCTTCTAAAATCAGGGCGATAACTTGATTTACCTGCACGCCTTGCGTGCCATCCGCCACCAGAATTTTTCCTAATTTACCCTCTTCAACCGCTTCTACTTCCATTGTCGCTTTATCGGTTTCAATCTCGGCGATTACATCCCCAGATTTAATCATATCGCCTTCTTTTTTCATCCAGCGTGCGAGGTTGCCTTCGGTCATGGTGGGTGACAAAGCGGGCATTAGAATTTCAATTGGCATGGTAATCAGTTCCTGTAAGTGTTTTATAAAGGAGTAATAGTTTATTTTTTAAGTCAGGCAAATCTTTTGTAATTATTTCGTCAATAATTTGCAAATTTATTTCTTCATATTCATGGCTTAATATGTTGCGGATTCCTACAATTTTTTGCCATGGTATGTCGGTAATACGAGCTTTTATATCGTCATCTATACGTTTGCAGGCTTCGCCGAGAATAGTAAAGGAGCGTAAAACAGCATTTCCTACCATTTTATCGTATAGGCTTCCCCGTTTTATGAATTCTTCTATGGATTCTATTTCATACAGCATGTCCCAGACGTAAACTGCTGAATCTTTTTTCTTTTTTGTCATAACGGCACCGCATCCTCGAGCATATAGCGTTTGCGTAGGGGGTTTTTTACTGCCGAAATTTGGGCAACATCAACTTTTTTATGTAAAAGATTTTCCACATCAATTTTAAAGCCAATTAAGTCAAATAATGAACCTTTATGTAGCTCTATCAATAAATCCACGTCACTATTTTCATCCGCATCGCCGCGCGCCACGGAACCAAAAACCATAATATCGCTAACACCATAATGGTTAGCGATTTTTATGATTTCTGGTTTCTTTTGGCGCAGTTCGGCTAGTTTCATAATTTAAGCAGCTTGCTTTTGACGATAACAAACATTCCGTACTGCTTTTACAATATCTTCTGCTTGCGGCAAAGCAAGTTTTTCTAAATTTGCTGCATAGGGCAGGGGAACATCCACACCGGTAACTCGTGTCATGGGGGCATCGAGATAGTCAAACGCATGTTCCATCAATAAAGCAGCGATTTCCGAGCCAATGCCCGCGGTTGGCCAGCCTTCTTCGGCGGAGACTAAGCGGTTGGTTTTCTTTACTGATTCTATTATCGTTTCAACGTCTAATGGGCGGATGGTGCGTAGGTCAATCACCTCTGCGTCAATGCCTTCTTCGGCAAGAATTTCTGCGGCTTTCAAAGCGTGTCCCACCATGATGGAGAAGGCAACGATAGTTACATCTTTTCCTTCGCGCTTTACAGCGGCTTTGCCAATGGGAACGATATGGTCATCACCTTCGGGCACTTCAAAGCTTTGTCCGTAGAGCATTTCATTTTCTAAAAATACAATTGGGTTTGGGTCCCGTATAGCGGCTTTTAGCAAGCCCTTGGCATCGGCTGCATCATAAGGGGCGATTACTTTTAACCCCGGTACATGCGCATACCAGCTTGCATAACATTGCGAATGTTGCGCACCCACGCGTGAAGCGGCGCCATTAGGACCACGGAATACTACCGGGCAGCTGATTTGCCCACCCGACATATAACGCGTTTTTGCCGCCGAGTTGATGATATGATCCATCGCCTGCATAGCAAAGTTCCAGGTCATGAATTCTACGACTGGTTTTAAACCAGCCATGGCAGCACCTACGCCTAAGCCCGCAAAACCATGCTCGGTAATTGGGGTATCTATCACGCGTTTGTCACCAAATTCGGCGAGTAAACCTTCGGTTACTTTATAAGCACCTTGATATTCGGCTACTTCTTCACCCATTACGAAAACGGTTTCATCGCGGCGCATTTCTTCTGCCATGGCATCACGCAGGGCTATTCTTATGGTTTGTTGTGTCATGTTTTTAGTACCTTAGTTTTAAAATTTTTGTTTTAAAATATCTTCTTGTAGTCGTGTTGGAATATCCATGGCCTGATGAAGTATAGACATAATACCTATGCCATCACTTAATTCTCTAAAAAATATTACATGTTTTTTATAAGATGTGCAGTAAACTGAAAAGCTGCTATTTAATTCAATAATTTCTTTCCAGATAACCTCCCTTGCGGCTGTTTTGCTTATATGTGCATGTAGTTCATAAATGTATTCTTTCGCTTGATTATCACCCCACATGTTTTTGGTATATTCCCAAATATCATCTTGTTGACGATTTGCTGTGCCATAAAATAAATATTTGCCCACCAAAATTAGCCTTTAATTATATTTCTATCTATAACATCATCAGCCGATACTGCAAAATACTCTGATTCGTCGGCTTGCATTGCTGGCATAAGCTTGTTTTCCAGCCATTTCCAAGACTCATCACTTCTTAGCATTTCTTTGCGAACTATATCGCGCAAATAATCAGCTATATTTTCATAAAATCCACTCTCCACACCCTGTAATAGATAGGTATGCAGTGAATCGGGCATAGTTACATTAATTTGCGTAGTCATATTTGCAACCTCTTAGCATCTTCATGTTATTATATTCGCTGATTTTGCTATTGCAGTAATAATTTTCTTTAGTTTGTTTTTATATTGATAGACATTATTGATAATGTTGAGAGATTTGTCTTTATCATCATCATAATTATGCGCGATTTCATTGCGCAAGTCACGCAAAGCGAACCAATCTTCTACCATCAATATGTGCGATTTTTCTAATGTATTTAAAATGTCCAAAAATGGTTGGTTGGGGTTATCTCCCTGCGCAATCATAAAACTTCTAAATAATTTTGCTCCAATAGTATCTTGGGTTTTAGAAAAGCGATAAATAATTTGATCTGCTAGGGGCAAATCATCTTCTAACAAGCGGAGAAAATTATTTTCATCTAAGGGAAAATTATATTTTTCTGCTAATTTTGCAAACGCCTCCTCCATACGCAAAAGATGTGCATTCGCTTCTTTTATGATATGAGCAAGTCTTTCATTATTATTCATAATGGAATTCCCCATTTCATCGCCTCCTGCTCAATGGGTCTGTTTGCGTCTTCATCAAAAACCACGTCTATTTTTTGTTCTCCTAAGCTGCGCATTAGTTTTACCATAAATTTTCTTCTTTTATTATAAAGGTCGGTTTTGTCGGATGTCTTTATATATAAATCAATGTCGCCGCCTAGCTTCGTATCATCCACCCGACTGCCAAATAAAAAGATTTGTGAGCTTTCGCCAAATACTTCTCGCGAAGCATTTTTTATCACTTCTCTGTACTGGGCAGACAGGCGCATGGATTATTCTTCTCCTAGCACATCAGTATATAATTCTGCTGCGTCGGGTTCTGGGGCATTGCGAGCGAAATCTGCGGCATTTGCGGCAACTGTTTTCGCGTTTTTGTCCAATTCTTCCAGTTCTTCCTCAGTGGCAAAATTCTGGTAAGCAATCCAGTTTTTTAAAGTGGTAATTGGGTCGTGATGTTCACGATATTCCTGCACTTCTTCTTTAGAGCGATATTTTGCCGGATCGGACATAGAGTGACCGCGGTAACGGTAAGTTTTCATCTCTAACAATACCGGACCATTACCAGCGCGGATATATTCGAATGCTTCGGTGCCGGCGCGCCAGACTTCCATCACATCCATGCCGTTTACTTGTTTGCCGGGAATGCCGAAGGCTTCGCCGCGGCGGAATAATTCGGTAACCGCCGAGCTGCGTTTTACCGAAGTTCCCATCGCGTATTCGTTGTTTTCAATTACGAATAATACCGGTAATTTCCATAAAGCCGCCATGTTGAAGGCTTCATAAACTTGTCCTTGGTTGGCGGAGCCATCGCCAAAGAAAGTCATACATACGCGAGATTCGCCGCGATATTTATAAGCGAAGGCAACCCCTGCACCAATGGGTACTTGCGCACCGACGATACCATGACCGCCGTAGAAATTTTTGTCGGTAGAGAACATGTGCATCGAGCCGCCTTTGCCGCGTGAATAGCCCGCCGCGCGACCAGTTAGTTCTGCCATAACCCCATTCGGGTCCATGCCGCATGCTAGCATGTGTCCGTGGTCGCGGTAGCTAGTCACCATTGCATCATCAGGGCGGCCAGCGTGTTGCAAGCCCACTACTACTGCTTCTTGCCCGATATAGAGGTGACAAAACCCGCCTATTAATCCCATGCCATAAAGCTGACCGGCTTTTTCTTCAAAGCGGCGAATGCTGAGCATGTCTTGATACATTGCCAATGCTTCTGCCTTGGTAGGAACTACGCCGTTTGCAGCGTTATCTTGTTTTAAATTATTCGCCATAAGATTTTGTTCTTCGTTGGTGTTTTTTTCGTAAGCGGATTTTTTGAGTGCTTGTTTGCTTTTTAGTGCGGCGTTGCCCATTGAAACTTTCCCCATGCTTTAAAAATAAGTTTTCGTATTTTGTCCTAAGCCCAGCTCGCGAAAGTTTGCACAACCGCAGGCTGTATTTGGTTTTTTTAACAACATGACCAGCATCTAGCAATAAGCTATGTTTTACCAGTCAATCCAATATGTTGCACTGCAACAAACCGCTTGTTAATTCAGGTTGTATTTATTAGGCTACGATTGGAAAAAAATTGCAAGAAAATCTGTCGCTGCAACGCAACAATTCTGCGCAGGAAAAACTAGTTTAGGGGGTGTTTTTTGTTGGTGAGTGGTAGTCTGGTAAATGGGGGTGGTTGGCAGATGCGCGGCTAATAAATTATTGCGTAACAAGCACTTCATCAGGATGCGCATCGCCTAGCATGCGGCGTGATTGTTCGTCTAACAGGTCTTTATCTAGTGAATCATCGCGCAAACGAGAAACTTTATTTTCTAGTTGTTGGCGTTCTTTGGTTACTTGAGTTAGCTCCTCTTGCAAACGCACCCGACGATGCTGCTCGCGCATTAATGCATAGATGCCTTGCTTGCCATGCATGGCATGGAAAAACAAATAAAACATCGCCGCCGCAAAAAAGAGTGATTTTAATATACCACGAGTAGTAAAGCGTTGCATGATTTTGGGCTCGGAGTTGGGTGGTTGTGGGTTGGGGTTTATCTTACGTTGATAGGTTGGTTTATAATCAAGTCTATACATATAAAAAAACAACTCTCTATCGTCATCCCCGCTCTTTAAGCGGGGATCTTAGGTCTCAAATTCAGTCTTTTTTGTGTCCTGAGATCCCCGCTTAAAGAGCGGGGATGACAACGGAGAGTGTGTTCTTTGTATCAATAGATTTATGGCAGAGAAAATGCTTTTTTCAATAGATTAGTTTGTAAATGACGTGGATGAGTAGGAGAGGGATAGAAAATATTGGTGGATTGGGTGGGTTTTTATTGGGTTTTTGGGGGATTGCGTTAATAATGTGTAAATAAAACATAAAATTGCTTGCTTTTTTATGTAAGGTAAGCTAATAATGAAAGTTCACCTAGTTTTATTTTTTATTTATTTGAAAAATACTACTTGTGACCACTTCAATTATTTGGAGCGGCGTTGTTTGTTAGAGGCAATTTTGCCAATTTCTTTTCCTCAAGAGGATTTTATCATGAAAAACTTTATCATCGCGTTGTTTTTGGCTTTAATTTTTTCTAGCGCAAATGCGGCATCGACAACCAATATTGACCTGATTACAGGCACGTGGTTGTCAAGTGACCGATCTGTTGCGCCAGGGGAAGCTAAAAAAATTACGGTTTTTTTGCAACCACCTGCACAGGCGGATGGCAAACCAACCCCGATGGCTGTTGTTGAACAAGTATGTCCAACGCTTTTGTGTCCGCAATTGTTCGTACGATTGAGTACGCTTGCGGACGTTGGTGACTTTTTGGTTGGTGGCGATGGTTCAGAGCCTGCTGCGGTTGGGTTTAAAGCTAGTTACAAAATTGACCCTGAACACCCAACCAAAGTTGTCGACCAAAAGAACACCAAGTTGCCTACGTTGACTATTTTGGCAACCTTAACTAAACAAGGAAACTTGTCTGTGGTGTACAGCACTGCTTTTGTTGATGCAAAGGTGGTTACTGCTAAGAATGCGCGTTTTAACACCGTTGGAATGCCAACCATCTTTACAAAAGTTGGTGGTGGAAGCACTGGTGGTACAGGTCAATAACTTGACCTAAAACGTCCTAAAAAACGTTGAGAAGCACCCTGTTTGGATTTATTCCAGATGGGGTGTTTTTTTGTGGGGATTTTGCTGTTTGCTGCTTGTTGTAATATATTCTTGTGTGTGTTGAATATATTGAATAATATAAATTTATATCATAAAATATCCGTTGTCATCCCCGTCTTGTACGGGGATCTCAGGACGCAAAAGAGAACGAATTTGTAGCCCTAGATCCCCGCACAAGGCGGGGATGACAACGGATGGTTAGGAGATAAACATATATATTATGCAATATATTGTGGCGTTTGGAGCTGTTGCAAAAACCTACAAATACTGATTCACCATGCCGCCATTATGCAGGTTCAACGCTTGACCTTGTCCGTTGGCGGTGTAAGTCGCGGGGATTTGGGTGGCGGTTTCGCGCTGGGGTAGATTGCTGGCTACGGGGAGTTTTGGTTCGAGGTTTGCTTCGGATATTATTATTGAGTCGGTAAATATTTCCTTGGCAGTGGGGCGGATTATTTTCCCTTTTATGGGCGTGGGTTTGGGGCTGCTGGTGCCTAGGAAGCTGATTTTTTCTAATATTTTGGGAAAGTTTACCAAGTTTTTAGTCTTGATATAACTGCTGTTCGAGCTTTTTGCTCGGGTTAGTTTGCTGTGTGGAGATTTCATAATCCCTCTCTTTTTTTGTTTTTCTTTTTGCTCCCTCTCCCTCTGGGAGAGGGTCGGGGTGAGGGGAGTCTCCCAAATTAAGAAGCTTCATTATTGGAGGAAGTTCCCTCACCCCTGAAACGTATACGTTTCAGCTCATCCCAGAGGGAGAGGGCTTTACTCCCTAAACCAATTCTTCTTCACAAAGGATTTTCTTGCCCTTGTTGTTATTCGGATAAGCAAAGGCGAGTTCGTCGTTTTTCACGGTTACTACTACCGAACCACCGCGAGCTAACTTGCCGAAGAGGACTTCTTCTGCTAGTGGCTTTTTGATTTTTTCGGCGATTAATCTTGCTAGTGGACGGGCGCCGTTCGGGCGGTCATAGCCGTTTTCACAGAGCCAGATGCGTGCTTGCTGGCTTAGTTCGATTTCCACACCGCGTTCTACTAATTGGGCTTCTAGTTTGGCGATGAATTTATCGACCACTTTAGAAACCATATCAGTGGATAGGTGATTAAACGGTACTACGGCATCTAAACGATTGCGGAATTCCGGCGTGAACATGCGGTTTAGTGCCGCTTTGTCTTCGCCCGTGCGTTCGGTGCGTCCGAATCCTATAGGTGAGCGTTCCATGTCGGATGCGCCGGCATTACTGGTCATAATCAAGATGGTGTTACGGAAATCGACTGTGCGACCATTTTGATCGGTTAGTTTACCGTAATCCATCACCTGCAATAAGATATTATAAATATCCGGATGCGCTTTTTCGATTTCGTCAAACAATACTACGGCATAAGGATTTTGGCTGACTTTATCAGTTAATTGTCCGCCTTCTTCATGACCAACATATCCGGGAGGTGAGCCAATTAGTGCAGATACCGCATGCTTTTCCATATATTCTGACATATCAAAGCGAATTAGCTCCATGCCCATGGCTTTAGCGAGTTGATTTGCAACTTCAGTTTTACCAACTCCCGTAGGACCAGTAAACAGATAATTACCAATTGGTTTTTCTTCTTCACGCAGACCAGCGCGGGACATTTTCACCGCAGCTACTACTTGCTCCACTGCGTTATCTTGTCCGAAAACTACACATTTTAGGGTGGATTCTAGCTCTTTTAATGAGCGAGTATCATCCATGGATAATGAACGGGCCGGGATACGCGCAACTTTAGAAATAATTTCCTCAATTTCTTTCGGAGTAATTACTTTTTTGCGTTTTGCAGCGGGTAATAACATTTGCGCGGCACCGGCCTCATCAAGAATATCAATTGCTTTATCAGGTAATTGACGGTCATGAATATAACGTGCAGATAACTCAGCTGCGGCTTTTAATGCAGCAGGTGTATAACGCAATTGGTGATGTTCCTCGTAATAAGGTTTTAGACCACGGAGAATTTTAATTGTAGTGGCTATATCTGGTTCACACACATCAACTTTTTGGAAACGACGAGCTAAAGCGCGGTCTTTTTCAATATGTTGTTTATATTCTTTGAAGGTGGTGGAACCCATGCAACGGAACAATCCGCGTGCTAAGGATGGTTTTAATAAGTTACAAGCATCCAATGCGCCGCCTGAGGTGGAGCCTGCACCAATGATGGTGTGAATTTCGTCGATAAATAAGATAGCACCGGGTAAACGTTCGATTTCTTTGATTACCGCTTTTAAGCGTTCTTCAAAATCACCGCGATAGCGTGTGCCAGCTAGCAGACTGCCCATATCAAGCGAGTAAATTACCGCATTTAGTAATACATCGGGTACTTCTTTACGTGTGATGCGCAGCGCTAAGCCTTCGGCAATCGCGGTTTTACCCACGCCGGCTTCACCCACATATAACGGATTATTTTTAGTGCGGCGGCAAAGGATTTGGATGGTGCGGTCAATTTCTTGCTCACGACCCACTAAAATATCCGTTTTGCCACTTTGGGCTTTTTTGTTTAGGTTCTGGCAATATTGCGCCAATACATCTTGTTGTGCTTCTTTATCTTTTTCTGCGGTGTTGCTGCCAAAACGTGGAGTTTGTGCATCTTCATCATCAGAAATTCTCCCCAGTGACAAATTTTGTGCCGGAGCTTTGCTGATAGAAGTGTCATTGAAATCATTGTATTTTACAATGCCATGCGCCATGTAGTTAACTACATCTAGGCGAGTAATATCTTGTTCTTGCAAGAAATATACGGCATGTGATTCTTTTTCCGAAAACAGGGCAACTAGTACATTCGCACCGGTTACTTCATGTTTTCCTGCGGATTGTACATGGATGGCAGCGCGGTGAATTACGCGTTGAAAGCCTGCTGTTGGGCGTGCCTCATCCAAATTATCTACTACTAGGGCAGATAAATCATGCGTCAAAAACTCTCCTAATGAGCGGCGTAGCTGATCTAGGTCAACTCCACAATCTTGCATTACTGCTGCGGCATCTTCATCTTCTGCCAATGCATATAATAGATGTTCTAACGTAGCAAATTCGTGGCGATTTACTTTTGCTACTGCAAGTGCACGGTGCAAAGTCGCTTCTAGGTTTTTTGACAACATAATTTTTTATCCCTTATTCTTCCTCCATCACGCAACGTAACGGAAATTCATTTTTGCGGGCGCAGTCGGTAACAATGCTGATTTTTGTTTCGGCGACGTCTTTAGTAAAGATGCCGCAGATACCAAAACCTTGATGATGAATTTGTAACATTACATCTACGGCCTTTTCGTGAGATTGATGGAAAACTTCCTTCAATATGCTCACCACAAAATCCATCGGTGTATAATCATCATTTAGCATTAGTACTTTATAGAAGGGTGGGCGCTTTAGTTTAACTTGAGGTTTGGTAATTACCAATTCCTCCTGTTTAACTTCACCTCTTATTATAATTTGCTCTTCTATTTCTGCACGAAAGACCTCAAGGACATTTTCTGGAACTTCTTTTTTAAAAGTTTCTTGTAAGTGCCAGTTAAATGTCCAATCGGCCTTATGAATTAAGGATGCCATATAAGACCTAATAATGAGTTAATGATAAGTTTTAGAATTATTACTATTGCAAGTTTTTTGCAGTTTTTTTGATAAATAATGCAGTTTTTGCTAAAAAGCATTATATTTTTATTTGGCGAGAGTGGTTTTGGATGGTTGTTCCTCTATAGGGCATTGCTTGCCGTGTCTTTATATCTTATATTGCTTTTTTTGAATTGTGGATTGCCGCAATATTAAATAACCAGAAACAATATATCACAAGAGATAAAAATGTTCGATAATTTAAATAAACGCTTAGGCGATATTTTTTCTAATCTGCGTCGTAAGGGCGCCTTGACGGAAAGCGATGTGGATGCGGTAATGCGTGAAGTGCGGATTGCCCTGCTGGAGGCGGACGTAGCCTTGTCGGTGGTGAAGGATTTTATTACTTCGCTGAAAGAAAAAGCAGTGGGAGCCGAGGTTATTCGTAGCGTGAGCCCAGCGCAGATGGTGATTAAGCTGGTGCATGACCATCTGACTGAGTTATTAGGCGGAGAGAATGTTGAACTAAATTTACGCGCTACGCCGCCAGTAGTGATTATGATGGTGGGTCTGCAAGGTTCGGGGAAGACTACTTCTACAGGAAAACTAGCTTTGCGCTTGAAAAACAGCAATAAAAAGGTTTTGGTTGCCTCTTTGGACGTAAACCGCCCAGCGGCGCAGGAGCAATTAGCTACGGTGGCAAGGCAGGTGGGGGTGGAGAGTTTGCCGATTATTGCGGGGCAATCGCCATTGGAAATTACTAAACGGGCACTTAGCAGCGCTAAGAACGAAGTTTATGATATTTTATTGCTCGACACCGCAGGGCGCTTGCATGTGGATGCGGAGTTGATGGACGAATTGCGCCAGATTCGTGATTTATCCAAGCCTACGGAAACTTTATTGGTGGCGGATATATTAACTGGGCAAGATGCGGTAAATATCGCCCGGGAATTTAATGAGCAAATTGGCGTAACTGGGATTGTAGTTACTCGCGTGGATGGTGATGGTCGGGGTGGTGCGGCGTTGAGCATGCGCAAAATTACCGGACAGCCGATTAAATTTATGGGACTGGGCGAAAAACTTGACCAGTTTGAGCCCTTCCACCCTGAGCGCATCGCTTCGCGCATATTAGATATGGGTGATGTGGTATCTTTAGTAGAAAAAGCCGCCGCCAGTATCTCGCAAGAAGATGCAGAAAATATGGCATCGCGACTGGCTGAGGGAAAATTTGACTTTAATGATTTGCTGTCTCAGATGAAAAATATGAAAAAAATGGGTGGTATTGGCGGAGTAATGGGCTTGCTGCCGGGAATGGGCAAGATGAAAGAGCAGATGAAAGATGCGCAAATTGACGAAAAAATGATTAGCCGCCAAGAGGCAATTATTTTGTCGATGACTATGAAAGAGCGCTCTAACCCTAAGTTAATCAATGCTTCACGCCGCGTGCGGATTGCCAGTGGCTCGGGCTCTTCGGTGCAGGAAGTAAACCGTATCCTCAAGCAGCAACAGCAAATGGAAGTGGTGATGAAGCGGCTTAAAAAGATGGGCAAAAAGGGAATGGCGCGTGGCGGCATTGGGCAATTATTGCAGGGTTTAAGATAAAATTTCGACCACTTAGAAGCAATCAAGAACAAATATTAAGTTGTGGATTGCATAGTAGTGAAGTTAAAACTTACCCATGGCTATTGCTTCACGAAGCAAGTTTTCAATCTTATTGCCATATCCACGCCCAGAATTTTTTATGGCGGCAATTAAATCTGGGGGAATGCGGATAGTTAAGGTTTGCTTGCAATCTTTCTTGCGCGGTCTGCCGCGCATGCGCAAAGGTGCAACCGCCGCCTCGCCAATTAACTCTGCTAGTCCGTCCAAACCATGTTTTGCGGTTTTGAACCATTCTTCGCTGAGTTCTGGGGTGTCGTCTTCGCTTAGCTCAACGCGCGTTTTATTTTCGTATTCGATATATTTAGGAGTTTTTTTCATGTTTTTTCATCTCTCTTTGATTCGCTTTGCGTAGTGAAATTATGCGATATGCCTCATCACGAACAGTAAAAATCATTACATGTAATCGCTCATGCAATGGGCTGGTGGCAATTATGCGCTGTTCGCCATAATCTTTGCGCGTATCCAGCTTAAACTCCGCCTCATCCCAAGCAAAATATTGTGCTTCATCAAGAGAAATGCCATGCTTGGCGATGTTTGCAGTGTTTTCCGCAGGATCAGAAACTATTTTCATATTATTATTTGTAACAACAAAAAATGCAATTATATTTATTGTGGATTGTCTAAAGTAATTAGTTGTTATATTGGCGTGGAAGCAGAAACTTAAAGTTGATTAAAACAATCTGAAAAGTTAGTGGATTGTTAATAATTCGTGTGTTAAAATGACTCCCCATTATGGTAGGGGTCATTCAAGTGTCTTTGTGATATGTAAAATATAGGTGGTCTTATGCAGGTTAACAAAGAAAGTAGTATTACATCGATAGTAATGTTAGGGCATTTTAATCCACTTATTTTTCGTCCAGAGTGGTTTAATAAAAAAGGAATTATTGCTGACGTTGACATGGATGCCGTTGAAATAGGCGTTATACATCCAGATTTGGTGACTTTTAGCTTAAACCCATGGCTGGATATTTCTGTTGAAAAATTTAAATTTTTAGCACAGGTACGTCAGGAGCCATGTGTGAAGTTGTGTGACTTTGTTCTAAACTGTTTTTCTCATTTGCCTGAAACCCCTATGAATAAGATTGGAATTAATAGAGATTTACACTTTAATCTAGAAACGGAAGATAAATGGCATGCTTTAGGAGATATGTTGGCTCCCAAAGAGCCTTGGGGAGAATTTTTAATCGAATCATCTAGTGGTAAGCGCAAAGGTGGAATGTTGTCTGTGGCTATGCAACAAAATCCTAGAGATGATGGGTTAAATGGTCAATTTAGATTGCGAGTTGAACCTTCAGGTTTGCCTAACCTTAGGTATGGAGCCTGTTTTTCCTTTAATGATCATTATGATCTTTCGGATGATGATTCTCTTCGTGACGCACGCTTTGCAACAGATATTATAAAAGAACAGTGGGATTTATCGTTATCTAGATCTGAGCAAATTATAAATTCAATTTTAGAGAAGGTTTAGTTATGAGTGCTGTTTCCAATAGATCTCAACAGACTTTTTCGATGCCATCTCTTGCAAGTACAAGTTCTGCAAATAAAGAAAATGATAATGATGTTGTTTTAGATTTTGTAAAACGGTATCGATATCCAGAGTACAGTAAAAAGAAACATTATTTACCAGATGAAACTGATAATAATAAAAAAAAAGAAGAAGAAAACAAAAGTATTAATGTAAGGCCTTTTGAATTTTATAAACCTGAGGTTAAGCCGCGGAATTGTAATATTCCCAGAGAAATTATATTACAAGAGTGGGAAGGACAGGTAACGTCCATACATAGACAAGATGGTGTCTTTGTTGCTAATTTGATAGATAAAACTGCAAAGGATACGATCGAAACTGAAGAGGCTGAATTTCCTATTGATGACTTGTCTAATGGTGATCGTGAATTGCTTGAGGAAGGAGCCATGTTTTGCTGGGTAATTGGTCGTGAATATTTAGGTACTCAATGCAAAAGATTTTCTAGAATTAATTTTAGAAATTTGCCTCAGTGGTCTGAAACGGAGTTGTTGGATGCAGATAAAGAGGCGGAGCGTTTAAATGCCATTGAGTGGGATTGAAAAACAGGGCGCTCCGCTAAACAACCAAATAGAATTATGTATATTTGGCAAAGGGTTCGGTGAGTGCATTACTATTCACCTTGGCAACAATCAATGGGTAATAATAGACTCGTTTCTTAATTTTGCGACGAAAAGACCAATAGCATTGGAGTATCTTGAATCGTTATCTGTTGATGCATCAAGAAATGTTTGTCTTGTGGTTGCTACTCATTGGCATGATGACCATATACGTGGAATTTATGAAATTGTTAAAAAGGCTGATAATGCGCGTTTTGTTTGTTCGCAAGCATTAACTAACTGTGAGTTTCAAAAATTTGTAAAACGTCATCAGACAAATCTCATGACATCTGTAGGTTCAAAAGTTGATGAAATTAATAATATATTTGAATTTTTTCTCAGCAAACCAGAAAATCGTAAATACAAAAATCCTTGTATGGCAAGTGAGGGAAAAATTTTATTTGAGTTGTTAGAACCTAATAATTCTATTCCTCTAGGCTGTAAAATTCTCTCATTATCTCCTTCAGATGCAGACGTTTTTAATTTCATGAAAAATATTGCAAACATGATGCCTGAAAATAACACACCAAAGAGGTCCGCAAAAAGAATATCAGAAAATCAAGCCTCTGTAGTTATGCACGTTGGATACGGTAATATATGTCTTCTTCTTGGGTCTGATATGGAAAATAACCATGATATTGATAGTGGTTGGGACGCTATTATAAACTCTGATGTTTTTAGCTTGCAAAAGTCCGTAATATACAAAGTTCCTCATCATGGTTCAGTTACTGGACATAATGACAGAATATGGGAAGGGCTTTTATTAGAATCTCCTCTATCCGTTGTAACGCCGTTTGTCAATGGTAGAGTACAATTGCCAACAAAAGATCAAATTAATTCAATAATGTCTAAAAGTCTAAATTTACTGGCAACAGGTTTACCTTCAAACGTACGTAACAAAAAGAGAGATGCTTCGGTAGAGAAGGAAATTAAATCAGCTAATATTAAGTTGAAGCCTTTGGGTGCAGGTCTTGGTGCAATTAGGCTTCGTAGTATGCCATTAACAGAAGCAAGAGAAGAGTGTCATTGGTGTGTAGAGCTTTTTGGCAGCGCTGTACATCTAGCATAACTCAAAAAAATCACCTTATTGCAAATCCATTCACCTTCCCTTAACCTTTCTCTGTTAAAACTACAACCGTAACTTATACAAATCACAACTTAAAGGAGAACTACATGTCACAACGTAAAAAAATCGCTCTTATTGGTGCAGGGCAAATCGGTGGAACTTTGGCGCATTTGGCTAGTTTGAAAGAACTGGGTGATGTGGTTTTGTTTGATATTACCGAGGGTGTGCCACAGGGTAAAGCGTTGGATTTAAGCCAAGCTACTGCGATTGATGGCGTAAATGCGGTGATTAAAGGGACTAATAATTATGAAGATATTAAGGGTGCGGATGTAGTTATCGTAACTGCTGGTGTGCCGCGTAAACCGGGCATGAGCCGGGATGATTTGATTTCTATCAATACGGGGGTTATCAAAACCGTGGGTGAGAATTTGAAAAAATATGCTCCTAATGCGTTTGTTATCGTAATCACTAATCCACTAGACGTAATGGTGTGGGTGATGCAGCAAGTTACGGGTTTTGCGCCCAATAAAGTTGTGGGTATGGCTGGTGTGTTGGATTCTTCACGCTTTAGCTTCTTCCTTGCCGAAGCTTTGGGCGTTTCGATTGAAGATGTAACCACTTTCGTACTGGGTGGACATGGGGATACTATGGTTCCGATGGTGAATTATTCTACGGTTGCCGGTATTTCTTTGCCAGATATTGTTAAAATGGGTTGGATTTCTCAAGAGAAATTGGACGGAATTGTTCAACGTACGCGTGATGGCGGTGCGGAAATTGTGAACTTGTTAAAAACTGGTTCTGCGTTTTATGCGCCGGCTGCTTCAGCGATTGCAATGGCGGAAGCTTACTTGAAAGATAAAAAACGTATCTTGCCTTGTGCCGCGCATTTGAACGGTGAATATGGCTTGAAAGATATTTATGTAGGGGTTCCGACAGTAATTGGTGCTGGTGGGGTTGAAAGAATCGTAGAAATCTCTATGAATGAACAAGCGCAAGCGCAATTTGACCATTCGGTTAAAGCGGTTCGTGAATTAATCGCCTCGGTTACTTTGTAAAAATTTTATAAAAATTAGTAGGATAATCAAATGAATATTCATGAGTATCAAGCCAAAAGCGTTTTGGCAAAATATGGTGTTTCCGTTCCTCGCGGTGGCGTGGCGTACACTCCTGCCGAAGCAGAAGCAGCCGCGCAAAATTTGGGTGGCAGTCTGTGGGTGGTAAAAGCCCAGATTCATGCTGGTGGTCGTGGTAAAGGCGGCGGAGTTAAACTTGCTCGTTCATTAGATGAAGTGAAAAACTTCGCTAAAGAAATGATTGGCATGACTTTGGTTACGCATCAAACCGGCCCCGAAGGCAAAGAAGTTAAACGCGTTTATGTAGAAGAAGGCAGCGATATTGCCGAAGAACTATATTTAGGCATGGTGATTGACCGCTCAACTAGCCGCATCACTTACATGGCAAGCCGTGAAGGTGGCGTGGAGATTGAAGAAGTTGCAGCTAATCATCCTGAGAAAATTATTAAAGTAACGGTGGATCCTGCTTGTGGAATTCAGCTTTTCCACGCGCGTGAATTAGCGTTTGGTTTAGGGTTGCCGGCGGAATTACACAAAGATTTTGGTGCTTTGGTGTTCTCTATGTATCAATGTTTCCAAGATACGGATTGTTCACAAATTGAAATCAATCCTTTGGTAATCACTAAGCAAGATAAATTGATTGTTTTGGATGCGAAATTCAACTTCGATGAAAACGGCTTGTTCCGTCAGCCCGAAGTTTATGAAATGCGCGACGAAGACGAAGAAGAGCCTTTGGAGCTACAAGCGTCTAAGTTCGGTCTAAGCTATGTGAAAATGGATGGTAGTATTGGTTGCATGGTAAATGGCGCTGGTCTTGCTATGGCAACTATGGATATTATTAAACTACATGGTGGGGAGCCAGCTAACTTCTTGGATGTTGGCGGCGGAGCTAACAAAGAAAAAGTTACTGAAGCTTTCAAACTTATTATGTCTGATCCGAATGTAGAAGGTATTTTGGTAAATATCTTTGGTGGTATCATGCGTTGCGACATCATCGCCGAAGGGGTGATTGCGGCAGTGCGTGAGGTGAGCCTTTCGGTGCCATTAGTGGTGCGTTTGGAAGGAACCAACGTGGAATTGGGCAAAAAAATGCTTAGCTCATCAGGTTTGGCGATTACTCCAGCGGATAATTTAGAAGATGCCGCGCAGAAAATCGTACAAGCTGTGAAAAAAGCAGCGGCTTAAACAGATAGAACGGAGAAAAAAATGTCTATTTTAGTTAATAGTAATACCAAAGTTATCTGTCAGGGCTTTACCGGTCGTGAAGGTACTTATCATTCTGAACAAGCTTTGGCTTATGGCACCAAAATGGTTGGTGGCGTAACTCCCGGTAAAGGCGGAACGGATCATTTAGGTTTGCCGGTGTTTGATACCGTGGCAGAAGCAAAACAACGCACAGGTGCGAATGCATCAGTAATTTATGTACCCCCACGTTTTGCTGCGGATGCTATTTTAGAAGCGATTGATGCGGAAATTGAATTGGCGATTTGTATCACCGAAGGTATTCCCGTGTTGGATATGGTGCGGGTGAAACGTGCGCTTTCTGCTTCTAAAACTCGCCTTATTGGCCCAAACTGCCCCGGCGTTATCACTCCGGGTGAGTGCAAAATTGGGATTATGCCGGGACATATTCACCGCAAAGGTCGCATTGGGATTGTTTCTCGTTCTGGTACTTTAACTTATGAAGCGGTGGCGCAAACTTCAGCCGAAGGATTTGGTCAATCTTCTTGCGTGGGTATTGGTGGGGATCCGGTAAACGGCACTAACTTTATTGACGTGTTGGAATTGTTCCTTGCCGATGATGAAACTGATGCGATCGTAATGATTGGTGAAATCGGTGGTTCAGCGGAAGAAGAAGCAGCGGAATTTTTGAAAAAAAGCAAAATCAAAAAACCGGTAGTAGGCTTCATCGCAGGTCGTACTGCTCCTGAAGGTCGCCGTATGGGTCATGCTGGTGCGGTTATTTCTGGTGGCAAAGGTGGCGCGGAAGACAAAATCGAAGCGATGAAATCCGCAGGAATACGCGTTTCTGATTCTCCTGCTCGTTTGGGTCGGACTATGAAGGAATTGCTGGCGGCGTAAGTTGTTGGTGGTTTAAGAATAAAAAGGCAGCTCCTTGGAGCTGCCTTTTTTTATTGTGTTATACCGTTAGCCGCATATTGGTTATTAATCCCTGCTTGTATGCGAGCTACATTGGAAATATTTTTACTGCTTGGTGTTATATAGCAACTGTTATTTTAAGGTTGTAAAAAATATATTTATTCAATTGCAGGCTGTTCTGATTTTGGCAAAACCATTTTGAGTATTTAAGAAGGAAAATATTTTTATTTTGCATAACGATATTTTCCGTATTATTTTTTGTATGCAGCACAGGCAGGAGTGCCGATGGCTGCAGGAAAATATTGTGGCGTTGTTTCTGGTGAACATCGCCACATTTGGTTATTTTTAACCATAGCGTTAAGAATGACCAAAATTTTACGCATAACCGCCGTAATAGCAACTTTAAACGGTTTCTTTTGTTCAATTAGCCTTGTATAGAATTGTTTTATCTGCATATTATGCCTTATAGCAACGGTAGCTGCAATATAAATTGCATTTCTCAATATTTTTCTTCCGCCGTTTATGGAACGCTTAGCGGATTTTTTTCCGCTATCTCGATTAAATGGCGCGACTCCAGCTAGGGCGGCAATTTCTCGAGAGTTTAAGGTGCCTATTTCTGGCATCTCAGCCAACAAAACACCGGCGGTTATATAACCAATCCCACAGAATGATTGTATAATATTATCTTTTTCTTTCAAATTGTTATCTGAATCTATCATTTTCTTTATTTTGATTTCACAAATAGAAATTTCTTCGTCAAAATATTCTATCATTCTTTCCAAAGAAATTTTAACATGTTCGCTAAAAGTTTTTTGGTGACGCTTTAAATTATCTGCTTTTGCTAAAGCCATGTTTTGGCGATGTCTGATTAACTCCATTAACGAAATATTGGATGATATATCAGTGGTTTGTGTAGGAAAAACTTTGGCAAAATCAACCAAAATTTTAGCATCAATTTTATCAGTTTTAGCTAATTTTCCACTAGCTTTAGCAAAATCTCGCACCTGACGAGGATTTACACGATATATCAATATATTACGCTGATTGCTTTGGCAAATTAAGTTAATTTCATATCCACCTGTAGCTTCACAGATTAATTTATTAACCTTTTGTTCGCAGGCAAATTCTAGTAAGGAATTTATGCCTGTGTCATCGTTATTATATTGATAATGAGTGCTATTTAATGACACATCTAATTTATCTTTAGACACATCAATTCCCATAATGACATTTTCTTTTTCCATTGGTATAATCCCTCTTGTCTACGAGCTTTAGGAAGTTATTCCCAATCTCAGGCAACTGTTCGATTTTAAATGAAGGAAGTGGAGTTCTGGCTATAAGCGGAATCTAAGTTCCTGTAAATCCTCGATTTACTCCACTTCCGCTGTTGGTTGCTAAGTTTGTGAGCATAGCAACCAACAGATCGAATCATATAGAACACGCTATACGATTCAATCGCGTTATTCGTACAACCTTTTTAATAGACAAG
>DIUV01000001.1 GCA_002423155.1 Alphaproteobacteria bacterium UBA6149
CCCCCATGCAACTATTGATAACACTGGCGATACAATGATTAAAAATATGATTGAAGAAGCAGACAACACCACAAAAATTTTGCCCTTCGACAGAGAACATGAGGGTACATTAGCAAAATACAAGGGTCACAAACTGTAACCCATACCTCCCCCAAAAAAAGCAGCCCTCCCAAAAGGAAGGCTGCTTTTTTTATACCTGCCTACCCACTGCCTCCCCATCCTCCATCCCCGTAATAAATATCTGCTACCTTAGTAAGATGGCAGATTATTTTTTGCTTAATAAAAATTAACTAAAACAAGGAGAAACAGGCTTGGAAGTTGGGATAGCAAATTCTAAGGACCCAGAAATAGCGGCAAATGCCGCGCCTGTTGCTGCGCCGTTTACTCTACTAACTCCCCCTCCCGTCCCCTATTCCCTACAAGCCGCCCACGCCAAACATCTGGTGGGAATTGATAAGGCATTGGATAAAATGGGCGCACATTTCGACGTCTCTGCTGTAGCAGCATTTTACCCCATGTTTCGTTTATCGGGGTATTTATTAGCGCATTTTAGTAAGGATATAAAAAACAAGACTCCGAAAAAATTTGAGGATTTTTATAATAAATTATTTCCAGAAAAAATAAAAACTATCGAAACTGTTGCTGATTCAAAGACTTCTGTTATAATTACAGAACCTATTACGGAAGAAAAATCTATTGATAATTCAATAGTAGAATCTTTAAAAGAGTCTGTGGATGAATCAGTAATAAAAGAGCCTGTTGCTGAATCAGTAATATATGCAAAAGAAGAAAAAGAGCTAAAAGTTGAAAAAGCCAAGCCACATACGGAAGAATTTAACCCACAGCGTGCTGCTCCACAATTTCTCAGAGCCACCGAAACTCTTGCCTATGGTTTAGTAACTTATTGGGCATTCAGAAAAGAAAATAAGCAATTAGTTGATGATTGCGCTTTAGCCATATCCGCAGAAAATGGCACGGATGAAAAAGACATACATACAGGCATGATGGATTTATTAAGCGGTCCATTACGACAAAGCAAGAATCCCATAATTGTCAGTGCAGTAGATAGACAAATCTGGCAAAACGCCTTGCGTATTCCTGCAACTGCAGCCATGTTCTTTAGCATTGATATTGGTGTCGCATTAAATAGTTTGATTACCACCTTTGAACGCACAGCCTTTTCACGCCCAATTGCGATTGATACTCTACGCAAAACTATAATCGATGTGCAATTAAACGGATTAGGTGAGGAAACCAAGCCAACTCTAGTAGATAACTTAATTAAAATATTACAACAAGTACGAACCGATCATAAACAAGAACAAATCCCCAAAGAACAAATTGACGGGTTGCGCCCCGTATTAAATTTAGTTGCAGATGATGTAATTAATAAAAAATTTGGTTTTGAAGGAATGCTACATATAATGGGTGGTGGGGTTTTAATGCCCGAACACCCCGATATTTCTTTGCAAAATTATGAAAAAATGCGTAACCATGACATTGCAGACATTGCCAAAAGCAAACATGAATTATTAAATTCTCTGCCACATGAGATACCAAATAGCAAAATACATGCTATAAGTTCATACGCAAAAATTAAACCAAAAGCGCTAAATGATGCCGCACAAACCGAGAGTTTATTAAAACATCGGCAAATATTACATAACATTCCTGCGCATTATGGTGCGAACACCAGTATGTCTTATGACAATCTAGGAATTTAATTTTAATTAAAAAAAATTATTTATTGTAATTAAATTGTCATATATGTTATGTATATAGCTCAACCTTATTAATTAAAAATAAAATTGGTGGACTTAGAATAATGACTATTAAATATCAAGTGAAACTACACGATAGATATATAGAAGAATATTGGGCAGACAAATTGGTATACAAAATTTTACCTGCAGTTGGTGAAAGTCCCGAAGCTTTTTTTGGTACAATCCAAGATGGTGATGATATTCTGACGTACAAAAGAAGAGACGCAATTCCTGGCTCTGTAAAAAAAATAATTGAGTGGAGCCACATGGATAAAAAGGGTAATTTATTTCCGATGAAATTCCCAGTTAAAGAATATAATTCTGCTGGTGAAGCGGAAACCTTATACGTTGCAGGTAGGGCTTGGTATTTTACAAAAGAAAAAGAAAAAAAAGAAGCGGCACAAAAAGAAAAGGACGCACTACGCGAACTAGCACAAGCAGCTCGCGCCAAAAATTCTTTGGACAGTGTAAATGGTGTTAGTAGTAACCATGCTACAATTGAAAACACCTGTGAAACAACGATTAAAGATATGATTGAAGAAGCAGGCAACACCACAAAAATTTTGCCCTTCGACAGAGAACATGAAGGTACATTAGCAAAATACAAAGGTCACAAACTGTAACCCATACCTCCTCCCCCCAAAAAAGCAGCCCTCCCAAAAAGGAAGGCTGCTTTTTTTATGCCCACCACCTGACTCCCCCTCCTCCATCCCCGTAATAAATATCTGCTACCTTAGTAAGATGGCAGATTATTTTTTGCTTAATAAAAATTAACTAAAACAAGGAGAAACAGGCTTGGAAGTTGGGATAGCAAATTCTAAGGACCCAGAAATAGCGGCAAATGCCGCGCCTGTTGCTGCGCCGTTTACTCTACTAACTCCCCCTCCCGTCCCCTATTCCCTACAAGCCGCCCATGCTAAACATCTGGTGGGAATTGATAAAGCTTTGGATAAAATGGGAGTGCATTTTGATGTTTCAGCTGTAGCAGCATTTTACCCCATGTTTCGTTTATCGGGCTATGTGCTTGCGCATTTAAGTAAAGACGTAAAAGAAAATACTCCCGACACTTTCATTAAATTTTATGATTATTTGTTTCCTGACAAAAAGAAACCAAAAACAGAAAATGCCGTATCAACTTCCGCACCAATTCCAGTTGTTGAAGAAAAACCAATTATTGATGAAGATGCAGCTATTATAGCCAGAGCCAAAGAAGGAACCTCTGAAAATTTTCAGCGCAAAGGATCAAATCTATTTCCTGATAATTCTACTAAAGAACCAGAATCACCAAAAACAAACATAGAAAAGAAACATACTCGCGCTTTTTTAAGAGCCATCGAGTTCCCAGCCTATGCCGCAGTTACTTACCTTTCTTTTAGAAAAGAAAACCAACAATTAGTAAAAGATTGCGCCTTAGCTGTCTCCGCAGAAAATGGCATTAGTGAAAACGACGTACAAACAGGGATGCTCAGTTTAACCAGCGGTCCTTTACGTCAAAGTAAAAATCCTATCATTGTTAGTGCGGTGGATCGCCAGATTTGGCAAAATGCTTTACGTATTCCTGCCACTTTAGCAATGGGCATCAATATAACCGCAGGGGTATTGTTTAATTCTATAGTTACCACCTTCGAGCGTAGTGTCTTTTCTCGCCAAATTGCCATTGATTTATTACGCAAAACCATAACAGATGTGCAATTAAATGGTTTAGGGCAAGAAACCAAACCCATTTTAGTAGATAATTTAATAAAAATTTTACAACAAGTACGAGTAGATCACCGCGAAGACCCCATACCAAAAGAGCAAATTGATGGCTTGCGCCCCGTGCTAAATTTATTGGCGGATGATGTAATAAATCGTAAGTATGGCTTTGAAGGCATGTTATATGTTATGGGCTGTGGAGTTATTTCTCCTGAACATCCCGATGTTTCATTAACTAACTACGAAAAAATGCGCACCCAAGAAATTGCGGATATTGCCTTAAGCAAACATGAATTATTGAATTCTACTCCCAGCAACAAAGTACAATCCATTAGTTCTTATGCCAAAATAAAAGCAAAAACCATGGCGGATAAAAGCCATACTGAAAATTTAATCAATCACCGACAAATACTAAACAGCATCCCTGCTCATTACGGAACCACCAACCGAATGGATAGCACATCTTACGATAGTTTTGGAATTTAATTAAAATTAATTAAAATTATTTATTGTAATAAAATTGTCACATGTGTTATGTATATGGCTACACCTTATAAAAAATATAACTTAAAGATATGGACTAAAAAATGGGATTTCTTATTACCCTAGATGAAATAAATGGCCCACTGGCAAGAGAGTTTTGTGAACCTAGACAGACAAGAAAAGGTCCAGTAAATGCGTGGGCAGTTGTGTTTATTGATGAATTTTGCCCTCTAATTGGTAAAGATGCTTCTGAATGGTTGGGAGATGTGCCAAAAAATACACCAATCGCATCTGGAAGAAATGGATATATGCTTGGAACGCAATTTCCAGATGGTCTTGTGGACACTCTTAGAAATTATCATGGAAAGAGCGAATACAGATCATTTTTTCCAGATATACAAGATTCCAATGAATTTAGAGTAATGACACGACTAACCACCAGAACACTTCTGATGTCAGTCAGAGCTATACTGTGGGATAGATACGTTGAACGTACTGAAGAAGAATACGCTATTAGAGCAGCAGAAGACCGAAAAAGAATTTTGCAGAAACACGGTATCGGTGGCGCAGGTGGCAATTCAGGCATAGCAGGCAGCCCATCTATTGAAGGAGCGGACGGCTACTTAGAAAGCACCATTGAGGAAGCTAATACTAAAGTTCTACCATTTGGTGGCAAACATGAAGGTACTTTAGAAAAATACCAAGGTCACAAACTGTAACCAACAACTCCCCCAACAAAAAGCAGCCCTTTCCAAAAGGAAGGCTGCTTTTTTTATACCTACCACTATTCCCCCCAAGAATCCCACCACCAACCAGCTGCCGAAAATTAAACCGCATCAGACCATTTCCACATCTGCTCCGCGCCTATTTCTACCCTACAACTTGTAGTGCTGTGAATCATCCGCAGCGGCTATTTTTAAAAAGCACCCATCAAACTGACAATGGCAGAATTGCTACGAAATAAAAACGAGGGGATATTTAAAGAAGCATTGAGAACATAATCAACGTGCGGCAACTTTGCCATCCACGGGCAAACCTTTATCTGCTTGCAATTTTTTATAAATAAAATACCCAACCGTCCCCAAAAAAGCAACGCTTCCCCCAATAATAGCAAGCTTTGTTCCCGATAAATCTTTAAAAAAGCCTTCAGCTTTCTTGATATTCTCGGCTTCCCCTGGCTTTTCTATTATGGGTGCTGTTTGTTCTGGCTTTGTTGGATTTAATTAGAAATAAAAAATGTCACAGAATCTTCATACAGAAATTAAATTAAATATGCGGGGCAGTGTCAAAAGTGAGGGCTAACTCAAATTTAAAACGCAAAAATATTTACCTATTTATTAATTTTTTCTATTGACACCCCCCCCCCTATCTCATGCTAATAAATTGATGTTACTTACATTTCATGGAAGATGTCTGTTTTTAAAAGACATTGTAAGTGGCATGTTAAAAAGGCATGTTAAATTCGCAGGATTGTTGGTTTAGTGCTTGTTTTTAAATCATATATCTATCTGGAGATAGGTTTTTATTTACTATGGATGAAGTTTTCCTTTTGGAGAGTGTCATGACAAAAAGATGTATCAAAGATGGCTGTAATGGTGAAATGCTTTTACAAAGCGAAACAGCAACTAGTCAGTATTGGGTTTGCTCTAAGCCAGAGTGCAGAAATCGTGTCACCATGCCAAATGAGGAATGGGATACAATGAAAGTAGTTGGCAGTGTGGTGATGGTTGGTGTCGCCATCATTGGTTTGTTTTTTGGTATTAGCACCAAATAGTGAGCGGCTGCGTAAGTTCAAATATTTTGGATTTACGCAGTTTTTATTTTATATACTTTCTGTAATAAAATCGTCATCATAAACCAGCATAATAGCCAAATACAAAAATCATCTTGGTATATTTTATGGAAAAATCTGAAAATAACAAAATTTCCGTGAAGGAAAAACATGAAGATGAATTGAGCGCAGGTAGCTACGCCAAAAAGAAATTATATGAACTTGCGGTTACTGGTACAGGCTTTGCTATCGGTGGCGGCACTGCTTACAAATTAACCGAACATAAGCCTAGCCTTGTATTTAAAGCATTTTCTTGGTTGCCACTTCCTGAGTCTTTCAGAAATGAATTTAAAGCAGCGTCAACTAGTCCTGAGAAGTTGACAGCTCTATCTACAGAATTAAAAAAACCAATAGCTTTTTTAGGTGGCGCTGTCGGCATGATTTTAAGTGGATTAGTTCTCGGATACGAACATTGGCGTAAGGTTGAGTCAGAAAAAATCGCTGTTGATGAAATTAATCGTGATATTTCAAATATAAAAATTATTCCCCACAGCAATCCAGAACTAGAACGTGAAAATATACGCTTACGAGAGATGTTAGAAAAAGAGGAGAAAAAAACTGCACAATTCGAGCAGCAACAACCTTCAAGTATAATAAATAGCAAAACCATTATTGCAGATAATTTACAAAACAAATTTGAACATGTGGTAGCTCATGGTTGAAAAATACACTCCGATTCCTTACGAAGAGCGTAAGAGCCAACATGTTGGTTTGCGTGATGCTGCGTCTTGGTTTGGGATGATTGGAGGTATATTTTTAGCATCAGTTGGTGCTGATTTTGCTGCACGGAAAATTGCGCTTCGCCAAGGACTTGATACTGGTATGGCAAAAAAAATTGGATATTGTTTTTTTGCTGTTACTCATGCCGTCGGACTTTTTATGGTTTGGAAAAAAAACGAAACCGCTCATCTTGGGGTTAGTGATATTTATGAAAACTACAAGGACGTAACAAAACTGCATGTTACTGATGAAGCTTTAGAGCAATACAATCAATTGCTTAAAAAAGAAATTGCCTTTGAGCAAGCAAAACAACGAGAATTGCAAGAAACACAACCATTATCCAGAATAATTGGTGAAAAACAACATATTGCCCCCATTTTTGATTTTCCTGCTCAAACAAAAATCACACATAATTAACCTCCAAACTGACAATGGCAGAATTGCTACGAAATAAAAACGAGGGGATATTTAAAGCAAGATAACAAAAAATGCACGAGTCTAAAAAATTAGCATAAAAAACTAATAACTCCGCAACTGGGGCGCAATCGTGCCCACATCCTGCATGCCCGTATCCATCCGCACGGCGCGTTTTTGTAGGCGCACTGCACCGCCATCCGCTATGCTTACCAAACTATGCACTTGCCAGTTTTCATCATCGCGCAGGGGATAATCTTCGCGGAAATGGGCGCCGCGGCTTTCGGTGCGGTAGTTGGCGCTGGTGAGGGTTGCCAAGGCTTGTAGCAGGAGGTTTTCCGCTTCAATGGCGGTGACTAATTGGTTGTTCCATTGCCGCGTTTGGTCAGTAATAGCTAAACCAGATTGCAAAACTTCCTGCGCGAGCAGCAGTTTTTTTATGCCCGCTTGCAGGGAAGCAAAATCGCGCAATATTCCGCCGTGTTGCATCATAATTTCCTGAATATTTTTCCGCAAAGCAAACGGCGTAACCCCATCTGCTTTACCGCCCTTACTCAACCGCATAAAATGTTGGCGAGCTTTTTCTAATGATTCTGGTGCAATGTCTGCTGCGCTATAAGCCGCCTGCCCACGCGCCAGCTCCGCGGTTTTTTCCCCCGCATATTTTCCAAAAACCACCAAATCTAACAAAGAGTTACAGCCTAAGCGATTAGCCCCATGCACCGAGTTACTCGCCGCTTCACCAATTGCATATAATCCTTCAACGATTCTTTCGCTGCCATCCTCCGCCACAAAAAGCACCTGACATTCGCGGTTAGTCGGAATGCCGCCCATAGTATAATGCGCAGTAGGAACTACGGGTACGGGAGTTTTGCTAATATCCGTACCCCCAAATTGCTGGGCGATGGTTTTTATGGTCGGCAACCCCTCCGCAATAGTTTTTTCATCTAATTGCGACATATCCAGAAGCAAATGGTCACCTTTGGCACCGCAGCCGCGCCCCTCACGAATTTCTTGGAACATCGCCCGCGCCACTACATCCCGCGAGGCTAAATCTTTATATTTCGGGGCATAACGCTCCATAAAGCGCTCGCCAATATTATTAAGCAACACCCCACCCTCGGCGCGGGCTGCTTCGGAGATTAATATCCCGTAACCATAAATCCCCGTGGGGTGAAACTGCACATATTCCATATCCTGCAAGCCCAACCCAGCCCGCAGTGCAAACGCATTGCCATCCCCCGTACAAGTAGAAGCCGCAGTAGTAGCCGCATAAACCTGCCCATAACCACCCGTAGCAATAATTATTTCCCGCCCCAAAATCTGATGAATTTCTCCCGTAGCCAGTTCCCATGCCAGCACCCCACAGGCAGCGCCATCTTTGGTGAATAATAAATCTAGCACGATGAATTCTACAAAAAACTTCGCGTCATATTTTTGCATTTCCCGCGTCAAACCGTCCATCATCGCATTACCAATCTGGTCCGCCGCAGCACAAGCTCGATATGCCATGCCCCCTTTACCAAAATCCGTGGACATGCCGCCATAAGGCCGCTGATAAATATTCCCCTGTTGGTCCCGAGTGAAATCCACCCCCATAGCCTCTAACTCATGAATTGCCGCCGGAGCCTGTTTGCACATAAAAGCAATCGAATCCTGATCCCCCAACCAGTCAGACCCACGCACCGTATCAAACATGTGCCACCGCCAATCATCCGGCGTAACATTCCCCAAAGCCGCATTAATCCCCCCCTGCGCCGCCACCGTATGGCTTCGTGCAGGCGGAACTTTGCTGACTACTGCCACCGATGCCCCAGCCGCACAAGCTGCTATAGCAGCTCGCAAACCGGCACCGCCAGCGCCGATGATTACTATGTCGAAAGAGTGGGTGTTTTTCATTTGTTCTTCTTTTTTATATAGAGCAATATCTATGTAATTTATTGTAATAATTCAAAAAATTTCTTGGCATCATAAACAACCCTCTGTTGAAGAGGTGTATTATTATTGTTAGTTTTCTCTTTATTTATCAATTCATATATAGAAAATGTAGCTGGTTCCAAGTTAAATTTTCTACCGTTATGATATAATTCAAAAAAATTAGTATCTAACTGATTAAGAAAAGCAAATATTTCTTCTAACTCTGAAATTTTAGTTTCATCAAAAAGATTCCAAAACTTTGGTTCTTTATGAGAAAACTCTCTATGAGCATGAACTTTGTTCCGAATAATATTATATTTCTCATATTTTTTACGATATATATCTATCTGCCTATCCAATTCTACGAAATCATCATTCGTTGGTGAATATGCTTTGTTTATATAATTATCATCATGAAAACCATTTTTTGCTTTTCTAGACCTAAGAGATTCTTTACTGAAAATATTAATATTTTTTTTTGCAATTTCGCTTATTGTTCTTAAATTGAAATTACAGTCTTTTCTTTTATCAAAAAGTCGCCCCAAAGATAACATAAAAGAAACATCTAAAGCATTACGCACAGTGCCTAAGAAACAAACTGATTCGCTTTTGGTATATAACGGAAGCTTATCATTAGAAAAAATTTTAGCGGCGACCAACCAAGAATAAAAAGCCTGAGTCGCCATATTTACTTCTATTCGAAAAACCTCCAACTCGTATTCAAATTCTTTTTCCGCATCAGAAACAACATCTTCCAAAATCATATTTTAACAATCATTTATTCTTGTTTTCAGCTCTAACAATAATCTGTTCTAACTCATCCCAAACTTTTTCTGAATCACACAACTCAACATTTAAAGCAGAATCAATTCCCAATTGAATAAATGCATCCATATCTAAAAATTTTTCTGACTGAATTTGGCACATTATAATAACCATAAATAAAGAACACCTAGTCCTACTGCTGGATTATACACCAATAACAAGCTTTGTCATTAACACGCCTTCATAATTTAAGTTTTTTTTCGTATTCATTTTCGCTATGTTATATACATACACACTACCCGACACTTTTTTGTTTTTCATCATACTCTCTATCGTCATCCCCGCCTTGTGCGGGGATCTAGGGCTACAAATTCTGTATTTTTTGTGTCCTGAGATCCCCGCACAAGGCGGGGATGACAATAGAGAGTACTAATGATAAGAAACATTTTATTGTGCTAAAAAAGTACAGAGCAGTGTGATACATATAACCAACCATCAACGAAAAAACGAAAAAAATGCAACAAGAACAACAATGGCTAATCCAAGCCGCGCTAGCGGAAGATATAGGACGGGGTGACATCACCAGCGAATTACTAATTCCACCGAGCATGACCGCCAGCTTACAAATGCGCGCGCGGGAGGAATTGGTCGCCTGTGGGTTAGACTTCGTCGCACAGGTTTTTTATTCTTTGAATAATGAAATCCAATGCTCCAGCAAAATAGAAGAAGGGCAATTACTAAACACAGGCGAAGTTTTGCTAGAAGTTAACGGCAACGCACGGGCAATTTTAGCCGCTGAACGCACCGCCTTAAACTTCCTCGCGAAATTTTGTGCCGTTGCCACCCTCACGCGGCAATATGTGCAGGCAGTTGCAGGCACCAACGCCATCATTTTAGACACGCGCAAAACCATGCCCGGCTTTCGTATGTTAGATAAATACGCAGTGCGCATTGGCGGCGGGCGCAATCACCGCATGCGCCTTGATGATGGTATATTGATAAAAGACAACCATATAGCTATTTATGGAAGTATAGAGGCCGCCATCCAACAAGCCCGCGAGAACGCACCGTCTTTGGTGAAAATTGAGGTGGAATGTGATGATTTAGCACAAGTACAAGCCGCACTGAGCGCGCAAGCGGATGTGATTTTATTAGATAATATGAGCTGTGAACAAATGCGTGAGGCAGTGCTGTTGGTTAATCGAGCTTGTAAGCTGGAAGCTTCCGGCAATATGAGCCTAGAGCGTGTGCGCTCGGTGGCGGAAACGGGAGTGGATTTTATCTCGGTCGGGCGGCTGACTCATTCGGCGAATAATGTTGATATTGGGCTTGATGTGAAATTGGGGTGATTTTCTCCGGTTGTCATTACCGCGCAGGCGGCAATCTCTTTTTCAACAATCACCTAAAACAATTGGATAGAGGGATTCCCGCCTACGCGGGAATGACGCCGTATAGCATTGAAATATAACAACTATTTCTTCGTGCAAAAAAGTATCTGGCAGTGTGGCGATTTTTAACTTGTATTAATATAATTAATTGTTTACACAGGTTTTGTTTATGCTTTTAGCTATACCTTACGTGGTTTTTTTGATGATAGTTAAAACATGACTATGGCTCATTATTTTTTAATAATGAATTTTTTTATGTTCATAGTTTCCTAAGGAGGAGTCATGAACAAAATTGATATGAAAACTTTGGATGAGTACGCTAAAATCCGTGAAAATTTACACGGATTTTTTCGTGAATACTATGAATATTACAACCCATTTTGTGGGTGCGAATGGCAACACTATACCGTATCGATAGGAGAGGTGGTTTGCGCAACTTTACACAAAAAGTTGCCGCTAAACTTCCAAGATGCTGTAATTGTGGAGGTTGATAACCCTCCAGCGTTCAAAGCAATATTTCCAAGTGGAGAAGAACTTTTTACTTGGAGATTGGAAGGGGCGGTCAAAGACTACCATGAATACCAAACGGCGGTGAAGCGGGGATTCGAAAAATACAAAGAAATTTTTGAAGAAAACTTCAATAAAGCTCTGTCTCTAGCGATATTAACAACTGGGGCAGCAGAATAACATTTTACGATGGGGCTTTTAACAATAAAAAGCCCCATCGTTCACCTCCCACCAAAAAAATTCATTTGGAAAACACCGCCATACTTGCTATACGAGGCTCATTAATCTCAAGCAATTATGGAATCATCATGACCAAACCTTCATTAAAACCAAAAAACCCTTGTTTTTCATCTGGTCCTTGCGCCAAACGCCCCGGTTGGGAACTTTCTGCACTGCAAGACACTCCCGTAGGTCGCTCGCACCGCGCATCCGTAGGTAAAGCGAAATTGCAAGAAGTTATTGAGCGTAGCAAAAAAATCCTTAACATTCCTGCGGGTTATCATGTCGGCATTGTTCCCGCTTCGGATACCGGCGCGGTAGAGATGGCGATGTGGTCTTTGCTGGGGGCAAAACCCGTAGATGTGCTAACATGGGAAAGCTTCGGCGAAGGCTGGGCGACTGATGTAGTTAAGCAACTGAAATTGCCAGATACTCGCGTGTTGAAAGCCCCTTATGGGCAATTGCCAGATTTGCGCGAAGTTAATTCAAATCATGATGTTATTTTTACGTGGAATGGCACCACCTCGGGCGTGTGTGTCCCCAATGGTGACTGGATTTCGGATGACCGCACTGGCCTTACCATCTGCGATGCTACTTCTGCCGCTTTCGCCATGGATTTGCCATGGAACAAGCTAGATGTGGTAACATGGAGCTGGCAAAAAGTGCTGGGCGGCGAAGGCGCGCACGGCATGTTGGTACTATCACCCCGCGCAGTGGAACGCTTAGAAAGCTACACCCCCGCTTGGCCGATGCCTAAAATCTTCCGCTTAACCAAAGGCGGAAAACTAATGGAAGATATTTTTGAAGGCGCAACCATCAACACCCCTTCCATGCTGGCAGTAGAAGATGCACTCGATGGCTTGAAATGGGCAGAATCCATTGGCGGATTAACAAGCTTAATTGCTCGCGCTAAAGCTAACTTAAGCGCCGTTTCTGCTTGGGTAGAAAAATCCGACTGGGCAGGTTTTTTAACCACGGAACCTTCTATCCGCTCACATACTTCAGTTTGCTTAAAAATCATTGACCCATGGTTTGCCAGCCTAGATGAAAAAGAACAGGCAGCCAAAGCTAAACAATTAGTAAAATTACTAGAAACCGAAAAAGCTGGGCTGGATTTAGGTGCATATCGTGATGCCCCCGTGGGACTACGCATCTGGTGTGGCGCAACTGTGGAAACTGCTGATGTTGCTGCATTATTGCCATGGTTAGACTGGGCTTATGCGGAGATAAAAAAGTAAAGTTTTATGACCAGCATTGGCAGCGAAGAGTTTGAAAAACTAAAAAACACCAACGAGCATGGCGCGGAATATTGGAGCGCACGCGAGCTGCAACCAGTACTAGGTTATAGCCAATGGCGACGCTTCGAAGATGCTCTATTTCGCGCCATGAATTCCTGCGAAGCGGCTGGAAATAAAACAAATTATCATTTTGCCGGCGCCGGCAAAATGATAGGTCTTGGTAAGACGGGAACGCGAGAAATAGAGGATTACCAACTCTCACGCTTCGCCTGTTACCTCATTGCGCAAAATGGCGATCCGCGCAAACCCGAAATTGCTGAGGCACAAAAATATTTTGCTATCCAGACTCGCCGCCAAGAATTAGATGACCAAAAATCCGCACAATTAGCTTCTGATAAAGAACGGCTGGAATTGCGCAAGCAAACGGCAGAAGAATTTAAAGCTCTTTCGGGTGCGGCAAGGCGGGCAGGCGTAGAAAATCGCATGTTTTGCGTGTTCCACGATGCTGGATATAAGGGATTATATGGGGGCTTAGGAAAAGAAAACATCAAAAAACGCAAAAAAATTCCCGAAAAAGAAAATCTTTTGGATAGAATGGACGCCACCGAACTCGCCGCCAACCAGTTTTGCATGACGCAAACCCGCGAAAAACTTAAGCGTGAGCATATTAACAGCCAAACTGCTGCCATCAACACCCATGAGCAAGTTGGCAGAGAAGTCCGTGCCGCAATTATACGCATTGGCGGCGATTTACCAGAAAACATTCTACCAGCAGAACATATAAAAATAATAGCCAAGCGAATAAAATCTGATGCAAAATTATTAGATAAATGAGCAAACAAACCCAATCTTTTCCCAAAATACTAAAACGTGGCATCTATGGGCGCTGCCCCAATTGTGGTGACGGCGCTTTGTTTAAATCATACCTCAAACAAGTAGAAGCATGCGCACAATGTGGTGAAAAATTTGGGCATATTCGTGCAGATGATGCCCCAGCATGGTTGACTATTTTATTAGCTGGGCATGTAGTTGCACCCTTCTTACTGGGCGTTGTGCCCAACTTAGATTGGCCTGAATGGGTTATTTTATTGGTGATTATGAGTTATGCATTCTTATTATCTCTCGCTATCTTACCCAGTGCTAAGGGATTTTTTATCAGTGTAATCTGGCGCTCAGGCGCGATTGGCTCAGAAAAATAAAAGCTGCCAGGAGCAATATGCTCTGGCAGCTTCCAAGCAAAAAATTAGAATATGTGAAATAATGCAAATAAACCCACAATTCCTAATATTCCAATAACAATAGAGAATCTTACCATTTTAGCCACACTAAGCGCAGCAATTTTGGGAAATTGTATGCCCAATCCCATTCCCCCGAAGGTTCCAAAGATGGCGGCAAATAAAGCAATCGCCACTATGGATGATTTCTCTAAAGCAAGCATGTAGCTGATTAGCAGACTAAAAACGCTACAGGTAACTCCCGCAACCAATCCAACCACTAAACTTCGATTAATAGCCATACATTTTTCTCCAATTTTAAAAAAAATGCAATCCCTTGCTAATAAAACCATTTCCAAATGGTTGTTTTTAATGGATGTTAGTAATCATCCTGCTCTTTATCCACCATGTCACACGCGACAAATAGCTCCACTTCATTTTTGAACCATTCCAGCAGCGTTAGTGAACCATTACGTAAATCTTCACTATCGCCATCACCATTAAGCTCCAGATTTTTTATCCGCTCAACTTTTTCATCAATTTCTTGCAGCAAATCACGAAAGCCCCAAGAAGTGAACTCAAAATAGCAAGCCTCCATTTCATCACGCAGCCAGCTATCGCCGTTAATACGATTAAACAGAATTATCACTCGTTTTTGAAAAACACTCGCAAGATAATCAACTTGTTCATCTAAACTATCTCCTGAAATCCAGCCATAAGAAAAACAATAGCCGTTGTCATCATCTTTTTCATAAAGAGGTCTTTGACATTCATATTTTCGCTGTAGAGTTTCACGAATAGAATTAGCGACACTAACCACTAAAATACAAACTGCAATGATACCTGAAATCCAAACAAACATCTCTTGTGTACTCATAACAAAAACCCTCCAAAAGGGAAAGAATCGCGCTTTTTATACTAAAAAAACGCCATCAAATAAGGAAAATATCCATAACATCAATGTAAGGATAAGCTACAATTAACATATATTTAATAATAGTCAAGTTTTTGGCGCAACATAACTGCTATATATTTATGATATTCCGATAATAATAACCAGCGAGTACCTGAATATAACCACCATCCTTGCAATTTTACTTCTTCTGGAAATACAGGATCAGCAATGATTTCTTTGCCAGGCATGGCTTTATGAAATTCCAATAAACTACGCGGAGTGTGATAATGGGCGGTAACTAAGCGCAGGGATTGAAAATTGTTTTGTGCCATCCAACTAGCTGCCTCGGCGGCGTTGCTGGTGGTATCATCCGCCTTGTATCCCAAGGTTACATTATCTTTATATTTACGGTAATCTCTGACTTTATCATGCATAGATTTAACAATTTGCGCGAGGTTAGACTGCTTACCAACCCCCGAAATCAACATTTGCAGCGCGGCTTGCTCGTCTAGCATGTCAAATCCATGCTCCATGCGCAAACGCCCCCCAGTGAGGACGATTATCGCATCCGCCCTAACATCAGGTGACAAAGGTTGGGTGGGAACAATGCTGATAAACCACAACAAACCACCCAGCCAAGCTAGAAAAATAAATCCTAATATCAATAATAGGTTTTTCATTTTTTCTGCCCTAAAAACAGATGGTTAATTTACACCCCCAAGAATGGATCCCGCACCATGATAGTATCTTCTCGTTTCGGACTAGTAGAAAGCAAAGTCACCTGACATTCAATCAATTCTTCAATACGGCGGATATATTTTATTGCCGCGGCAGGAAGCTCTGCCCAGCTGCGCGCGCCCTGGGTGCTTTCGCTCCAGCCTTCAATATCTTCAAATATTGGCTTAATCCGCGCTTGTAATGATTGTGACGCAGGCAAATAATCATATTTTTTGCCGTCCACTTCGTAACCCACACAGATTTTTAAAGGGCTGATGCCGTCTAATATATCTAACTTGGTCAGCGCAATGCCTTTGATACCTGCGGTTTTCACTGCTTGGCGCACCATCACTGCATCAAACCAGCCACAACGGCGCGGACGACCAGTTACCGTGCCAAATTCATGCCCACGCTCACCTAAAGTGCGCCCAATTTCATTATCTTGCTCCGTCGGGAACGGACCACTGCCCACGCGAGTAGTATAAGCCTTGGTAATACCCAGCACAAAGCCCGTATTGGCAGGGCCCGTGCCACTGCCGCAAGCGGCAAAACCGGCAACTGTGTTAGAAGAAGTCACAAACGGATAAGTTCCGTGGTCAACATCCAGCATCACCCCTTGGGCGCCTTCAAACAGCATTTTGCTGCCTTTTTTCTGCTCTTCATCAAGAATTTTCCACACTGGGCTGGCGAATGCCAAAACTTTTTCCGCTACCGACATCAATGGTTCCAAGACCATTTCCCGCGTGTAAGCTGGTTGCCCTGCGGCAATTAATAACGGATTATGATGCGCCAAAATGCCATCAATTTTCTGCTCCAACACGTCTATATCCGCCAAATCGCACACACGCACGCCTCTACGGGCTACTTTATCTTCATAAGCAGGACCAATTCCGCGGCGTGTGGTGCCAATTTTTGCCTCGCCGCGCAGCATTTCCGCCACTCCGTCCATCTCCCGGTGAATGGTAAGAATCAAGCTAGCGTTTTCGGCAATGCGCAGATTAGTCGGGTTTACATCCACCCCTTGGGCAGAAATTTTTTCTATTTCGCTGAGCAGTGCAATTGGGTCAATCACCACCCCGTTACCAATAATGCTTAATTTGTTGGAACGCACCACGCCTGAAGGCAACAAGCTTAGCTTATAAGTAGTGCCATCCACCACCAAAGTATGCCCAGCATTATGCCCACCTTGAAAGCGCACCACTACTTCGGCGCGTTCAGACAACCAATCAACGATTTTCCCTTTACCTTCATCGCCCCATTGCGAGCCGATTACTACTACATTGCTCATGTTTTTTACCTTTTTTTATGCTGGAAGCTATACTACATGACATTACCATCAACAACATTATTCATTACATAACAACAAGTTATGTTGACACCATCCGTTGTCATACCGCCGTAGGGCGGTATCCATGTCTATCAATTAGCTGTAAGCCAATAGTGCGGCATGGATACCGCTCTACAGCGGTATGACAACGGATAGACCTTTGCAAAAAGTTATTTTTATTCAATGCGATGATGGTTATTAATAGTATTGTCATTTAGTATGCCAGCAAGGTTTATAGCAAGGATTTTTAAGAAAGGGAATTGGAAGTTTGATGGAGGTATAAAAAAAGGCGAGCTCCCGAGGGAGTTCGCCTTTTTTATCAAACCTTCATATATTCTTTTTCATAAACTCCTAAATAAGAGCATGAAAAAAGTAAAAAACATTAGTTAATCAATATTAATCTCATCAAACCCTCTCTTGAAAAGAATTGTCATCACTACTTAGCTGCACCCAATTTCTTTCCTTATCTGGCATCCTACCAATAAATTTATGGCGAGGGGGTTTTTCTCTATTTTTTGTAACAGATAGTTCTTGTTCGACAGAAGTGCCTGCGACTTCTTCCAACACATTTTTTTCTCTTTTATGCTCTAAAACATTTTTATGGATTTCCTCGGGCACACCTTTTATTTGCTGACATCTTCCCTCGATATTATTGCCCAATATCGCTAATGAATCTCCAACCATTTGGCCAACCATTTGGCTATATTCGAGTGTTTTTCCTACTCTGGCGTGTGAGTCTGCCATTTTTTCTACCACGCGCAAGGCGTAAAAATCATCTGACTCCAAACCTTTGGGGATTTTAATGTCTTTGGGAACCTCAATAGCCGCAAAAACCAGTGACACGCCTTTTTCTATATTATCCTTTGAAGGATGTTCAACATCGCCCACCCGCAGCTTGACATCATCTAAAGAAAGCTCATTGAGTTTGGCAATCCGCTCTCCTGCATCTTGCAACATTGCTTGTACTTTTTCCATTTGTGCAGCAATATCTGCTTCATCAAAATTATAAAGTAAACGTACATGCCCACCACCACCACAAAACAAATTCTTCGCCGCCGCTACTCCCAAATGTTTGGCAACACAATTGGTTATAGTTCTCCCTGCGAGTTCAATAATTTTATTCGCCTCCATGTGTCCAATAATATTTAATCCACGAATATTGGTCACTTCCATGGTTAATAAAATTGTATGCGGCGCTGCTTTACTCTGCGCCAGAGCTTCAGCAAACATGTGCGGGGCTTTCAGCCCAGAAACGCTATCAATAGAGTTAAAAATATCCGCAGATAATTTTAAAAAATCTGCCTGTTTAACATCAAAATCATGTTCTTGCGCATAAATACCTGCTGCATGTATCCGATTATCAAATAAACTATCTTGATATTTAATTGGCAACAGCAATTCCGACGGCCAGGCCACAACTTTATGCGCTTGCTTTACATCAAAAGCGGTTTCTGCATGTTGTAACACCTTTTCTACCTGTGCAGGAGAAAGATCTTTTGCTAGTTCCTCCGGAGAAGAGACAGGCTGGTCACCTCTGCGCCCAACCACATGCTTTTGGGTCAATTGCTGTGAAAGACTATTATCACGACCACCAAAAAAATCTAAAAACTTGTGCTGCGCAATTTTTTCCTTATTCACCTCTACTTTCATATCTAAAGAATCATAAATTTTCTCATTGTCCGAGCCTGACACCATCGCAAATCCATAACCCACGCCAAAACCGGGAGATTTATCATTCTTATGATGTTCCAACCATTTTACTCCCAAATCCGCAATAAATTTCATGGTTTCTCGCTCGGCATAATGCAATCTATCTTCCAGATCGTGCTGATTTAGCCCCGTCACAAACATGCGCAGCTCGTCACCCCCCATACGAAAACAAGTGGTGCCATTAGCAGCTTTAGGTGAAAGAAAAGTCGGATAATCCACACAATGCGTATCGTGCAAACCGAAAAAATTTGCCCGCGCCTGTAAAAAATGTTTTGGCTTAGTCAATGCATCTTGACATATTTTTGTAATAATCGCCATTGCGCGCGTAACCTGATCGCGCCCGAGCACTAAATTAGCGTTGGAAATATTTGTAAAATCAATATCAACGACAGAAACAGGATCATTATTAGCTGCGGAAAAATTATTTGCATAATTCTCTGCCTCGCTACGAAATAATCGCTCCCAATCCCGCACCACCGAACCAGTACTGGGATCGGTGCGAAAACCCGATAAAAAAGCTTGCTCAATTAATTCTGAATTGTTATTTTGGAGATTAAGCTGTTGTAGATTATCTTTTATTAAAAAATCACACAATTCCACCCCATGCAAAAAACCTTTTTTTGCATAATGTTCACGCAAATGCTGAACCACCTGCGGATTATCCAGCAATTTCCACATGGGAAAATCTTTTTTGTTATATGACACGTTATTTTCTTATTTTTTGAAGATTTTATTATTTTTTTTAGCAGCTTAACATACAGATAATCTATTATAAATAAAGTTACAATTGTGTTAAGATTTATGCTCCTCCAACTTCTTCTGCTCCTCCCACAAAACTCGATAATAATCTGCTAAATCGTCTAATGCTTCTTTCATCCTATCAACACCCGTATTTTTCCGATTCCATTTAAATTCCTCAATAAATTCAGGCATTTTTTTACCCTCAATACAAACATTAAACAAAATCCGTGCCGAAACCTTCCCCACCGCCATCAACGCATGATTATAACTATCAAACGCTGCCATCCGTCCATCACCCATGCGCCCACCACTACCTTTAGGCGGACGCCCCACCAAATCATCAGGGGACATAACCAAGCCTGTAGCGCTCCGATGCGCGACCATAAAATCCGCGTAAAGCCGCATCCCTGCCCCGTAATGCCGCTTGCCGATAATATCCCTTGCTAAATAAAAACTAAGTGCATCTTGCTGCTGCACATAAGCGCGGCTTCCATGCAACTCAACATCCCCTTTTGCATGGCGCTGCGCTGTACCAATATCATTTTTCGCCTGAATATTTTTTAAAGTTTCACTAACCAATTTATTTTTAACCTTAACATTAGTCCGCATAAACCCTCCCAATTGCATAAAACCGTTAGCATTTATACATATTGTATAAAATAAATCAATACATTTTGTATAAAATGTTCAAAAAAGCCACCTTGCGCCTCGAATAAGAAAAGTATATTATGTAGTCATGAACCAGTTAAAAAACCGCATCACCGAAATACGCGAATCTCGCGGACTGAACATGTCCGAGCTGGCTAGGCGTATGGGTATCACCCCTTCGCAGGTGCAAAAGTTAGAACGCGGTGAACGTGGTTTAGATATGAAATGGATTGGCAAATTATCGGAAGCTTTAAACATTTCCCCTGAATTACTAATAATTGCTCCTCCGAGCATCGCCATTTTGGGATTGACGGATAATCACCAATATTTTCCCCTTGAAGAAACCGAAAATACTCGCGCCATCCACGGCGAGACTTATGCCTTATTAGACGAAGAAGAAGCGCCCGAAATTCTTGCCGCTAGGGTGAGTGGCGACCATAATAATCCATGGATAAACGAAAATGACATCATCTATTTTTATCACCCCATGCAAATTGGTGATGGTCAGATAAAAACCAGCTCTATCGGCAAAGTATGCCTCATAATTCACCAAGACCACTCCGCCAGCACCCATATATTAGAGCTCGGCAGCAATATCGGCACTTATAATCTTAGCACGGCAAACGGTAATATTTCCCACTCAGAAATCCAACTCCTACACGCCACCCCCATAATCGGCATTAGAAAATATAATTGTTAATTTTATTACGTGAAATAAAAGATATTATGCTCAAGTTTACCCTACACGACAGCATTATTAACAACATGATTTTACATTATAAAAACAGCAAGTTATGTGGGCACACTATCCATTGTCATACCGCCGCAGGGCGGTATGACAATGGATGGGCTTTTGCAAAGAATCATTTTTATTCAATGTGATGATAGTTGTTAATAATGCTGTCGTGTAGGGTGGGTCAAGCTCTAAACGCCATGTTTTTTCTTGTCATCATTATGTTTATCGTTTTTGGCTACCACATCTTTACCAACATTAGGTGCCACATCATGCCCATCTTTCACTTCAGCCACTGAATGCTTCTTATCATCTTTTGCATCCTCTGGCTTTTTCTCTGCCAAAGCAGTTTTTGCCTTGGTCGCCGCATTTTTCACTTCATTCTCATATTTTTCTGCTTCTGCATTAAAATCATCCTGCGCTTTATTAAATTCTTTAGTCTTAGTTATACCATACAAAGCCATATCCACCAATCCCATATCATCCGCACTCGCACGAACTTGCATTACTTTTAATTTAGCTGCGGCTAATTTATGTTTGGGATCATGCTCATCCGCCGCCATTTTTTTCAACTCTGCTTTATCATCCGTCAACTTTTTATAGTGTTTAGTTCCTGCTTTCGAGCCACCAGCCAATTCGGCTAAATCTTCTGCGGTAGAAGAAAGTGCCAAACTAGCAGCTTTTTCACTAACTTGTTTTTCTAAATTTTTCTTAACCTCATGCTCGCCAACCACACCAATTACTAAAAATGGATTAAATGTATCATTTGCTACTTTTGCTTTGTTAAAATCACGAATTTTTTCAGCGTCTTTTTCAGTAATATCTCCAGCTTTTACAGCTGCATCAATATTAGCATCTGCTTCTTTCGCTGCTATTGCGGTTACGGCACCTCCAGCAAAAGGAATTAATTTTTTACCAAATTTTGCCATTTTTGCAAAGAATCCTGCTTCTTTAGTAGCTATTTTAGCACCTGTTTTCGCTGTATCCCCTGCCGCATCAGCTACATCATCTGCCACATCTGCCGCAGCTTTTTCTACCCTAACCGCGTTTTTCTCAAGATTAACTTTCCCTTTCTTATTAACATCTGCATCAGCTTCAAAATGCCCTTTTTTACGCTTAGTAGTTTCAATATCTCCAGCATCATGGGTATTGGTATCATGGACAGTTGTTCTTTTAGAATGTGGGGTTTTTTCTACTTCAACTTTGCGTCCGCGCACATCCCCAGCTTCTTCAAATAAATGCTCAGGAGATAATTTCCGCATCGCCGCTAGATGCTCAGCAAACTTGGCATCTTCGACAAAATTCCCTGCGGCAAAAGTAGCTACCTTACCTAAATTAGTCCCCGAAGTAAGCGCAACTCGCAAAATCCCCCCACCTGAAAGGGCATTATTAGAATCTGGATTGTAATCATATCCATTATTTTCTAATTTATAATCAATTGCTTCATTGTTTATCTGTTGATTATTAGCTTCTGCTTGTTCGTCTGCTAGCACCGCAGCAGCAGCGATTGCCTTAGAAGCATTACGAAAATTACCAACTCCCAGCGCTCCGCATTTTCCTACCACGCGTTGTACCCGAGCTTTCCTTCCCCGTTTATCCGAAGTCAAAGCCGCACTCAATTCGCGCGCGTGCCCCAGCATTTCTTGTGCCATATCGTTCAAGCGCGCCACTTCATCTGGCGGACATTGTTCACTGGCTAATTTTTGTGCATCTGCGGCACATTGCTGTGCCGCAGCCAGGGTTAAATTAAGCACTTCCCACCCTTGACAAACCTCATCATCTTCAGGAGCGAACCCCTCCATTTGATTGGAATCTTTTGAAAATTTTTGCGCGTGCGAAGTCAAGCTGATAACTGCATCATCAAAAGCTAAAACATCAGACATCATAAAATCCTCCAACCTAACCCTAACACAGCAATATGAAGGTTTAATGACAATTATTTGAAAAAACACTTGACCAAAAAATCACACCACCTATTATCCCCCTCCTACTTTCAATGAGCAAAAAGTTCAATGAGCAAAAAGTTCAAGGATTGCCCCTGTGGTGGAATGGTAGACGCGGCAGACTCAAAATCGATTCAAAATCGAAGTGAGTGTGGCAAAAAGTGGAGGAAATAAATGCTAGAAAACAGACGCTTGATTCAGGTTTGTGTTTTCTAGGAAAGAGTAAAAAAACGGCTCAGTCGGCACATAGTCGGCACGGGCTTAAAATGCGCCCCTGTGGTGGAATTGGTAGACGCGCTGCACTCAAAATGCAGTATCTTCGGATGTGCCCGTTCGAGTCGGGCCAGGGGCACCACCTAATTTTAAGGAGTAGTATGGTTGAAGATTCTCAGAACGCCGAAGCGAAAAGCGACAAGCCTGTATATTTGCAGCCTGAGAACCAATCCAAAAAATACGATGCCCTGTTTGTCGAGATCGACAAGGGCGATATTAAGCTCCCCATGTTCCAGCGCGAATTTGTTTGGGAGAAAGAGCAAACCGCCAAGCTGATAGACTCTATTATAAAGGGCTTCCCTATCGGCACTTTCATTTTCTGGAAAACGAAAGAGGAGCTGCGCAGCTACAAGAACATTGGCAATCACCGGCTGCCGGAAACGCCGAAAGGCGATTATGCCCAGTACATACTTGACGGGCAACAGCGCATCACTTCCCTCTATGCCATTCGCAAAGGCATACGCATCACCAAGGACGGGAAAGAAATTGACTACCAGGACATTTACATCAATCTCGACTTCGACCCAAAAAACGATGAGCAAATTAGCGTCGTCGAAAAGGTTGAGGGCAAAAATTACATTTCGGTTCACCGCCTACTCAATGCCGATGTGACCGATTTGATGGATGAATACGACCGCGATACGCTGAAACGCGCCAGCGCCTTTAAGAATAAACTGACCAATTACGACTTTTCGACCATCACGATTAAAGACTATCCGATTGATGTAGCTTGTGAGGTTTTCTCGCGCATCAACACGGGCGGCAAATCGCTCACCGTCTTTGAAATCATGGTTGCCAAAACCTATGACGAGAAGCTGGGCTTTGACCTTGCCGAAAAATACGAAGTGCTGCGCGACGGTTCGGATGATGAAAAAGAATCGCTCACCCAGGCGAAGTTTGAAACCTTGCCGGAATCAGTCATCATGCAATGCGTTGCGGCAATCACCGTGCGCGCCGTTAAAAGTAAAGATATTCTGAAAATGCCGCGCGCAACTTTCATCGAGAATTGGGAGCCCATGAAGGCTTCGCTATTCTCAGCCATTGATTTTGTGCGCTCGGAATTACGTGTGCCAGTTTCCCAGCTCCTGCCATACCCGGCGGTGCTATTGCCACTCACCTATTTCTTCAATGTGATGAAGAACAAAAAGCCGAACAATGAGCAAGTGCGCCTGCTTGAGCAATTTTTCTATTGGGTCGGGCTGACAGAGCGATACAGCTCTGCGACGGAATCTAAGCTGGCAGAAGATTTGAACAAAATGGATTTAATCGCCAAAGGCTCGATGCCTAATTACAATTCGCTGGAATTGATGATTGACCCCAAGGCGATCGAAACGACGTTCTTCTCTGCCGGCAACTCATATTGCAAAGCCATACTTTGCCTGCTCGCCTATCAGCAGCCAAAATCATTCGATACGAACGGGTTGGTGATCCTCGATAACAGCAATTTGAAAATAGCATCCAGCCGCAACTACCACCATTTTTTCCCGAAAGCCTATGTTGAGGAATCACATAAGGGCTTAGAGGCAAACCTGATTGCAAATATCACGCTGATCGACGGGTATTCCAATAAGCACCGTATCGGCAAGAAAGCGCCGACCGATTATCTGGCGAAGTTCAAAACCGATAACGCGGAACTCGCAGAAACGCTCAAAACGCACCTCATTAGGGATATGGAATCCTACGGCCTTGATGCCGACAATTATGAGCTGTTCGTGAAGCGGCGGGCGAATGTGATTGCCACGGCTTTGAATGTGAAGCTGATGTCGATGACCGCCATGCAGGCCGAAGAAGCTCTAAAAGCCGCCTGATAGCCATTTATTTGGTGTTGTTGCTGATTATCTTGATAAAATCGACCACAGCCTTTTTCATAGAACCATTTGGCAATGTAGCGAATGCTTTGTTCAATTCAGTTTTTTGAACATCATCCTGATACTGATACGGCTCTGCAGGTGCTTCGGAAAAGCCCTTTGGTGTATCCGATGAAATATCATCCAGGAAATATGAGGCATTTACTTTCAGCGTTTCAGCAATTTGCACGAGGCGGAAACAGCTGATGCTATTTTCTCCCCTCTCGTATTTTTGGATTTGTTGGTGCGATAGCTGATCGGCAAGTGCCTTGCCCAGCTCTTCTTGCGTTAAGCCAACCTCATTGCGCTTGGCGCGCAGGCGCATACCGATTTGAATGTCGATTGCCTGTGGAACGCTTGAAATAACTTGTTTTGCTGACTTTCTCATAAAAATTACCTGTATTCATATACGCCTAATATAGAGGTACTACATCTATATTCCCAATGCCGTATTGATAATTATACTAATTTATTGGATTTTCCGCTACGCGCAATCGTCATGATGATTAGCCTCTTGCAGTACGACAACGACTGCGAGAATTATGAAGGCAAACATTTGTGGAAAAAGAATAAAATTAGCGCGGATCGACAATGACTTCGATCAGGTGGAGCTTGCTGCTGCCCTTTCGGTAGATTACGGAATTGAAATCTCTCAAACCAGTATCTCAGAAATAGAACGCGGCGTTCGCGGACTTCGTGACTTTGAATTAGGCGCAATCAGCAAAGTCTTGAAAGTTAGCCCAGAATGGCTATTATTTGGTGAAAGTGGCGATATGCCATTGAAGCATTCTGACAACAGCTAGGCAAATATTGCCCGTATAGCTAGAATTTTGAATTGCAAATTCTATCAGAGGTTGCTATATTCACCCTCCCTTTATCGATTCTTTATACAGCGATATAGGCATAAAACCACATACAGAGAGGAGGATTATTATGGCTAGCGTTACCGAACTAAAAACTCCAGAAGAACATCGATTAAGCATGGCAGACCAGAATTTTCTAACATGGCTAGAAATGACCTCCGCTCTTCCCCATGCACACATCCACGCAGTGTTTGATGGGTTCAAGAAGAAGCTGACAAAATATCAAAAGCGCACTGGACAGCCAGTAGAACAAATAAGCGTTCCCGAAATAATCGCGATGTTTATGGACCACGTAAACAAGATGGGCGGCCAATTTGGAACCAGCCGCTACATGAGCGTGATGTATGGCAAAAGCGATGAGGATTGATTCTGCGATTCTTAAAAACGTACAAATTCTAGCCGCGCTCGTCGCGGCTTTTTTATGCTGATTTCAATCGGCGCATTATAATCTCTTTGTTCTGGATTTATTCTCAAAATTCTCTATTTTCATTGCAACAATGCAATGTTGAGAGATTTTTGCGTGGCGAAGCCAGAGCTAATAACAATCAAAGAGGTGGCGGATTTTCTGCATATCGCAGAAAAGACGATTTATCGCCTTGCTGCTGAGGGAAAAATTCCAGCCTTCAAAGTTGGTGGTTCGTGGAGATTCAAACGCAAGGAGATTGAGGATTGGCTTGAAAAACAAAGAAACGATAAGAAATGACAACAGCGTACCATGCAAAATACTATGCGTATGATTTAACGAAAATCGGCCCGTCCACGCACACCGATCGCCTGTCCACGTCTTTGTTCGATGCCTGTGTTGACCTGAATCCTCACCAAGTTGAAGCCGCTCTATTTGCCATCCGCTCACCTTTGTCAAAAGGCGTGGTGCTGGCAGATGAAGTAGGTTTGGGCAAGACGATTGAGGCGGGTATTGTTCTCTGCCAATTCTGGGCAGAGCATAAGCGCCGCTTATTGGTAATCTGCCCCGCGGCATTGCGTCGCCAATGGTCGATCGAGCTGGAAGAGAAGTTTAATCTCAAAAGCACGATTATCGAAAGTGATGCTTTCCGCCAGCTCAAGAAAGGCGATGTTTCGCCGCTTGAGTTCGATGGCATCATCATCGTATCCTATCAGTTTGCCAGCCGCTTCCAGGATGAAGTGGCGCGTGTGCGCTGGGACTTGGCAATCATCGACGAGGCTCATAAGCTGCGGAATGTCTATAAGCCTGATAATAAAATGGGAAAAAATATCCAGTCGGCACTCAAGGATTGCCGTAAAGTCCTGCTTACTGCTACGCCCCTGCAAAATTCGCTGATGGAGCTTTACGGGCTTTCCAGCCTAATTGATGACCGCTTGTTTGGCAGCGTGGAATCATTCAAGGCGGCATACGTCGCCGGCACGCCGAACACTGAGGAATTGAAACGCCGCATCCAGCCATTCATCAAACGCACACTGCGACGTCAGGTGCTGGAATATATCCGCTACACCAAGCGCGAAGCAGTCACGCAGCCCTTCACTCCTTCTAAAGAAGAACAGCAACTTTACGATGCGGTATCTGCATTCCTGCTGGAACAGGACACTTATGCGATACCGTGGGCACAGCGTAAGCTCGTCGTGCTCATCATCCGCAAACTCATGGCTTCATCGAGCTATGCGTTGATTGGCACGCTAAAAACGATTAAGCAGCGCCTTGAAGATATGGCGGAAACAGGCAAAGAGAAGCCGCTTAATATCCGTGCGGCATTCGTTGCGGCAAATGACCTAGATAGCGAATATCTGGAAGAAGAGCCTGAGGTTGAGCCTATTAAGCCAACAGCCAAAGGTAAGTCGATTGACCAGAAAAAGCTGCAATTTGAAATCCAGCAAATCGATGGTTTCATTGCGCTGGCACGTTCAATCAAGGTTGAATCGAAAGCTAAGGAATTGCTGAAAGCATTGGATATTGGCTTTAAGAGGATGAAGGAATTAGGCGCTGAAAAGAAGGCGCTCATTTTCACCGAGTCCAGCCGCACACAGCGTTACCTGAAAGAATTTCTCACGGAGAAAGGTTACAAAGGCAAGATTGTCACGTTCAACGGCACGAACGATGATGAGCTTGCGCGCGGTATCTATCGTGATTGGCTGGATAAGAATGAAAAGACTGGGCGCATCACTGGTGCAAAGAACGTAGATATGCGCATGGCGCTGGTGGATTATTTCCGCGACGACGGGGAAATCATGATTGCCACCGAAGCCGCAGCGGAAGGCTTAAACCTACAGTTTTGCTCGTTGCTGGTGAATTATGACCTGCCGTGGAATCCGCAGCGCGTAGAGCAGCGTATCGGCCGTGTGCATCGTTACGGTCAGAAGCATGACGTGGTGGTGATTAATTTCCTGAATCAGACCAACTGGGCAGATCAGCGCATTTATGAATTGCTGAAAGAAAAGTTCCAGCTGTTTGATGGCGTTTTCGGTGCATCCGACGAAATACTTGGACGCATTGAGTCTGGCATCGATTTTGAGAAACGCATTCTCGACATCTTTGAAACTTGCCGCAAGCCTGAGGAAATAGAAGAAGCATTCTCCAAACTTCGTGTTGAGCTGGATGAGCCAATTCAGGAGCGCATCGCGCAAACCAAACAAATGCTGTTTGAACACTTTGATGAAGATGTGCATCAACGCCTGAAAATCCAGAAAGAAAACACTGACCGCCGCGTGGATGAGGTGACGCGGATGTTCTGGGAGCTGACGAAATTCGTCTATCTCACAAAATATAGCAATCATCACAGCCGCTATTATTTTAACGATGACCAAATGATTTTTGGCACCGATGAGGCGTTTATCAGCGCAGGAAAACGCGCTGCAAACGACAATGAAAAAGTTCCGATGTATTATTACGTCGATACCAGCCCTACCGAAAAAACTGACCCGCTGGCACTAGCCGTGCGCCGCAAACGCCGCAGTGATGACCTTACGCACCCTATAACGGGATACCCGCACCGCCTATCGAGCATCGAGGGCGAGATGGTGTGCAAATCCGCAAAAGAGCTGGAAACGCCACACGCGCATATTGCTTTCAAGCTCACTGGCAACCCGCACCGCGTCGGGATGCTGGAAGAATATATAGGCAAGTCAGGCTGGCTTTCGCTCTATCAGCTGACCATTGAGAGCTTTGAAACATCCACGCAGTTGCTGTTTGTGCTGTGTGATGACAATGACCAGCTCCTAAAGCCAGAGCTTGGTGAAAAGCTGTTTATGCTACCAGCAACTATCACCTCGTCGTTTAAGTCATGCCCTTTTCAGGAGCATATTGAAGCTGGAATCCGCAGTGCCAGCGGCAAACTGTTGATGCAATCCGAGCAGAA
>DIUV01000009.1:0-19463 GCA_002423155.1 Alphaproteobacteria bacterium UBA6149
TAACGGTACTGTCGTGTAGGGTGGCATAAATCATACTTACAACATCCTTACCAAACCACCCGTTGCTTGCCATAGAATCCTTATTCAAAATTCCATACAAGTTAATAACGTTGTTTTTGCAACGTCAAACAAAAAGGAAAATATCATGAATCACGATCAAGTAGCCGGAAAATTTGAACAAATCAAAGGCAAACTAAAAGAAACTTGGGCGAAACTTAGCGATGACGATGTAATACTTTATGATGGCAAGCGTGATCAATTCTTGGGTAAAGTTCAAGAACAATATGGTTTGATAAAAGAAGATGCTGAAAAGAAACTAAAAGCATTAGAAGATGCTTGTTGTGGAGCAGCTAATAGTAATAGTACTAGCAAAATTGCTTCATAAATAACCACCAATAAAAAATCGTCCAGTGGCATCATATTCCGCACTGGACGATTTTTTGTTTGGTGAGAATACGCCTTAAACCATTAAACCAAATAAAGAACCCCACCACAAGGAGTGGGGTATTTAGTAGTCGTCATGCCNNGGACACAAAAAAGACCGAATTTGTAGCCCCAGATCCCCGCGCAAGGCGGGGATGACGACGGAGAGTGCTGATATATATTGATAATTTTCCTTGGACAGTAGTGAGCCTTCGCTGGTATGACAAAGCGAACGCCCCAAGGGGCGGGGAATTTAACCCTGAAGTGGATTAAACCGTTAAATATTTCATCAATATCGCCTGCAACTGGTGCGGATTAAACGGCTTAGCTATATAATCATTCATCCCTGAATTAATACATTTTTCTCGGTCACCCTTCATTGCATGAGCAGTCATAGCAATAATCGCAATGTTTTTATCTATCTCGCGCAATTTACGCGTGGCTTCGTAACCATCCATTATTGGCATTTCTACATCCATCAAAATAATCGAATATCTACCAATTTTATATTTTTCTACCGCCTCTTTTCCATTATGCGCCACTTCATAACGATAACCGAAATTATTAAATATCAGCGTCGCCACTAAAATATTCGGCTCATAATCTTCTACTAATAAAATTGGCAACCGCTCCAAATTAGCGTTCATATCCAGATAAATAATATTTTCCTGATAATGTTTTTCGCTATCACTACCACTGGCTTCTACCGGCAAATTCAGGTGTAAAACAAAAGATGAACCTTTACCAACTACGCTGGTAACGGTAATATGTGCATCCATTAGCTTCGCCAAAGCACGTGAGATTGCCAACCCCAATCCTGTACCACCATATTTACGGGTTATAGAAGAATCCGCTTGCACAAATTTATTAAAAATCAACTCTAATTTATCAGCCTCAATCCCAATACCTGTATCGGTTACGGTAATGGTGACTTGCTTTTTTCCATTACCTTTTCCGCCATTGGCAAATAGTACCGAAACACTACCTCCTCGTTCGGTAAATTTAACGGCATTCCCAACTAAATTAATCAATATCTGCCGAATACGCCCACTATCGCCCATATAAGTTTTGTATAAACCAGATTCATAATGGGCGATTAAATTCACGCCTTTTTGTTGTGCGCGTACCGACATCACACTAATTACCTGGTCCAGCAAACTCGTCATACTAAAAGGCGCAGATTCTAATTCTATCTCCATTGCCTCCATTTTATCTATATCAAGCAAATCGTTTATTAATAACATTAATGACTCAGAGCTATCTTGCAAAACATCCACACATTGTTTTTGTTTTTTATCTAAGTTAGTAGTTAATAGGATATGGGTAAGTCCAATCACCGCATTCATTGGTGTGCGAATCTCATGGCTCATATTCGCAAGAAATTCTGATTTGGCTTTATTGGCTTTCTCTGCCGCCAAAATTGCCATTTCTGCAGTTGCCATCCCTTCTTCGGCAAACTTAGTGGCAATTTCTGCAGTTGCCCGACCACGGTCAGAAACTAATTGTTTGGCATCGCTACGAAATTTTATTCTATCCGCTATATTAACATTGGTTTTAGCTAAATTTATGGCAATATTGCTCAGACCAAGCGCAGTGTTGTGCGCGGATTTTTTGGCATCGCGTTGAATAAAAATAAACGCAATAATCAGCCCTAATGAGCAAGAGCCAACTAACAATTCCAGATAACGGTATTCTTCCCCAAAATAAAAAGTAAGCAAAAAACGTATGCCGCTCATAAAGAGTATAATATATAGGCAATAATCCAATAGAAAGATTTTTAATCTATCAAATTTAGAAATTAAATTAACTTCGGCAACGGGAGGTTTGATAATGTTATCTTGCATTCTATTTTTCCGTAAAAAATATTTAGGAATGCGGGGATTTTACCGCGACGCGGCTCAATGCGATTCGTAGATGTATCTATGATTTCATAAATCCTTTGAGAAAATCATCTAATGTATTTACAGTAGCAGAAGTCAATGGAGATTGCTTGAGTAATCGTCGCGGCATTTGCCGAAGATGCTGTACGCACAATAAAATAACAATACTCAATAATATAATAACTACCATGCTCACCGCACCAGTAATGCACATGCTCATAATCTGGCTAATTCCATGTCGTAATAAAACGGTATAGATTGCGTATATACCACCAATTAATAATGCACTTAGTACAATGGAAGTAGTAATAATCAAACCAAATATCAAAATAATACCTGATAAAAGGCGCTGGAAAAGCCACCTGCCATAAGCCCGTTGTCCAATGCTGACCAGTACAAGTAACTTTTCCATAAACTTATCTTCTAACGACGAATAAGTGCGCCGAGTAATACCCCAATACTCAGGGCTATAACACTAGAACGAATAGGATTACCACGAATTTCGCTAGTAACATGATCACCTACTTGTGAAATTTCATCACTAGCAGAATTAAACATTTCTCTAACCTTGCGACCTGCCTGGCTTGCAGAATTTTGCAAACTATCTTTCGCTGCTTGCGCTGTATGGTTCATACCACTGATATGATCACTTTTCATTTCTTCTTTAGCGGTGGTTTGCATAATTTTTCTCCTTCAATATTTTGTGCTAGATTGCCCAGCTAAATTGGCAGGTTAGCTACAAAGATACGATGCGAGTAAAGAGATTGTACATAAAGAAGTTATAAAGAACCAAAACGTAAGCTAAATACCGCCCCCACTTTGTCACTACGGTTACTCACGCTAATAGTGCCACCCAACAATTTCATAATTTCACGGCAGATGGGTAAGCCTAATCCCGTACCTGCATTTTGTTTGTCTTGTGTTGAAAAACGCTCATATTTAGAAAATATTTTTTCTTGTCTCGCATCGGAAATTCCCATGCCATTATCTTTTATACGTATCTCTACTTCATTGGCTATTTTTTCATATTCTATGATAATTTCTGATTGGTTTGTACAATATTTAGCAGCATTATCCAAAATAATTGACATAGCTCGTGATAGTAACAAACCATCGGTAGTTATTTTTACCTCACCCGACAGGTCTTTTACCACAATACTACATTCTTCCAATCTTTGCCGCATCAACATCAAGCAATCAGCAATTACCAAACCAATAATACAAATTTCTGGTTTTGTTTTTACTACACCAGACTCAAGTTTTGCCATATCCAGAATATTAGTAATAAAACTATCCAAACGATAACCCTCTTGCAGAGCGGTTTTTATCAATACGTCTTTTTGTTCATTAGATAATTTATGCTTAGTACGCTCATAGATTTCCAACGAGCCAATTACACAAGATAAGGGAGTTTTTAAATCATGGGAAACTGAGGTAAGAATATTACGATGTAATTTTTCTCGCTCATGTTCAAGATGAGTTTTTTTATATTCGCAATCATACTTTGCATCACAGTTATATTCTGTTTCATTTGGTTTCATGTTTGGGGAGACTGCCTAACTAAATTATCCCCCACTCTCTATTTAAAGAGAATGGGGGATAAATATTTTAATGAAAAACTATTTAACTATCACAGTGGTAGTTCCATTACCAGAGCCAGCATTACCTTTTGCTCCTGTGCTACCAGTGCTGCCTCTATTGCCCTTAGCACCAGTTGCGCCTGTATAACCAGTCGCACCAGTTTCACCAATATTACCCTGATTGCCCGTTGCCCCAGTTTCGCCAATATTTCCCTGATTACCAGTAGCACCAGTTGCACCCATATTGCCAGTATTTCCCTGATTACCCGTTGCGCCTGTATCACCAGTATAACCAGTATTTCCCTGATTACCCGGCTCACCTTTAGGACCAGCAGGCCCAACACATGCAGCCAAAGCAACACTCAAAGCAATTAAAGTTAGTTTCGTATGATTTTTCATCAGGTTATTCCTTATTATGTTTATATAAATTTTATTATTTATCTTGCGACCAAGTTTTCAACTCACTCCACCATTTATCCAATTTTTTATCGGCTTTTTGAATCATGCTTGGATCTTTTTTAGTAATATAAGTCTGCAAATCGCTTACATCTTTACGAATTGCAATAATATTTGGTTGATGAGTTTTATAAGTATCGCTTTTTTGCATTTCGTCTAAGGCTTCATCGGCATGTTTCAATGCATAACTAGCACCAGCGTAATTTTTTCCAGCAATAAAATTCCGCGCCAAGGCAATATTATCACGCGCTTTATCACTCGGAACTGCCATTTTACTATCTACTGTTACAATCGCATCAGTCAATTTGGCAAGTGTAATATCTGCCGCTTTCAAATCACCTGCAGCAATAGATTTTTCAGTTTCGCTTAAAAATTCTTCAGCTTTATCATTAGTCAAATCCAAAGTTAGATACACAATATCAGCATCGGTAACTGCTAAATCATTTACTGCCCAAATAGGTCCATTACTCATTTTTTTCACCTGCACGGGACCAGTTTGAATAGGGAAATAATGATATTTATATTCAGTATCATACTGATAAACAATTCGCCCAGATTCAACCGCTGTAATCCGACGTTGTTCCGCCGTAACGCTCTTAATAACTGCCACCATATTACGTGCTTGAGTAATATGTTGACTAGCTAAGTCAGAATTTTTCATCGCTAATGCCACGCGAGCATAATTCACATGCTCAACAAAGCTACTCGCCGCCACTCGAGGATCTGCCAAAGCTTCTTTGCTTATGGGGGTAGTAGCAGTATTTACGGTACTAGTAGTAATGTTATCCGCAGCATAAGCTTGGCTAAACATCAAACTCGTACTAATTGCCGAGCTCATAATAAATATTTTAGTTTTCATTTGGGTATTCCTTTTATAATAGTTATTAATTTTATGAGGCTGCTTGCGTTTCTCTACCATGCAAACAAAAATGGCTTCCAAGTTCACGTATGGCAGAGAAACGCAAGCAGCCCCTTTTTTTAGTAGAGAGCTAATTTTATTTAGCTTCCATCTCGCGATACTGAATTTCCAACGTCACACGGCGATCTTTTTGCAAGCAAGAAATCAATGCTTTACGTTTCATTCCGTTGGCACATTGGGTAACGCTAGTGCTTTCCCCCAACCAACGTGTTTTTGCCACTGAAGTATTTAAATATCCGTGTTTTTTAAGATATTTCTCCACTGCCTTAGCGCGTTTTTGTGATAATTTATCATTATAACCAGCATTACCAATTCTATCCGCATAACCGACAATACTAACGCCACTAATATCGTTACTAGATTTCAAAGTATTTGCGAGTGTATCTAGTTTTGCATCTTCACCAGCGCTTATTTTTGCTTTATTAAAATCAAAATAAACTGTTCGTGCTTCATCTTCGATTATAGTATGCGGTACTGCGGCGATTTGCTCTGGCTCTGGTTCTTGAGCTTGCGCCTGAACCTCTTGTCTTGGGGCAATGCCACATTCATCTGCTTTTGATGACCATTTAGTGCGCACACAATTACCAAAACTATTAGTAATAACCTGTGCACGCCAGTCATGCACCACATCGCGATTATCTGCCGTAGCAGCATTAGCAACAGCACTAAAAACTAGCCCAGCCAAGATAGTAGTTGCAAAAAATATATGATTTTTCATGATGTTTTCTCTTCTTAATTTCTAGGTTGATTAGTAGCTTTTTTTAAATCCTCTTTTGCATCACCAGCAGCATCTTCTAATTTATCTGCTGGAGTACGATTTTCTAATTGCCGAGCGGCTTTATCTACGCCTTTAGGTAATTCATTTACCGCATCGCTCATTTTTTGAGCTGGGCTTCGTTGATCAGGAGCGTTGAGCACATAATAGGCAACAAGGATAATGATGATTACCAAAACCCCCGTAGCTAAAATTTTTCCTGTAGGTTGTTTGGTCATGAGAGATATTCCTTATCAACTTGGTTACCCCTAATATCTACTGACTAGCATGTCATTTTTCGATACGGAGATAGCTTGATTTGTATAAGGAAGTCGTAAAATTATTCTTGAGAGAGCGGCTACAGCAAAGCTAGTTTCTTAGCCAATATATCTGGATGTAAAGGCTTGCTGATATAATCATTCATTCCTGCTTTTAAACATCTATCTCTATCACCTGCCAAAGCATGGGCAGTAATCGCAATAATAATATTCTCTTGCGTTAAAGTTCCTTTAAATTCCAATTCCCGAATAATCTTCGTGGCTTCAAAACCATCAATATCTTGCATTTGCACATCCATCAAAATAGCCAGAAAATGCTGCGGTGCGGTCAATAATTTTTCTATTGCGGCATGACCAGAATCCGCCGTTTCTACCTTATAACCTAAATGCTCCAATATCAAAGTTCCTACCAACATCCCCGCAGGATAATCTTCTACCAACAGGATAATTTTTTGTTGGCTTACAGCTTTTGTAGGCATATTCAAAATCTGGCTCATGTCAAAACCGACTAGAAAGGGTAACCACCCCAAATATTGGTGCATGCTTTTGCGTATCATATTCTTTGCTGGTAAATACTTGCGTATAAGAAACCCTGGTTTCGCCATAAGTCAAAGCGGCACCGACTTGCAAACTACTAACCAAATATTTTTTATCGACACTAGCACTATCTTTAAAACTATTACCATCTAAAAATATATTCCGCGCCACCACATTTTCACCAATAGTAGTAAATAAATAACCACCTAATTCTTGTGTAGGAATAAAAAAATCTGACCCCGGTAAACTTGGACGAATCCGCGGAGGTCCGTAATCGGCAGGCAAATCAAATCCCAAACGAAAAGTTGCCCCAATTGAGGCATCACTATTCACATTCCCAAGATTCACTCCCACATGCGGCGTAATATCTGCCCCCAACCCAAAAGGAGATGCCTCAATAATTCCTCGCCATTTACGCTCATAGGTCAAAATAATTCCCGGTTCATCTTTTAACTGATGCTCCCAACCTTGCGCACGTTTGTCATTAATAGCATCATGCACAAAATCCTGTGTTTGCTTCGCCAGCGCAGAAGGACCGACCACCCCCAAAGTTAACATCACATTATCCAGTGTATTGCCCGTATCCGACACCATCCCCACCGAACCATAAAGCCAGCCAGCATAAGGATGATCACCCGGCAAATAATTTTTACTAACCGTATCCTCAGGAGTAAACATACTTTGCCCAGCAGCAATACTAATGCGTTTTCTCCCCGAACTCGCCAATGGCAATATATTTGCTACGGAGCGCGACCAGCTGGGCATATTTTCTTCCGAGGATATCCAGGAAAAACGTATGCCGTTAGTATAATCTCTATCCGACTTTGCAAAAATGTCATTTTCTACAACAATATTAAAAACCCCTTTATCATCTTCTACTTTTTGCTCCCCCTCTGCCCAAACAGGATTACTGCTCATTACAACTAAAATACTTAGAAGAATTTTTCTCCGCGTAACACGCGTAAACTTAAGAAATACTAGAGAAGATTTTTGCATGATAAATACTATTATTTGTAAGATTTATGGGGCGTAAGATAAAAATATCTTACGCCCCCTTTGCCGTACTTGCTAGACTTTAAATATTAAGAAAAACTATTTCTTAATATTTGCATTTTTCTGTGCAGCAGCTGTTTTAGCATCCGCTGGATTCACAGATTTATTGGCAGCAATTACCTTTTCATCACCAAGAGCTGGTTTTACTTGTGGATTATTATTAGGTATAGGCTGAACTTGATTAGACATTGTACATTTCCTTATCTTATGAGGTCAAAACATGTTTCTTCCAAGAAGAACATTTTCAACAAATTCAGGCTATAAGTTATGATATAATGAAACCATGCAGGAAGAAACCAAGAATATATTTTTAGCGTAAAGAATTATTCTTCCCCCGCTCCCTCTGGGATGAGGCTGAAACGTATACGTTTCAGGATGAGGGAACTATCCACAAAGCAGATGATTGTTTTTTATTATTTCAAAGCGTAAAGATAAAAAAAGCATAAAAAAGGGGAGCAACTGCCCCCCTCCCCTAACTATACCATTCACAACGGCGGATTAGCCTTACGCCCAGTCACAAAGCTATAAACTAAACTCGCTACGAACAGCACCACAAAAATCAGTGACAACAAACGAGCAATTCCTGCAAAGTCGGCAGCCAAGCCACCAAATCCTAAAACTGCGGCAACTACCGCAAGCAGGAAAAAAGTAACAATATAATTCAACATAATAATTCTCCCCTATAGGTTACAAAACTAACGCCAAACTGGCTTACCCAAATTAATATCTTTTTCTTTGGTCAAACCACCAGCTGCCGCACCAACGGCGCCACCAACTACGGCACCACCCACAGGGTTTCCGCCAATAATTGCGCCACCTAATGCGCCCACACCAGCACCAATACCCGCACCACTCAAAGCCCGATCACTGGTTTTTTCACCGCAAGCCGCAAGCAGCGCCAATGCGCTACCAATCAACAATATATTCTGTAATTTTTTCATAGAACTCTCCTTGGTTTTGATTACCCTTGTAATTTATGAGAACAACCATAAATTTACCACCAGTGAAGAATCTATATATATAAGGAAGTCGTAAATATTTTAAGCCACATTCTCCATCCGATAACCAATTCCTGGTTCGGTTATAATAAAGACTGGCGCACCAGAATCTGCCTCAATCTTCTCCCGAATCTGTCCAATATAAACCCGCAGATAAGTAGTGTCATCACTATGCGCCGCCCCCCATACTTTTCGCAATATCTCTTTATGTGTCAGCATCTTACCACGATTAGTCATAAAATGCCGCAACAAATCATATTCCTTGGGAGTAAAAGCGGTTAGTTTATCATGCAAAAACACCTCATGGCGCACCAAATCCATCCGCAATGCCCCATTACATAATTCTGGCTCACCATTTTCACGTACCATACAACTACGCAAAGCAGCATTAATCCGTGCCAATAATACTTCTACATTAAAAGGCTTAGTCACATAATCATTTGCCCCCAGATTAAGCGCAGCGGTGACCTCTTCATCCGCATCACGAGCAGATAGCACAATAATTGGCACTTGCGACCATTCGCGAATAGCAGAAATAACTTCCTTACCATCCATATCTGGCAAACCCAAATCCAACAATATCAGGTCTGGGTTTAGCGAAACGCACATCCGCACTGCCTGTTTTCCTGAAAAACTCTCAATAATCTTAAAGTTTTCTACCTCTAAAAGAATACCCAACATTTTCTGAATTTGAGGTTCATCATCTACTACCAAAATAGTGTTTTTCTTTTCATGCATATAATTTTCCAAATACTAAATAATTGATATTTATTTAGTATCACAAATATTACAGATAAGCTTGAAATTAATTTTATGTCTTGTTCTTGCCGCGAGTAAATTGGCAGAATATTTTATCAGCGCTCTAGTTGCTTATTTCGCAATAACTCTAAATTTGGCACATTTAACGCACGAGAATTGTCATTCGTATCCGCACAATCAAACCCTCCGCAGGAAGCAGCTTCTGCCTGTTCTCTAACTATAGGGGGAAAATTATATTCCTGCTTGATTGGAATTTCTGGTTGCACAACAGGTTGTTGCGCTACTGCTACGGCAGCATCTTTTTGTATTGCATTGGCTAAATTATCTGCTTCCACTTTTAATTTAACTTCTAATTTAGGTATATTTTCTGCCATATGATCGGGGTTACCATGTAAAGCAGCATGCCTTCTGGTATGCATTTCATCTATTTTATGAGCGTGTTTTCTCTCTATTTCTTCCTTATTCTCTACAAGGGATTCAACTGCATGTTTAACCCTGTGTTTTGCTTTTTCAATTCCACCTGGTTGAGCTTCTAAAGCTTCATATCTTTTGCGTTCCTCTTCAGTCAAAACATCACCTCGGTCATGTTTTTCTATAATTTTACCTGCTTCAATTATGCGTCTTGTCTGCCGCGCTTTCGCTTCAGGAGAATTTTTATCCTCCAACATAATATCAATTTTTTCATCTAATGGGGCAGCTTGATTAACAATTTCAGCTGCTTCAGCGACTTCCCCTGTTTTGTCTTTTGCCTTAGCAATATCCAAGGCAGCGGCATCTTCAACAGTTACTATTTTTTTGGCTTCTGCTTCTACAACTACTTTTTCAACTTCTAATGCTTGTTTAGCTTCTGGCGACAAATCAGGATTAGCTTTTATTTTAGCTATATCATCCACGGTTTTCTCATACGCCATTTCCGTATGGCTCAAACCAAACTGCTCCATCGAAGCAACATATTCCCCAGTGCGCATTAATTCCGCACGTTTATCCATCCGCAATTCTTCCACATCTGCATGAAACTCAGCAATCTTCTGCTTCCAATATGGATCTTGCGCGTTGAAATTATCAATGTAATTATGGGTATCATATCCACCATTATTATTGGAAAACCCTTCACTGATTTCTCCCACGAAGGCATCGGTACGAGCATTTTCTATACCTGCACTAATTGCCACCGCATTAATAGCGATTGCACTTAACACTAAAGATTGCCGACCACTCATCGCCGCGCCCATTAAAGCACCTGCTCTCCCCCGCAAATTAGCAGCATTAGCGCGCAAATCTGCCGCTAAAGAAGGATTATCCTGTGAAAATTTCATCGCTGCAGCGTCCGCTGCATCGGCAGCATCGTTGGCTTGCTTGGCTTCCATGGTTGCCTGCATTAAGGTCAGGTCACTTAATTTATCATCGTCGGGGTGATGTTCAGAACTATCGTGAGTATGAGCAGGGGAAGCCCCCAAGCTGGCATCAGACTGGGCAGAACTCATCATCCAGTTCGCATCAGCGCCAAATCCGCTGACTATACTTGAGCTCACTTCCGTCATAATATTTCTCCTCACCTTACATAATAGATGATAATAATGACGTTTTGATGACAAAAATTATTAATTTCGTTAACCTTATCTTAAGCAAACCCATGCTATAAAGAAATTGTCAATGAGACACATCCTTTTAAAAATAATAAAAAACACACACAAAACTAACTTATAGTCCCCTATTTTAAATAGGGGACTTTTTTCTTGTGGAATATCGGGGATGAAAGTTGTATTCAGCAAAGCATGATATATTTACGCACCCTTATATTTAATATTAGCTTTGTTTTATTGTCTTTAGGCATTGGTTTGTTTTGCCTACCCATCATATTCTTATATAAAGATAAAATAAACTACGTACCTAAAACTTGGACACGAGGCGTATTGTGGATGGGAAAAGTTATTTTCCGTATTGACCATAAGATAATTGGGGTAGAAAATATCTCCCAGCAAGCAGCGATTTACGCTAGCAAACACCAATCTGCTTGGGATACCTTAATTTTTTGGCAGATTCTGCCCCATCCAGTGTTTGTTTTAAAAAAAGAATTACTCTCCATCCCCGTATTTGGGCATTATCTGCGCCATGTTCCCCATATCGCGATTGACCGTAAGGCAGGCGCTTCGGCTTTGAAAAAAATCATTGCGGATACCAAAGAACATTTAAATGCAGGACATCAGGTGATTATTTTCCCCGAAGGCACACGCTCTCGCAATGGGGTAAACGCTAAATATCAAGCAGGAATTGCTGCTTTATATAGTTCTTTGTCTGCGACAGTGATACCAGTTGCCTTAAATTCAGGTAAATTCTGGGGTCGGGGGGCTTTTTCACCGAAAAAAGCGGGTAAAATTACCTTGCAATTTTTGCCTGCAATGCCTGAGAAAATGGATAAATCTACTTTTCTACAAGAATTACAAAATAATATAGAAACCACTACCAACCTATTGGAATAAACCATGCGCCACAATAACCGCCCTCATGATGCCTTACGTGAAGTACACCTCACCCCGTCTTACAGCCGCCATGCGGAAGGTTCGTGCCTAGTAGAATTCGGGCACACCAAAGTGCTCTGCACCGCTTCCGTACAGGAAAATATTCCCCCCTTTTTACGCGGCACGGGCAAAGGCTGGGTGACGGCGGAATATGGCATGTTGCCACGAGCCACCAACAGCCGCAACCAGCGAGAAGCCGCCAAAGGCAGCCAAAGCGGACGCACGCAGGAAATTCAACGCCTGATTGGGCGCAGCCTTCGTTCAGTGTGCAAATTACCTGCACTGGGTGAGCGGCAAATATTGATTGATTGCGATGTTATCGAAGCAGATGGCGGCACGCGCACTGCCTCGATAACTGGAGCTTATGTTGCACTGCACCAAGCCTGCCAGAAACTCATGGATTCGGGCGTATTGGCATTCTTCCCCCTCACCCAGCAAGTAGCCGCAATTTCTTGTGGTATTCATAAAGATGTCGCTTTGCTGGACTTAGATTACCCAGAAGATAGCAGCGCCGAAGCAGATGCAAATTTTGTTATCGCGAGTGATGGAAATCTGGTGGAAATTCAAGGCACTGCCGAAACCAAGCCGTTTAGTGAGGACCAGTTTTTAAATTTATTGCGCTTAGCGAAAAAGGGTACGCATGAGTTGTTTGAGTTGCAGCGGAAAGCTTTAAATATTTAATTAGTTACATGCTCTACACGTAAATAATTAATTAAGATTTACGTGATATCGTTAAATATTATAACGGTATAGATAGTGCTGACTCAAAAATGAATAAAAAAAAGTTTGATATTGATTGGGAAAAAGCAAGTGAAATAGAGTTCACAACTTCCATGTATTGTGCAACTGCTTCACATAATATTGATAATGATGGCAATGAATTCTCTGCTTTACGAATTTCTCCGATATGGCCTGAAGAACTTCTAAAAAATTTAAATGAAGATAAGATTCATGAAATAAATAAAGTTTTTTATGCAGAAGCATTAAAAGTTTTTGATAGATTTTCTTCAATAAACAAAACAACTGAGACCCATTCTTACAAATTACCTGATGAATCAATGGTTTTCACAACCTGTGAAAAAGGCTTTAACTCAAAGACCGCAAAAAAAATTGATAATACAGAATGGAGTAACCCCATGAGGCGCTGGAGCGAAGCAAGCGGTCGCGGTAATTCAGTAGCCCGAGATATTATTAGCAATTTTATCGAAAATGTTATTGCCTTTGATTCTTTAAGTGAAATGTGCAAAACCGTACGAACTATGAACCCTGGTGGATTCATACTGGAAGGCGGCGCGAGAGCTGTTTTATATGGGTGCATAAAGAGGTCAGAATTCTATCCCGATGACAATCCAATGTATTACGGTCAAAATTATAATGAAATAGACAAAATAGAAAAATGGTTGGAAACAATAGGAATCAAGCAAATACGATTTCTCGGTGCGGGAACATTTTCTACAGCATTAGACACAAATGGCGAGTATATAGTACGCATTGATAATAAGGGGGAAAATGAGCTGCAAGGCGAACTACCTCCGCAAATATTAAAAAGTGCTTTTACCTATGAAACAGCGCATTACCGAGCAAGAATTATGCCCCGCCTAAGTAAAGACGCTACGTTTGAAGATTATCAAGACACCAAACATGCATTAGCATTACAAAGCTATGATTTTTATGACCAAAAAGGCAACAAACTTAACACAGGACGCCTACCAGATGGCACTCCACTTGTTTACGATTTAGGTGCTGTAAAAAAAACCTCATCCGAAAACCTATCCATAGATGAGAACTACGAACAAAAACATGATTGGCATATTGAAGGAAAAGAAAAACAAGACATTTTCTTCCCATGGGTAGCAGACAATGAACCTGATAAAGCACAGCGTTTTTGTGATTACATGAAAGGATATACTGTTACCACACAATCATTTGATAAATGGATAGAAGAAATGAGGAATAAGAACAGTCATTACGGACAAATTATAGAAGATTCTATCGAATTAAATGATGGTGGCCATGCACCTTCTCACATATCCATCAATCCTTTTGAACAAAAAATAATTGAAGAAATTGCAACAGATAAGGCAGCCGAACAAAAACCAGATAATAAATCTTCACACATCCAATATATTTCCAAATTGTTCACAGAATTGACTACTAGACGTTTCTAAAAATAGATAATACCATTTTGCAAACAATATACAAATTTATTGCAAAATGGCGATAGTCATCCCATCATAAGCTGGTGCAACATTATCTGGTAATTGCGATAATAAATCAGCATATTCCAGCTCATGCCCCATGTGAATTAACACAGCGCGCTTAGGTCTAAAGCGCTCTATCCACTTCAAGCTTTGCTCTAAATGCGCATGGGTGGGCGCATGCGTGATGCGCAAGCAATCGACTATCCATAAATCTAAATTTTCTAAATATTTTTCTGATTCCGCAGGAAAATTGGTAACATCGGTTGAATAAGCAAAATTGCCAATGCGAAACCCTTGGGAAAAAGTTTTTCCATGTTGCTGTAAGAACGGCTGCACTTTTATTTTTTCATTTATCATAAACGCATCTGCAGCAAATTCATGCGGAGTTAACAATGGCTTATAATATCCGTGTGCGAGATTGTGGGGGGTGAAAATATAGGCAAAACGCTCACGAATTTCTGATAATGTATGCGCATCCGCATATATATCTATCGCACCATTTTTATGAAAATTTAGGCTACGAATATCATCAATTCCGTGGCAATGATCGGCGTGAGCGTGGGTGTAAAAAATCGCATCGACAGAAAAAATATCATGCGCCAAACATTGCTGACGTAAATCAGGTGAGCTATCGACCAGTAAACGAAACCCATCAATTTCCAACAAAATAGACGTGCGCGTGCGTTTATTTTTCGGATTATCTGAAGCACAAACCGCACAATCGCAACCCAGTAACGGAACACCCCCTGAAGGCCCACATCCTAAGATAGTTATTTTCATTATACTACCCAACAATTTTTTTATTCATACTCTCCGTCGTCATCCCCGCCCAACCTTTGTTTGATGAAGAGGTGCGGGGATCTCGGGCTACACATTCGATCTTTTTTGTATCCTGAGATCCCCGCGCAAGGCGGGGATGACAACGGATTGTATTGATATATATTAAACATTTTGTTGTACTAAAAAGTATCTGGTAGGGTTAATTTATATATTTCTCATATTCATGGGGCGCACTGCCTTGCTGAACAAATTGAAAAAATTATCCGTAGTAATCCGCGCACATTCTTCTTCAGACACGCCTTTTAAAGCTGCTAATGCGGATAAGGTATGGCGGGTAAAAGCTGGCTCGTTGCGTTTTCCGCGGTGCGGTGCGGGGGCGAGATAGGGTGCATCAGTTTCTACCAATAATTTTTCTAATGGTAATGTCGCCACAGTATCGCGCAAAGTTTCAGCTTTCGGAAAAGTCAAAATCCCTGAAATAGAGATATAAAAACCAATAGCAATAGAACGCTCAGCCAAGTCTTTACTGGCGGTAAAACAATGAATTAGACCAGTAAATTTTGCCTTAGCATATTCTTCTTCCATAATGCGCATCGTATCTTCTTCCGCATCACGCGTGTGCACAATCAGCGGCAAGCCAGTTGCTTGCGCGGCGTGGATATGTTTACGGAAAACTTCTTGCTGGGGAATGCGGGGGCTATGTTCGTAAAAATAATCCAACCCAGTTTCACCAATGCCAATTACTTTTGGTAGGCTGGCTTTTTCGATTAATTCTTGCGTGGTTACGTCCACTTCTTTTTCCGCTTCATGCGGATGCACACCCACGGAACAATAAATATTATCATATTCTTTAGTCAGTTGAAAAATAGCCGGAAATTCCGCCATGCGTGTGCAGATACTTTGCAAAACCGCCACTCCATTTGCTTTTGCGTTGGCGACTACTTGCGGCAAGTCTTCGGCGAAATCAGGGTAATTTAGGTGACAATGGGAATCTACTATGAACATAATGAACCTACCAAAATACTGCCCCCTCTCCCTCTGGGAGAGGGATGGGGTGAGGGAAGCTCAATAGAAGTGATATTATTAGTTATAAAAGAGCTAGCAAACACTTCTCGTAAGACAACTTGCATTAATCTTGTAGAGACTCCCTCACCCCGCCCCTCTCCCAAAGGGAGAGGGAGTTCGTCCGACTTTTTGGAGAACAAAATACTCGCAAATGGAAAAAGAGATTCCTGCCTGCGCAGGAATGACGACGGAGAGTTGTTGTTATTTATAATCATTATATATCCTCCACCGCAAAGCGTGGAAACACCCCTTCGGGCTTATCTATCGCCACACCAAAATCTAGCGGCATTTGTAAATAAGCAATCTGACGTTTATTCGCTGCCACCCCTAATTGATCCAACATTTTACTGGCAGAATCCGGCGTAAATGCCTGTAATAGAATGGCTATTTGGCGCACCTCTTCTGCTAGTTCATAGAGCACTTGGCGCATTTTGCTAAGGCTTTCTTCGCTACCTTCTTTTTTCAAACTCCAGGGAGCTTCGGCATCAATTTTCTCATTAGCTTTTCTGGCTTTGTTCACAATTTCTTCCAACACTAAATGGAATTTTTGTTCGTCGAAATATTTGCGGATTTGCGCTAATTCCGCATCTGACATTCCTTTTAGTTTGCTGGTTGGCTCAGGAATTATGGCATCACAATTTTTGTGAATCATGCTCAAACTACGTTGCGCCAGATTACCAATCGTATTCGCTAATTCGCTATTGATGCGCTGCACCATAGCAATACGCGAGAAATTTCCGTCATTACCAAATGGCACTTCGCGCAGCAAAAAATAACGGGTTTGGTCTAAGCCATAAACGCTAATCAAACTACTGGGATGAATTACATTACCTACTGATTTAGATATTTTTTCTCCCTCATTCGTCCACCAACCATGGGCAAAAATCCTCTGTGGCAAAGGCAAACCTGCCCCCATCAAAAATGCCGGCCAATAAACTGCGTGAAAACGCACAATGTCTTTGCCCACCATGTGCAAACTCGCGGGCCAGAAATTGCGGAACTCCGGGCTTTCTTCATCTGGGTAACCAATTGAGGTTAAATAATTAACTAGCGCATCTAACCATACATACATAATATGTTTTTCGTCACCAGGAACGCGAATACCCCATTTAAAACTAGTACGCGAGATAGATAAATCAATCAACCCACCTTCGACAAAGCGCATAACTTCATTACGCCGCGCATCGGGGCCAATAAATTCCGGGTGCGCATTATAATAATCCAGCAAAGGTTGCTGATATTTGGATAATCTAAAGAAATAGCTCGGCTCTTCCACCCATTCCACAGGCGCACCGGTTGGGGCTTTGCCCTCCACCAATTCGGCCTCGGTATAAAAACATTCATCCCGCACCGCATACCAGCCCGAATAGCTGCCGAGATAAATATCTCCATTATCCAACAATTTTTTCCACATTGCTTGCGCGGCGCGGATATGTCTTTCCTCGGTAGTGCGAATAAAATCATCATTGCTTAAACCCAACATTTCCACCATATCGCGGAAAGTTTGCGACACCGCATCAGTGAATTCTTGCGGCGTTACCCCAGCATTCTCCGCAGATTTCTCCACCTTTTGCCCGTGCTCATCCGTCCCCGTAAGAAATTTCACCTGATAGCCGTCCAGGCGCTTAAAGCGCGCCAAAACATCGCACGCTACCGAAGTATAGGCATGACCAATATGTGGTTTATCGTTTACATAATATATGGGAGTGGTGATGTAATAAGTTGCTTGTTGCATTGAGTTTTTCCGTGTTCTTTTTTATAGTAAAAAGTTTTAGCACAAGAAAACGTTAGTAAAAACACTTCTTTTTATATTTTAAAAAAGCATATATTTTTACTATTCTTCTATTTTTGCAACTTTTTTTGCCAACTCATTTAAACGATATTCTGTATGTTTTTGATCTGCTCTATAAGCATAAACTAATACACCCACGAACAATGGAACAAATACATAAGAAATTATTTGCCAATCCATTTAAAAACCTCACTTAAAATGGAATATCATCATTTAAGTCATAGCCGCATATTAATGATGAAGCAGGCTGATTTAATAATTCCATTGGATATATTTTACCAGACCTAATTTCTTCATTTATCCTCTGAATCCAAGCTTCTTTTGTTAATGATTGAATATCTTTGAGACCTTTCCATTCATTACGAAGCGCTGGAAAAGAATACTCTTCTAAAATATTCCAATCCCATTTTTTACTATTATCTTTTCTGGAATAGGCTGGCTTTAAAAAATTACTATCTAACAACCATTTATATATTTCTTGCTCATCATATGTAAGCAATTCTGGATAGTTTATTGCTAGCCTCAAAAAACGCTCACTTTCATCTATATCCCACAGCAAACTAGTAACATCAGTAACTGTAACATCTTCATTATCACCATAATGCCCTGATGCTTCATGTAAATTAACCTTCTTTAGTGACTCCTCTACAGCCCACTCTATAAAACTAGAAAGTGTCCGCCTTTGTTTTCTTGCTGCAATTTCAGCAAGATACTTTAGTTTTGGCTCTAATCTTACTGTTACTGTTTCAGTACGAGACAACTTATTTCCGCTTGATTTATTTTGTTCTTTCATCACACACACCAACCATAAAGTAATTTCATTACATATACACGCACATGTGGTACAAGTCAACACAAAAAATCACATTTAATACACAGCATCATAAATACATCACAAAATCCAAATGAAAAACTTTATTCACATCGATGGCGTCCTGCAATTTAATTGAAACATAAAACAACAATTCAAACTAAAACGCCACCTTATACCCAGCCATACCTAAGCTAACCTCTAACAACACTTGCGAACTATCCAGATATAATCGCGGTGTATCGCTCAATATTTTATTAGTCCGTTCCCAAAAATCCAGCCAATAATCCACTGATTGTCGGCGAGCGAGGGCTTGTAATTGGCTGTTGTTGCTGTGCTCTCCCGCAGCGATTTTTATGATTCTGGCTAGACAACCGGTGATTATTTGCGTCATCAAAGCAAAATCTAGCTTGCTGTTCCAGTTATTACATAAAGTTTGCAGTTTTTCCATCTGCGCAGGGCTGATATTTATCAGTAAATCCATCCATTCCTGATAAAATTTTATGCCATTTTTTTCATGAATTTCCACTGCTATTCCCGGTGCACCGCCAGATAATAATTGCAAATCTTCTAGCTCACTATCTTTAACATAAATATTTTGTGCATTTAAAACGCTAGAAAATTCCTGCTCGTTCAAAGCGCCAAAACTAACTGTGCG
>DIUV01000009.1:19546-31228 GCA_002423155.1 Alphaproteobacteria bacterium UBA6149
GCTACGGGAATTTCGCTTTTATATTTGCCTTTTTTTTCGTCAAAAGCGGGTTCTAAAACTAACAATCCGCTATGTCCACCTGCCAAAACCCGCGCCACTTCGGGGCTGTGGTTAGAAGTTTGCAAACTGGTGGGAGCAATAGGTGCGTCACCAAAAAGGCAAGGCTCGGCAGGTTTTTGCGCCAACAGAAATTTTGCCAAGCGATATGCCATGCTGGCTTTGCCAATTCCGCGTTTTCCACAGAACAAATAACCTCCGGGTAAACTTCCGCGTTGGAAATCACCGAGTAATAATTCTTCTACTCTTGCGTGCCCAAATATTTTTTGGTTTTGCAACGGCGTATGCGGTTCTATTTCTTCGGGTGCACTCGAGGGGGCAAAATCCAACTCGTCATCATCAAATAAGGACGCCATAACGCCTCCTTATTTCGGCGCAAATTTGTTGGTGAATAGTTGCTATGTCTTGCTGGGCATCCAGCACCACCACCCGTTGCGGTTCGGCTGCGGCAATATCTAAAAAACCCTGCCGCACTTGCTGGTGAAAATTTATATCCATATTTTCAAAGCGAGTTTCTTGGTTGTTGCGCGCAAATGCGCGTTTTAATCCTGCTTCTACGGGAATGTCACAAACAAAAGTCAGCGCAGGAAAGAAATTGCCGAGGGTGAGATTATGCAACATTGCATAATAATTATCCGCCAACCCCTTACCCACTCCTTGATAGACACGCGTAGAATCATGGAAACGATCGGATACTATCCATTCGCCGCGCTGCAAAGCAGGCTGAATTTTGCGCTCTACATGTTGCACGCGCGCCGCTAAAAAAAGCAAAGTTTCGCTAATTACTCCCCAACGACCCGACTCCCCCTCCACCAATAAACGGCGGATTTCTTCTGCACCAATCTCTCCCCCTGGTTCGCGAGTTAGCTGACACACTAAGCCTGCTTGCTGGAGTTTTTCTGCCAACAATTTTGCCTGTGTGCTCTTGCCACTACCTTCGCCACCTTCTAGGGAAATGAACATTTATTTTAAACTCAAATTATATAAAAATATTATTGTAACTAATGATAAAGTCAGCCCCCTTTTTCTCCATCGTCATCATCGCCTGTATTAAAACTGGATCCCGACTTTCGTCGGGATGACGATGGTGAGAGAGGGGACAATAAACAACTACATTCCCAATAAATGTTTTAGATTAAACACCACCCGACGGAAAAACCCAGCTTTTCCAACTGCTTCTGCGGCAACTAAATCAACCTGCTGCGCACCAATAGTGCCCGGAGTTTGAATGAGCAATCTGCCAATCACTGCGCCCTTTTCTATAGGTGATGCTATGGGAGTATCATATTGTAGTTTAAAAATAGTTTTATCACGCCCAACTTTTGGCAAAGTTGCCATTACATCCGCAGTTACGGTTGCTGCTATGCTATCTTGCGTGCCATTCCACACGGGAATTTCTACTACTTTACGACCAGCTTTAATAATCGGCAAATTATCATAAGAAGCAAAACCATAGCGAACTAATGCACCCGCTTCTTCCGCGCGGTCTTTGATACTTTCTAAGCCATTTACCACCGCAATTACACGGCGACCATTTTGCACACCTGAAACCGTAATTCCATAACCAGATTGTTCGGTGTGCCCCGTTTTCAGACCATCCACTCCCAGACTTTTATCTAACAATAAATTGCGGTTAAATTGACGAATACCATGATAAGTATATTCTTTTTCGGCAAAATATTTGTAATATTCAGGGAAATCATGAATTAAATGATGGGCTAAAGTGGCTAAATCATGGGCACTGGTCAAATGCGTTTCCTCCGGCCAGCCTGTAGAATTAACGAAATGGGTGTTGGTCATGCCCAATTTTTTGGCTTCTGCATTCATTAACTCGGCGAAACCTTCTTCGTTGCCGCCTAATTTTTCTGCCACCACCACGCAAGCATCATTGCCAGATTGAATAAGAATTCCGCGGATTAAATCTTCCACCTTCATCTGTCCGCCAATTTCCACGAAAGTTTTGGAACCTTGCATTTTCCAAGCCGCTTCACTGACCGGGAAACTATCATCAAGTTTTACTTTGCCCGCTTTTAATTCTTTAAACAGCAAATAAATCGTCATCATCTTAGTCATGGATGCGGGATGCATTTTTATTTCCGCATCTTTAGAAAGCATGATTGCGCCCGTATTATCATCAATCAAAAACGCTTGCTTTGCTTTTGTTTCAAAAGCTTGCACAGGATATGCCGCTAACAATGCTGCCAATAATAATATTTTATTTCTCATCTATTTACTCCACTATAATACGAGCATCATTAATGCCGATTGTTTTGATTTCTTCCAATAATTTTTGTGCGGTTTCAATGCTTAAAGCAGAGGCAGAAACCACTCGGTAAAATTTCAACCCATTCACCGTGCTTTCAATTATTTTAACCCCAGCAGTTTTAGAAATATTAGTTATTTTAGTAATCGCAGAAAAACGCTTCTGGGCGTTATTTTTATCGGTAAATGCACCAGCTTGCACAATATAGTTACCTGTTTTTTTCTGGGCTATTTCTGAAGTAATTTTCTGTTCTGGCTTACTGAGATTATTAGTTTTCTGAGCAATCATGGGAGCTGCAATTATTTGTTTAGGCAACGTTTCTCCATCAAAATCATCTACAGCCGCAGAAATATGCGATTCTTCCTCATCTATTTGTTTATCTATTGTTTGTGCTGGAGCAACTTTAATGGGCTCTAATTCAGATACGCTCATCAAAGATTTGCTGGAAACAACCTCAATAGGTGCCGCTATGCTTTGTGCACTCTCACGCTGCGGCGCAAAATCATCGGCAAAAACTTCTTCATTATTATCATTTTTATTATTTTTAGCAAAACTTCTGCCGCCCCAACCTTGTGGACGATTTAATCCTAGTTCATCTATATATTTTTCGGTGTCTTCAGATAAATATTGCACCCGCACTTTCGCCACCCCCACGCCGACCAAGCCTAACTGAGTGGCAGATTCATGGGATAAATCCAATATCCGCCCCGACTCATAAGGCCCTCTATCATTAACGCGCACAACCACTGATTTTCCATTATCCAAACGAGTAACTTTCACCAAAGAGGGCATCGGCAAAGTAGTATGTGCGGCGGTTAGCCCATGTTGATTATATTTTTCTCCACTGGCGGTCATCCGCCCATGAAATCCCGGACCATACCAAGAGGCTTGCCCAACCTCATCGTAATTTTCGTCATAATGTGGATAATATTTTTTTCCAGCTATAACATAAGGCTTGCCAATTTTTATGGCAGTGGGCTTATCCGAACCAGCATAATCAGAGCTACCACATGCGCTCAAAAACAATAATGGCAAGACTAAAACAAACGATTTATTGACCATAAATAGCATCTCCCAAGCTACCTGCCGCCACCGCAAAATAGCGAGAACGATTCCATTTCATAAACACATCAAAATTACCCGTAGTCAACCACGTACCCTCATCTGACTTACCCGGAACCGTTAATTTTAACAAACCATCCCCTAATTTAGTGGTTGGTTGTAATAATTGTAAATTTTGTTTTTTCCAATTTTCTATTTTGTCTAACCCATATATTTTGTCTAACCCATCTTTTGGGGGAGTATTTTCTAAAAATCTTACCTTAGAACCCCAACTAAGCTGCCCGTTCCATCCCTCAGATGCTAAATAATTAGCGATAGAGGCTAAAACATCCGCCTTGTTCTGCCAAATATCTTTTTTGCCATCCCCATCATAATCCACGGCATATTTCAAATAACTCGAAGGCATAAACTGGCATTGTCCCATTGCCCCAGCCCAAGAACCCCGCATATCTTGCAAAGAAATAACCCCAGATTGCAGTATTTTTAAAGCTGCCAATAATTCACCCCGAAAAAACGCGGCACGACGCCCCTCATAAGCCAAAGTCGCCAAAGCATGCGGCACTAAGAAATTACCGCTATTACTGCCGTAGTTACTTTCCATTCCCCATAAAGCAATGACATAATGCGGCTGCACGTTGAAATTTTCACCAATATTTCTTAAAATACCATTATTTTCTTGATATAGACGCTGCCCCTTTCTTATTTGTATCGGCGCCAGCATATTATTGAAATATTTTGTAAAAGATAATTTTTCTTCTGGTTGTTTGCGGTCAAGCCTAATCACCTCGGGCAAAGGAGTAAAATCTTGAAAAACCTCATTTAATATATTATTAGAAATTCCTTGCGTTTGCGCTTCTTGCTTAAAATCCACAACCCAGCGTTGCAACGCTTCATCTGCCCAAGCAGAACTTGCGGATGTAAACAATAAAAACAACGCCACCTTAATTCTAAGCATAGAAATTTTTCCCTTTTATCTGTACAATCTATGGTCTTCCAACCAATTTGACAAGCATAGTTTTATGATAATATCCCCTCCCGAACTATCCATGCTGCCAACATTGCACCAGCAAGAGGCAAGCTTATGCCGCAGCATTTTCCCTGAAGGAAAATTATTGTTAGTAAGTGACGATATTACTCATAAAATATTGGGTGAGCGCATTATTTCTAACTTTCATGCGGCGGATATAAAATATTTATCGCTGCAAGAATTGCCCAAGGCCAATATTGAAAATGTTATAAAAATCCAAGAAAATCTAGCGGATTGTGTGGGTATAATTGCGGTTGGCAGCGGGACAATTAATGATTTATGCAAACTAGCTGCTTACCGTGCAGACAAGAAATATGTGGTTTTCGCTACAGCCCCTTCAATGAATGGCTACGCTTCTGCCAATGCTTCTATTTCAGCTAATGGGCATAAAAAAAGCCTGACAGCACGCCCACCCGCGGCAATCTTTTGTGATTTAGAAATCATTGCCGCCGCGCCCAAACGCCTGATTCTCGCTGGCTTGGGCGATAGTGTCTGCCGTTCAACCGTACAAGCAGATTGCCTGCTTGCACATTTATTACTCAACACTCCTTATCAACCACAAATATTTGATATATTACAACAATATGAAGATAATCTATTTATACAAATAGAAGGACTAACCACAGGAAATATCAACGCAATCTCCGCACTTATGGGGACATTATTAGCCTCAGGTCATTGCATGACTATCGCAGGCAGCAGCCAACCCGCCAGCCAAGGCGAACATATGATAGCTCATTGTATGGAAATGTTATTTACTGATAGCTTGCCAGAAACCTATCACGGGGAACAAATTGGCGTAACCAGCTTAGCTTGCGCAGAAATACAACAAAATATTTTGCAAACCAATAGCCTTAACTGGCAAATAGCAGATTTTCCAACCAACCGCTTCCCTGAAGGATTAAACAACGAATTTCAAAATGAATATAACCAAAAAACCGCACAATATGGCAAATTCATCCGCAACAAACTACGCTTAGAATGGGAAAATATTCGCACAAAAATTCAACCACATTTCAAATCGCCAGCAAGTTTAAAAGAAGTGTTAGAACGCGCAAACGCCCCCACCAACAACCAACAAATTGGCTGGGATAGTAGCAAATACAAAACCGCAATCGAACTCGCCGCCTTTACACGTAATAGATTTACGTTTTTGGATTTATGGTGTGGATTGTAAATATGGATACCAGCCTACGATTGCTGGGTTTGCATCAAATATCTGAATTATTGCACAGAACACAATAAAAACACTTTAAAAATGTATTTTATGATTGCAATTTATTATTAAATGCGGCAATAATTTATTACTTATTCCAAAAAGTACTGGAGCCAAAAAGTACTGGAGCCAAAAGATACTGGAGATATTCCTATGAATAGTAAAACTATAGACCACAACACCCTATCCCGTTTGGTTGAAATTGGAGCAGTTCATGCAGCCCATGTTGTTGGGCAAACTGGCGGTTGGGTATTATCAGTAAGATATGGAATGTCTGATACCTTCCTTGCAGCGCAACGTAGCAGAAAATTACGCCTATTTCGCAAGTTGGAAACGATTATGATTTACCTAAAAAAATTAGGCATTAGCAATTTTAATGTTGATGCCAGTGCTTACGATGCAAAAACTGATCGCAAACGCCCCGACCGTGCCGAATCACTTAAGCGAGTACATGAAGCAGCGGAGCATGACGCTTGGTTTTGTGAGCAGGTGGAACAAGCTATTATTGAAGCTGATGCACCAAATGCGGTTTTCATTCCTCATGATGTGGTTATGGGCAATCTTAAAGCTAGGCTGGATAAAATAGCCAATCAAGTAGGCAAAGAAGGCTGATTTGCTTATTCACTGGAAAGAACGAGCTGAAATAGAAATAGGTGATGTATTAGAATATATCGCACAGGGTAACATTACTGCAGCTTATGACGTTTATGAGGCAATCCGTAATCAAGTAAGCTTACTGGGTGAATATCCCAAAATAGGACGAATTGGGCGTATAAAAGGGACAAGAGAACTTATCATTACGGCAACACCTTACATTGTTGCCTATAGGATTAAAAAAGATAGAGTGGAAATTTTACGCGTCCTGCATGGTTCACGAAAATGGAACAAACGCTTTCCTAAATAAACTCCATAGAAAAGACTTCTGCGTAATGCTACTGCGCTTAGGTCTTTACCAAAGGTGCAATATCCCCTCGCGCCTGACGCTCATGAAATTCCGCCACAAAATCGTCCAAATTACCAGCCGCAATTGCAGCACGCATTTGTTGCATTAGCGATTGATAATAGGTTAAATTATGTTGCGTAAGCAAAATACTACCCAGCATTTCATCGGCTTTTACTAAATGATGCAAATAAGCGCGGCTAGTTTGGCTGGCTGGGCAGTCGAGGTCGGCTTGTAGGGGGCGATGATCTTCTGCGTGGCGGGCATTACGAAGATTTATTTCACCGTTAGCGGTATAAGCACGGGCAAACCGCCCTGAACGAGTGGGGATTACGCAATCAAACATATCAATTCCCCGCTGCACCGCGCCCACTAAATCCGCAGGTTTCCCCACCCCCATTAAATAACGCGGATGATTTTCTGATAAAGCAGGTACCACAATATCCAAGGTTTCAAACATCACCTGTTGCCCCTCACCTACTGCCAGACCGCCCACCGCATAACCATCAAAGCCAATTTCTTGCAGCATTTGGGCGGATTTTAAGCGCAAATCAGGATACATACTCCCTTGGACGATGCCAAAAGTGCCATAACCTGCGCGGTCAATAAAAGCATTTTTACAACGCTCTGCCCAGCGCATAGAACGCAGCATAGAATTTTCCGCGGCGCGTTTTTCGCAAGGATATTTAGTGCATTCATCCAGCACCATACTAATATTACTATCTAATAAATACTGAATCTCCATTGCCCGCTCAGGGGTGAGATTATGCTTACTGCCATCCAAATGCGAACTAAACACTGCCCCTTCTTCGCTTAATTTGCATAAAGCTCCCAGCGACATAACTTGAAATCCGCCCGAATCGGTCAAAATTGGCTTATCCCAGCCCATAAATTTATGCAAACCACCCAAACGCGCCACGCGCTCTGCCCCAGGGCGCAGCATTAAATGATAAGTGTTACATAATAATATGTCCGCTCCAGTATCTTTCACCATTTGCGCAGTCATCGCCTTAACCGTGGCAGCGGTTCCCACTGGCATAAAAGCGGGTGTACGAATATCCCCATGTGCGGTGTGCAAAACCCCTAAACGCGATTTTTTGCACTGTTTTAAAACTTCAAATTTCAACATTATGATTATATATGACTAAAAATCTCTTCTCGCCGCAAAAAATGGCGTACTGCCGAGATTGTTAGGTTTAGATTGCGAAATACGCAAGCGCAAATTTGCAATATTATCCGCTTCTTTGAGGGCAACTTCTTCGGTTATGTCTTTGGAAAGCACTAAATCGTATAAAACCTGATCAAAAGTCTGCATCCCACCATTACCATTGGCATTATTTCCGCGATTATTTGCCATGATTTCTTTTATTTCCCCAAGTTTTTCCTCGATTATAAGTGTACGGATTAAACCTTCATTTAACATTATTTCGCTCACCAAGCTCCGCTCTTTACGTACATTATCCACCAAACGCTGCCCCAAAATTCCCCGGAGATTATTAGCCAAACTCAAACGCATTTGTGCACGGCGCTCTTCAGGGAAAAAACTTAATATTCGTTCGATAGCATGGTTAGCATTATTTGCATGCAAAGTTGCTAAGCATAAATGCCCCGTTTCTGAGAAGTTAATTGCATGCTCCATGGTTTCCGCATCGCGAATTTCTCCAATAACAATTAAGTCGGGCTGCTGACGCAGGGCATTCTTTAGCGCCATACCAAAAGAATAAGTATCAATCCCCACATCACGTTGCGAAATAATGCAGCCTTTATGGTGATGTAAATATTCGATGGGGTCTTCGATAGTAATAATATGTCCTGAACTATTAGCATTACGGTAATCCACCATAGATGCCATCGAAGTAGATTTACCACTACCAGTTGCCCCAACCAACAATACCAACCCGCGAGCCTGCATAATTAAATTCTGATAAACCTCTGGTAGTTTTAGCTCATCCAAAGAAGGTATTTCGGTATTAATACGGCGAATAACTAAAGCATTATGTTGTTGTTGACGATACGCATTAATACGAAAACGCGCCCTGTCTTGCCAATTAAGCGCGGTATTTAACTCCATAGTATCTTCAAATTCAGGAATTTTATCCGCAGGAATAAGCGTATCTATGCTCGCTTGCAAAAATTCATCGTCTAGTGCCTCCATATCCACCGATTGCACCCGTCCTTTGATGCGAAAAGCGGGTGCATGCCCATAGGTTAAATAAAGATCAGATGCTTTATTCACCAACATTTCCGCCAATAAATCATTTATATTTTTCATTATTTTCTTCCAGATTTATTTTAAAAGCCATATTTGTTAAAAATAGTTCACACCGCCACTTGGTTTATTATCAACATGCGTTAAATTATCCACATCTTCCCCTGCACCAACCAAAATATCGCGCACCACCTCGGCAGAAATAGTTCCTGCTTCTAAATATTTGTATAAACTATCTTTCATAGTAGTCATACCCAGCTTTTGCCCAACTTGAATTACTGAATAAAGCTGCGGAATTTTACCTTCTCGAATTAAGTTACGCACTGCGGGAGTGCCAAGCATAATCTCATGCGCTGCCACTCGCCCTTCTCCCCCCAAACAAGGCACTAAAGCTTGCGAAATAACTGCCTCTAATGAAACCGATAACATTGCTCGCACCATGGGTTTATCATTAGCAGGAAATACGTCAATTATCCTATCCACTGTTTTAGGCGCGGTATTAGTATGCAAAGTTGCCATCACCAAGTGCCCAGTTTCCGCCGCCGTCATGGCTAGTTGGATGGTTTCTAAATCCCGCAACTCACCAACCAGAATAACATCAGGGTCTTCACGCAAGCAACTCTTTAAAGCTCGGGCAAAAGAGCGCGTGTGCGACCCCACCTCACGCTGATTGATTAATGATTTTTTGGGCGCATGTACGAACTCTATCGGGTCTTCTACGGTAATAATATGCCGATGTTGATGCGTATTAATATAATCAACCATCGCTGCCAAAGTGGTGGATTTACCACTACCTGTCGGCCCGGTAACGAGAATCAAACCTTTATGTAATTTGGTAAGTCTTTTTAAAATTTCTGGCGAACCTAATTGGTCTAAAGATTTTATAATCGTAGGAATAGTCCGAAAAACCGCCGCAGGTCCACGTAAAGTATTAAATGCATTCACCCGAAAACGCATATTATCACTAAAAGACAAAGAAAAATCGATTTCCAAATCCCGCTCATATTCGCGGCGCTGCTCTTCCGTCATTACCGAAAGCAACATCTGGCGCACATCATTAGGCGCCAAAGTTATGGTATTATTAGTGGGAAACATGCTCCCATTCATCCGCACAATTGGCGGACAACCAGCAGATAAATGTAAATCCGATGCCCCTTTTTGATGGGTATATTTCAATAAATCGGTGATTTCCATACGATTAACCAATATTTGCTAAACAAAAAATAAATAAGAATTAGGGGCACAAATGCCAACTATCTGCTATTAGAACGCAAAAAGGTTAATCTTTCCTGAATAGAACGCAAAGGAGCAGGAAGTTCTTCTCCACGATAGGCGGCATCCACCAATTCCTGATAAATTTTCATCGCTTCTTGTCTTTCATCCGCATGATCACATAAGATAGCGAGATTATAACGATAAGATATATTTTCTGGCGCATAACTAACCGCGCGGCGCATAGTAGTAACCGCTTTTTGTAAATCGCCCAATTTTTCATATAGCAATGCCATCTGAGCAGGAATGGGGCTAAACCCAGGGTTACGCGCTTCAAGAGCCGACATTTGTCGCAATGCATCTTGTGGCGATTCTTCCCCTACTAATACGAAAAAATTATTTAAAGCATCGCGGTTATAAGGGTCGATTGCTAATAACTGACCATAATAACGCCGCGCCTCATCCAATAACCCAACCCGATGATAGGTGGTTGCCACCCCAAACAAAGCATCTTTATTTTGTGGTTCTGCCGAAAGCACAGCTTTATAACTTTCTATCGCCGCCTGTGTGTTGCCAGCCATAAAAGCGTCATAAGCTTTTTCTAATTCATGGCTCGCATCAAATTTGCGACTTTTTACCTTAATATCAACCCCCACCGCCTCATTAGACTGCCACTCACCTTCGGGAAAAGCTTCGGAATCTTTTTCACGACTAACACCAATTTTTTTCAGCTTGGGCTTAGACTTAACGGGAGCATCTAAAGAATTGGGTAAAGAATCAACAATTGCTCGACTCTCTGGCGATAAGCTACTGGCTGGTGATAAGTTACTGGTTGGTGATAAGTTACTGGTTGGTGATAAGTTACTGGCTGAGGGTAAATTATTGTTAGCTTCAGCACTAGACGAAAATAAGCTTTTCTGAGCTTTTACATTATTGTCTGGGGATATATCATTTTTCGATACATTATTTTGAAGATTGGCAGCACCATGTTTTTCCAATTTAACTGGCTGATTAGCCGAAGGAAGCAAATCCGCCGCCGAAGGCAATATTTGCTCAGGAGCAGGTAGTGGCACATTAGTAACGGCAACAGGTTTAACAGATATTGTAGAATCCGCCAATTTATTATCAATTTTAGGTAAAGCAGAAATAACTTGTGAAGAATTATTTGATTCCAATTTAGGCTGGGGAATATTTTCTTTTGTGTTTTCTTTTGCTGGTTCAACTAACTTTGTGGGTTCAACTAACGGCGATTTATCCGCAGGAACCGAACTAGTAGGAACATTTCCTCCAACTTCCACTAAAGTTTTTAATTTATTAAATAGTGAGTCATCATTTTTAATAAGCTTAATATCTTTTTCAGTCGGCAAAACTATATTGTCATTAGCAGAAACAGGAACAACTTCATTCATAGCCACCACTATGGGCTTTGGCAAAGCAGCAGATAAATCCTGCACTGGCTCAATAATTGTAGTAGCAGAAGAAGAGGAAATATCCGGCAGTTCAACATGCTGCTGCACAACTGCGGGAGCAACATCATTCATAGCAACCACTATGGGCTTTGGCAAAGCCGCCGATAAATCCCGCGCTGGCTCAACAATTGTAGTAGCAGAAGAAGAGGAAATATCCGGCAGTTCAACATGCTGCTGCACAACTGCGGGAGCAACATCATTTATAGCAACCACTATGGGCTTTGGCA
>DIUV01000009.1:31283-47899 GCA_002423155.1 Alphaproteobacteria bacterium UBA6149
GCTCAACAATTGTAGTAGCAGAAGAAGAGGAAATATCCGGCAGCTCAATATGCTTTTGCACCACTGCAGGAGCAGCTTCGTTCATCGCAACTACTATCGGTTTTGGCAGATTACTGGGAATAACTTCCACTACCCCACGCGAAAGACCAATTAAACTAGCTTGATTCTCTTGAGTTAATTCTTTTGTTGGTTTTACAAAATTATGCTCATTGATAGATGCAACCGTAAAAACGGGATTTGGGGGCAATTTCTGTTCTACAACAACCAGTCCATCTGAGGAAGATTTATCTGTAGCATTCAATCTGGCTGATGCCAATTTGCTAGTAGAATTAGCCATCCATTTTTGAAAGATAGGACGGAAAGATTTTCTTTGATTGGCATTTTCAGTGGGAGCATTGTAAGCAATTTTGGCATGATAAGCAACTTTGGAATTACTTTTTTGCAACACCAAACCATCATCTTTTTGCAAAATAGAAACCTGCCGCTTATAAAGCGCAGACAATGATTTGTTTTTCACCAACCCCGAAGATACACCACAAGATGTTTGCCCTTTTTCCGACCAACAAGCGTCAACTTCCCTAGCCTGAACGTCATCTGCCAAAAAAAACATCAGGGCATTGGACAGCAAACTAGAAGAAAGCAAAAAACGACACCAAAGTTGCATAACAGTCAATAGGACAATATTTTAAGCTAAAATGTTTATTCTTATTCCCACACCACCAATAATATAGATGATAAGCTTACAATCGCAAACTAGTATAACGCTTAATTATTTGATAAAGATTCAAACGAAAGCACAATACTTAAGAACAAAACAGTACCCATTCTGCACAAGATATAGTAAATGTCAAAAACAACTTACCACAATATTATTGATATTTAGTTATGCTACCCTATTATAACAATAAAAAAATATTATTTATTTTTTCTTTTCACACCAAACAATTGGTGGGATTGCAGTCGCAATCCTGTATAGTGCTTATTATTTAATTATTATTATTTAATATGACTTTAAAAGGTAAGCACTATACATTATTTTTTCACCTGCTCATCTCATTGTGCAGTGTGTCAAATACGCAGGCAATTGAACTAAAAAAAGACACCAATAAATTCATTGAATTAAAAAGAAATAAAACCAACAATCTGCAAAAACCAGATAATATCTTCAGAAAACTACCAAAACGGATGGAAAAAATTCCACTCAGCAATCTCGGAAAAAACCGCGACGCTCGCAAGGATATTAATACATCGACCCCCAACCAAACGCCCCCCAACCAAACGCCATTTTCCAATCAAAGCAACGAAGCATCCCCGTTCGAATAGATAGCTACTCTAAACAACAATAAAGAACCCCGCCCCAAGTGGCGGAGTATTTAGTAGTCGTCATGCCGCCGAAGGGCGGCATCCATGCCAAACCACAAGCTCATAACCAACGGTTAAGCATGGATACCAGCCTTCGCTGGTATGACAAAGCGAACGCCCCAAGGGGCGGGGAATTTAACCCTGAAGTGGATTAATGATTTACAAAACCACCCTAATCTCGGTGCCTGTAATATCCACGATATTCATCTCTACCATGTCCCCAACCATGGTGGGAATGCTTGTTATAATAATAATTCTCACGATAAACCGAGCGAACCGGAGTAAAATAACTCCGATGATAATCACGCACCACATAAGTTACGGGGTATGCCACCACCTGCGGCTCCACCACGATAGGTCTCACTATCTGACGCGGCGCATTAATCGCCGCAGGTTGACGAATCGCCCAGCTACCATCTGGCTGCAAACATGCGGTGCCATAACCAGTTTGCAAACGATTTCCCACATAAAAATCCTGCGTATATTCACGACAATAATCACCACCATTATTATATGAAAAACTCACAGACCCCGCATTTGCGGCACTCGCCAGCAATCCAGAAAACAAAACTCCATTTACCAGAACAATTATACGCTTTTTCATAAAAACCCCATTGTTAATTCTTGTGACATTATACCACCCTACACGACAGTACTATTAACAACCACCATCACATTGAATAAAAATGATTTTTTGCAAAAGCCAATCCGTTGTCATACCTATGCAGGGCGGTATCCATGTCAAACCATTGGCTTATAAGCTAATTGATAGGCATGGATACCGCTCTTCGTGCTGTATGACAACGGATGGATCTACCATATAATTTGCTGTTATATAATGTAAAATCATGTTGTTAATAGTGCTGTCGTGTAGGGTGGCATTATACTCTCTTTATTTATAAAATCTTCTATTATTTTTACAGCAGCAACGATTGTTTCTAAAACAAAAAATGCCCATCAATCAGCTTGACGGGCATTTTTTAATTATTAATCATCAGACATACCTAACGATATTGCCCCATTGCCATTTGTGGCTGCATCATACCCTGATATTGCATACTAGAAACACCACGGCTAGATGGTTGTTGCACCTGCTGCATAGCAATTGTATTCAACGCATTCATGCCTGCTTCTTGATTTGCAGCAACATCATTTACCACACCACTAAAATCAGGAGTTTCTGGTTTGTCGCTGTTTATGTAATGATTAACCACAGTCGCCGCAGCGGCAGTACCAGCTACAGCTGAGAAAGTTGGATATTTTTGAATAACTTTGTTTGCAAGGCGTAAAGGTTGACTTACCAAATAATCAGTCCATTGCAAAGGCTTCATAAGCAAATTGCCAGTACCTTCTGCAGCTTCTGGCAATTTAGAAAAAGCCTTTTTACTACTAGCAAATATATTTTCAAATTCTTCAAATACTTTTGAACTTACCATTTTCTACCTCTGCATTGCATATTGTGGACCAGCAACCGTACCATCCCAATGTGCACCACTAACGGCAGTGCTGGGAGCAGCCGCCATGTGCTGCTGGGTAGCGGCTTGGTGGTACTGTTGATGCTGCGCATTTTGAATCATATTCATTTGCATAGCTCGGGCAGTTTCTGCTTGCGCTGATGCTTGTTCTCTTTGTAGGTCAATAGTTTGCGCCATCGCGCTTTCATTTTTAACTCGGTCAATCCCATTAGAAGCGCCGTCAACTGCTCCCTTAATAGTACCACCAACCATTCCCCAGCTGCCCCCTATGGAGCCTCCGATAGCACCAGCAATAAGTGTTGCAACCACTCCACCAGCTGCTGCTATTCCACCAAGAAAACCTGTTGCCGAGAAAGCACCAGCTGCACCAGCGATTAACCCAACCGGACCACCCAATAAAGCCGCACCAATTAGCGTCCCCCAAAGACCACCCTTTACCAATCCACTAACACCACCCTTAGCAGTATCCACTGCTGTCGCACCTGTGGCACTTAGCGCTCCGTGATTTACTGGGGTTATTTCTGCACTACTCATATCGATACCCTGTATCATTTTTTTAACTTAAAGTAATCCTAACAAAAAAAATCTCGTTTGTGTGTGAAGCTTTTATGACAATTTAGCCAATAATCAGGTTTTAGTCATACCAGGTTGATTAGTTTTATCACGTGCATCAGGTATATTTTGCTGCGCCACAATCGTTGGCTGTGGTGCCGCAGGGGCTTGCGCTGGTGCAGGTGCCGGAGAATTTTCTGCGGCTGGCGGCGTTGCTGGCAAAGGATTATTAAACAATCCCCCCAATCCTCCCGCGGCGGCAGATGCCACCATAGTGGTACAAGTTCCCACTACCGCCCCCCCCAAGCAACCCATAACCGCCCCACCAGCTCCACCAGTTTGCCAGCCCATGATACCCCCACCGACCACACAAACAGCTTTAAAAAGGGAGCCTAACAAGCCATCCCCACCTTCCCAAAAACCATCCCACGCGCCCGAGACCACATCCCCCGCACGTCCGAATAATCCACTTATACCATCAAATAAGCCCATAATAACTACACTATCGTTATATTAATAATTATATTATTGCATGTAACCAGCCCAACTGATTAGCTAAAACAATATATTTGTATCATGAAAGTTTTATGACGATAACCAAAATAACTGCTCTTAAAGTAGCTGTTTTTATCAAAAAAACAAAATAATTTAGCATCTGGCATATTTTAGGTTGACTTAAGCTCCCAAATATAGATATTAGCTCCTCACATCTTCGCGAAGACCCCTTCGTCTAGCGGTTAGGACATCGCCCTTTCACGGCGGTAACACGGGTTCGATTCCCGTAGGGGTCACCATCTAACTATCTGTAATTGTTCGCTTTTGTTCGTTTTGGAGTTCATCTCCAACGGCTTGGAGCAACGGACAGTTCGCCCATATTCTCCCTCATTCGCCTACAGCCAGACAATCTGGCAGCATCTTTGACAGCATCGCGCTGACTTGAACGTGAAATGCTACCTTTTTCACGGGTTGCACTGCCATGTAGTAAAATACAATAAGTATTTGCCTTTCAATTAATTATGGCATTAACTGGCAGATAGCAGACTTGCTGGAAACAGATTATTATGAAGAACAGCTATAGAACAATTGATTATACAGTTTTTGGCTTGCCTTATATAGAGGTGCATGGTGACAAGTTTCTTTACCTAGACTTATATGAATTGGTCGGGAGACACCAATTTATGACTACCTTTAACCTGAAGGAAGATAGCGAAGCGCATACCAAGTATGGAGCAAGCATATTAGGCGTAATTCATATCAATCATACAGTGCTGAAGAAAATTGAATCTTCTACCTTAACAGAAATTGATTTAGAAAGAGTACAAATCTATTTACCAGAATTTGAATTATCAGAAGAATTACGTGGTGACCTAAAATATCAAGGCATCAAAATTGCTGACATCGAATTTATTTCTTTTTTACCATATGAACGAAAGACAGAAGTACATGATACGGGAGAAAAGAAGGTTCCCAACATCATCGAAGTAAAAGTGGATTTTAAAGAACACAATGTAGATGAAGACAAACTTCAATTATCATTGCTGACTATGAAAAATAATCATGGTATAGAGTTAATTTATTTTGAGAAAGAGCAAATCATAGGGCTAACACGAGGAATAAATGATGGGCATATTGATTCACGTATTCTAGCCCATTTTGGATTTGACAAAGAAAGCATGGAGAATAATCATAATATTTGGTTATGCTATTTTAAGATGAAGGAAAAAAGAAACTCACTGTCTGAGCAACAGAAAGAGAGATATCTTGAGATTCAGAACATTCTAAGTATGAAAAAGATTACAAAAATACTTAAAGAGATAACTAAAAGCAATATTCAAGCTATTGAGATTGGGCAGCAGCAAGATACACTAAAGGTCATTATAGATTCAGCAATGAAGTTTCGCCCCAGCATTTTATCTCTTGGTAAAAAGCAAATTTATTGGGATTTGGAATCTTACCTACACATCGTTATTCGGCACGTTAAGGATTACCAAATTGGTGATTTCAAGAAAAAGACACCTTTCTCATATAAGCCAGAAGAGTTAAAGCTTTTAATCGAAAAAGTGATTAACTGTATAAAAAATGAATATCAGACAGAAAAGCTTGCGAAGCCTGATAAGATATTTACTCGTCAGGGAAAGATGGCAGTACGATTTAATGGGGATTATTATAACCTAAGAATTGAACCGGATGGTCGGCTTAGACAATTTCATGCCTTAGAATCAATAAATACAGAGTAATCCCCAACCATCCCATGCGCCACACGGCGCGTTTCTAAGCTCGTTTTCAATCCTTCGCATTCAGTAATTTACTTATCCACCATTACTTTGTATGGTGGAGGAAGAACGGCGTTGTTGCCGTTCCGGGGCTTCGAAACCTCAAATCAACGACGGTTGGCATCAACCGTTATTGGTGCATTTCCTTAAAACTAATGCACCGAGGATGTCGCTTTCCTGCCTTATGGCCGGGAGGCGGCACTGTATGTCCAAGCCTCGCGGCCAAAGAGTGCTGCGCGTGTTATCGTTGATTCACGTTTCGAACTCCCGGTCACCAGCAGAAATGTTGGTGACCGTTTGAGTTTTAACGCATGGAAAACGGACGCAATGAGGCTTTGGCGCAAACATAATATCGCAGCACTGGTAACGCAGATGCAGCGCATCGAAAACGCACTCAAAGCGATTGAGGTAGATGAGGCGTATGTGCCTTCGCCTCATAAAATGCAATCCATCGCCGAATTACGCGTCAATACGAAGCGCGTAGAAGCCCATTTAAGCGATTTAGAACCGAAACTTTGGGAACGAATCAAGAAGTGGCAAGATACTCCATATACAAACACTGAAAAACTAATAAACAAAATTTTATCCTTCATCGGCTTATGGTTGGCAAGCTTTGCAGGTTTTGATTTTACAATAATGGGCTGGTTAACGCCATTATTCGCCGAGCCGTGGCACAGGTTTGTTGCAAGTGCAGCGATTTCGCTTGTGTTCGTTATCTGGATACACGGCTTTTCCAATGAATAGAACGATTAGTATATCCTTTACAAGCCAAGCTACTATTAAAGGATAAAGCTCCATGCTTTAATGTGCCAACACGGGTTGGATTCCCGAATCCGTAACCAACATTGCAGCGTGATATTTTGTGTTCGCCTGTAACCGTGGCTGACCGCCTGCAACCGCGTTTTTTGGCAGCATGGATGACAGCATGTTTTAACATGCTCACCATAATAATCATTATATATCAAAGCACTATCTCGCCAGTTCAGATTCCGTAGGGTCACCATCTATCGTTTATACAAAATGATAAATAAGCATGTGAGTTATGTAAGGTCCACATGCAATTCCTTAAACATAACCCATATTATGATTTCTTAAAATTTCAAAACACTAATCAGCTTATAGATATAAGTAGCTGGACAGATAATTGTCAGGCGGCTATGTAATTGAAAAAACTATAGCATGTTATCATCATGAAAATTCTGGAATCACAAGATATAAAGTTAATTCCTCTTTCCGCAGAACACGAAGTGGAATTTGTGCGGCTTGCTAATATTCCAAAAATCAATTCCCGGGTGAATAAGCCGTTGCCTTACACCAATACTCATTTTCAGCAACAGCTGGATAAACTGCAAAATAGCAAGTCCAATTTTGTATGGATGATTGAACAAAATGAAGAAATTGTTGGCGTAATCAACAATGCTTCAGGACGTGATCTAAGAGTCTTTCAAGGAGGATATTGGATTGATCCCAATTTCTGGGGTCAAGGTGCAGCATCTGCTGCACTTGTCTTAGTGAGAGATTTTTTGTTCAGAGAATGTGCTGCTGAGCGCATTCAAGCTTTAGTCGAGCCTGACAATCCCGCTTCTATTCGCGTTTTAGAAAAATGCGGATATCAGCGCGAGGGACTGCTGAGAAAATTTTATCCCTCGTTAAATAGGGGTTTGCTAGATGTTATTATATATTCGGTGGTTAAATAAGTTCAAACGTTTATCTGTTGGCATCGCAAACGGCATTGAGCGGATTGGATATATACTGGAGAATCCACAACCAGAGTTTTGGGCGACGAAGAATTTTATTTGGTAACCACTGCCAGAACGGTATTAGAAAAAATTATTTTCTAGGTGATGAGCTTAATGTGCTCCAGTGTTTACCTATATATTCATATTCTTCACAACTAATGCTTGCTCCAAGCAAGTGTGTTAGGCGTTTACTACTCTCAGGCAATGGAGGCATTTTGTCAATATTAAAATCACCGCCATAAATATGCACATACATTGGTTCAAGCTTAAACTTATTCCACAAATATTTTATTATGTTTTTTCGAGCGCTTTTTACAGTTAGAATATAATTATTTTTTTGATGTTGTTGTAGAAGCAGATAAGCTACCTGCTGCACTATCAAACAAATATCAACCTGATGCCTTATAGTAGAGCGAATATTGAGGAATTTAAACAATGCACTCATAACGTCCTCAAACCTCGGATAGTTACCATTAGAGGTTCCACTAGCGAATTGTACAATATACGGGACCAGATGATGATCGTTATTGAACACCTCCTTTCGCATCGCTTTCAAATTCTGGAGCGATTGCAATTTGTGATTAGCTTGACTGAGAAGGGCCACTAAATTAGGAGATTCTTGTTCGTTGCTGGAGATAAAATACAGTCGCTCTATATCGAAATTATAAAGAATAGGCCAATCTTGAAACTCTATGAACAAACCGTTCCTGTCACTTCTAATAACTTCGTCTTTATAATTATCTAAAAGTTCAAGGAATTTGGGAGCAAATACATTGTACCATTCTGTTGCTAATGTCTCTCGCGCTTCATTAGGCATATTTATGCCATACTTGCCGACATGTTTCTCCAGCTTATCAAAGAACCCATCAAAATCGTATAAATAGTTATGCTTATAGATACAAAGCGATTGGATATTTAATAGTGTGATTTGAATCGCATGGTTAATAGTATTGTTCTCGTGTTCTTTTTTCTTTTTTCTCTCGGCTCGTTGCATAAAAAGAAACGATGCAAGTGCGCCAGCTAATGCCCCTAACGCAGCTGGTATCGAACTTTTAAACCAATTCACACTATGCGTATGATCATGTAATGATGTTTGAGCAAGGAGTGCATATTCATTAGCCGATTGAATAAATTGGTCAAAATTAGCTGTAACTGAGGTAATTTCTTCTTCCATTTCAATCATAGCGGAATATAACTTCTTAAATAATTTATAATGAATAACACGTACAAGTGTTTTTTAAAAGGGGCAGTATGCTCTAGAATTATCAACATTCGAACTTCTCCAAGTCTCAAATACTGCGCCACATTCTGCTGTTATAGCTGGAGAAATTTTAATATGGTGGAGGCGACAGGAATCGAACCCGCGACATCTTGAATGCAAATCAAGTGCTCTACCAACTGAGCTACGCCCCCAAAGCGATATATTTATCTCGCGAAGAGGCATCTTAAATGCGGTTTCTTGGCTCAAGAGTCAAGAGTTTTTTTAGGTATTTTGGTATTTTTTTATTATCAATTTACTTGCTTGCAATATATCTTCACAAATTACAACTGGTTGCAGTTCTTTTATTAAAGGAGATAGAGCGGTTTTGTTGCCTTTTCCTGTGCGCACCAGATAGCGAGGACAGCCAGCGGCGGCGGCGGCTTGCAGATCAGTTTCTGCGTCGCCAACAAAAGGGGTGCACGCGGCAGGGGCTTGGAAATATTCCAAAGCTTCCAATAACATGCCAGCAGCAGGCTTGCGGCGGTTGGTGGGTTGGTCAGGATGATCTGCGCAAATATAAAATTTATCAATTTGCGGCAACATTGCGTGCATTTTGTTTAAATCTTCTAACGATAAAAGCGGTTGACCGTTTGATTTTTTGCTCAGCGCAGATTGGTTGGTTGCTAAGGCTAGCTGAAAACCATTTTCTTTTAACAAAGACAAGGCAGTTAGCGTATTGGGAAATAGTTGAAAATCGGCAAATTGCAAAACTCCTTGCGGATAATCAACATTTAATACTCCATCGCGGTCGAGAATAACTAGCATATATTCTTTTGTACATTATAATTGGCGGATGATAGACTTCCTCGAAAACTAATTGTAGCAACGCATATGCGCCGTTTTTTCCTCTTCGAAGTCCTCACGTAGCGCCGCTACGCTGCGGGTTCTCATAGATTAAGAAACGACTCATCTGCATCACTACAATTAGTTTTCGAGGAAGTCTAATAATTATAATAATGGATACCAGATGCTAAAAGTTAAACAATATGCTTTTTTAAATGATTTTAAATGTATCGGCGATAAATGTGGGGATAATTGTTGTACTGGCTGGGGCATTTCGATTGAAGAACAAACTTATGATAAATACTTAAGCCAAGCACCTGAATTATTAGATTTGTTAGACGTTAGCAATAATGGTGGATGGATCATGCAAACCAACCCATCTACCAGTAGCTGTGTGCAGTTTGATAAAGGCTGGTGCAAAACCCATAAAAATTATGGAGAAGAATTTTTATCTAATTGCTGTAGTTTTTTCCCACGGATTGTACGCCAAGTGGGGGAGGAAAAAATTATGACCGCAAAATTGTCTTGCCCAGAAATTGCGCGGTTAGTAATTAGCCAGAAGGATAATCCTTTTGCTTTGAAAGATTCTGAATATTTACGTGATTTTTCGCAACCAGAAAAGATAAGCCTAGCAGGATTATCTTTTGATGATGTTTGGGCAATCCATCAAAAATTCTTGGATATTGCAGCGAATGAGAATATTTCTGCTGTGCAAGCGATGTTGAGCATAAGCTCGGTGGTTTTCGCATTAGAAAAAGTTGCTTTAAATAAATGGTGCGCTGAGTTTGATAATCATTTGAATGATTATGAGTTATCTCCAAAAGAAGCAGCATTGGATGACCAATTCCTGTTGCTTAATTCTCTAACAGGATTGCTGGGCGCCAATCGCTCTGGCCCCAAACCTCAAAGATTGGACGAGATTATAAACAGCATGGCAGATGCGTTGGCGGTGGATTTTGACTACCATGCACAAGGCGCACAAATGCGCACCGAAGAAAAAAGTTATGAAGCTCTAAATAACCTGCAATTACGTTGGAAAAATGAGTGGGAAGCTCATTTTGAGCCAATTCTACATCGGTGGATTTCTGCCCAGATAGCGGCGGTTTTATTTCCATTTTCAGGCTTTGGTGGCGGAGCGGTTGAACGGATGATTATAATTACGGTGCGTTTTGCAACCTTGCGTTTAAGCCTTATGGCACAATGTCATAAAATTCTGGGTCATAAAATTCTGGGCCATAAAATTCTCGGAGAACAGAAAAATGCGACTTTAGCCGAGGATGATACAGTAAGAATAATTCAAAGCCTATCACGCTTTTTTGAACATTTTAATGAGTTCAAAAACTCCATGCTGATTTACAACCAAATAGGCTGGAATAATATGGCAAGAATTCGTGGGCTATTGGAGATTTAAAAAAACCAAAAAGCTAGTGCTGTTTAAACAACGAAGCCTTATATTCTTCCATATTTTCTAAAACTTTTCCTGTTCCCAGCGCAACACAGGCAAGGGGATTTTCCGCAATAAATACAGGCAGCCCCACAGCGTAGCCTAACACCAAATCCAATGATTTAAGCATGGAGCCACCCCCCGTCATAACAATACCTTTATCCACAATGTCAGAAGATAATTCAGGCGGAGTACATTCCAACGCAACTTTCACTGCTTCGATAATCTGATAAACTGGGTCGGCCAAAGCTTCGGCAATGCGTGCCTCACTGATGACCACTTCACAAGGAACCCCAGTGGCTAAATGCCGACCACGAATTTCCATGGTCTTACCTTCGCCATCATCTGGCAGACAGGCAGCGCCAATTTCTTTTTTGATATTTTCCGCAGTGGTTTCGCCAATTAACAAATTATAATGACGGCGGATGTACGAAACAATCGCCTCATCCATACGGTCACCGCCCACCCGTTCCGAACGTGCATAAACCACGCCGCCGAGTGACAACACCGCCACTTCCGTAGTGCCGCCACCAATATCCACAATCATTGATCCCATCGCCTCCCCCACAGGCAAGCCGGCACCTATTGCCGCCGCCACTGGTTCTTCAATCATGAAAACTTCTTTAGCGCCGGCATTTTCAGCAGATTCCTGAATAGCGCGCCGCTCCACAGGAGTAGAACCAGAAGGCACACAAATAATAATCGTCGGACGAGCAAAACTACGCTTATTATTCACTTGCTGAATAAAATGCTTAATCATTTCCTCGGCGGTGTGAAAATCGGCAATCACCCCGTCTTTCATCGGGCGGATTGCCTCAATCCGCTCGGGCGTGCGCCCTAGCATTTGCTTCGCGACATTACCGAAAGCGTAAGGAACCATGTTCCCCCCTTCCCGCTTCATCGCCACCACGGAAGGCTCGTTCAACACGATACCCCTACCCGGCACATATACAAGAGTATTGGCAGTACCCAAATCAATCGCCATATTTGTGGCTTTCCAGCCAAATAACCAGTCTAACATGTTTTTTCTATAATTTTATTGTTACGCTTAAATCTTCATAATGAAGATTATACTACACGACAGTACTATTAATAACAATCATCACATTGAATAAAATGATTTTATTGCACAAACTCTCCATCGTCATACCGCCGCAGGGCGGTATCCATGCCAAACCATTGGCTTAACAGCTAATTGATAAACATGGACCCCGCCCTGCGGCGGGATGACAACGGATGGTTTACGCAAACAATTGCTTGTTATATAAATATAAAATTCTGTTATTAATAGTACTGTCGTGTAGTGTGAATGAAAATGTTTAGCTTTAACAAATAGTTTTAACTTCTTTATTACGTAAGGTATCCACTTTAGCCAAAGCGTTGATATATGCAAGGGCGGATGCAACCAAAGTATCCACATCGCTGGCATTACCATTAATTAGCGTACCCGCAGCATCCAAACGCACAGTAACTTCGGCTTGCGCGTCGGTTCCTTGGGTTACCGCATGTACTTGATATAATTTAAGCTGGGTATCCTCAGAACCGGGAACTAGTGCGCGAATGGCTTTGAACAAGGCATCTACGGGGCCATTGCCTTCCATTTCAATAGTTTTGGTTTCGCCCTCCACCTGCAAGGCCAACGTAACTTTCTGCGCCCCTTCCGTGCCACAAGCAACCTGCATGGATACGAGCGAGATAGCCTTTTCTCCACTGCCCACGCGTGGCTCTACTAGTGCGATTAAATCATCGTCATACACATCTTTTTTCTTATCTGCCAAGTCTTTAAAACGTGCGAATACATCTTCAAAAGCATTATCACCCAACTCAAAGCCTAATTCTTTTAACTTCTCGCGGAAAGCATGCCGCCCCGAATGCTTACCCATTACTAAATTAGAGCGCGTAAGCCCCACCGATTCAGGAGTCATAATCTCATAAGTACCAGCATGTTTTAACATGCCATCTTGATGAATGCCCGACTCATGCGCAAAAGCATTAGCACCGACAATCGCCTTATTAACCTGCACCGCCTGCCCAGTGATGGACTGAATTAAGCGCGAAGCGCGCGTGATATGCTCGGTTTTAATCCCCGTATCAAACCTCAAACGATCTTTGCGCACTTTTAGTGCCATTACTACTTCTTCCAAAGCAGTATTACCTGCCCGTTCACCAATCCCATTAATAGTACATTCAATCTGCCGCGCCCCGGCCATAATCGCCGCTAAGGCATTCGCCGTGCCTAAGCCTAAATCATTATGCCCATGGAAAGAAAATATCGCTTTATCAAAATTTTGTACGTTTTTGCGCAAATTAGTGAAATATTCCGTAATATCCATCGGAGTAGCAAAACCGACCGTATCGGGGATATTAATCGTGGTTGCTCCTGCAGAAATGGCGGTTTCTACCGCACGCGCTAAAAATTCATGGCTGGTACGCGTCGCATCCATCGCTGACCATTCGACATCATCCGTAAAACGCCGCGCAAACGCCACCGTTTCCTTGATTACTGCTAAAGCTTCTTCTTCAGTAAGTTTAAACTGATATTGTAAATGAATGGGGCTGGTAGAAATAAAAGTATGGATACGTCCACGTTTAGCAGGCTTCAAAGCCTCCGCCGCCCGTTCAATATCTGCTGGCTTAGCTCGCGCCAAAGAACAGACTATCGCATTTTTTGCCTGCCGCGCTACCGCCTGCACGGACTCAAAATCCCCGTTGGAAGCCATGGCAAAACCTGCTTCAATCACATCCACTCCCATAAAATCGAGAGTTTCCGCCATCAGCAATTTTTCTTCTAAATTCATAGACATTCCCGGAGATTGCTCACCATCTCGCAAGGTAGTATCGAATATTACAATTTTATCGCTCATGCAGTTTAGCCGCCTTTTTCGGTTTAATATATTTTTCAGGGGTAAGCATTGTACAACATTGAGAGATAAGCTGCAATGAGAGAAAAATCTGTAAATTTCTTGACTTTTTCTTAAAAATGCCTAACAATATAACACATTATATCTAGGCGTTTATAAATGTTATTCGAGCAATTACAGCAACAAAAGTCAGAAATAGAGTCATTAGCACAGAGCTATGGCGCATTTGGCATTCAGGTTTTTGGCTCAGTGGCAAGGCATGAAGATAAGCCTGATAGCGACATTGATTTTCTGGTTGATTTTCCCGTTGGATATAATCTTTTTACCCAACGATTACCTTTGACAAAAAAGTTAGAAGAATTAACGGGTAGAAAAATTGATTTAATTCCCATCCATGAGCTTAATAAACATATTCGATCCGCAGTAATGCAAGAAGCGACCTATTTATGAGTAAGAATTGGCAAGCTTACGCCTTTCACATCTTGGATTGCATTGAGAAAATAGCACATATCTTAGAACGTGGAGATATTTCAGAAGACGCTATTTTGTATGATGCTTTATTACGCAATCTGCAAACTCTTTCCGAAGCCACACAAAGACTACCAGAAGAAATAAAAAATAATTACACAGCGATTCCTTGGCGCAATATTGCGGATTTTCGCAACATTCTAGTGCATAATTATCTGGGTGATATTGACTCTTTAACCATAAAACAGATAGTGGATACGCAGCTTCCCCTATTAAAAATAGCTGTCTTAGACATGCTAAACAGTTAATCCACAAAATCCCTTGATTTTTTTATCCCCAAGCCGCAAAATCAGTCTCTCTTTCAAACTAATTAAAAGCACATAAAATGCAATTTTATCTTCCCCAGCGCAACCTTGGCAATAAAAAAACCGCTTATATCAACGCTCGTATTATTGACCCTGCCACTCGCTTTGATGGCGTTGGTGGATTATTAACTGAGGGTGATAAAATCGCGGATTTTAACAGCAGCTTGTTTTCCAGCGGCGTGCCCTCGGGAATTGATGAAGTTATTGATTGTAAAGGCAATGTTTTGTGCCCAGGACTATTAGACATCCAAGTACATTTCCGTGAACCAGGGCAGGAATATAAAGAAACCATTGCCACCGGCAGCAAATCTGCCGCCGCAGGAGGGGTAACTTTGGTTGCCTGCATGCCCAATACGCACCCCGTGGTGGATGAGGTTACAGTGGTAGATTTCATCCATAAACGCGCGCGTGAAACTGCGTATGTGAATGTGCGCACTTATGGTTGCATCAGCAAGGGCTTGAAAGGATTAGAACTTTCGGAAATGGGCTTACTGGCAGAAGCTGGTGCAGTAGGTTTTACCGATGATGGCTTACCGTTGATGGATGCTGGTCTGATGCGCAAAGCCTTATCCTACAGCCGTGAGTTAGGTGTGCCAATTGCTCAACATGCGGAAGACTTAAACCTTTCCGCTGGCGGTTGCATGAATGAGGGGGCAATTTCTACGCGTTTAGGCGTAAAAGGTATTCCCAATGCAGCAGAAGCGGTGATGGTAGAGCGCGATATTTTATTGACAGAACTAACGGGTGGACAATATCACGTATTACATATTTCCACTGCCGAGGCGATTGATGCGGTGCGCCGCGCCAAGCAAAAAGGCTTAAAAGTAACCTGCGAGGCCGCTCCACACCATTTTACCCTCACAGATGAAGCGGTGTTAGAATATAAAACTTTTTGCAAAATGAATCCGCCATTACGCGCCGAAAAAGACCGTTTAGCGATTATAGAAGGTCTGCGCGATGGCACGATTGATGCGATTGCCACCGACCACGCCCCCCATGATGCAGAAAGCAAGCGCGTTCCGCTGGCGAATGCTTCGTTTGGTATTGTCGGGTTAGAAACTATGTTGCCCTTATCACTAGCATTATATCATAATGGCTCAATGAAATTGCTGGATTTGCTAGCCGCCATGACCTATAAACCCGCAGATATTATTCATGTAGAGGCAGGTCGCCTGCGCGTGGGTGCGCAAGCAGATTTAAGCTTGATTGACATCAACCAAAGCTGGGTACTCAATCCTGATAGTTTCTTTAGTAAATCCAAAAACTCTCCCTTTGACGGAACCGAAGTAAAAGGCCGCGCAGTACGGACTATTGTTGGCGGTGAAACGGTTTTTTCTTTGAGTTAAGGTGGAAAAACAATTTTATGTATATATATTAACTAATAAACCTTATGGAGTTTTCTATGTTGGAGTCACTTCTAGCCTAGCAAAAAGAATCTATGAGCATAAAAATGAATTTGTTGATAGTTTTAGTAAAAGATATAATCTTAAAATGCTAGTATATTATGAAGTATTTACAAATTATGAAAATGCATTTGAACGCGAAAAAAGGTTAAAAAAGTGGTCAAGAGAATGGAAAATAAACGTAATTAATAATTTTAATCCTGAGTGGAATGATTTATATGAGATAATATGCCAATAAACTCTCCGTCGTCATCCCCGCCTTGTGCGGGGATCTCAGGATACAAAATAGGACTGAATTTTTAGCCTAAGATCCCCGCACAAGGCGGGGATGACAACGGATAGTTATGGGTAAAAATAAAAAAGTGTCATGTAGAGTATGAGTTACAAGTATTTATTAATACTTTTTTGCAAAAATTTTCAAGCAAAACCTAGTCAATTCCACAAATCAAGCTTATCTCAAGAAAAAGCTTGCTAATCCTTAAACAACTATCTATAAACACCCTTCGCTCAAAAGAGTGGGTCACTCAAAAGAGTGGCGCCCAGCAATGGGGCTTATTCCATAAACGGAATAATATTTAAGTGTCGCGGGGTGGAGCAGCCCGGTAGCTCGTCAGGCTCATAACCTGAAGG
>DIUV01000005.1 GCA_002423155.1 Alphaproteobacteria bacterium UBA6149
TTAAAAGTTTTATTGGACAGTAGTGCGCACAAGGCGGGGATGACGATGGAGAGAGTGATTTCTATTCAATATATTTATAATATTAACTTTACTGTCGTGTAGTGTAGAAAAAAACTAAAAAATCTTATAGTTAGTAGTGCCTACCAAATAATCAATATCCACCCCATTATTACTAAATGGCACGATTATGCTGCGATAACGCACCTCCCTACCTTCGGAAAAGAAACTGGCGGCTTCCATTGCTGGTTCTTGGCTATCCATAATTTTTTCATAAAAACCAATAGTGTTGTTGACGATTATGTCATCCATCGCATCATTTAGATATTCACCTGTATAATCATGCCCAAAAACAGAGGCTAATTTAGGTCCGAAATAGAAAAATTTATGCTCTTCTTCGCGCACATCAATGGTAAAAGTAAAATGCCACAGCTCTAGTATCTCCTGAATATTTACATCAGAAAGCGCGGGAAATTTTTTGTCCGCACGTATGCGGTTCCAATAGGATAATAGGCGAAAAGTTAGCCTTTGTTCTTCACCACTAGAAATATGTGCCTCCATTAAAAATATAGATAATATTCACTATAAACCAACATTGGTTAAAAGTTTATAAATTATCAAGCTTTAGCTGCTTCCACTGCACCTTTTACTCTTGCTGCTAAACTAGCTGCCATAAAATTATCTAAATCGCCATCTAAAACTGCTTGTGTGTTGCTTGTTTCTAAATTTGTACGTAAATCTTTTATCATCTGGTAAGGATGCAACACATAAGAGCGAATTTGATGCCCCCAGCCTACTTCGCTTTTACTGGATTCTAATGCATTGGTTGCTTCTTCACGTTTTTTAATTTCCAGTTCATATAATTTTGCCCGTAACATCGACATACATTCCGCACGATTTTGATGCTGCGAGCGTGAAGTTTGTGACTGTACCACAATGCCCGAGGGAAAATGTGTAAAACGTACCGCGCTGGAAGTTTTGTTAATATGCTGCCCACCAGCACCAGAAGCGCGGAAAGTATCTACGCGTAAATCTTTGTCTAAAACCTCAATTTCTACTTTATCATCTACAATCGGAGAAACCCACACGCTGGCAAAGCTGGTATGCCGCCTTGCATTACTATCAAAAGGGGAAATACGCACCAAGCGATGCACGCCCGATTCAGTCTTTGCCCAACCATAAGCATTATGCCCCATTACTTTAATAGTCGCGGATTTTATGCCTGCTTCCTCGCCATCATTTTCATCGACAATTTCTATCTTAAAATCATGCCGTGCTGCCCAGCGCATATACATACGATAAAGCATCAACGCCCAATCCTGACTTTCGGTACCACCTGCGCCAGAATGAATTTCTATAAAACAATCATTTGCATCTACTTCACCAGAAAGCAGACTTTCGGTTTCTAATTTAGATAATTCCGCAGAAATCTTTTTAAGATTATTTTCTGCTTCCAAGCTAACTGCCACATCATTTTCAACTTCGGCAAGTTCATTTAATTCTAAATTATCTTGAAAATCCTGATCTAATTTACGGAAATTTTCTACCATATCATTTAGATAATTCCGTTCACGCAAAAGGCTTTGCGCTTTTTTTGTATCGTTCCACAAAGCAGGATCTTCTGCCGCGGCGTTTAATTCATCTAAGCGATAAAGGGCTTTATCCCAGTCAAAGATACCTCCTTAACAATTCTTGCGATTGTTTAATTTGGTTCGATAAATTTTCAATTTCTGCACGCATTTTTATTTTCCTTAGACATTTGCAGGAATAGACGCTCAACACCAACTCAAGCTAACGCACCATTACTCATAGCAAAAAAATATATATTTAAAAAATAAATTAAGCGCTGCCTAATTCTTCCTTCAATAAATCATTCACCATTTTCGGGTTAGCTTTTCCGCCGGTTGCCTTCATCACTTGCCCGACAAAGAAGGCAAATAATTTATCTTTGCCTGATTTATATTCGGCGAGTTTGTCTGGATTAGCGGCGATTACCTCTTTTATGGAATTGCGGATCGATGAATCATCAGTCACCTGCTGTAAGCCTTCTTCAACCACCAAAACACCAGCATTTTTGCCCGTTTCAAACATGCGGTCAAACACAGTTTTAGCAATTTTGCCTGATAAAGTTCCATCAGAAATCAAGTTCACCAACTCAGCAAATTGCTCGGAAGATACAGGAGAATCTTCAATGGATTTTTCTATTTTGTTTAAGCGACCGAATAATTCTCCGCTCATCCAATTAGCGGCGAGTTTCGGGTCAGCCTTGGCTACTACTGCTTCATAAAAATCCGCAGAAGCTTTTTCGGCAACTAAAACGGAAGCATCATAAGGGCTTAAGCCAAATTCTTGCACATAACGCGCTTTTTTAGCATCCGGCAGCTCTGGTAATTCGGCTTTGATTTCTGCGATTAATTCTTCGCTTAAGATTAGTGGCAATAAATCTGGATCGGGGAAATAGCGATAATCATGCGCGTCTTCTTTGCTGCGCATGGTGCGGGTTTCATTGGCGCTGGAATCATACAGCCTAGTTTCCTGGTCAATCTGTCCTCCGCTTTCTAATATTTGCACTTGGCGTTCGGCTTCAAACTGGATGGCTTTCATCAAAAAACGTACCGAGTTTACGTTTTTAATCTCGCAACGCGTACCCAGTTTATCATCTCCCACGCGGCGTACGGAAACATTGGCATCACAACGCATGGAGCCTTTGTCCATATCGCCATCGCAAGTGCCAATATAGCGCAAGATAGAACGAAGCTTTTTCAAATAAGCACCAGCTTCTTCAGGAGTGCGTAAATCGGGTTCGGAAACGATTTCCATCAGCGCAATGCCAGCGCGGTTTAAGTCGATAAAGCTCATTACTGGGCTATGTTCGTGCAGAGATTTCCCCGCATCTTGCTCTAAATGCAGGCGCGTAATCCCAATTGAGCGTTCTTCGCCGCCCACTTCAATCACCATAATTCCCGTGCCCACAATCGGGTCTAAGAATTGGGAAATCTGGTAGCCTTGAGGTAAATCTGGGTAAAAATAATTTTTGCGGTCAAACACCGAACGGCGATTAATCTGCGCATTTAACCCCAAACCAGTTTTTACGGCTTGGCGTACGCATTGTTTATTGATTACCGGCAACATTCCCGGCATTGCCGCATCCACCAACGCCACATTGCGGTTAGGCTCCACGCCAAAATCATTCGCCGCGCCCGAAAATAACTTAGAATTAGAAGTTATTTGTGCGTGCACCTCTAACCCCAAAACCATTTCCCAAACGCCTGTGTTACCTTGTATTTGTCCAGCTTTTAACATATTCTTATTCCTAATTATTATTTATAGCAATCATGGAAAATTTTTGTAAATTTCCCGACGGTGCATAAAATGTATTAATTCCACAACATCATCACAAAAATATAATCCCAAACGATAATCACCAATTCTAATACGATAACAATTTTTATAATTAACCATTTTGGTTATATTGTGTACACCAAGCAAATTAGTAGCTGCTTCTAATTCACTAATAACATCACCTAATTGTCTGATTACATTAGTATTATTCGATATTTTTTGTAAATCTTTTTTAAAAGTTTTTCTAAATACTATTTGCATTACTCGCCACGTAATATTTTATAGATTTCCTTTTCTTCATCGGCAGATACCAATTCTGAACTGCGCGATTTTTCAATCATTGCACCAAAATAGCGATCTTCCAATATATCTGTAACCACACCTGCTAAAATGTCCCGAAATTGCCCACCTTGCATCATTGCAAGCATGGATTCATTCACCGCACTTTGCAATTCTCCTTTGCTAATATTTTGCATATCCATAAATACCAACCTTTCTGAAATGCATTATATCACACACCAGCCTTCGCCGCAAATCCCAACGCTCGCTCTAATTCCGCCGCCACTGCAAATAAATTTGCTTCATCCAAATGACGAGTCAGCAATTGCAGCCCCAACGGCAAACCATCAGCGGATAAACCAGCAGGAATAGAAATACCCGGTAATCCTGCAAGGCTTGCAGGAATGGTGAATACGTCATTTAAATACATGGTTACTGGGTCATCCATATTATCGCCAATGGCAAAAGCGGCAGTAGGCGCAGTGGGAGTTAAGATGGCATCTACCTTAGTAAAAGCATTGCGGAAATCTTCGATGATACGTCCGCGCACGCTTTGAGCTTTTTTATAATAAGCATCGTAATAACCGGCGGATAAAACATAAGTTCCTATGAGAATACGGCGTTTCACCTCGGCGCCAAACCCTGCGGCACGAGTTTTCTCGTATAATCTATCAATAGAATCGCCGGCCTCTTGCACCCGCAAACCATAACGCACACCGTCATAACGCGCTAGGTTGGAAGATGCTTCCGCAGGAGCTAGAATATAGTAAACAGGTAGTGCATATTGTGTGTGGGGAAGTGAAATATCAATTATTTCTGCACCTGCATCACGCAATAAATTGGCGGCTTTTTCCCATAAAGCGGAGATTTCTCCTGATAAACCATCGACACGATATTCTTTTGGGATACCAATTTTTTTGCCTTTAACGCCTGCTTTTAACAAAGCAGTTACATCGGGCACCGCATCAGCAAGGCTAGTAGAATCTTTCGGGTCATGCCCTGCCATTACGGAATATAGCAACGCCGCATCTTCTACATTTTTAGTCATGGGACCTGCTTGATCCAGCGAGCTAGCAAAAGCAATAATCCCCCAGCGCGAGCAACGCCCATAAGATGGCTTAAAACCAACAGTTCCTGTAAAAGCAGCCGGTTGACGAATAGATCCGCCCGTATCCGTACCCGTAGCCGCCAAGCATAAATCCGCCGACAACGCCGCGGCTGAGCCACCCGAAGAACCACCGGGAACTAAGTCTTTATCATCGCTTTTGCGTTTCCAAGGGCTGATAACATTACCAAAATAACTGGTGACATTGGCAGAACCCATGGCGAATTCGTCTAAATTGGTTTTACCCAACATTACTGCACCAGCATCAAATAAATTCTGCGTAACGGTTGATTCATAAGTGGGCACAAAATTTTCTAACATGCGTGAAGCAGCAGTGCTGCGCACGCCTTTAGTACAGAATAAATCTTTGATTGCTAATGGCAAACCTTCCAAAGCACCAGCGGTACCTGCTTGAATTTTTGCATCCGCCGCTTTTGCTTGGGCACGCGCTAAATCATGCGTAACCGTAATGAAAGCATTTAATTTGGGGTTTTGCGCGTCAATTTTGTTCAAAAAGGCATCAGTTAGCTCTAAAGAAGAAATTTCTTTTTTCAATAGTTTTTGCCGCGCACCTGCAAGTGTAAGTTTAGTTAAATCAGACATTAATCAGCTCCAATCACTTTAGGCACTACGAAACAATCATATTCTTTAAACGGGGCATTAGCGAGGATGTCATCCAAACGATTACCATCAGTAACCACATCTTCACGCATGGGCAGCGCATGTTCAATCACGCTGGCAACCCCTTCTACTCCCTTAGTATCCACCTGTTCTAGCTGGGTAACTAAAGCTAAAATACCAGAAATTTCGCGTACATATTTTTCTTTATCCGCATCGCTCACGGCAATCCTTGCCAGACGAGCGACTTTGGTTACGTTTTCAACCGAAAAACTCATTATTATCTCCAAAATATATTTTGCCAAAATAGCATTTGATAGCTTTTGTAGAGTCTGCGAGAGCAATTGACAAGATGTAGATTTGTTTTTTAATGGTGATGCAATAAAAATACCCTCCGCTCTTGTGAGTAAAGCAAAAGAGACAGCTTATAGTTGCTTTTGCATATAGAAATTAACAAAACGCTGACCGTTGTGCAAAACTATTTGTTCTTTAATTAAAGCAAACCCTGCCCTATCGAAGACAGGACGCGCACCAATACTGGCTTCTGTGTAGAGTCGAGATATTAATTGCCGACGCGCAACTGATTCTATGTGCAGCAAGAGCGTTCTGCCAACTCCTTGTCTATGATAATCTGGATGGACATAAAGCATATCAATATGACCATCTGGCTCCAGGTCAGCAAATCCTATAACTATCGCGTTAGAAACAGCCACCCATGTCGGCTTGCGAGAACATTTAGCAATCCAAGCGTCACGATCAATATCATCTGGTGCCCAAGCCTCTCGCTGCACATCTGAATAATGCGCCACCGCCCCCTGCCTAACAGCTTTACGAAATAGATCAATCAATACGTCTATGTCATCACAAGAATAAGGCCGAATAGATATAAAAATACTGTTATTCATAACCTTCATTATATGAGTGATATATGGCTAATTCCACAGGAAAATTGGGTTTGTCTTACAATAAATATCTTCCAAGTAATGCTCAAGCGAGACTGGCGCGAGCAGTCATAAAATTGGAATAATCATTTATCCCACGGAATTTTAGTTTTTAGCAAGCGGCGTAGTTTATCCGTAGTGGGCAATGGCTCATCCACCAAAGCTTTGAATTTGGCAAAAACCACATCATTTACGTTAAAAAATCTTTGATCCAACAGTACATCTTCCGCCTCACGGCAGGCAGAATCCAACATAAAATCCGACCGGCTGCGTCCTAATCGCTTCGCGGCTTGGTCAATCAAATCCCGCTGGCGTAGTGTGGTGCGGATATTAATGGAAATAGCTTCGTTCGGTTGTGTATGTAGCATATTTACCTCCCAATATATAAATTAAATATACATTTTTGTATAGAAAGCTGCGATACAAATATTAATATATTTTATTTGTCTAGACAAACAAAAAGCCCCAAGGATTACTCCTCGAGGCTTTGCATAATTATTCTTGCTTTTTTGCCAAACCAGCTATTTCCACACTGCAATAGGAGACAAATAGTTAAAAAAATATGATTTTTAACATGTTCTGCACATGTTGATTTCTAATCATTTTCAAATGGTTTTCATACTTAATCGGAATTTGCTGATAAAATATACTTACCAATCTTGGCATAGTATAGTTTAAGTCATAATTTTTTTTACATAATTCTTCTGTAGATACCCCAATGTCTATATTACTCAAATTACAATTGGAACTCCGCCTAACATAAAAATGCAAACAATGTGTTTTTTGCCCATAAAGAAGCTCTCTATATGCAATATCTCCTGATAATAAATCCCTTCTCAAAGCAATTGGCAGAAATTCATACTCACAAACATCATTTTTTTCTAAATTTTCAGAAGAATATGTATTACACTCCGATAGGAACTGCTCATTAATTTTAAGCAAAAGATTGAGCAACAGATCGTCTTTTCCCTTTAAATCAACATCTGCAACACTATCTGAAATAACAATTCTATTAGCCATACACGCCCCCAAGGACAAAACAAAGATAGGTCAAGCCTTAAATTTCACCTTTACTAAAAGATAAAAAATAATCATATTCCCCGTAGAATACATTAAACAAAATGTCAACAAAAATTAACCATGCTCCTAGCTTCCCCCGAAGATTTTTTACCGCTGATCACCAGCCACCAACGCCTGCTCGGCTTGGATGTGGGGGAGAAAACTATTGGGTTGGCATTGTCGGATATTTTATGCGTGGTTGCTTCTCCGCTGGAAACCATCTGGCGGAAGAAATTTAATTCCGATATGGAGCATCTGCAAAAAGTGATAAAAACGCATAATATCGCAGGGTTAATCATTGGTTATCCGATTAATATGGATGGCAGCGAAGGTCCGCGCTGTCAGTCTTTGCGCCAATTTGCCCGTAATGTAGAAAAAATTATTCCCCTGCCCCTAGTCTTCTGGGATGAGCGGCTTTCCAGCTGTGCAGCTAACCGCATGATGTTGGAGGCGGATTATTCTCGGGCTAAGCGTGAAACTATGGTGGACAAACTCGCGGCTTCCTATATTCTACAGGGGTTTTTGGATCGTATGAATTACCTGAAAAGAAGTAACGATGCATAGTGAATTTGAAGCATTGCCATATATATTCCCCCTAGCATACTTGCTGGGTAGTATTCCGTTTGGGCTTATTTTAAGTAAAATGGCAGGTTTAGGGGATGTGCGGCAAATTGGCTCTGGCAATATTGGTGCCACCAATGTTTTGCGTACAGGTAATAAAAAAATTGCCGCGCTTACTTTATTATTAGATTTGGGCAAAGGTTATTTGGCAGTCGCTCTTGCGCAAAAATACACGCCTGATTTTCAAGAATATGTAGCTTTGCTTGCGGTAGTTGGGCATATTTTTCCGATTTGGCTTAGATGTCATGGGGGCAAAGGCGTGGCGACTACTTTGGGGATTATGTTAGCGCTTAATCTATTTGCTGGTTTTGCTTTTATTATCATCTGGCTTGCTTGTTTTATGATGTACCGCATGTCGGCAATGGCTGCCTTGATGGCTTCTATCTGTGCGCCTTTTATTATTTGGGCGTATTATGGGGTGGAAAGCGCTTTGCCCATTATTATTATTACAGGGTTAATAATTGTCAGCCACCGCGAAAATATCCGCCGTATGATTGATGGGGAAGAACTAATTATTAATAAAATATAAGTATCAAAAAATGCGCATTCCCCAAACATCGCTAGCAAATGATAATTTAGCTGATTTGTTACGCCTGATTCGCAGTGAAAATATTGGTCCCGTTACGTTTTTTCAACTAATCAAAAGATTTGGCACTGCCAAAGCAGCCCTAGCGGCAATCCCCGATTTGGCGCAGCGAGGAGGCAAAAGGCAGATTAATATTTGTTCTAGCGATATTATCGAAAAAGAAATTAATAATACTCATAAACTCGGGGCGAAATTTGTTGTTTATGGACAAAAAGAATATCCAGAATTATTGCATTATCTGCATGATGCGCCGCCCGTTTTAAGCATATTAGGTAATGTTCATTTGCTAAACAACAAGCCAATTATGGGCATGGTGGGAGCTCGCAATGCCTCTGCTTCTGGTTGTGCTTTTGCTAGAAAAATTGCGCATGAATTGGGTGAACAAGGCTATATTGTCGCATCTGGTTTAGCGCGAGGAATTGATGCTTATGCACATAGTGGGGCTTTAACTACTGGTACAATTGCCTCAATTGCTGGGGGGATTGATAATGTCTATCCGCCAGAAAATGCTAAATTACGTGCACAAATAATTGAATTAGGGGTTATAATTAGCGAAAATCCTTTTGGGAGCACTCCACTAGCGCGGCATTTTCCTGCGCGTAATCGGATTATATCGGGGGTTAGTCGGGGCATATTGGTGGTGGAAGCATCGCCTAAATCAGGCTCATTAATCACCGCAGAATTTGCTTTGGAACAAGGGCGAGAAGTTTTTGCCGTACCAGGTTCACCGCTAGACCCCAGAGCGCAAGGTTGCAATAAATTAATAAAACAAGGGGCGGTGCTAGTGCAATCAATTCATGATATTATGGATGGTTTATCCACAAATTTCAGCTTAGCAGATAGTGATAATGGGCAATTTTATGCCGCAAATTTAGCAACTATCAGCGAGAATGCCATCAGCGAGGCGGATATTATTAAAGCTCATAAGCTAATTGATGAAAAACTTGGCGCATCACCAGTAAGTATTGACGAATTACAAAGCCAAACAGATTTAAGCATCAGCCTGATAATGAGCTGCCTGTTAGAAAAAGAAATAGCCGGCACAGTGCAGCGCCATTTGGGTAATAAAATCAGTAAAAATTATGATATTTGAGAATAACAAAGAATTTGCACTAGCCGATTTTCCCTTTGCACAAAAAGATGACCATAAATATAGCCGCGGCGCGGTGTTAATACGCGGAGGCGGAATTGGTGCAACAGGGGCGGCATGTCTGGCAGCAACAGCTGCTTTGCGAATGGCAGGATTGGTTAGTGTGGTGTGTAATAGAGAAGCACTACCAATTTATGCAGTTAAACTAAACGCAGTGATGACTATACTGGCTGACCATATTGATGATTTTCATCAAATTTTACAAAGCAAAAAATTCTCCAGCCTATTAATTGGTCCCAATAATGGGGTGGATTATGCTACTTATGAAACAATATTATCTGCATTGGAATATGACCTAAATTTAATTTTAGATGCAGATGCTTTGAGCTGCTTGGCGGAACAAAAATTTGATTATAGTAAGCTATCAGGAGAAAATATATTAACTCCCCATGAAGGTGAATTTAAACGCCTGTTTGATGGCAAAATTAATCCACAAAAACCGCGTGATTATCGCGCACAAAAAGCAGCGGAATTAACTGGTGCAGTTGTGGTGTTAAAAGGTGCAGAAACGATAATTGCCGCACCAGATGGAAAAACCGCCATTAATCGTAACGCTCCAGCACAATTAGCCACCGCAGGATCGGGCGATGTGCTGGCAGGGATTATAGCTGGTTTATGCAGCAGCAAAAAATTATCCAGCTTTCAAGCTGCCTGTGCAGGAGTATGGCTACATGGCGAAGCAGCTAATTTGTTCGGAGTGGGATTAACAGCGGATGACTTGCCCAATATGCTAGCAAAAGTTTTGAATAACCACACTACCCGACACTTTTCTTGCTAAGCAAAATATTTATTATATATCAGCACCATCCGTGGTCATCCCCGCGCAAGGCGGGGATGACCACGGAGAGTTATTTTAATTAAGATGCATAAGCAATAAAATATTTTTCATTTTATGCTGTCGGGCACTCTACACGACAGTAAGGTTAATAAGGCTACAATATATTGAATAATAAAAATATTCAAAGGTATTACTTTGAACTCTCGGTTGTCAATCCCCGCCTTGTGCGCACTACTGTCCAATTAAAATTAAAAAGGTTTATATTGTATATCTATCTGTATTAAAACAACTATCCGTCGTCATCCCCGCCTTGTGCGGGGATCTAGGGCTACAAATTCGGTCTTTTTTGTGTCCNNCACAAGGCGGGGATGACAACCGAGACAGCAGAAAAACTATTATCATCCAATGCGTTGCAGCCTTATTAACCTTACTATCGTGTAGAGTGGCTGTCGGGTAGTGTTTTGAATAACCTAAGCGCTTAATTCTTTTGAACGCTGACAGGCGCTTGCAATAGTTGCGTCCAACAATTCCTGCAACTTACCATCGCTCATCAAAACCCGTAATCCTGCGGCAGTTGTGCCATTAGGACTGGTGACATTTTCTCGCAAAATATTTAAATCTTCATCACTCATTAGCGCCATACCGGCACTGCCGCGGACGGTCTGGCGGACGAGCATTTTTGCACTTATTTTATCTAATCCATTTTTTTCTGCCGCGGCAATCATCGCTTCCATAAAATAAAATATATAGGCAGGACCACTGCCACAAACCGCGGTTACTACATCCATTTGCTGTTCATTCGCCAGCCATAATATTTCCCCAGTGGGTTGGAGGAGATTTTCGGCGATAATCATATCTTCGGGAATGATTTTGGTATTAGCAAAAAGCGCGGTCATCCCCTCCCCTATCATAGTAGGAGTATTGGGCATCACCCGGATTACGCGTGCCGCTGTACCCAATTTTTCTGCATAAAAATCTAGCTTTTTACCAGCTGCTACAGATAGATATAGTGGATTATAAGCAAATTTCCTGGCATATAATGGCAAAATTTCTGCCAGCATCTGCGGCTTCACCGCAAATAAAATTACTTGCGGAAGAAAATTATCAGGCAATTCTTCCATGGTTTTAAAATATTTCACACCAGAAATATCTACGCTCTCATCTATTTTTATAGGAGAGGGTTTAACTATATAAATATCCGTAATTCCCACACGCAGCCAAGCGGTGAGCAAGGCACGTCCCATATTGCCGCAACCAACTAATAAAATACTCAAACTACGCCTCTCCACAAGTATCAAACATTGAGAATTTAAGTGCTTCAACAGGTTTTTGTCCTGCCCAGACTACCGACTGAAATGCAGGATAAAAACGCTCACACTCACTCACGGCAATATCAACTAATTCTTCCAGCTGCTCATGAGTAATTCCATTTCCGCCTTTTAACAATATTCCGTGGCGGAAAGAAAGACCGCCATCTTCGGAACATAAATCAAAATGACCTAACCACATACGCTCATTTATCAAAGCTAATAATTCTTGAATTTGCGGCCATGCGTGACGAGCTATTTTCATGTCATAGCTACAAGAAAACATTAATCCGCCTAAATCTTCCTGCCAAGTAAACCACAAACGATAATGACACCAACCACCAGCAATTTCGGCAATTAATTCCTCTTCAATCGGACGGTCAAAAGCCCAGTCGCGTTGCGCTGCAACCTGCTCTGCCAAGTCCACAGGATTAGCGACAGAAGTTTCAAAATCCATAGAGAGTACTGCCATACGCTATGCTCCTTTTGTTGGGTGGAATTTCCAAATGATAATAGCGACTAATTTTATAAATACTACGAAAATTTACAAAATATGGTATTAAATTTTTTAACTATACTCTATATAGAGTTTATAAAATAAAGTGGAGAGAAAATGTTTTTATTTACTATAGAGTTATTATTTACATTATTAGTCATCTTAGCATCTGCGGAAATTTTTACTAATGCGTTAGAAAATTTTGGTGAAAGATTTGGTATTTCCGAAGGCACAACTGGCTCATTATTCGCCGCGATTGGAACCGCACTGCCCGAAACTTTAGTTCCTATATTAGCTATTTTTGCTGGCACTAGCGATATAAAAACAAATGAAGAAATAAGTGTGGGAGCAATTTTAGGAGCGCCGTTGATGCTCTCAACTTTGACAATTTTTATGATGGGAATTGCCGCCATAAAAAAACGCGGAATTAATGGAAAAATTACTCCCGAGATAACAGGTTTTTCTCGTGATATGAATTTCTTTTTACTTGCCTTTTCACTAGCCGCATTGGCTATGTTTATTCCTCATGATAATCTATTTATACGCATGGGATTAAGCGTGGTTTGTTTGAGTTTCTATCCCATTTATATATTCCGCACCGTAAGTTCTTCCAAGCAATTAGTAGAAGAAGGACATGGAACTGTTGCCGAACATTCATTATTTTTTACACGAATAGGATTAAAAGATAATGACAGCACGATTATAATTCAGCTTATTTTTTCATTAGCGGCATTGATTATGGGAGCAAAGTTTTTTGTACATGCCATTGGTGGAACGGCAAAATTATTAGAAATATCACCTTTATTAATTTCGTTACTCATCATTCCTATTGCCACTGAATTACCCGAAAAAATAAACAGTATTTTGTGGATAAGAAGAGGAAAAGATACGCTGGCATTTGGCAACATCACTGGCGCTATGGTATTTCAAGGCAGCCTGCTACCTGCAATTGGTATTATGATAACCCCTTGGCAGGCAGATTACACCACGATAATTGGTATAATTATAACTCTAATCTCCGCTGTTTGGCTGCGCCTACATGCTAATGAAAAAGGCATAACCATCCTCAACCTTATGCCCTGCGGAATATTATATTTTGCTTATTGGATGATTATGATTGGGTAGTTATGCTAGTAGCCACAGACTCTGCTTCCCACGCAGCAATTTCTTTTTGAAAACCACCCATCTTCGCGCGGATTCGCTCGATTGCTACTTGTCCCAAAGGTAATCTTAAAGGTGGATTGGGATGCTTAACTGCTTTTATAATCAACTCTGCCCCTTTTTGTGGGTCTCCTGGTTGTTTACCGCTGTATCCTTTTATTTGATTATACATTGCGTGTGCTGTTGGCGCATAATCGGCAATTAATTTTTCTGCCGTTTGCGATGAACCGCCGGCCCAATGCGTGCGGAATGGTCCGGGTTCGACAATTAGCACTTTAATCCCCAATGGTGCTACTTCTTGCGACAACGCTTCGGAAAAACCTTCCAGCGCATATTTGCTGGCATTATATATGCCCAAACCAGCCAAAGAACAAAAGCCCGCAACAGAGGATATTTGCACTATAGAGCCAGATTTTTGCGCGCGCATAAACGGCAACACTGCTTGAGTTAGAGCCAATGCGCCAAAGAAATTGGTTTCCATCTGTGCGCGAGCTTGCGCTAAGCTGATTTCTTCCACCGCACCAAACAAACCATAACCTGCATTATTTACTAACACGTCAATAGTTTTATGTTCGGCGATAATTTTGCTTATAATGCTTTCTAAAGTTTCCGTCTTAGTTACATCTAACTTTACAGCGGAGGCCTTATCTGCATATTTTTTATTAAACTCGGCTACTTGCTCATCTTTACGCAAACTACCCACCACATAGTCACCCTGCGCAATAATAGCATCCACCAAGCAATTACCAAACCCACTGGAAACCCCGGTGACTAACCATATTTTTTTGTGCATAAACAAACCTATAATAAAAAAGTGGCGACTAAATATTATTTAGCCGCCACTATAATTTATAAATTAAGTATTGTTTAGTTAAATCTGAAGTTTAACTGACAAAGTGGGCTGTTTTGTACTGCGTTGGCGAGGTCTGTATTATAAATACCTGCAACGGCAGAACAGTTAGCAACGTTAAGAGCAAGTGCAGTAGTAAATATAGTTGCACTTGCAGCTGTAGTTTCTGAAGCAGTAACCGAACCACCTGTAGTGGTATTATCATCCATTTTACGATCAATATTACCAGCTTCATTAGGTGACATTACGTTAAGCATAGTATATTCACCTGTAACAGCTGCAACTGAACTAATTCCTCCAACGTGGAAAAAATTCAATCCTCCATTACTAAATACAGTTACATAATTACCTCTAGCCATCTTAGCATCAGGAAAATAAGTTGGCACAGCGGCGGTGGCAACTGCAGCGATTGCATCTGTAGCTGCACTGAAATTTTTATCAATTAATTGAGAGCTAGTTAGATCTCGCCAAAAAATACCAGTTTCACACCCCAACAACTGACCAGCAGCAACAATACCACAAGCCTCAAGCACGCTATTACCATCTCCATGACCTGCGGCACCAGTACGTGCAGGTAAGAAACCATGATTAGTTGCCTCAGTGCTGGCAATATCACCAGGAATATAACCATATTTATCGCGGAAAGTATTAACCGCAGAACTATAACCTTGAATTTGAGCAATTTGTGAACGGATAGTTGCGGCTTTAATCATATCCTGACCAACTAATACCCCACCGATAATTAGACCAATAATTACCAATACGATGGCTAACTCTACCAAAGTAAAACCTGATTGTTTATTATCAAGCGGTTTTATTTTACATGTGTTACTCATTGACGATACTCCTGTTTGTTTTACAATTATTATGCCTATTGTGCATAGAGCATAAAATAACATGTAATTTATAAATTAATCGTTAATTTATTTACAATGGTTAACTTTTATTTTGCTTGTTTTGCGTTTATTTTGTTAACAACAGTGATATATTAGCATCAACAAAAATTACAGAACATAAATTGTCATACAAACTTAACATGCTTTTTGTTTTAGCAATGCTATAATAACAGCATGGAAAATGTATCATCAGTTGATTTGAGCGTATTTAAACGGCGGGAAGCGAATACCGTCTGGGAGAAAGTGCGCGGATTTTTTGCTGGAGCCATACCAGCGGTTTTGCCGGGCGCTGCCTTTGGTGGTGGTGTGGGGGCAATTGCTCTGCTTGCTTCTACTTTTATGAGTGGTGGCAGTCTTTTGCCTTATACTCTGCCGATATTATTATCATCGGTAATTGGTGGCGGAGTGCTTTCTGCTTCTTTGGGGGGGATTACCACTTCTAAACAATGTGAAGAAACTGCGCTCAGACTTAACCATGATTTAGAGAATCTGGCGCATAAATATGCCGCACAAGCAACAGGATTAGCGGAAAATCCCAACAAGGAACGCCCGGGATTTTTGCAAAATATCATCGAAAAAGGTGAACAAGGGGCAAAGAATACTCTAAGTCATGTAGAAAAATATATGAATGATAAGGGAAATGAGCTTTTAGCTCCTAAGGATAATAATCTTCCTCGCTAAAAATAAGTTAAACCAGACTCATTAATGCAGTCACCAATGGCTTATCGGCTGGGGGCATAGCTAGTTTATGAATTTCGTTTATATTATACCATCCTAATTCCTGCCCTTCTAATGCTTGGGGAATTCCGTGCCAGCGGCGACATATATATAATAATAGTAATAATGTCTGTTCTTCGTCGGGAGCATCCCAAACAGCTAAAGGATTACAGCCGCCTTCAGGGGCAATGCTGGTACCTGCGTCATAATTCAGAGGAAAAGTTACAAAACTTGCCTCACTTAAGCAGCAAGGGGCGGTTAATATTCCTAGTTCTTCGCGCAATTCACGCACTAATGCTTCTTTGGGAGTTTCGCCTTCGTCAATTTTTCCTCCGGGGAATTCCCACAGACCTGCCATGGTTTTACCTTCGGGGCGTTTGGCAAGCAGAATTTTTCCGTCTTCATCTATCAGGGCAACGGCGGATACTTTTAACATAAAGAACACCAGAATAAACTGCTCCCTCTGGGAGAGGGTCGGGGTGAAGGAAGCCCTTTAAAAACAAAGTGCTTTTTATGGGACAAAAAATTGATATTAAAAGACAAAAAACAATCTCCAATTTTGTGGATACTTCCCTTAACCCCTCCCTCTCCCCCCTCTGTTAGAAAAAATTGGGGGAGAGGGGGTTTACCCGATTTTTTGAATGGTAAAAAGAACCCATCCTACACGACAGTACTATTAACAACATGATTTTACATTATATAACAGCAAATTATATAGGGAATCCATCCGTTGTCATACCTATGCAGGGCGGTATCCATGCCTATCAACTAGCTTATGAGCCAATGGTTTGACATGGATACCGCCCTGCATAGGTATGACAACGGATTGGCTTTTGCAAAAAATCATTTTTATTCAATGTGATGGTGGTTGTTAATAGTGCTGTCGTATAGGGTAAAAAAACCAGAAAAAATTATGAGCGATAATCAGCGTTTATTTTTATATAATCATTCGTAAGATCACAGCCCCAAACCGTGGCGGCTCCCTCACCTACCCCAACATTTACCGCAAAAACCAGTTCGGCTTTTTTCATATAATCCGCGCCGGCTTTTTCGCTGTAAGTTGAGGCAGTCTCACCTTTGCTTGCCACCAATATATCCCCAAAATGAATAGTTAGATTATCCCGGTCTGCCCACTCGCCCGATTTTCCTACCGCCATAACAATCCGCCCCCAATTGGGATCTTCGCCAGCGGCGGCGGTTTTTACTAAAGGAGAATTGGCAATCGACAATCCAATATTACGTGCGGCTTCGTCATCTTCTGCACCGCTGATTTTTATGGTTAGTAATTTGCTGGCTCCTTCACCATCTCGAATAATTTGCAGGGCTAAATCTTCCATCAATTCATATAAAGCGCGTTTAAAATCTTCTAATAATGAGGAACCTGCATCGGATATTTTTTCGTGCTTAGCTGTTGCGGTGGCAAATAATATGGCTGTGTCACTAGTGGAAGTGTCGCTATCCACGGTTATGCAATTAAAAGTTTTCATCGCCGTGCGCCCCAGCAATGACTGTAAAATAGTTGCATCTAAATCTGCATCAGTCACCATAAAAGCAAGCATAGTCGCCATATCAGGAGCAATCATGCCCGAACCTTTGGCGATGCCATTAATATTTACAATTACGTCACCAATTTTGGCGCTGCGTGTAGCTAATTTAGGGAAAGTGTCGGTGGTCATAATTGCTTGCGCTGCGGACAACCAATCATCCTCTGCGAGATTTTTATGGGCATTTGGCAATGCAGCAATTATTTTTTCTACTGGTAGTTTTTCACCAATCACCCCTGTGGAGGCAATAAAAATATTTTCTGGTGAGCATCCCAGCAATTTTGCGGTAGCCTGCGCGGTTTCTTCTACTGCCAATTGTCCTGCTTTGCCCGTAAACGCATTGGCATTACCAGAATTAACCACCAAAGCTTGGGCGGCTCCGCCCGAAGATACTTTGCGGCACCATTCAACCGGAGCAGAAGCGGTAAGCGAACGCGTGCAAACCGCCGCCGCCTGAGTGTTTTGGGGAAAAGTAAGTAATAATAAATCAGTACGATTTTTATAGCGTATTTCAGCCTCACAAGCAGAAAACTTCACCCCAGATAATGCAGGTAGAACTTGATAATTCTTGGGTGCTAGCGGTGAAGTTTTCATTCTGCTTGTCCTTTAAGCAATTATTGAGCACGGCATTTTCATCTCGTTAATTTTGTCTTTTTTCAATAAAACTCTCCATCGTCATACCGTCGCAGGACGGTATCCATGCCAAACCATTGACTTGTACGCTAGTTGATGGGCATGGATACCGCCCTGCGGCGGTATGACAATAGATATTTTAGTAAAAAAAGACAAAATTAACGGTTTGTGAAATCTCCCTGATTATTGAGCTGGTTTTTCTGCTTCTTTAGTAGAAAATTCCATTTGTTTGCCAGTTTTATCAAAATATTGAATGCTAGATTTGTTTAGCAATTCATCAATATATTTACGCACGGCTTTGTTGCGCAAATCATCCCGGATTTTGCCTTTTAGCTCATCAAAGCTGGGGGCTTTCTGGTCACGTAATTCTTCTAATTTGATGATGTGCCATCCGAATTGGCTTTGTACAGGCTCAGATATTTTGCCAACTTTCAAAGCAAAAGCAGCTTTAGAAAATTCTGGAACCATGCGGTCAGCGGTAAAAAAGCCTAAATCACCACCATTAGCGCCACTGCCTTTGTCAGACGAAAGTTCTTTGGCAACTTTGGCAAAATCTTCGCCGCCGTTAATGCGTTTTTTAACTTTTAAAGCTTCTTCTTTGCTGGCTACTAAAATATGACGAGCATGAGCTTCTTTAGTCGCGCTCAGTTTTTTAACTTCTACTTCATAAGCTGCTTTCACATCTGCATCGCTAACATTTTTTGCGATGGTGCTTTCTAAGAATGATTGTGAAATCAATTTATCGTGAATTTGTGCCATTTTAGCTTTTACTTCTGCGGATTCCGCAAATTTTGCTTTTTCAGCAGCTAATTTAACCAAACGCTCACTCGCAACGCCGCGCAATACATTTTGACGGATTTTATCGTCAAAACCATCAAAATCAGGGGTTTCACCTTCAGGAAACAAACTTTTCCACACGTTTAAAACGTCCGATTTTTTGATTTCTGAACCATCTACTTTTAAAATAGTGTAATCTGCCTCAGGTGCTTTAACCGCTTCTTTTGCTGGCTGAGCTTTAGCTGGCTCTGCTGGTTCCGCCGCTATAACTATGCTTGTGCTGGCAAAAATGCTGGAAATCACTGCAATTGCCAATGAAGAATTCAATAAATTCATGTGGTTACCTTTAAGTGTTAAAATTCAATACTGCTTTGCTTATGCCATTATTCCAAATGGTTTGCAATTACTTTTCTTGGCAGTTTTCTGATGATTTTTTACAACTCCACCAAGAGCGGAATTGAACTATATAAAATCGCGCATTTAACTTGTTTTTGGGGATAAATTAACTGCAATAATTGTTGATAACACTGCATTTGTCGTTGATAGCCTAGGGGGATAGTTCCGTCTGGGCTGGGGGTGCCGGTTTTAAAATCAATAGCTAAAACTTGGTGTTCACTTACGGACATACGATCAATTCGTCCGGAAATTACTTGATTACCTATTTTGCCGGTTATTGGCACTTCTGCAAGACTATTTATACCAAAACTTTTAGCAAAATCTGGGTTTTGCATAACATTTAGCACTTCATTAGCAATATTTTCTTGCGCTGCTACATCCCAATTTTGGGCATTTTGCGCTAACCAGTTTTGCGCCAATTGTGCCCGTTTTTCTGGGGCTATTTCGCTTAATATATGCAACAAACGATGGATAATATTCCCCCTTTGCACTCCTTTTGCCACTTCCAAAGGCGAAGGCGCGGCGGGGATGGGGTCTAATAAATTGGAAGGGGTAAGCGGCAAGGGAACTTCTGGCTCTGTTGGCAAGTCTGCATCGTACCACGTAGGAATTATAGAGTTTTGGGGAATTATAGAGTTTTGGGGAATTATAGAGTTTTGGGGAATTATAGAGTTTTGGGGAATTAATTGTTTTTCTTTTAGATAGGCATCGGTTTTCACATAATCTATCACTCGCCCACCAATGCGCTCCAACCCTTGTTTGACCAGATTATACCAACAATTGGGACTGGGAGATTTTTCCCCCATAAAACCGCAAATATAAAGCTCATCTTCAGCGCGAGTTAGTGCCACATATAATAAGCGGTTATGTTCTTGCATTTCAGCATTTTTCACCTCTTGACGCAAGCGTGTGGTTGCTAACGGGCTTTCATCTTCGGAGGATGAATATAATATGGCACCATCATCAACAAAAAGATGATTTTTCATAATGGGTACGCTGGCATTATCGGGCAGAAAAACTATGGGGGCTTGCAAACCTTTGGAGGCATGTACGGTCATAATCCGCACCGCTTCGGTGCGTTGTTCCATATCCCGTTTTACATCCCCCTCCCCTTGATTTATCCAATGGAGAAAACCCTGCATACTGGGCGTATGTTGAGTTTGATATTTAAGGGTTTCTTGTAAAAATACCGCTAATGGTTCGCTCACCTCCATACCCATACGGGCAATGAATTTTTGCATTCCTGCCTTAGCATAAAGTAAATCGCTATAAAATTCCCACGGAGTCTGATAATCCGCTTTCGCTAAAATTTCGGATAATTGGTTATATATATCAGTGTTTTTCTCACGCAGGCTTTGCCAAAGGGAAGCTTCACGCTGATAACATAAAGCAAATAACTCTTCTTCGCTGAGATTAAATAAAGGTGATTTCAATAAACAAGCCAGATTTAAATCATCCTCAGGAAGTAATAAAAACTGCGCACATGCCAATAAATCCATCACCGCTATGTGCGAAGTAAGCCGCATACGGTCTAAACCAGCGACATTTACTCCGCGTTTTTTTAAGCTTTGTGATAATTGATTAACAAAAACAGTGCGGTTGCGCACCAGCACCATAATATCGCCTTCATTTATTGGGCGGTTTTTGGAAGCTAAGATGCGTTTGTTTTTTAGCCACCCGGCTATGCAATCGGCGATATTTTCTGCTAATTGTTCGGAAGGTGATTTTTTTATGATTATATCGTTATTTTCTAAACCCAAAGTTTCTAAACCCAAAGTTTCCGTATCCGACTTCCAACTGGTTTTAGCCTTTTTATCAGGCGAGCAGATACTCCACATTTCTACTTTTCCCACCGCCTGCTCACGATGGGCAAGATGAGTTATAGTATTTTCTTTCCCTTTGGCACCCAGCAAACCATTTTTGGCAATTTCTCCAGCAAAGACACTATCAACTAAGGATAAAACTGCGTTAGTTGAGCGAAAAGATACATCCATCGCTATGTTTTCGAGCTTTTTATTGGCATTTTTAGCGCGTTCGCTAAAAAATTCACGCATGCGCGTAAAACCTTCTGGGTCGGCTCCTTGAAAACGAAAGATTGATTGCTTTGCGTCCCCCACCACAAAAACAGTGCGATCTTTAGTAATCGCGCTATTACCATGGAAAAATTCTTCTGCTAATACGGCGGCAATCTCCCAACTTTCGGGGGATGTATCTTGCGCTTCGTCAATTAATATATGTTCAATTCCACCATCTAACTTAAACAATACCCAAGGCAATGCATCTTGCGCACAGAGCAAATCATGCGCTTTTTGAATTAAATCATCATAATCCAGGGCACGATGCTGGGCTTTTAATTGTTCATAAATTGCAAATACCGAGGCCGCCAAAATAAGCATATTCTCACTCATTTGCGCGCAATGTAGGGATAATAATGCTTGTTTATAATCGTATAAACGCTTGGCTTCGACCTTTATTGTTTCATAAGCTGCGGGATGTTTTTTGATTAGGTCATTAACTAACAATTTGTCGCGGATAGTATTTGATTTAGTTAGAAAAACTAAAAAATAATTTTCATCCAAAACTCTATCACGCAAGAAATCTTTGATAATTACTCCGCGCATAATATCCGCATCGCGCCCACTATCAATTAAAAACTGCGCGGCTAAGTTTAGATTTTGCGCCGCTGAGTCTGGTAAAATAGGAGTTAAATCTGCTGCCTTAGCTTGGTAAGGCAGCTCTAATTTTTCCCAGATTCGTTCTAAAGCATGTTCGGGAGTTTTTAATATTTTTTGATATTCGCGCCGACGAGCAAAAATTTGCCGCATAATATCCGAAAACCCAAACTCTCCCAGCCCAGTACTAAGCTTCTCAATCGCTCCGGTTTCTTTGATGCCAGCTTCTAAAAGCTGCAATTTTGCCGTTTCTAAAAGCTCTAATGCGGTGCGCTCGTCTAATATATTAAAATTAGGCGGAACTTTGGCCTCTAAAGGAAAGCGCGCCAACAAAGACTGACAAAAAGCATGGATGGTCAAAATCCGCATTCCCGTTACATCATCGAGAATATGGGCAAAAAGTTGCCGTGCATTGCGAACTAATTCAGCGCTGGGCGTATGTCCGATGAGTTTTTCCAGCTCAGCAACCAACTCCGCTTCCGCCAACATCACCCATTTACCTAATTGGCTATGGATACGATTTTGCATTTCCGCCGCAGCAGCTTTGGTATAGGTAATGCACAAAATTTTTGAAGGTGCCGTGCCACTTAGCAACAAGCGGAGAACTCTATCAGTTAAGACTTTAGTTTTTCCCGAACCAGCACTAGCAGAAACCCACGCGCAATGTGCTGGGTTGGAAGCTATTTGTTGCTGCAATGTGGCGTGTTCGGATGGAGTGAGCTTACTGGTGATAGACATTTTTATATGTTGTGTTGATTATTAAATTAATGTTGTAACTAGTCATATATTATTTTCATATTTTATTTAACTGTAAATATTGCTATAAAAAGCTCATACGCATTTAATTGAAATATATGAACAACAAAACCGCAATTTCCTCGCTTAATTTAAAATATTTTCGCAATCATACATCTTTAAGTTTAGAAGTAGGAGCGGCTGCCGTGGTAGTGGTTGCGGGGGCTAATGGCATTGGTAAGACTAACTTACTGGAAGCCATATCTTTTTTAACTCCGGGACGGGGGTTGCGTAATGCCAGATTTGCGGATGTGCAACAACTCAATAATGCAAATATTTCAAAAGGCTGGTCAGTTTCTGCGCTTGTATCTGCTAATGATGAAGAAACTCGGGTGGGAACGGGGATTTTGAGTGAGTCAGATAACAAACGCATTGTGCGCATAAATGGAGAAACCCAGCGTAGCCAGAATGAACTAGCGAAAATATTTTCTGCCGTGTGGCTTACCCCTGCTATGGGGCAAATGTTTTCCCAAGGGCAAGGAGTGCGGCGGAAGTTTTTTGACCGTTTAACTTATAGTTTTGATGCAACCCATGCAACCCATGTTAGCGCTTATGAACATTATGTGCGTGAACGCCAAAAAATATTGTTACTTCCGCGCCCAGATAAAAACTGGTTGGATGTATTGGAAGCTAAAATTGCTAGCTATGCGGTAATCATCTCGGCTGCTCGCCTTAGCGCTTTGGAAAATCTGAATCATGCGCTGACCCAAACCAGCAGTGTTTTTCCCGTAGCCAAACTGGTTTTACAAGGCGATGCGGAAACTGCTTTGCAAAATAATATGTTAGCAATTGATGTGGAAAACTCAATTATGGAAAAACTCGCGCAGAGCCGCCAAACTGATGGTTATAGCAAGCGTTGCAGTGTGGGTACGCATCGTTCACAATGGCAAGTCTGGTTTGATGATAAATCTATTGAGGCGGAAAATTGCTCCACGGGAGAACAAAAAGCCCTGCTCTTATCCATCATCCTTGCCCATGCACGTGCTCGCACTAACTGGTGCGGACTGGCTCCGATATTATTACTCGATGAAGTAGTCGCCCATTTAGATGCCAAACGCCGCCAAGCATTATTCGCAGAAATCGCCGCAATTGGCGCCCAAAGCTGGATGACGGGCACAGATAAGGCAGACTTTTCGCAGTTGCAAGACGCGGCTTTTCACGTTACAATATAGATATATATTGGGGTATTTTTTACATGGAATCATTAAATAATAATAGCTGGATAATCTTGCTGGGTGGGCTATTTGCCGTAATTTTTATTGGAAAATATTTTTTTCGGATAATTATTATTGGTTTAGTGGTGGCTTTTTTTGCACTACAACCGGGAAATATCGAGGCGGCAAAGCTTAAATTTAATGGTGCTTATGTGGAGTTAGAAAAACAATATCAGGTGCTTAAACAATTTGCCCAGTCAATTCCTGATAAGCTAAAGAAATAATAAGACCTCTGCGTAATGCGCTGCGCTGAGGCTTATAATTATTGCTTTGCTAGCAGCATATCTTCCAACCGCTTGCTCAATAAATTTTCACGCTGGGGAGCAATACGAAAAGCCCAGTCTTTGCCCAGTTTATTGATTTTATTTATTTGCTCCATAGCCGCAAAAGAAGCGGCGATATTTTTATCTTCTGGTGCATATTGGGCGGAAATGGTTAAGAATGATGGCTGCATATCGTAGAATTTTATATCTATTTCCACATCCGACCAATTTTTAATTGTTACGGCAAATTTTTGTGGTTTACCTGTTAGTTGACTAATCGGCAACACATCTACTATGGCGAGATTGTCTAAGGCTTTAAAAGGTTCGGCTAGTTTTGCTTGGTCTGAATCGCGGTTCCAAGGTAATTTTTCTAAAGATATTGATTTAGTGGATTTATCGCGCAATAGAGTGAATTCTTTTTCAGAGTGGGCTTTTTCAGAGTGGGCTTTTTCAGCTTGAGGAATAAATTTCATGGATTTTATTTCTTCTGCCGCAAGCGAAATAAATTCAGGCGCCAGCCATAAAGCAGGTTCGGCGCTCGCAACTAATATATTGCTTACTCTATAAGCGGCTTTTTCATCTGCCATACGAATATAACTATTCTGGTTTTTACTATTGCCTAAAAATATATCTAATATTGTTGCGCTGGCTGTTTGTAATTTAAGATGCGTAGCTTTTTCTGCGTGTAAATCCATACTTTTCATGCGCTCGGCATCGTCAGTTTTTTGTTCTAAGCGTTTAGCATCTGCGAGATTTATTAGTAATTGGCGCAATCTGGGCATATCCACAGGAAAACCATATCTTTCCTGCACTTGCCAAGATTTGCCATCATGCGAAAATAAAGTTACTTGTTTTTGTGCATTGCTAATTTGCACTTTACGCAAATTGCTAGATTTTTGTGCTAAATCAGGCACTAAGAAAACTTCTAAAGAGGAAGAATTAGGGGAAGCATTAATATGCTGGTTTTGGGATGAATATAATTTCCAAAAACCTAATGCGCTCACAACCACCGCAAATAATAAAAATACTAACCTTCTCACGAGCGACGCATCCCTAATCTTTGTGGAATAAAAAACGCTAATAATAAGATTATTATTGGTATTAGACCTATATTTAACAAACGGATTTTTTTCTGTAAATTATCAATATCCACTTGTAAATTACGTTGTACCGCACGCAATTCACCCCGAGTTTTTAAAATTTCCTGCTTGAATTTAGCGAGGTTAATTTGTTTGTTCGCATCCAATAAAGGGGCATTACTTGATGAATCACCAACATCTAGCTTGGTTTGTACAATTTCTTGCTCTAATTCTAGTAGACGTTTTTTCAAAGAATTTTCCTGTTCACGAAAATTTGCTTCTGCTTGAGATTTCAATTTATCAATCAACACAAAGGGACGCTTTACCTCGGTGCGTGAACGTAAGCTAATTAAATCTTCGCTGCCAAGTAAATAATCAAGTGAGTTTATTATAAAAGCGCCATTATCGGCACTGGGAGTAAGTTGGGTTTTTCCATTAACATCTTGAGCATTAACCCAAAAACCATCACGCAACATATCTATATCCGCCATTATTATAACATTAATTGGCTGAATGGATTTAGTAATATGAGTGGGGGAATTTCGCTTAGGAAATGCAGTAACCCCCTGCCCGCGTAATTGCGCTGCTAATAGGTGCTTTGTACCGCTGGGAGAAAATTTTCTTAATATTTCGGCTAAATCCGCATCAAAATTGCTAATTTCTTGCGAATCTTCGCTGGTGGTTATTAATGGTGTTACTTCTAACGCAGAATTTTTAGATATTTCTTTAAAATAACCACTAGTAATCATCCTTATGTTAGACAAATTAGCCGTAGGTATCGCCTTATTATTGATATATCTTTTATCCAGCGCCATCCAAGTAACATTGGGTATGGAAACCAAGCGAGAATCTTTGTCAATATTTTGTACGCGCATCGCCGCGAAACGATCGGCAATAACAATAGCGGGGTTCATTTCCATTCCCCAATTATGGAATATTTTATTTAACTCCGAGCGTTTGCGCGTTTCAGCCCAATTTTCTTGATTAGTATAAGCATCAACCGCCAGCAAAGCTTTGCCACCTTTTAAAATGAACTGATCAATTGCATATTGCGTGTCTTCGCTGATATTATTAGGGTGTACAACCATTAATAATTTAGTGTCTTGAGGTATTTCTTTCACATCGTAAGATAATATTTGTACATCAAAAATTTCCTTCATCTGCAAATAAATTGCCCAAGGAGCAATATTATTATTTGCATCCCCCATCATGGGCAAACTAGTTAACAAAGCAATTTTAGGTTTTTGGGGATGTGCCATTATGTTGATTTGGCGCGTCAAATCATATTCTAAAAACTCAGCTCGAGCAGGGTCTAAAAAACTAATAATTGAAGTATCATCAGTACTGTTGCTAGCTAACATTCCAAAATAAAATTTATTGCCCGCATTATCAATTGGCAAACCTTGAATTCCCGCGGAACTTGCCTTGTCTTCTTCTTCGCTGAAAGGTTCGGGGTTAATGAATTCTAAGCTTATTTTTCCTTGTGATAATTTTACATATTGCTGCAACATCGCCTTGGTTCTTGCCGCATAGGCTTGTATTTCGGGAAAACCATTGGCTAATCTTTCGGAATAAAATATTTTCAAACTTATGGGTTCTTGCAACTCACGCAAAATATTTTTGCTGCCGCTAGACAAAGTATAAATTTTATTCTGGGTTAAATCTAAACGGTAATTACCCAACCAATGGCTAGCCATTAAATTAACTAACACAAATAATATCGCTGCTAAAATTATGGATATAAAGCGCATACTTATTTACTCCGCTCTAATTTTAGCACACAGGCAAATAACCAAAACCATATAAGCGAAAATATATAAATAACACTCGGTAGAGAAATTACTCCCTTACTGAAATCTATAAAATTGGTTAATATGCCAAAAGAACTAATGGTTTCTAATAAAATCTGCGGCAACCAACCAATAAATAAATTAATTACCAAGGGAAAACCCATGAGCGTGAAAACCAAGCATAATGCTACTCCCAAAACAAACGCTACTACCTGATTGCGCGTGCAAGCAGAAACAAATTCTCCCATTGCTAAATATCCACCTGCCACCAATAAGCTACCTAAATAACCAGATAGAACTAAACTATTATCAGGATTACCCAAATAATTTACGCTTATCCACATTGGGAAAGTTAATAATAAGGCAATGGCAGTGAATATCCACGCAGCTAAAAATTTTCCCATGACTAATTGCCAAATAGGTATGGGTAAGGTCAGCAGCAATTCTAGGGTGCCAGTCTTGCGTTCTTCTGCCCATAAACGCATAGAAATAGCTGGGATTAAAAACAAATAAATCCACGGATGCCAAAAAAAGAACGAATCTAAATTCGCTTGGTTCTTTTCAAAAAAATCGCCCAAGTAAAAAGCAAAAGCTGAACTTGCCAGTAAAAATACACTTATAAATATATAAGCAACTGGAGTTTGAAAATATCCGCGGAGTTCGCGCTTCAAAACAGCATTCATTCCTTTAAGACACATTTTTCTTATCCTTAACTAAAGAAAAGAAAATATCTTCTAATTTTTCGGATTTATGTTCTTTTTGTAGTTCTTCCAAGCTACCATCTGCCACTATTTTTCCTTGCGACAAGATAACTGCACGCGTACACACTGCTTCTACCTCTTCTAAAATATGGGTGGAAATAATAATGGTTTTTTCCTGCGCGAGCTTATTGATTAAATCGCGCACTTCCAATTTTTGTATCGGGTCTAATCCGTCCGTTGGTTCATCGAGAATTAGTATTTCTGGGTCATGCAACAAACTTTGTGCTATGCCTACTCTGCGCTTAAACCCTTTTGATAAGGTATCCAAAGCCTGATTAAATACTTTGCCAAGATGAAATAATTCACACATTTTATCTATGCTATTACGTAATTCTTTAGTGGAAATACCACGCGCTTGCCCAACAAAATTCAAAAATTGCTTGGGAGTCATATCAGGATAGAGCGGCGCTCCTTCAGGCAAATAACCAAAATGCGCTTTAGCTTGGAGTGGGTGTTTGGCTATGTCCTGCCCACAAACAAATATCGAGCCAGAATCAGGGGTTATATATCCTGTAAACATCCGCATAGTCGTGGTTTTTCCGGCGCCATTCTCCCCCAAAAAGCCCAAAACTTCACCTTTTTTTACCTTTAAGGACAAATCATTGATAATAATATTCTTACCAAAATATTTTACCAAACCTGCCGCTTCAAGGAAATTATCTTCCATATAAAAATAACTCCAAAGATTATCTGAATAATGAATAGTCTTAAGCACAATAATGTCAAGAATAACCTGCAAAAATACCTACGCAAAAATACAATATATAGTTGTATAAACCATTATTAGATTATATATCTACAATCTGTACATATCACACTTAAACTATAATGCTGGTAATTTTCACGGTGGATACTCAAACAATGATAACTGGAAAACAAAGATTTTTTGATAAAAACCAAATTATTGTAAGTAAAACAGATTTGATGGGTAAAATCACTTACGTTAATGATGTTTTTTGCGAGGTCTCGGGATATTCAGAAAAAGAATCCCTAGGTAAACCTCAGTCAATAGTTCGCCATCCGCAAATGCCGCGCTGTGTATTTAAGTTGTTATGGGATACTATTTCTAGTGGTCAGGAAATTTTTGCTTATGTAAATAATCTGGCAAAAAATGGAGATAATTATTGGGTTTTTGCTCATGTTACTCCTAGTTTTAATAATGATGGAAAAATAATCGGTTATCATTCGAGCCGTCGTAGCCCAAACCCAAAAGCTATCGAAACTATCTCTCCTCTATATAGCGCATTATTAGCGGAAGAAGAAAAACATAAGAATCGTAAAGACGGAATGTTGGCGGCATATGATATGCTAAATAAAATTCTCACATCAAAAGGAATTGGTTATGATGCCTTTGTATTTTCTCTCTAAGACATCTAATTTGTCTAAAATATATTTCTTGCTGCTTGCTGCAATTGCTAGCTTGCTATGCATTAGTGTATTACAAATTTTAGGTATTCTTTCGCCTTTATGTAAGAGCATTATCCTTAGCGTAACTATATTATCTTTAAGTGCTGCGGTGTATTTTTTAATGCAATTGCGCAATTTTTTTGCCGAACTTAATTATATGTTAAAACAATGTGCTCAAGGTAATTTAGAGCCGAGAATAAAATCCTATAAACAATCTGGCACAGAAAGAAATATTTCCTTAAATTTGAATAATTTTATAGATGTTATGGAATCTTATGTGCGTGAATCCAGCGCTACTTTGGCTGCGGCTTCAAAAGGAAAATTCTTCCGCAAAATTATATTAGACGGAATGCCAGGTTCATTAAAACAATCATCCATTATATTAAATCATGCATCAGAAATAATGGAAGAAAAAAGCAAAGCGCTGGTAAATGCAGGTGATTCTTTGGAAAAAACGGTGCAAATAGTTGCGCGGCAAGTAGAAGATTCCGCCCTTAATATTAAAAAACTTTCCGCAGAATTACTAAACGATGCGCAAACAACTTCGGGGCAAAGTGATATTTCCCGTCAGGCAACCTCGGAAATGCGTGAAAATATTGTGGCGATTGCTGCTGCCATTGAAGAATTATCTAATTCAGTCAGCAATATGAGCGAACAAACTAATAAAGCCTCGCAAGTTGCTAACGAAGCTTCGGTTTATGCAGAAAATGCCAATCAGGTAATTCGTGAATTGTCTTTAGTATCTAATGAAATTGGTGACATTGTAAGCCTGATAAAAGCCATTGCTGGGCAAACTAATTTATTAGCCCTAAATGCCACAATTGAAGCAGCGCGTGCAGGTGAAGCAGGCAAAGGATTTGCCGTGGTTGCTGCTGAAGTAAAAAGTTTGGCAGACCAAACCGCAAGCGCAACGGGAGAAATAATGGCGCAAACTCAAGCAATTCAAAATCAAACTTCCCATGCCTCCGTATGTATTGCAAAACTCAACCACTACCAGCTGAAGCTGG
>DIUV01000055.1 GCA_002423155.1 Alphaproteobacteria bacterium UBA6149
CCTTGTGCGGGGATCTCGGGACACAAAAAAGACCTAATTTGTAGCCCTAGATCCCCGCACAAGGCGGGGATGACGACGGAGAGTTGTTTTAATACAGATAGATATACAATATAAACCTTTTTAATTTTAATTGGACAGTAGTGCGTCTGCACGGGAATGACGATGGATGCGGTTTTTCAACATATAATTCAACAACTTAATAATATTCATCCTACTAATCGTATAGGATGAATAAAAAAATAATACTACTCTACAGGAATCACGCAAGTAATTCGTGTGCCTTTACCCAATTCAGACACTAATTCCACCTGTCCACCGTGTAATTCTACCAGACTTTTCACCATAGAAAGCCCCAAGCCCGTACCTGCACGCTTGCCTTGACCATGATGGAATTTTTTAAAGACCATATTTTGTTCCTCTGCGGCGATACCCACTCCTTCATCGGCCACAAATATGTGCATTTGGCGGTTTTTATTCTCCGCGCCGATAATTATATTCGCACCATCATTCGAATATTTTATTGCGTTAGATAATAAATGGAACAGCACTTGCCGCATACGCACTTCATCCGCATGGAAACTACCAATATCTGCTGGGCACTCAATAATGGCTTTTTGCCCTGCCTCTTTCATTCTTTCTCTGAACAATACCAACACCGACTCAAAAAGCGAATGAACATTTACGGTTTTAAGTTCCAAAGTTAAATAACCGGCTTCCATGCTCGCCAAGTCTAAAATATCATTAATCAAGCGCATTAATTGATGGGAGGAATCCATGATGCCATCAACATATTCACGCTGTTTTTCGGTGAGCGGACCGAAATAATCCTGCCGCAACATTTCAGAAAAACCGGATATTGAAGTTAAAGGCGAGCGCAATTCATAAGATACATTGGCTAAGAATTCGGTTTTTAAACTATCCGCAGCTTCTAATGCTTCGTTCTTTTCTCGCAACGAGCGCTCAACCAAAGTATTGGCGGTAACATCCGTATAAGTAAACAACGTTCCGCCATCAGGTAGGGGAACCGCGTTCCAATCTAATACCGAACCATCTAAACGCTCTAAACGCGAAGCGTGTAATTGCCGCGACTGCATCTGCCCCATAAAATTAGCGCAGAATAAATTCCATTCTTCCGCATTATTAAAATTATAGAAATCCTTGGTTTTTTCCAATATTTCTGAAAAATGCGCTCTTGAAGCAACATCATCTAAGGTTAGGTTCCAAATAGTTGCGTAAACGGGATTGCTCAAACGCATCCGCCCGTCTTCGCCAAAAACCACTACTCCTTCATGCAGATTATCCAACGTTTCACGCTGTACGGCAATCAAAGTATTATAGGACCGCTCCAAAGCCAAACGGTCTGTCACATCTTCGTAAGAGAACAACAAACCACCCCAAGCATGAGGAATGGCAATCACCCGTAAAGTGCGTCCATCGGGTAGATAATAAAATTCTTCTTGTGTATCAATCAGCTTAGTAAATAAACCAACCTGCTGTTGCTTAAACGCACGGAAATTTGCTTGCTCGGGAAGTTTCCGTTTTTCGCGCAATAATTCCAACAATTCGCCAAAAGAAGGCTTACTATCCAACCAATCTTCGTCTAATCCCCATAAATGCACAAAAGATTGATTGTAAAACTGCAAACGCGTATCGGCACCAAAAATCGCTACCGCACTCGTGGAGCTTTCCAACAAATCCGCTTGCGCTGACAAATGCCGCTCCACCTCTTTGCGCGCTTCTTCTAGCTCGCTAATATCCAGCGCATAGCCAACATTCATATCTAATTTTGGAACAAAAACTTCAATCACTTGATAGAAACAGCGTTTTCCTGCGACTACCACAGGCAAACGCTCTTCTTGCTGCACTTTCAAGGCGCGAGCTTGGCGGGCTAATTTGGGCGCTTGCGGATATAATTCCTTAATTAGCACATTATTATCTTGTTTATGCTCCACCGCTTTGGCAAAAGCACGATTATTCCAAATAATTTTCTGCTCTTTATCGCGAATCCATTTGGGGGTTTCACAGGCATTAAGCAAAGCACTTAATTGCTCTACTTCCACTTTCTGTGAGGCATATTCGGCTGCCTGCAAAGCTAAATGCCGCTGATTTGCCGAAACATCACGCACCAACCACACATGCCTTTTGCCTAGATCACAATGAAAAGCAGGGATAAATTCCACATAACGCATCCCATGGGTTTTTAAAGTTATACCCACCAACGGCTTGCCCTGCCGCAAATTTTCCAGCTCTTCCGTGAAGAGATCTACACTTGCCACATCAATCGCTGCCATGAAATCTGACAGGCTGCGTAATTGCGGTATTTCCATCCATAATTTTAAACTTTTAGAGGCATCTACACGCCCCGAGGACAAATCTACCCGCAAAACCGCCAGACCAAAAGGGTCTAATGCCCGCTCTACTAACGGCAAAGTAGCAGATGTACGCAACATCGACCAGCGCGCCAATTGCCAGACCACCCCGGTTAGGGTAATCCCTAAAGCCGCAGCACCTAAAAAAACGGGAACACTCATAAAAACTAATATCTATAAGATTCGCTTTTAAAAGGACCTTCCACAGAAACGCCAATATATTCTGCCTGTTTCTGGGTTAATTTTGTTAAATTAACTCCTAATTTTTTCAAATGCAAATGTGCCACTTTTTCATCTAAATGGCGCGGCAACACATAAACTTCATTTTCATATTTCGTATGGTTTTGCCATAATTCAATCTGCGCCAATACTTGGTTAGTAAAGGAGAAGCTCATCACAAAGCTCGGATGACCCGTAGCACAACCCAAATTAACCAAACGACCTTTTGCAAGCAAAATCAATCTTTTGCCATCGGGGAAAGTAATTTCATCCACCTGCGGTTTAATCTCGTTCCATTTATGGTTTGCCAAAGCCGCCACTTCAATTTCATTATCAAAATGCCCAATATTACAAACAATCGCCCGGTCTTTCATGGCGCGCATGTGGTCGATGGTAATTACACTATGATTTCCCGTAGCGGTTACAAAAATATCGCCTACTTTTGCCGCTTCTTCCATGGTCACGATTTGATAACCTTCCATTGAAGCTTGCAGGGCACAAATTGGATCAATTTCAGTTACCAATACGCGCGCACCTTGTCCTTGCAACGCATCCGCACAGCCTTTGCCCACATCGCCATAACCAGCAACCACAGCAATTTTACCAGCAATCATAATATCGGTTGCGCGTTTCAAACCATCCGGCAAGCTTTCGCGGCAACCATAGAGATTGTCAAATTTAGATTTAGTCACTGAATCATTCACGTTAATCGCCGGCGCTTTCAAACTGCCATCACGCTGCATATCATGCAAACGCAAAACGCCGGTGGTAGTTTCTTCAGAAATCCCTTTAATATCTTTCATCAATTCAGGATAAGCATCATGAATCATGCGAGTTAAGTCACCGCCATCATCCAAAATCATATTCGGAGACCAACCATCTGGACCATTAATTGTCTGCTTGATGCACCATTCATATTCTTCCTCTGTTTCGCCTTTCCAGGCAAAAACGGGCACACCTGCGGCGGCCACGGCGGCGGCTGCTTGGTCTTGCGTAGAAAAAATATTACACGAGCTCCAACGTACCGAAGCGCCCAAAGCAGTCAGCGTCTCAATCAACACTGCGGTTTGGATGGTCATGTGCAAACAACCGACAATCCGTGCATTCTTTAAAGGCTGACTTGCACCATATTCCTCGCGCAATGCCATCAATCCCGGCATTTCAGTTTCCGCCAAGGAGATCTCTTTGCGCCCCCATTCAGCTAAATTTATATCTGCTACTTTATAGTCGGTGAAATTTTTAGCTAGTTGTGCTGATGCTGACATTTGTTACTCTCCATATTTATAATTATGTTTTCTATTTTAAATAGCTGGTTTAATAGCTGGGGCAAACGAACATCCACTATAAGTAGCAGGCAATTGTCGGAAAATAAAGCAGTCATTTTGGCACAAAATGCCCAATACTAAGAATCAATTTTACACTTGCCCGACACAAAACATTTCGTTAAAAAGCAAAGTGCAAATATTGATAAATATTTGTGGGGTTCAGAAGACCTCTTTCCTTACGCGATAGAAATATCGTTATTTTCCCTGCCTATTTGGTGGGGAGGCGTGTGTGTATGTCCAAGCTTCGGCTAAAGACACACGCAGACCGCTCGTAAGGAGGTTTTTTCTGCTCCCCGCCACCAAGCCCAAACAACAGCACATTGTTTTCTTGGTGGTTTTTTGTCCGATAGTCGGGGAGGCGGCAATATATGTCCAAAGCTAAAAGCTTAAAAATTACCGCTGAACAGTAAATAACACTCAGCTCCCCGACACCAGACTTCAAGTGCCGAATAAAATCAGAGCACAATGTCAAAAAGTTGACAGTTCCCCCAGTTACATTTATGTACGCATGATATTTAAAAAATAAGGACATATAAAATAATGCGCTTTCCGCTAAGATTTTTTCCTCAGAAAACCAATATTGATTTCATGCGCGTGCGCTGGCTCAATTTTATTGTGTCATTATTGCTGGTAGCTGCCACCATTGTCCTGTTATTTACCAAAGGGTTAAATCTGGGGATTGATTTTTCCGGTGGGTTATTGATTGAACTACACAGCAAACAGGAGGCTGATTTAGGGGTTTTACGTAAATCTTTGAGCGACGGTGGCTTTGGTGAAGCTTCTTTACAATATTTTGGCGATCAAAATTCGGTTCTGATCCGCATCCAGGCACATGAAGGCGAAGAACAGGGAAAAATAACCGAGCAAGTAAAACAAACCCTAGGCAAAACTTTGGGAGATGACATTGAATACCGGAAAATAGATTATGTGGGCCCCACGGTCGGGCAGGAACTTATTCAAGCCGGTTATTGGTCAGTCGCGCTTTTGATGGTCGGCATCATGCTATATTTATGGTTTCGCTTTGAATGGCAATTTGGCGCCGGTGCAATTGTGGCATTGCTGCATGATGCGGTGTTGATGATTGGTTTTTACTTGGCGACAGGCTACGAATTCAGCTTAACCTCGATTGCCGCCTTGCTAACCATTGTGGGTTATTCGGTGAATGACTCGGTGGTAATTTATGACCGCATTCGGGAAAATATGCGCAAATTCAAACAAATGCCCATGGCAGAAATCATCAATCTCAGCACCAACGAAACTATTTCACGCACTATTTTGACGGTAAGCACCACTTTGCTTGCTTCATTATCTTTAGTATTATTCGGCGGCGAGGCTTTGCATGGTTTCAGCATGTCCTTAGTATTTGGATTAATCGTCGGGACTTATTCTTCCGTATATATTTCCGCCCCCGTACTAATCTTGTTCAATGTTCGCGCAGATACTCATAAAAAATGATTATTCATCGCGATTGGCTTGATATTCCAGATAGTTCTAAGGGAGCAGTACTGGCGATTGGCAATTTTGATGGTCTGCATGTGGGGCATAGGGAAGTTTTGCGCATCGCCCAGCAATTAGCCCAAACTCATAATGCGCCACTAGCCGTAATGAGCTTCGAGCCGCACCCGAGAGATTTTTTCCAAAAATATAGCCACCCACATCGCATTGAACCCTTCCACACCAAAGCCCGACAATTACGCGATTTCGGCGTAAATATCTTCTTTGCTTTGCGCTTTAATCAAAAATTTGCCTCCATTGAAGCGGCTGATTTTATACAACATATTTTAAGTGATTCTTTGCAGGTAAAACATATTGTTACAGGCGAAGATTTTTCTTTTGGTTTCCGCCGCGCAGGTAATGGAGCCATGCTACAAAATTGTGGGTTATTTGATTACACCATCGTTCCTGCGGTTAAAATACTCGGCGAAATTTGTTCTTCCAGCCGCGTGCGCAATGCCATAAGTTCCGGCGACATGTGCACTGCACAAAAATTATTATCCCGTCCCTATCAAACCAGCGGACGTGTAACCCACGGCGAAAAGCGCGGACGCTTATTAGGCTTTCCCACGGCCAACATTTACCCCTCGCCACACTTGTTAAACCCGGCCTTTGGCGTATATGCGGCAAAATTTTCCTGCGTTGATGAAAAATCAGAAATTTGGCATGAAGCGGTAGCAAATTTTGGCACGCGCCCTACTTTTAATAAAAACACTCCCCTGCTAGAAATACATGGGCTGGATTTAAATAAAGATTTATATGGTAAAAAAATTACCGTGCAATGGCTGAAATATTTACGCGCCGAAAAAAATTTTTCGGGAGTAGAGGAGTTAAAGGCGCAGATTGGGCAAGATATTGAGCAAGCAAAGAAAATTCTAGCATAGGAATTAAGTATAATGAAAAAAATAAATTTTTATTCTGGAAATTTTTATTCTGGTCTGGCGCTTTCGCTGCTGGTTATCTTACTTGATCAATTAAGCAAATGGGCAATTCTGGAAAATCTTTCCGAAAAAACCCCATACATAGAAATAACCAGTTTTTTCAATCTAACTTTAGTTTGGAACCATGGCATCAGCTTTGGCATAGCACGAGATTTTGAAGCGCGTTGGTTTTTAGTTGCCGCTACTTCTGCCTTGACGATTGGCTTATTAATCTGGCTTTGGCGCGTGCAGGATAGGTTTTTGGCATTGGCGCTGGGCGGTATAATTGGTGGTGCGATTGGTAATATTATTGATCGAGTTCGCTTAGGCGCGGTAGTGGATTTTTTAGATTTTCATGCTTATAATTACCATTGGCCATCTTTTAATGTTGCAGATAGTTTTATTTGCGTAGGAGTTTTAGTTTTAGCTTGGAGAAATAATCATGCTTGAATTTGAGAAAATGCAAGGGCTGGGTAACGATTTTGTTATCTTTGACGCCAGAGCCCAAAAAATAAATTTTTCTAGTGAACAAGCGCAAAAAATTGCCGATCGCAAAACCGGGATAGGTTGTGACCAGTTAATCGTCCTGCGCCATAGCAAATTGGCAGAAATTTATATGCAGATTTACAATGCCGATGGTAGCGAAGTTTCCGCCTGCGGCAATGCCACGCGCTGTGTTGCCAGTTTAATGATAAAAGAATTGAAACAACCGCATATTCGCATAGAAACCAAAGCAGGTATTTTGCAATGTAGCCAGATAGATAGCCAAACAATCTCGGTGAATATGGGTATTCCCAAATTAAGTTGGGAAAATATTCCGTTGTCTGAAAGTTGCGACACTTTGCATTTGCCGCTGGAATCAGGTGAGTTAAAAGATGGGGTCGCCGTCAATATTGGCAATCCGCATGCGGTTTATTTCGTTGCCGAAACGAATAATATCCCCCTAGCAAAACTCGGCGCCCCCTTAGAAATAGATCCATTTTTCCCTCGGCGTGCTAATATCAACGTCGCGCAAATCATCGACCGCCAACACATAAAATTACGGGTGTGGGAACGCGGTGTGGGCGAGACACTAGCCTGCGGAACCGGAGCCTGCGCCACCATGGTAGCCGCCCGCCGCCGCGGTTTGATCGATGACTCGGCAATAATTTCCCAAGCCGGTGGGGACTTAAAAATTGAGTGGGCGGGCAGCGAAACTGACCCAAAACAGGAACTTTGGATGACTGGCGATGCTGCCCATGTTTTTTCTGGTAAAATAGACATTTTGTAATTATTATGCCAGCGAAGCAAATAATCAGGGTAATTTTACAATCAATTGATTTTAATTTTATTACTAAAATTTCCGTTGTCATCCCGTCGAAGGACGGGATCCATGCCAAACCGCTAGCTTTGAAGCCAATGGTTTGGCATGGATCCCGCTCTTCAGCGGGATGACAACGGAAAGCTTGGCGGAAAAGTCTAAATTAATTATTTAATAAACGTCCTGAGCAAATAATTTCAACTAAAGGGAAAAGTAACATGAGTGATTTATTTGATCTAATAATTATTGGCGCCGGTCCGGGTGGTTATGTTGCCGCCATAAAAGCCGCACAATTAGGATTAAAAGTCGCTTGCGTAGAAAAACGCAGCACCTTGGGCGGCACTTGCTTGAATGTGGGTTGTATTCCTTCAAAAGCTCTTTTGCAATCTTCTGAAATGTATGAAGAAACTTTGTTGCATGCGGCGGAACATGGCATTAAAGTAAGCAAAGTTTCCCTAGACTTAAAAACCATGCTTAACCGTAAAAATGAAGTAGTTGCCGGGCTCACTAAAGGCATTGAGGGATTGTTGAAAAAGAACAAAGTAGAATGGCTAAAAGGTGAAGCAACTATCACCGCTAAAGATGAAGTTACCATTGGCAAAACTGCGTATAAAACTAAGAATATTTTAATTGCTACCGGTTCGGAAGTAATGAACTTACCCGGCATTACTATTGACGAAGAAAAAATCGTTTCTTCCACCGGAGCATTAGATTTAACCGAAGTTCCGGAAAAAATGATTATCATTGGCGGCGGAGTAATTGGGCTGGAGTTAGGTTCCGTCTGGCGCCGTCTGGGAGCACAAGTAGAAGTAATTGAATATTTAGACCGTATCTTACCGGGTATGGATGCCGAAATTGCCAAACAATTCCAACGCATTTTAGAAAAACAAGGCATCAGCTTTAAACTTTCTGCCAAAGTAACCGCTGCTAAAAAAACTGGCAAAGGCGTAGAATTATCCGTAGAGCCTGCCGCCGGTGGCGCTGCCGAAAAACTAAAAGCGGATGTGGTTTTGGTTGCCGTGGGTCGCAAGCCTTACACTGCTAATTTAGGCTTAGAAAAACTCGGCATCGCGCTGGATAATCGCGGCCGTATTCCGGTGGATAAACATTTTGCTACTTCCATTCCGGGTATTTATGCGGTGGGTGATGTAATCGCCGGCCCCATGCTTGCTCATAAAGCAGAAGAAGAAGGCATTGCCGCGGTGGAAATCATCGCCGGTCAGGCTGGGCATATAAATTATGACGCCATTCCCGGGGTAATCTATACTTGGCCAGAAGTTGCCTCTGTGGGCAAAACCGAGGAAGAATTAAAAGCGGCTGGAATTGCCTACAATATCGGCAAATTCCCCTTCCTTGCCAATAGCCGTGGCCGCGCTTCGGGGCAAACGGATGGTTTCGTAAAAATTCTCGCGGATTCTAAAACTGACCGCGTTTACGGCGTACATATCATTGGCCCCGATGCAGGAACGTTGATTGCCGAAGCAGTCTTGGCATTAGAATATGGCGCATCCAGCGAAGACATCGCCCGTACTTGCCACGCGCACCCCACCTTGAGCGAAGCCGTAAAAGAAGCCGCACTGGCGACTTTTGCTAAAGCTATTCACATGTAATTGCTACACTGCTCCCTCTCCCTCCGGGAGAGGGTCGGGGTGAGGGCGCTTGCCAAAAAATCATAGTTTATTGTTGCCTAAAATATGCCCAAAAATCTTCATCACAACCAGCCACCAGTATGTGTTGACCTCCCTCACCCCCTGAAACGTATACGTTTCAGCTCGTCCCAAAGGGAGAGGGAGCAGTCATGCTGATCCACAACCCAAGATGCAGCAAATCGCGCGAAGCGCTAGCTTTGCTGCAAGCTCAGGGGGTGGAGCCAGAAATTCGCCTCTATCTACAAGACCCACTAACTGCGGATGAGTTAAGCGATTTACTTAAAAAACTCGGCAAATCCGCGCGAGAAGTAATGCGTACCAGCGAAGAGATTTATAAAACGCTCGCACTTAGCAATCCTAAGCTTAGCGAAGCAGAATTAATCAACTTTATTGCCCAAAACCCCATTTTGCTTGAGCGCCCGATTTTTATTCATGCTGAACGGGCAGTAATTGGTCGCCCACCAGAGAATATATTGGCAATTTTATAACTTTAGAAATATAGTTAGAAATAAAAATTGACAAAATCATTAAGTTATGTTAATTTTTTCTGGTACTTGAGTATATGAATTTTCACTTTGCAATTTTGTTATTATCATAATAGATGTTTTGTCTGTGGTCTGTTTTGATAATATGTATGGTGAGTGTAATGAAATTAATTAAAGCAACAAAAGAAAATGGCTTGTTTCATGAGTTGGAAACTCAGTGGCGAGGTCAGTTTTCTGAATATGATGAAGATTTTGATGATTATCAATCATCATACAGAGAACATACCAAGCAGGTTTTAGAAGGATCATATACAAATTATCACGTATATATCCTAGAAAACAAAGGCGCTTATGAGGCGTTTGCCCATGTAAATCACGCTCAAATTAAGAAACTTCCCGGGCACACTTTGCGAGTGACAGAAGTTTTTTTAGCTCCACGCTATGAATATGAGAATACATCGGAAGATACAATTTCAATTTTATCTTCTGCTCTGTATGCTGAAACCATAAGATTGTCGAGAGATGTGTACCCATCTGAAACTTCTAAATTGTATATGCGTGGGCTTAATCATACAGTTTTGTCTGCATTTGCAAGATTTTTTTCTGGGCAATTTGGACTAGAAGTAGTTCAGCAGGGAGCTTGGTTAGTAACGACAAAAATTTCTGCATCTTAATGATTTTGAAACATATTATATATACAATGGAATAATGAAAGTAATGGAGATTATCATGGACTACGATAAACTACGCGAAGCAGCGTATAAAGCATTTATGCAAGCCTTTCTTGGCACTAAAGATTCATATAAGCATCTTTCTTGGTTTGCTCGAAACAGGATTGCTGAGAACAAAAACAATCAAGAAAAAGATGCTGCTTAATCAAACCTGAACACACCCGTAACACTTTAAAGCATTACGGGTGTGCTTAAGTCATTATGTGCTGATAAATCTTACAACAAATTCGCCTGCAAAAAGCGCAACGCAATCGCAATCCCCTCTTCATCAATCGAATGCCCGAGTCTTGGGCGCGTATGTACCTGCACGGGCACTTGCTCATCGCGTAAAATCTTTTCTGCCGCCGCGAGTGAGGCATAAGGAACCACCATGTCAGCATCTCCATGAATCAAACAGACGGGCGGGCGAGATTTTATTTCCTGTGCAAGATTTTCTTCTCCCACCAAAGCACCCGAAAACCCAACGATTGCTCCGCAAGCTGGGCTGCGCCGTAACATAGTATGTAATGACATCATCGTGCCTTGGGAAAAACCTATCAGGGCGAGTTTGCTCATGGGCAAATTTAATTCTGCCAGTTTTGCATCTAAATATTCATTCAAAATTGGTTCAGAAATTTTCATGCCTGCCAGCATGGGTTCTAAGCGATATTCCAGCAAACTAAACCATTGGAAGCCCCTATTGTATGAAAAAGAGGGGGTCGCCATATCACAATCAAACGGCGCATTCGGCGAGGCAAAATGGGCATTCGGAAACGCAGTCTGAAAAAAAGGCGCAAGCGAGAGTAAATCATTGCCATCCGCCCCCAGCCCGTGCAAAAATACGATTAGTTGTTGGGCAGGATTTCCCGATTTGGGTGATTTTTCTGGCCCCGAAAGATGTTTTTTCATATTTTCTCCTTTTGTTTGGGTATATACTAGATCTCATGAAGAATTTTTGCAAAACTATAAGTAGCTGTATAACTAAATCACTACATTGTACTATCATAAAACATGATGGGGTTGAACATGCGGGCTATTTAGCTTTTTTAGGGTTACTGGCTTTATTTCCTTTTTTGGTGCTGCTCACCACGCTGGCTGGCTGGATTGGGCAGGGAGAACTGGGCGCCGAATTTATTAAGTTGCTGGTCAATCATTTACCCCCCGCGGCAATGGAAGCTATCCGCCCCCGGATTGAAGAATTACAAGCAGGACCACCGAAAGACTTAGTTACTTTGGCAATTTTTGGCACAATTTGGACGGCATCCTCCGCCTTAGAAGGCATCCGCACGGTATTAAATCGTGCTTATCATGTTAGCACCCCTCCTGCTTATTGGTTTCGTCGCTTGCTTTCTATTGGGCAATTATTAGTATTTACCTTTGTAATCATGCTGGGAATGTTAGTATTGGTACTGGTTCCCCTCGCCTTTCATAAATTAGAAAATTTAATTGGGATTGATTTGAACTTCAAAGAAAACCCTGATTTGAGCAACATATTGATTGCACTTAGTTTTATGGTTTTGCTATTTGTCGTAGCGCAGCTTTATTATATATTACCTAATATCAAACAAAGCTTGCGCTCGGTACTGCCGGGCGCAATAGTAACCGTATTCTTATGGACCATTGCCGCGTGGTTATTTTCTATGTATCTTTCTAAATTTGATCAGGTAAATCTTATTTACGGCTCTTTGGGGGGGATTATCGCTACTTTACTGTTTTTTTACATAAATAATATAATATTCATTTTTGGTGCGGAATTTAATTATCAGCTAACTTTAGCTACAGGCCACGCAATTGAAGAGAAAATACATGCAAAAAACTAGAGCAATCTTAATAATAATGAGTGGTTTGAGCTTAGCATCCTGCCGTCCGCTAAACTTATATTATGTTGCCCCTTCTGGCCCACCAGAATACCAACTCGGCTGGCAAGATGGCTGCGACACCGGGCTTTCTTCCGAAGGCAGCACCTTATTTAAAGTATTATACGGCTTTAAAAAACGCCCCGAAATGGGCAATAATGAAATGTACAAACAAGCTTGGAACGAAGGCTTCACTTATTGCCGCTTTGCTTTGGCTTCGGATAGTAAGTAAATTGGTTTATAAAAATAGCATTGATTTTAGTGTGTTTTGTTATATTACATAATCCATGAAAAAATATATCGCCTTTTTTGTGGTTTTGTCGTCGCTTTCTGCCTGTGATGGGGGAGTAAAGGAAACTCTTGGGTTAAAGCAAGAAGCGCCTGATGAGTTCAGTGTTATTTCGCGCCCGCCTCTTTCGGTGCCCAAGGAGTTTTCTTTGCGCCCACCTGCAACCGCAGGAGAAGCGGCAAATTTTGGGGCTTCTGCCGAGGAAAAAGCCCGACAGGTGATTAATGGTACGGCGGCGGAGCAACTAAATATTCCCAGCGATTCGCCTTTTTTAGATAGCAGCACCGCTACCCCACAAGTTTTTAGCTCGCCCTTGGAATCGAAGGGGGAGGCAAATCTTTTGCAAAATGCTGGTGCCAATAAAGCAAATCCCCAAATTCGTGAAGTTTTACAAAAAGAAACTCCGAGGATAGACACGGATGAAAAGCCCAGTTTGATAGAAAAACTAAACCCCAAGAAACCTGAGCCCGTGGTAGATGCAAAAGCCGAAGCCGAACGATTGAAGGATAATAAAGCGAAAAACAAGCCCTCTACCGAAGGGAAAACGCCCGAAACTGCGCCCGCAGGTTCTAGTGTTTGGGATCGACTTTTTAACTAAACAGGTTGAAGCAAGATGTTAAAATAATTCCAAATTGGTATGGGGAATTTAAAGTGAAATTAGTATAAATCTTTTGGGGCGGAATTTGTTTGTGCGAAAATTATTTGTTTTTTGCGTTCTTGGCATAGCTAATTTAATTACTGCTTCGGGCAGTTTTGCTGCCCATCCTATAAAAGCGGAAAAATTTACGCTTCCCAATGGACTATCCGTAGTGGTGGTAGAAAATCACCGCGCCCCAGTAATCAACCACACCTTATGGATTCGTGCTGGCGCTGGGGATGACCCCGTGGGAAAATCGGGGTTGGCGCATTATTTGGAACATATATTCTTTAAAAAAACCCAGCATCTCGCCGATGGCGAATATGCCAAAATTATTGAAAGTTTTGGCGGCGAATATAACGCTTCTACGGGGAAAGATTTTACCAATTTCTACGTAACCGCCTCCCGTGAGAATCTCCCAGAAATAATGCGCCTGGAAGCAGAAAGAATGGGCTTTTTACAGCCCGAAGCCAAAAGTTTTGATAGCGAGCGGCAAGTTATAATTGAAGAACGCAGAATGCGGATTGATAACAACCCAGCAGCCCGCCTAAACGAAGCGCTGGAAGCCAGCCTGTTTCGCAACCATCCCTACCATACCCCCACGATTGGCTGGCGGCATGAAATGGAAAAATTAAGTGCTAATGATGTAATGGGTTTTTATCATCAGCATTATTGCCCGGCTCATGCTCAATTAGTTCTGGTGGGAGATATAAATTTAGACACCGCCAAACAATTAAGTGAAAAATATTATGGCGGTTGGCAAAACCCTAATTGTAAAGAACGTGCTGTTTGGACCAGTGAGCCAGAATTTGACACCACTCAACGCGTTATATTACGTGACGAAACCGTTCAAAAAGCTAGTTTATCTCGCGTATGGCTGGCGGATAATTTAAAAACCAATCTCAAAAACTCTCTTTCTCTTTTGGTGCTTACAGATATTCTCGGCGCACCGCGCACTGGTTTATTATATCAAGAATTAGTTGAAAAAGATAAAACCGCAATTGCCGTAAATGTAAATTACAGCCCATTTGTACTTGGTCCGGCGAGTTTTTCTATTGATGCAACTCCAGCAGAAGGCGTAACTATCGAAAAATTAGAAGAATCGCTAGATAATGCGCTAAGAAACATAATAAAACCCCAGCAAATTCAGCCCGATAGCTTAAATCGCACCCGGAATTTGTTAAAAGCAGAAAGCATTTACGCATTAGATAATGTTCAGGGTATGGCATCTATTCTTGGGCAATTATTAATGCTGGGTTTTGATGAAAAATTTTTCAATGAATGGCCCGATAAAATCGCACAAGTAAGCCAAACAGATGTTGAAGCCGCCGCCCAGCAAATACTAGGCAATCCGCACGCAATCACCGGAATTCTCCTGCCCAAGGAGGCGAAAAAGAAATGAAGAGAATAATTTTTCTAGCTTGTATATTTTTTTCTACCCCCGCATGGTCAGCAGATGTTAAAATAGACGTTCAGGCGACTATAGGGTCAACGCCGAACCAGAACATAACCGAGATTAGCGCAAATAATGGCATTAGTGCTTGGTTGGTCGAAGACCATCAGCTACCCATCATCAATCTTCGTCTGTTGGTGCGCGGTAGCGGCAGTGCCTACGATGCTAACGATCAACAGGGCTTGAGCTTAATGGCTTCTGGCTTGTTAAAAGAGGGAGCGGGCGATTTAAATTCCGCCGCGTTTCATAGTGCGCTTGATACTAAAGCGATTAATTTAGAAATCGCCGCTGATAATGATAATTTGCAATTTGCCCTCACCACCCTTAGCGAACATAAAGACGCGGCGCTGCACCTGCTGGGCTTAGCAATTAATCAGCCTCAATTTGCGGAAAGTGCAATTGAACAGGTGCGCAAAGAAATTCTCACTGCCCAAAAATTAGCCTTAGAAAATCCGCAAGCAATTGCTCAAAAACGCTTGCTTGAAATCGTTTGGCCAAACCATCCTTATGGGCGCGATGCACAAGGAAATGAACAAAGTATCAATAATATAAAAATTGCCGATTTAAAAAATTGGGCAACCAGCCGCTTAGTGCGCTCGCGCATGCAAATAGTGGTAACCGGGGATATTTCTGCCGCCGAACTAAAAGATTTATTAGATAAGAATTTTACTAATCTACCGCTTGGCACACATGCAGAAAAACTACCCCCAGCAAAATTCAATGAATTATCTGAAAAAATCCATCTGATTTTCCCCACCCCCCAAACCATTGTTTTCTTTGCCCTTCCCGGCATAACCCGTGATGATGAGAGATTTTACGCGGCGCAATTACTCAACCAGATTATGGGCGGCGGCAGCCTCACCTCGCGCTTAGGTTCCGCCATTCGGGAAAAACGTGGGCTTAGTTATTATGTTTGGTCAGCACTCGCCCCGGCGGCGGCTGGTGGCATCATCATCGGCAGTTTTGCCTCGCGCAATGATATGGCTGCTCTTGCCATCAGCACCTTAAAGGCCGAAATCAGCAAAGCCGAAAAAGGTGATTTTACAGAACAAGAATTAGACAACGCCAAAAAATACCTCATGGGCAGATTCCCCATTGGTCTAGCTTCTAATAAGGATCTCGCGGATATTTTAATGCAAATCCGCAAAGATAATCTTGGCAAAGAACATATCTCTAAACGTAACGAACTGCTCAAAGCGGTGACCTTGCAACAAGTAAACCAACTAGCACAACAATTATTAAAAGAAAAAAAACTCCTGCTAGTTTCTATCGGAAAGGATAAATAAAATGCTCCCCTATATTCAAGACATGTCCGCAGCACAAATACCCCAAGATGCAAACCCCACTTGGGATAAAATTTATAACCATGCTCCCATTGCCTTAGATAATCTTCGCAAATTACATAGCTGTGGGAAAAAACCCTTTTTAAACATCGCCCAATCAGAAGATGATTTAACGGCACTCCTCGAAGAAGCAGAAAAAATCCGCCAAACCGCTAGCGATTTAGTCGTGGTGGGCATGGGCGGTTCTAGCCTAGGAGCACGTGCATTAGCTGGCTTGGCTGGCAATGATTTTGCCGACCCTACCCAAATTAATTTGCACACATTAGATAATGCCGACCCCTTTACCTTAGCAAAATTACTGAAAAACATTAATCCTCAAAAAACTTTTTTCCTCGTAATCAGCAAATCAGGCAACACGGTCGAGGTACTTTCTAACACGCTCATGCTACTAGATTTCATGCGTGAAAAAATTGGTGCCGATAAGCTAAACCAACATTTTCTCTTCGTGGTGCAACCCCCAGCTGACCCCAGCAATCCTTCTCCCTTGCACCAATTATCCCACAGCAACAACATCCGCATTTTAGAACATAACCCGGAAATTGGTGGTCGTTATTCTATTTTGTCTTTAGTTGGATTATTGCCGGCTGCTTGTTTGGGGATAGATATTAGAGCCCTCCGCGCTGGAGCAAAAGCAGTTATGGAAAATGCCCTCCAAGCAAAAAACATAAATGACTGCCCTCCCTTACTCGGAGCTGCGTGGATTGCCAGTCAAATCCAACAGAACCGTCTTTTACATGTACTAATGCCCTACGGCGACCGTCCCCGGGTTTTTGCCAGCTGGTGGCAACAATTAGCCGCGGAAAGTCTGGGAAAACAAGGACGCGGACTCACTCCCCTATCTGCCGTAGGCGCGGTAGATCAACACAGTCTATTACAATTATTCCTCGCAGGTCCTGACGATAAAAGCTTCAGCTTCATCGCCAGCAAATTTGCACAAAGCGGCAACAAAATAAACTTACCGCAAATTCCTTGGCTTAATGGTCGCAGCGTGGGCGAAGTTATGGAAGCCCTACAACACGGCACCATCCAATCCACCATCGAACATAAACGCCCGGTGCGCATCTTCCAAATTGAGCAATTTGACGCGAAAACCATGGGTGCGTTGCTTATGCACATGATGCTCGAAGTAGTCCTAATCGCCGATTTTATCAATATCGACCCCTATGACCAGCCAGCAGTGGAAGATGGAAAAATATTGGCGCGACAGTTTTTGGAAAATATTTAGCAATTTTCTTCAGGTTCCCTTCATATTATTGTAATAATTACAGACTAGTATATAATATCAATATGCGGAGGAACCAATGAAACGATTTACTATCCCTTGTGATTTTAACGGAACCAAACATCCTTTTCATGTTTATATTGGGGAACCGCATCCCAAGAAACATCCTTTGCAGAATCAATCTGCTTGGCTTTCCAGCGAACGCGGAGGAACTATTCCGCAAGATGTGATGGATAGTTTTGAAAAATTATATAAAATCGCCAAAGAAAATAATGTTTCTTTTGAAGATTTATGCGTTTACGCACTAGGCAATGCCTCGGAAGAAGGTACGGCAGGCGGCGGAGAAAATGCACCAGCAACGAGCTAACAAATAACAAATCCCATAAAACAAAGATAAAAACATGGAACATCGTGATAATGAAGATTCTAAATATTATCTGACCAAAGACACTATGGATCCTTACGATCCCAATCCCTTCTTTGGTAAGGGAACAGAGCCAGGAGATGATGAACAGCTGCATTATTTAAATTGGCTGGCAGGCAAGGTATCTGACCCAGAGCTAGGTTCTGATGATGAACATAGTAATGAAGTATATTATAAGCCCCATACGGGGAAATTTACGCGCCCCCATCGTAATACTTGGGAGAGCAATAATCGTGCGGTAAAAAAATGTCACTTAGGATTTAGTCCCACAAATTATCCGTTTGATGCCGCGATGGCAGAACATTATAACAACCCTAATTTTTCCGACCCGACCAATCCCAATTATCCGTTATACGAACCATTAAGAAACAATATTGCGGTATTGCGCAATTATTTATTAAATCATTTTTTCCCTGATGGCTCGTTTGATCTTGGTGAAGATGACAAAATGTTGCCTTATGTAAATCAAGTAGCGGCGAGTTTAGGAGATATGCTGCATCAAGGGGGTAGTTTTATTAGCAATCCTTTAGCCGTCTCAGTAAATCCGAATAAGGCAAATATTGATGGCGTAGGTGCGGCAATGCTATATGAGGGTTTAGAAAAATGCCAAGATCGCAATAATTTTCCCGTTTTTGCGCAAGCGAAAGGAATTTATAATTTTTTCAAAGGAAATCCTGATAATCGTTGGAAATTACCGCCCATACAGGAAACCCCATTTGGGCCTTTAGGGCTGTCGGCGGTGCCCCCGGCGGATTGTCGGGCGGCCGCAGCCGCGGCAATGGCAGGATTGCCTTTATTGGGAGAAGCGCCCACAATTACTCCAAATGACATAGTGACGCCCAAGGATTTAGCGGTGCAAGGAGAAATTCTCGCCAGCCATGCTTATCAGCCTTTGGGAGATGTTAATCAACTAGAACAACCCGTGAAGCGTGAAGCTATCGACATTGCTCATGAAATTTTGAAAAAAATGAAAGTAATGTTTCACGATACCCCCGTACAAAAACTTATGGATTTTGATTCAGGGTTAATGAATAGCTTGATGCTGGATATGTGTGATGTAGCTGGCACTTATCAACAAACCCTGCGTGAGGCTTTTGCCAATAATCCCATGATATTAACCGACCAGAATGTGTTGGAAGCAAATACTGCCTTGGGTAAATTAAGTTATCTGTCCACTTTGCAAGCGCGTAATCTGGCGGCTGAATCGGGGGATGCTAATGCGGTTGCCCAATTAGATGGCAGCTTGCAAGCGATGCCCAAAGCTTGGGAAGTAACACAAAATAGCACACTAGCAGAGATTTTGGATAAATTAGAACATGGTTTATCCGCCGCAGAGCAAAATATTGCACGGCAGGTGGATGTTAACAATGCAGGCGGTATATTGCCCACTTCTTCTCAATTAGAAACCGATCCACAATTAGCAAATAGTTTAAGAGCAAAAGAGCAAGAGGCAAAAACTCGCCAGCAGCAACAACAGGGAATGCTTTTGCAGCAAGAAGCAATGCTTGCGGCGAGAAAACAAAATTCTGGTTTGGGGGGGGTAAATATGGGCGTGCAGCCTGTGGCGGCGCAACGGGCAAATCCTCGACCACGCAGTAGCAATGTGGAAAATTATGTACGGCAGCGGCAGGCGCAAAATCAAATGCAAATGAATCCGCAACGGCAAATGCAGCAACAAAGACCAGTGCAACCTGCACCCACGGTTTCGGTGGGGGCTCCACCGCCTAGACCTAATCCTACACCCGCAGTCGGGATTAATCAGATGGATGTGCTTTTGAATGAAAAAGCGCGGAAGGAAATGAAAGAACGTATGGCGGCTTTTAATCCGAATTCTCCAGCTGTGATGCCCAATAGTGCGGCAAAAACAGTGGCGAATTTATCGGCGAAGAAACCATCTGCCCGTAATGGACAGGTAGTTCCGCCGAAGCCACAACTGAGCCCAGAAAAACCGAAAGATAGAGATTTATTGGGACGTTAATGGATATAATAGTTTCAGGGAATATTCTCCAATATGCACAGAAGAAGTATATTTGTGCAATTGGCAGAAATGGGTTTATTGCCAACAAAAAAGAAGGCGATGGCTGCACCCCCATCGGAAAATTTCCCCTGCGAGAAGTGTATTATCGCCCCGATAAATTAGACAAACCTACAACCATTTTCGAGTGCTTCCCAATAGACAAAACTATGGGTTGGTGTGACGACGCCGCGCATCCCCAATATAACCAACCAGTAAAATTACCCTTTTTTGCCTCGCATGAAAAATTATGGCGTGATGAAGATGCTTGTTATGATATTATTGTAGTAATTGGTTATAATGACAACCCCATAGAACCAGCAAAAGGCAGCGCTATTTTTATGCATATAGCCAAAGAAAATTATTCTCCTACCGAAGGTTGTGTGGCGTTGAGATTGGAAGATATGTTGGATTTATTGGCGAACTTGCAGCCTTGTGAGTTGCTAGTTCTGGGCAATTAGTATATTGCTCTACCAGACATTATTAACAAATCTTTTATATGTTAAAATATAACAAAAAAATTACGTTCTCTCCGTCGTCATTCCTGCGCA
>DIUV01000016.1 GCA_002423155.1 Alphaproteobacteria bacterium UBA6149
TAGTTTTCGCGGAGAACCAGCTATTTCCAAGTTTGATTGGCCTTTCACCCCTAACCACAGTTCATCCCCGTCTTTTTCAACAGACGTGGGTTCGGTCCTCCAATGCGAGTTACCGCATCTTCAACCTGACCATGGCTAGATCACTTGGTTTCGGGTCTACAACCACTAACTATGTCGCCCATTTAAGACTCGCTTTCGCTGCGCCTACACCTAACGGCTTAAGCTTGCTAGTGACTGTAAGTCGCTGACCCATTATACAAAAGGTACGCCGTCACAGCACAATGGCTGCTCCGACTGCTTGTAGGCATCCGGTTTCAGGAACTATTTCACTCCCCTTATCGGGGTGCTTTTCACCTTTCCCTCACGGTACTNNTTCAGACAGGATTTCACGTGTCCCGCCCTACTCAAGGACTTAAAAACTTTTTACCTATACGGGACTATCACCCACTATGGTTCGACTTTCCAGACGATTCTAGTTTTTATTTTTAAGCCACTGGCCTGATCCCCGTTCGCTCGTCACTACTGAGGGAGTCTCTGTGATTTCCTTTCCTCCGGGTACTTAGATATTTCAGTTCCCCGGGTTTGCTTCCTGCCCCTATGTATTCAGAGCAGGATACTCATAAATGAGTGGGTTTCCCCATTCGGACATCTACGGATCAAAGCCTCCTCGCGGCTCCCCGTAGCTTTTCGCAGCGTAGCACGTCCTTCATCGCCTCTATGCACCAAGGCATCCACCAGATGCCCTTATTATACTTATGCAAAAAACGCATTTATATAATAATAAAATTATTATTAATTATTGCGGCGCCTGAGCCGCATCACACACAGGAGAAAACACACAATCAAGATTACTCTTGATTATCTACTCAACTCCTGAGCATTGTTACTTTAAAAACGATGTGTCAACATCAACTCAACTTGAGAATCATTCACTCTAAATTAACATTTAGCGAGTATGCTCTCGGTTAGTTGTATATTTTATTCAGAAAAACTTATTCACTTGTCTAACAGCAGCACTTTCAATTTTCAGCTCGATTTTCATCTTGCCAGAGAGTCTTAAGTGCGTCCCCTCTCGTCGGGGAGTCAGGTTATAGCCCTGATAAACGCCGCCTGTCAACGCCCTTTTTGCATTTTTTTCAAAAAAACTGCATTTAATTTTTTTATTGCTTTATTTCAATTGGTTGCATGGAGGTATTTTTTGATATTTTTTATCCGAACGCCGGTTAATGTGAAAAATCGAACCAAATAAATCTATTTTTGCTGCCTTTTACCTTTTAAGGAATCAGCAGAATGTCAAAATAGAATCCCGAATATATACATCACCAATAAAAAAAGCCTATAATTGGGATAATTCCAATTATAGGCTTTTTTATTTCTAAATTTTGATAGCGCTTATTAGCTTTCCTTTTTTTCTCGTTGTAGTGATGTAGATGAGTCGTTTCTTATCTATGAAGAACCGCAGCGTAGCGGCTTCGTTGAGGATTATGAAGAAGAAAAAACGGCGCAGATGCATTGCTACAGCGAGAAAAAAAGGAAAGCTATTAGATTTCCTTCACTGCCTGAACTACTGCCTCCACCGTAATACCAAAATGTTTATATAATTCTGGCGCAGGCGCGGAAGCTCCAAAGCCGGGCATTCCTATAAACACCCCATCAAGCCCCAAATAACGCTCCCAACCGAATTTCAATGCTGCTTCTACCGCGATGCGCTTAACCCCCTGCTTCAGAACTTTTTGACGATAGACCAGCGGTTGCGCATCGAATAACTCCCAGCAAGGCATAGACACGACATTTACTAAAATATTTTGTTTTTCCAATTCACTTGCCGCATCCATAATCAAAGAAACTTCCGAACCTGTGGCAATCAAGGTTGCCGCTGGGTTAGGGGTTTCAATCAACAAATAGCCCCCTAAAGCACAACGATTCTCTGCGGTGTAGCCATTACGTAAAGACGGCAAATCCTGACGCGACAATGCCAGCAAGGACGGACCATCTTGGCGGGCGATGGCTAAAGTCCAACATTCTAAGGTTTCTGTAGCATCCGCGGGTCTAAACACCCATAAATCAGGGATTGCACGTAAGGATGCCAAATGTTCCACTGGCTGATGCGTAGGACCATCTTCCCCCAATCCTATAGAATCATGCGTCATAACGTAAACCACACGCTGCCCCATAAGCGCACTTAGGCGAATGGGGGTACGGCAATAATCGCTGAAAACTAAGAACGTACCGCCATAAGGAATAAACCCACCATGCAGTGCCAGCGCGTTCATCATGGCACCCATTGCATGCTCACGAATACCATAATAAATATAATCGCCATTGTAATTGCCGGCAGAAATGGGATTTTGCCCTTTGGCTTTAGTGTTATTAGACCCCGTAAGATCCGCCGAGCCACCAATAAGAGCAGGCAAATGCGGAGCAAAAACATCCAAAACATTCTGCGAAGATTTGCGCGTTGCTTCCTTGGGCTGTTTTTGCGCTATTTCCTGCTTCATGGCATCTATTGCTGCCACCCATGCGGCGGGTAGTTCACCTGAGATTTGCTCAGCAAAGATTTCTGCTTTTTCTGATTGGGCAAAACGCTCCGACCAGTCTTGATATGCTTGTTTTCCACGCTGAGTAGAATTTTTCCAGGCATTTAAAATTTCTGCGGGTATTTCAAAGGCAGGATATTCCCAACCAAGCGCTTTACGTGCGCCCAACAATTCGTCCGCTCCCAAAGGCGAACCATGACTAGAAGAGGTACCTGCCTTAGTGGGTGCACCAAAAGCAATAGTAGTCTTGCAAGCAATTATGGTGGGACGATCGCTGGTTTGCGCCTCTTTTAATGCCGCGCGAATTGCCTCTTGGTTATGTCCGTCTATACGCAAGGCACGCCAACCATACGCGGCAAAACGTGCGAGTGTATCGTCAGATTCGGTGAGCGAAGTCGGCCCGTCGATAGAAATGCCGTTATCATCAAATAACACAATTAACTTCTTTAGCCGCAAATGTCCGGCTAAAGAAGCGGCTTCATGGCTGATACCTTCCATCAGACAACCATCCCCTGCGATGGCATAAGTATGATGCCCAACTAAATCATCGCCATATTTTGCCGCCAAAATGCTTTCTGCCAAAGCAAACCCTACCGCATTAGCAATACCCTGCCCCAGTGGCCCCGTGGTAGTTTCAATTCCTACCGCATGCCCAAATTCTGGATGCCCTGCCGTGCGTGCGCCCATCTGCCGGAAATTTTTAATTTCGTCTAACGTGATATCCGCATATCCTGTAAGATAAAGCAGGCTATAAAGCAGCATAGAACCATGCCCAGCAGATAACACAAAACGATCTCTATCCGGCCATTTTGGGTGCTCAGGGTCATGTTTTAAAAATTCACTCCACAAAACCGTAGCCACATCCGCCATGCCCATTGGCATACCCGGATGTCCAGATTTAGATTTTTCCACTGCATCAGCAGAAAGAAAACGAATGGAGTTAGCAAGGTCTTTAAATTCTACGTTCATTATTTGTGCGCCTTAATTGGGAGGTTTAGACGCTAACATACATATTTATTTTGAAATTAAAATATACAAATTTTAAGTTTTATCTGCCTCTTGGTTCTACTTTTGCAGTTTTTATGGGTTTAAAATCATCGCATGATTTGGGTAAATCAGGTAATTTGACGGCAAAACTTGTGCTGTTGATGGTGGAGCCATCATGCAATATAGATTTGCTAATACCAATTGTTTCCGCGCCTTCGCCAATTGCCGCTTTGGCAAAATTTGCTTGAGTTTTAAGGAACTCTGGGTCAAGAGTGCAGCTTTGCCCCTTGCTATCGGTGAAGCTAATTGTATCTTTGGGGTTATTTATTGCTCCACGCTCATCAATAATGCCCGTATGTGCTACGCTTAATTTGCTGCCATGTTCGCTTTGGTAAATGATGGCATCAGTTTTCGAGGCGCTGCCAGTTTGACTATATTGTGGTGCTGGTGCTGGTTCTGGAGTTGGTGTGGGTGTTGTGCAGGTTTCAGTTTTTGGTTGGCCCTTCTTAACGCTTTCTGTGATTTTATTAATTATTTCTGTGCTAGGCAGATGTTTGTTCATAAAATCTAGCTGTTCTTGCTGAGATTTTTCTTTTAATTCTGCGTATTCTGGAGAATATACTTGTGAAACTTCGCCTGCGGCATTCATGCTTACTGACCCAAATTCTTTTCCATATTCATCGTAAATAATAGTTTTACCCTGCCCATCTCTAACTTCAGTTGAATAAAGAGGTTTGGTGAGTTGACCACTCTCGTCTTTTCCGTAATAAGTTAAGTCACCCGTTTCCTGATTCGTAGTTCTGAAGGCAATTATTTCTTTGTTTAGCGAAACGGTTCCAATTTCATCATTTATGCTAATTCCCGTTGCTTGAGAATTTTTTGCCAGCATGCTCAAAGTGTCAATTGCGAATTGGTTTAGTTCGGTCATAAAAACAATCCTTATTTTGCCATTATATAAAAATAATATATCCAATGATTATTAAGGAATAATGACGATTTTTTTATAAAATGCCGAAAGTTTCATGCTAACCCTTGCGAAAGGCTGCTTAGTTAGGTTAATATGCATATTATGAATCCAGAAGAAAACAACGAAGAAATAAGATTAGTCGCCATCCAAGGGGCGATTGCGGCGGCGGTGGGGATAATCTCGCGGCGTACCGCGCAGCCTTTGTTGCAAGAGCGTGAACAGCGTTTGGCAATGTTGGGGGAGCGTTTGTCTAAAGCTTTACGCTTGTTGGAAAATAATGTTTTAGAGGCGCTTACTGCTGTGCCCGCTCCGTCTTTACCAGTGGAGCCAGCTTCAGGCATTGACGAGGCGCAGTTGATTTCTACTATTGAAAAATGGCAGATGCGTTACCGCGTGGGGCAGGAGGAAAATGAAAAAATGCAACGTATGTTGGTGACGCTAAAAACTCGTTATGAAGAGTTACAAGATGAAAATACCGCTTTGTTAGCCTTGTTGGAAGAAGAGCAAAAATCGCGGATTCGTGCACAGGAAGTGGCGCAATTAGTGGCAGGACGCCTAGATGGATTATTAGAAATGGTCGGTGCTTAACTCCCTCTCCCTCTGGGAGAGGGCGGGGGTGAGGGAAGTACCTACAGAATAGAGGTAGGTTATTATTCGTTAGTATGGCGGTTATCTTTAAATAAATATTTCATTTTTGGGGATATTTCCCTCACCCCGCCCCTCTCCCAGAGGGAGAGGGAGTTAAGGTAGGAGAAAAATATGAGAAGTTTAGACGTAAACATAAACGGAATAATTTATAGCCTCGCCTGTGATGATGGGCAGGAGGTGCAAGTATCACAACTTGCCGATGAGGTGGACATGCGTGCCCGCAGAATTGCTAAAGGCATGCCACAATTACATGGCAATGAACGCATGTTGCTGGTGATGACCTGCCTTACGCTGGCGGATGAATTATACGAAGCGCGGCAAGAAGCGGGCGCGTTACATGAGCATTTGAGCTTGTTACAACAAAACAAAACCCAAGAACCACCCCGCCCACCGCGTAGCGAGCGCAACCAACCACCCCAAGCGCAGGGGAATTTGTTTGGCGCACAAGATGCCCAACAAGTTTTAGAGCAGGCGCTAGAAGAAGTTGCAGAAAAGATTGAGCAAATTGCTGGGGCGATTAAGTAGAGAGTTTTATGGTAAAAAAGCTAAAAAATATCCATCCGGGGGAAATATTACTAGAGGAATTCTTGCAACCTTTGGGGATTTCGCAAAATGCGGCGGGTAATGCTATGGGAGTTTCTCCGCGGCGGATAAATGAAATTTGTTTGGGAAAACGAGGGATAATCACGGATACCGCGATTCGTTTATCACGCTTTTTTGGCACGAGCACTTATTTTTGGTTAGGATTGCAAAATGATTATGACTTAGAGCAGCATCAAGATGATGGAATTTATATAGCGATTAAACCTTATATGGGTGGTGCGGATTCTCGTGCTAAGAATTGCTAGTGTGAATATATAAACTAGCGGCAAATTTGAGGATAACATGATAAATCTATATAACACACTAACTCGCAAAAAAGAGCCATTACGGCCCATTATCCACAACCAAATCCGCTTTTACGCCTGCGGACCAACGGTTTATGATCGTCCGCATATTGGCAATGCACGTTCGGCAGTGGTGTATGATTTATTGTTTCGGCTACTGCGCCATATTTATGGTGCCGAGCAGGTAGTTTATGTGCGCAATATTACCGATGTAGATGATAAAATAAACGCCGCGGCAAAGCTGCGAAACATTCCCATTAGTGAGTTAACCACCGAAATAACTGGTTATTTTCATGCAGATTTAGATGCATTAAACGTACTACGTCCCACGCATGAGCCACGTGCCACGCAATATATTGAGCAAATGATTGCTATGATTGAAAAATTAATTGCAAACAAACATGCTTATATAGTGGATGCAAACTCGAAAGATGCAGGACATGTGCTGTTTGATGTAAGCAGCGATCCTGATTATGGCATACTTTCTGGGCGCTCAGTAGATGAACTAATCGCTGGGGCACGAGTTGAAGTAGCGGAATATAAGAAAAACCCTGCCGATTTTATACTCTGGAAACCCGCCGCAAAAGATGACGATGCATCAAGTATCTTCCAAAGTCCGTGGGGCGCTGGCAGACCGGGCTGGCATATTGAATGCTCGGCGATGAGCACCGATTTGCTCGGAGAGGAGTTTGATCTGCATGGCGGCGGCGCGGATTTAATGTTTCCCCATCACGAAAATGAAATCGCCCAAAGTTGCTGCGCTAATCCGGGCAGTAAATTTGCCAAAATGTGGGTGCATAATGGCTTTTTGACCGTAAATGGCGAAAAAATGTCCAAATCTTTAGGCAATTTCACCACCGTAAAAGAGCTTTTAGACAAAGGAATAAATGGCGAGGTAATTCGCTTATGCCTGCTTTCTAGCCATTATCGCAAGCCCTTGGACTGGACGGATAAACTAATTGATGATAGCAAAAAACAATTAGATACTTTTTACCGCATTATTCAAAATAATGAGCAAACCGAAATAGATACCAGCGAACTGGTACACAGCTTATCTGATGATTTAAATGTGCCAGAAGCCTTGGCTTTGCTACACCGTGCGCCCAAAAACTCTTTAAAAGCTTTGGGAAAAATATTAGGCATCTTACAGCAAGAACCCGAAAAATGGTTTAAATCTGGTGCGGATGATAGCGCAATCCAAACCCAAATTGCCGCAAGACAAACCGCAAAACTAGCCAAAAACTGGGCAGAAGCAGATAGAATTCGCAATGAATTAAAGCGACAAGGAATATTATTAGAAGACAAACCCGACGGCAGCACCGATTGGCGCGCTGAATAAAAAACAACCTACTAACAGCAACACTAACAGCAAATAACAAATTTTATAACAAAAACATCCATTGTCATACCTATGCAGGGCGGTATCCATGCCAAACAATTGGCTAAGTAGCTAACAGATAAACATGGATGCCGCTCTTCAGCGGCATGACAACAGATAGTTTGTTTAACATATTATTATTCAGCAAGTTGATATAGTCATTCCACTTAAAAATTAGACAAACCAATAATGGAATGACTATAGGTTTGCGACCGCAAACCCGCCGCCCATGCGGCGTGAGCCTTAGTGGCGACTGAACGTCCAATTTATTTTTGTGTACAAAAATAAATTGGAAATATAATTTAAAAACTGAAAATAGAAAGCAGATTATGACTAACTCCATCCCTAATTTTTACGACCCGGTTAATTTTGAAGAAGTTTGCGAACATTTTGCAGGAATTATCCGCGAATATTTAAACAAAGCCGTACGCGGCGAGGAAATCCCTGTAATAACTCGCAAATCACCCGCCCAAATGCTCGAAGAATGGAACGAGCAGATTCCCAAAGAAGGCGTAGGATTTACCAAAGGAATTGAGCTGGTTAAACGGGTGATTGACGACTCCATCCATATTCACCATCCGCGTTATATGGGGCATCAGGTCTGCGGACCATTACCTCTGACTATTTTATGCGACATGATTATGTCGATGTTAAATAATAGCTCGGTAGTGTTTGAAATGGGGCAAGTTGCCACCACTTTAGAGCTACGCTTAACCCAATGGGTGTGCGATTTAATTGGTTATCCCAGCGATGCGGGCGGAATTATCACCAGTGGCGGTTCGGTGGGTAATTTAACCGCCTTACTAGCTGCACGGCAAGTAATGTGTGGCGGCAATGTCTGGCAGGATGGTTATTTAGAAACCGCCCGTCGCCCAGCGATTTTAGTATCCAAACAAGCGCATTATTGCGTAAAGCGTGCGGTACAAATCATGGGGTTAGGTGCCGATGGCGCAGTAACTGTGGATGTGGATGCTGAATATCGTATGGATATGGACGCATTAAAAGAAGCGTACCGCAAAACCACCGAAAGTGGTCGCAAAGTAATTGCCGTAGTTGCCAGTGGATGCACTACCGCCACAGGAACTTTTGACCCGATTAATGATATTGCCGATTTTTGTGAATATCACAAATTATGGCTACATGTGGACGGCGCACACGGAGCAGCCGCCCTACTCTCACCTAAATACCGTGACTTGTTAAAAGGCATTGAACGCGCCGATTCAGTAGTCTGGGATTTGCATAAAATGTTACTGATGCCCTCCCTGCTTACCGCCGTATGTTTCCGCAAAAAAGCGCATTCTTATAGCACTTTTGCGCAAGAAGCTTCCTATTTATTCACCGCCGCTCCCGAAGAAGAATGGTTTAACATTGCCCATCGCACTTTAGAATGCACCAAACCAATGCTCGCCTTAAAAGCTTATATTTCGCTCATGAGCTATGGAAGCGCTGTGTTTGGTGATTATATTACTAATTGCTTTGATTTAGCGCATATTTTTGCTGATATATTAGAAAAGGCGGATGATTTTGTAATTGCAGTACGCCCCGATTGTAATATTGTCTGCTTCCGTTATGAGCCCGCCAACTGCCCAGCAGAAAAAATTGACCAATTACAGCGCGACATTCGCCAACAAATATTGGATGAGGGAAATTTTTACATCGTACAAACCGTGCTGCACGAAAAACAATATTTACGAGTTACACTAATTAACCCCCTAACTAAAGAAGCAGATTTATTGTTGTTGTTGGAAAATATTCGCAAAATTGGTGGGAATAAATTAGCTGGGATTGGTTAAGAATCATCCGTGCTGATACATTTTATTCGCCATAAGCAGGGTAACAGGCAAGGCAAATAATTCGGGAATGGTCCAGTTTACCAAGACACTGGCATAATCATCCGCAGATTTTTTGTCTTGCCCCAAATTTGTTTGCAAGAACGAAGAAAGACCTGCCTGCATATGCTCAGATTGCTTCAATAATACCGTGTTGGTGGCGATAAAAGTCAGCAAATGTACGGTTTTGGTGGCAACAAAAGTGGGCATATGCTTAGCTTGGCGCTCCCAAGCCGTACCGCTAACTTTTGGCAACCCCATTATTTTATGCTCAAAACAAGAAACCGCAGCCGACTGAACCGCTGATTCTACTGCTTCTATACTCGCAAACCGCACTAAGGCAGTGGCAAATTTATTGGATTTTTCAGCGTCACCCAACGCTCTTCGTTCAATTTGCCCAGCACGCCCTTCTAAGGAGGGCCATTTGTCCGCCAGTTTTTCAAACATCGCCAAATGTGGTGCAACCAGATTTTTATCTACCGCATCAATAATTTTATGCTTAACATCAGGGAAAAAATGTTCCGCTGATAAAACCGAACCAATAGCAACACTAGATTCAACCAAAGCTCCGCCAGCTCGCGAAAAAGCCAGCTTAGAAAGACGATCTCCATCCCAAAACTTTGTTTTATCCAAATTATGCTCCAATTGCTAAATTCTCTAAAACTGCTAACATCACAAGATTAGCAAAATAAGCCGCTTATGTAGTGTGACAATTTAGTGAAGATTTGCGCAATTTATAGTTGCAAAAGAAAACATTTTGTTGCATTTTGGTACAACCGCAAAAAAATAATTAATAATTAGGAAGCAAACTATGTTAAATCCCGTTGACACCCATGTCGGCAAGCGCCTGCGAATGCGTCGCACTATATTAGGAATGAGCCAAGAAGCTTTAGGCAATGTTATTGGTGTAACTTTCCAACAAATTCAAAAATATGAACGCGGCGCCAACCGCATTGGCGCAGGCAGATTGTTTGACTTCTCACAATCTTTAAATGTTCCCGTATCTTATTTCTTTGAAGATTTAAACGATAACAATAAAATACCTGGCGAAGGCGAAAATAATTACCACTTAGCTGATTCTTCTGTACAAGAATTTGAACATGAGCGCTTAAGCAGCCGCGAAACCCTAGAGATGATGCGCTCTTATTATCGCATCAACGACCCTCAAATTCGCAAACGTATCGTAGATTTAATCCGCGCATTGGCAGATCCTGCGGCAGATGCGCAAATAGAAGAATAATAAACTTTACTATAAAAAACATTTAATATAAAAACTCGGATGTTAACTGACAAATTTTGTCTATACTGCGTTTAACGTAGTTTTTTATTCGCAAATAAAAGTTAGCAAACTATCAATTATAATTTCACCCCCGCAAGGGAGGAGCACTTTATGTGTAAAAAAGAAAATGATGAGGACTACGTCATTGATGACGAGGACGGACAATCTGCATTGGCATCTGGTTTTTTAACTGGCAATACTGATAGTGAAAGTCCTTACGATAACGACAATCACTAATCAACGAGAGTAGGCGGAGCATTGAATCAATCAAGCTTCGCCTATTTTTTTACTTATGCCCTAGATTAATTATTTTGACGTACGCGCAATATTACCAAAAAAAATGACTAACTTGCAACACTAACATATTTTATGTTTATTTTTCGTTAACAAGCAAAATATAGTGTGGAATATAATCAAAACCTCCCCTACAAATAAGGTCTGACTTCCCTTGTTTGGGGTTAATCATTTAAAGAGGCAGGTAAAAATGTGGCCTTTGTTCTTATGGGCAGAAAATTATGCAAACGCTGTGGACAGCTGGTGCTCCCCTTCTTCATCTTCAAAAACAGCTATTAATAATGGCGCGAATACTGCACCTGCAACCAAACCAAAAACCGAAATTGACCATTTCGCCACAGCCATAGACTGTCTGAACACCCATTCCAACCAAACCTTATGCTTTGCAGATTCTCAAGGAAATGTGCATTGGTGTATGCAAAATTGGCAGGAAGTTATAGGGATTGAGCATGATGCTTGCCTGAATGATTTATTTCTTGAACGCCTGCACCAACAATATCGCCCCGCTTTTTTAGAAAAAATCCTCGCTGTATCCGCAGGTAAACACCCGAAAGGAGCTCGCGTACGCCTACAAATTGGCACGCGTAAAGATGATTTAACTTGGTTTGAATGCTTTATAGTTTCACGCCCCCAAACCGAGGGGGAGGTAGCCATATTGCTACAAAATATAGACCGCGAGGTAAAAGCCGAACGCGCATTAAAAACCGCCCATATTGAATCCGAGCTTACGGTACGCGGAAGATATGAGTTTTTAAGCCACATGAGCCATGAGTTACGCACGCCCTTAAATGCGATTTTAGGGTTCTCAGAAATGATGGAACACGGGGTTTATGGACCAGTAGAACAAGATATTTACCGCGATTATTTGGTTAATATCCGCGAAAGTGGGCATCTTTTGCTCAATCGTATTAGCGATATGATTGAGATTGTCGGCATTGAAGTCGGCGATCATTCTTTGCAAGAAACAGAAATAATGCCCTGGGAATTGTTAGAATCCGCCAAAAAACTCCATCATTACGAGGCGTTTTGCCGGAATGTAACAGTAATTACCAATGATTTTTGCCCACGGGTGACGCTGCAAGCAGACCGCGCGAAATTAATTCGTGCCATTGGCAACCTCATTTCCAACGCCATTCGTTTTAGCCGTGCTGACGGACAAATAGAAGTAAGCGCAGAAACTGGCGTAAATGGAGAAATATTTATTCGCGTGTTAGATGAAGGTGAAGGCATAAATAGCTCACATCTAAAAATGATTCATAACAGCCTAAAGCAACGCAATAATTTATTTTCTACCGCATCAGAAGCAGTGGGAGTTGGCTTAGGATTAGCCGTTGCTAAAGAGTTTATTTGCCTTCATGATGGCGATTTGCATTTAGAAAGCACCAAAGGCAAAGGCACGTTAGCCAGCATAATTTTACCCAAAGAACGCGTATTCAATAAATCCCTCGCTAAACATAAAAATACCGCTGATAAAAACAATGCTCACATACGAAAAGCTTCGCCAAGCTGCAAAGTGTAGTAGTGTGTTTTATCAACAGCTTGCTATAAGAACACTATAAATTTTAAGGTTTAAACCATGACCACCTCTAAAGCCCCTGCTCTATCTAAACCAGACAAAAAAACCTCTTTCTTAGAAATTGAGCCTTTTTTTTGTGAAAATGCACGCGCGCAAAAAACCAAATTAATATTATTAAACAAAGATGTTTGGAATAAATTTTCCAAAACATTGAATAATAGCGAGAAAACTTGGTTAAAAAGCAATAATTTTGCGGCACAAACAGATAAATTCTGCATAATTCCCGATGAAAAAGGCAATGTTTCGGCAATTTTAGTGGGAGTAGATGCCCAGTTAAATTTATGGTCAATCGCTGCGCTACCATCTAAGCTGCCTGAAGGAAATTATGTAATTTCTGACGAATTCCTGCCCGAAAAAGCCGATATTTTTAAACTGGCAATGGGCTGGGGTTTAGCTTGCTATCGCTATAGTGAATATAAAAAACCGCCGCAAGTGCGGGCTCGTCTGGTTTTGCCCGCAGATATTGATAAAAATTCCCTCTATAATTTTATCAAAGCCAGTTTTTCTGCTCGGGACTTAATTAATGGACCAGCAAATTTAGTAACCCCGCTTTATTTGGGTGATGCCGCAAAAAAACTCAGCAAAGAATTTGGCGGCAAATGCAGCATTATCAGTGGCGATGATTTGCTTAGCAAAAACTACCCTGCCATTCATGCGGTCGGACGCGCTAGTAGCAACCCACCTTGTTTAGTAGATTTAGTCTGGGGCAATCCCAAACACCCCAAAGTTACCTTAGTGGGCAAGGGAATCAGCTTTGATTCTGGTGGGTTAGACATAAAAACCGCTGATGGTATGCGCCTAATGAAAAAAGATATGGGCGGCTCGGCGGTAGTTTTAAGCATTGCGCGGCTGGTCATGGCACATAAATTAAAAATTCGCTTACGCGTGTTGATTGCCGCCGCAGAAAACAGCATCTCCAGCAATGCCTTCCGCCCCTTAGATGTTATCGACACTCGCAAAGGTCTAAAGGTAGAAATTGGCAATACCGATGCGGAAGGACGTATTGTTTTATCCGATGCTTTACATGAAGCCAGCTTAGAAAACCCTGATTTAGTAATTGATTGCGCAACTTTAACCGGTGCAGCTCGCATTGCATTAGGTGCCGATATGCCCGCATTTTTTACAGATAATGACCAATTAGCCGGGGAAATATCCACTCTAAGCATGCAAGAACAAGAACCTATCTGGCGCCTGCCCTTGCATAAACCTTATGCGGATGAATTAAAAAGCGAGATTGCCGATATTTTTAGCGCCCCCTCCAGCTCTTATGCTGGAGCCATCACCGCGGCATTATTTTTAAAGAAATTTGCTGAAAATATAGACAATTGGGTACATATAGATATGATGGCGTGGAATCAAAAATCACGTCCAGGACGCCCAAGCGGAGGGGAAGCCATGGCATTGCGCACCATTTTCCGACTTTTGGAACAAAAATATAGTTAAAAATAATAAATCAGAAATAATAAAAATGGATACCCCTTTAACAATGCTTGATGCCTTACGCTTTTGGAATAACATTTCCAGCACGGCACTACGCAATTTAGAACATGATTTTTCGCCTCGGCAAATGTGTATTTTATTGCAAATATATCTGCAAGAAGGTCCACATAGTATCAAAAGCCTATCGGAAAAATTATATCTGCCCAAAGCCAGTGTTTGTCGGGCGGTAGATACTTTATCGCAAGCTAAATTGGTAAAACGCCGCAAAGCCGAGGACGACAAACGCAATGTTTTTGTTCAACGCACCCTGCAAGGTTCCGTATATCTTAGTAGCTTTGCCGATATTATTTTGCAAACCGAGAAGAATTTACGTAATCTAACAAACTGTTAAAGCTTTTAACCGCATAATATAACTTTTATTAGATAAATATGGCCGACCTCGAATATTATATAACTCACGCAGATAAAAAAATTGGTCCTTACGACTTATTGTCAGTAATGCGGCAAATCCGTAATCGCAAACTAAAATCCGAAGATTTAATCAGCAATAATTTCTTTGAAACCGGCGAACCAGCGATTAGTTTTCCACAATTGCGGGAAATATTTGTGGAATTAGAAACTCCTACCGAACCAGAAAAGCGTGAATTTACCGAATTACATCTAAGAATTCTGGCACGGGATGGGCTGGACATGTTGCAAACCACCCCCATGTTAAGCGTGCTCGCAGGTGTAGCACTCTTGATTGCCACTTTGGGAATTATATTATTTGCCCAAATATTTACGCCTATGAATGCGGCATCTGCGGCATCATTACAAGATAAAGTGATATTTGTCCTCTTAAGCGCCTGTTGGGGTGGGTTTGTCTTTTCTATTTTTGAAGTATTAATGCTGCGCAAATCGCGCGTACAATTAATCACCAGCGATTTTGTACTGGGCATATTAAAAGATTATGGCTTGCGGATTTTTATTGCCTCTAGTTTGATAAACGCGCTGTTATTTGCCATACCTATATTGTTATTTATATATTTAAAATCTCCCATGATGCTTATGCTGATTATCTTCCCCAGCAGTTTTATGATGCTTTTATGCCTGTTTGTGCCGCAAATTATCACGGATAGAGATGTGGGAATATTTTCTGCCATCAAGACTTCCGCAAGCCTTACTTTCCGCGTAGGTATGGATAATTTTACGGTTATTTATATGTTATTATTAGTAAATTTGATTGCCGCCTGCTTTGTGCTGCCCTTATTACTAACCCTACCTGCCACCATCATCGCCATCAATATGGTATATGATGATTATTTTAATGAATATTGAAACCTTAGACCGCCATTATCCGCCACAATCATTAGTGGAATATGTGCCTCGGATAATTTACTCCGCAGACGAGATAAATGGGTTTCCATTGTGTGAGTATCAATATTAGCTTGATAACCCCAAACTTCTGATAACAATAATTCTCTACTTATAGGGGCATTTTTTGCCGCCAGAAACGCCAACAAATCAGTTTCTTTTTCCGTCAACGCCAAATTAATTTCCTTATAAATCAGGCTGCGAGAAGAAATATCTAAAAGCAAGTCATCGGCAATATTAATCAGATGGGTATTTTTTTGCGCTTGCAATTGGTGCAAGACCACTTGCAGTTGCCGCAACCGCACAGGTAATTTTAGCTTGAGCATATCCCCATCCACAGCGACAAAATGTAGCTCATCACCCACTTGAGAAATGGCAATATTCAACTCACCCACAAAATTATGAGCAATCAAATCTTCAATACTGCGCCGACATTCTTTATCTTCGATATTAATTTGCATGTTTTTTCTGCACAATCCCTAATAAATCCTGCTCTAACGGATTAGTTTCTGCTGTGCTAATGCCACTCAAAGCACATTTATCTCGCTCCCACAGAGCCACTTGCCGCAATGGATCTACCTCTTTCCATTTAGGATGACCAGAAGCTTGCAAATCCGCTAAATGCTTTTGGATAGACGCACCAATATTTTTTAACTCCGCGCATCTTTTGCTAAAATAACTGCTGTTTGATGCTGAGAAATCATAGGCAACCAAAATAGCCGTAACCGCAACCGTAGCTACGGGTTGTTTTACAAAACTATAATCTTTGGAAGATATTTCTGCCTTATTATATTCTTTTAAAACATTAGCATCATCAATCTTCACAAAATGAATATCATCCAAAAGCGCGGCATTTTTTCCTGCTTGCATCGTGCGCACTGATTCTAAATTTTTAAATAATGATACCGGTTTTCCACCAATAAACACTGCCGCATCCACATCACCAGCGAGCACCGCCACCACTCCTTCGGGCGGCGCTATTTGCAGCATCTTCGCAGGACGAATCCCTGCCAACGCAAACAAATTCACCGAAGTTAGCATATTACCACTACCAGCTTGACCAATCGCCACCCGCTTGCCATTTAAATCCTTCAGGCTCAATATATTACCCCGCGCCAATATATGCACTTCTTCCTGATAAAAAGGAAAAACCATGCGTAATTGTTTAGCAATTGCGATAGAGTTTTGGTTGTTGGTGCGGCGAAGAATACCCAACACATCCGATTGCACAATTCCCAAACCTGCATTTTCTTTATCCGTCATCCGACGAATATTATCAATTGAGCCTTTGGACGGTTTTACAATGATTTTTTGTCCTTCTAACCCGGCAACTTTAGCAATATCATTACCAAAAGCTATATAAGTTCCCGTAGGAGCACCCGTCACCATGCCGATGCCATCTTCTACTTTAACCGCCTCTTGTTTATAAGTTTTTGCATAAGCAACATCGCTAAACAATAATATTGCTAGTATTAATTTTACGGTTATTTTTTTCATCAGTTACAAACCTTATTTTTATTTTAACCTCACTATCCTACACGACAGTACTATTAATAACAGCATTACATATTGATATATAACGTATTTTTATAATAAATATATCCGTTGTCATACCGTCGCAGGACGGTATCCATGCCAAACCATTGGCTTTGCGCTAGTTGATAGGCATGGATACCGCTCTACAGCGGTATGACGATGGAGAGTTTGCGCAAATAACACATTGTTATTTATTATATAAATTCTTTGTTAATAGTACTGTCGTGTAGAGTGTAACCTCACTATAAAAATTAACCTTAACAATAACAAGCAATACTTGACTCTTGAGTAAAATCTCTTAAGGTGAATGGTTCCGTAATAAATTTTGATAGAACAATAAAACCATGCCCAACGCTCAAAAATCATCCCATCAAATCACCATAACTTTACCTGATAATAGCACGCGCATTTATGATGCTCCCATAACAGGCTTGGAAATTGCCCAGTCAATTGGAGCTGGCTTAGCTAAGGCAGCTTTAGCAATTAAGGTGGACGGCGTGCAGTGGGATTTATCGCATGAAATAAATGCCGACGCAAAACTGCAAATCCTTACTCTAAAAGACGAAGAAGGCTTGCAAATAATGCGCCACACCACCACCGCGCAAGTGCTGGCGCGTGCGGTGAAAGAATTATGGCCCGATGCATCATTGGCGATTGGCCCGACCATTGATTATGGTTTTTATTATGACATTGAAATGGAACATAAAGTTTCCCCCGATGATTTGCCGATTATTGAAGCAAAAATGCGTGAGATTATAGCCCGTGGCTTAACTGTGCGCCGCGAAATGTGGGATAGGGATGCGGCAATTGCCTTGTTTATGGCACGGCATGAACCCTATAAAGCGGATTTAATTACTCGCGCTGCCGAAGATGACACCAGCGAAAAAGGCAAGATTTCGCTCTATCGTCAAGGCGAAGGCGAAGATGCTTTTATCGATTTATGCCGCGGCCCCCATGTGCCGAGCTTAAACCATATCAGCCCAGCTTTTAAACTAACTAAACTCGCAGGCGCCTATTGGCGTGGGGATAGCAACAACCAGATGTTGCAACGTATTTACGGCATTTCTTTCCCCACCCAAAAAGAACTAGACGCGCATTTACACATGCTAGAAGAGGCCGAAAAACGTGATCATCGTCGTTTGGGCAAGCAATTAGGCTTATTCCATTTTCAAGAAGAAGCTTTGGGACAGGTTTTCTGGCATCCCAAAGGTTGGACCTTATACCGCACGCTAGAAAATTTCGTGCGCCAAAAAATTGAAAAAGCCGATTATCAAGAGGTGAAAACCCCCATGTTGGTGGATAGAACCTTATGGGAATTATCGGGTCACTGGGAAAAATTCCGCGAGAATATGTTTACCGCTGAGGCGGAAGACCGCACACTAGCAATCAAACCCATGAATTGCCCTTGCCACGTGCAAATTTTCAAACAAGGCTCCAAAAGCTATCGCGATTTACCCTTACGCATGGCAGAATTTGGTTCTTGCCATCGTTTTGAAGCTTCAGGAGCATTGCACGGCTTAATGCGTGTACGCGCCATGGTGCAAGATGACGCACATATTTTCTGCACCGAAGGGCAAATTTTATCAGAAACTGAAAGTTTCTGTGCTTTATTGCAAGAAACTTACGCACAATTGGGCTTTAGCGCTGTGAAGGTAAAACTAGCAACTCGCCCCGAATTACGCGCTGGTTCAGAAGAAGTATGGGATAGAGCGGAAAAATCTTTGGCGGAAGCGGTGGAAGCCGTGGGTCTGCCTTATGAAGTGACTCCCGGTGAAGGCGCGTTTTATGGTCCTAAATTAGAGTTCCATCTACGTGATTCCATTGGGCGCAGCTGGCAGTGCGGAACCCTACAGCTAGATTTCGTATTACCCGAAAGATTAGACGCGAATTATATTGGCGAAGATGGCGCAAAACATCGTCCGGTAATTCTACACCGCGCTATTTTGGGTTCTATGGAGCGTTTCACCGGCATTCTCATTGAAGAATACGCAGGAAAATTCCCTCTTTGGTTGGCTCCGGTACAAATAGTAGTCGCCTCCATCACTAATTCGATGGATGATTATGCTATGGAAGTCGCCGCAGAATTGCGTAAAGCAGGTTTGCGTGTGGAAGTTGATTTAAGCAATAACAAAATCAGCTACAAAGTGCGTGAACATTCCGAACAAAAAATTCCGGTTATTATGGCAGTGGGCGCACGTGAACAAGAAGAACGCAGCGTGGCAATCCGTCGCTTAGGTAGCAATGAACAAAAAGTTCATACGCTAGCAGAGGCAATTAGTAGCTTGGCGGAAGAAGCTCAAATGCCGGCTTAAGCCAAGATACAAGACAAAAAAATACCCCTCTAAAATTATAGAGGGGTATTTTTTGGCTTGAACAAATCAAGCGCTAGCGTAATCGCCTACGGACTCATCCATCAAGGATTGAATTTCTTCTTTCAAAGCTAACTTCTGCTTTTTCATCTGCGTGATTAAAGCAAAATCCGGGGCTGGGCGAGTCGCCTCATCTGCCACCTGCTGCTTCAATAATGCGTGTTTGTTTTGTAATACTAAAATGTGATCTTGGATAGACATTGTATATATCTCCTGTTCATTTTATTGTTTAAATTTGCTAAGAACTTAGCAACACTGACAATAGCAAAACCGTTGCTTGTAGCGCAAGCAGAAATATAGTCAAGCGAAAAGATATATTTTTTCAGTTGACTTTATGGTTTTATGTGATTGGCGGCTTTTGGGGCACTTTTGCTACTATATATAGAAAAATATAGTTTTTAACTATACATATATTAAGACCTCTGCATAATGCGCTGCGCTGAGGCTTATAAGTGCTAACTCATTGAAAAATAAACGGAGTGTACATCAGTACATGAGTATTATTTTTCAATGAGTTAGCACTTAGAAGTCCAGAGCAGTAGCATTATGCAGAGGTCTTATATTGGTATAGAGAAAAATTGCGCCTCCCAAGACAAGAAAATTCTTAGCACAAAAAAAGGGCGGAAAAATACACCGCCCTTTTAAAATATTTCGTAAGATTAAAACCTAACCAGCAATCAACTGCAAGCGCTGGAACACATCGACATCATCATCCGCCACATCATCGACCATGGTATTCACATTATCTGCGCGTTTAAACTGCCCATCGACAAAGGCGCCATCTTCAATAGTCAGCGATTCATGCATTATCAAGCCTTCGACATGGCAGCTAGTATAAAGGTTAACTTCACTCGCCCGAATAGTGCCGACCACCTTACCAAACACATGGATAATATCCGCCGTAACATCGCCATTTAAACGTCCATTTTTACGCAAGGTGAAAACTTTGCAGCGCACATTGCCATCCATCTGACCATCTAAGTCAATCGTACCATCACTCACAATATTGCCAAGAAAGTTAACATCAGCAGCAATCACCGAAACTTGCGGCTTTTTCAAAACATTATCAATTTTAGAAGTAGTATTATTATTGTTTTTTCTGTGGAACATATCCATCCGCCTTTTAAAATTTATAAGACTAACCGACGAACTCTACAACAAGTCTATAAAAAATTCAATTATATAACGCAATTGTAGCGTATATTTAAATACAACCACGCGACAATTGCCCCCAAACACACCTGAGCAAAAAACAACTGCGGAGTATTTTTATTTTCAAACGTAATTAAATTGTAACATATAACATATAATCCTTTAATATAAAAACATACTCAAAAAGAAGAATTTATAATGTCAGCAAATTCATCAAGAAAAAATAACAATATATCCAGATTAGAAGCAGCAGGTGAGGCACTGAATATCCCCGCTTATTCTGTAACTCAGGAGCAATATGGGAAATATGTGTTAGAGGTATATCAGCACCATACATCACAAAACCATAATCTATTGCCAAGCATTCAAAAAAAACACTCACAAAACCAGCAAAATGTTATTGATATAAACACAGGCAAAAAAAATATTCTTGATACAAATGAGTCTTATGAATTAGTAAAATCATATAAAGATAAACATGAATCTGATAGTGCATTAAGCAAGACTGAAGCGGAAGGCGCTCTTGGGCTCGGGCTCGGTTCACTTGGCGTTCTAGTTGGTGGTTTGGCTTTGGGAGCCCTAACTGGAGGGCTTGGCACTCTAGCAGCATTTGCCGCCGCAGGAGGGGGCATTGGGGGAGCCATCGGAGGCAACATGGATGCGGACGCATACAAAGAAGCCGCAAAAAAAGCGGAAAATTTCATGAAGGAACTAAAAGCACAAATTCCCGATCTAGAAGCTCAGCTTGAAAAATACCAACAAGAAGGAGAAACAATCAGAAAAGGACTTGCCATGGTTCAATGGGACATCGCAGATAACAGAGCGGGCGAAAGAGTTCTTGGGATTGCGCATGCTTTTAACAAATGCGCAGAACAAAACAGAGCAAACGCGGTTGACCTGATAAGGCAAGATCCAGAACTTAAAGCCTTGATCGAAGGCGGTCAGGATTTGCGCATATTGAATGATTTTATTGAAAAAACCACCCAAGATACCATCAATGACCTGCTAAATCACAATTCTTTTAAAGAACAAACGCCAGCTATAAAAGCAAAACAAGCTTTTGTTTCACATGTTATCATTCCGCATTTGAGCTTTTTTATTATGCAAGCGCAGGAAAATGAACCAACTTTAAGCCAAACAAATGCAAATGATTTTGCTGTATTGCAGCAACTAACTAAAAATACGGGCATAAATATTACTACTCACCCACAAGATTTAGCCTCTAAAGATACATTGCGTGACGTTGAAGGTGAAGCAATTCCGTTACTTGACCTTTCTTTTATGAAGAATCCAACTAATAACAATATATTACAAAAACAAGACAAAGCATCTGCTCTTGTAGATGCCAAAGTGGAAGAATATGACAATAAATACAAAGAATTAATCGACAAAATACAAATATGTCTGGAGGAAATTGCACAAAAAACAAAAACTTCCGAAGAATTGCATATTCAAAAAAAACACAATCAACAAATAGATGAAAAAATTGAAGATACACGCATACACGGCAATGCAAAACAAAATATCTACACCAGCCGTGCAGTTTCGCGGTTGCTGGTTGCGGCTTCTTATGGGGCTGCTGCTGCCGCAGGCAATCCGCACGCTGCCGTTCATTGTGCAACCAATTCCGTACGTCTGTTAAGTGATTTATTTTCTATGGGAGTTGAATATGATACTACTAAAAAATTAGTGGATATTTTAGAAGGTAGAAAATACGAAGGTGCAGAAAAAAATCTAAAAGCAGTGCAAGTAGCAATAGATAACCTAAAGCAAGAGGAAATTGACCATAAATCAGCAAAAGAACCGTTAAAAGCTGAAGCAATGATGGAGTTGTTTGTGACCAAGTCTTTGTTGGATAGAGGCAAGCATGTTACTGCTAAGTTGATGCAGCAATGCAGCAAAGTACAAAAACGAAGATACGATTACGCAGACGAAGTAAAAACTTTTACGGAGTTTTGGACGGCTATAAGTCGGGATAAACGTCTTGCTGAATCGGTGCAAAATCTTTGCTTAGGTTATGCTGACTCCAATGATTTAGCGGTTATAATTGCTGAATCTGATTGCTGGGGCAGATCCACCAGTTTGCATCAAAGCATGTTAAAAGAATTTGTCGAAGAAGAGATTAAACCAAATATTGATGAATATGCGCAAAGCTCTTCTAAGGTGGATTTTATTTATCAAACCAATCTTTGCGAATTAGGCACCTCATTCCATAAATACCGCAAAACTTTAGTTCCGCAAGATGACGCTAAAACCCAAGTTTTATTTACAGATGCTTTCGGGGTAAAATCTAACCTGGAGATGCTAACCATAGCAGCAGCGTTAGATGTTAAAGGAGCATTTGGTTATTATTTATCTCGGCATGGCAAGGGGTTCTTAGCTGATGATGGTATTATAGATGGTCGGCACACAAATAAATTGGCAGATAAAAGAGTATCTTTAGTGCCTGATGAGCAAATGCAAATATTTATTAATGCTTCTGCTGCTGCGGGTAGTGTGCGTGCTAAAGCACCAGAGATAAACGATATGTTTACTCGCATTTGTGCTTATGAGTACCAATATCCGCTTGCCATAAAAAAAGATGGGGTGCGGAATATAATGGCAGAAAGCGCTGATTCTCCTGCCACGTACATAATGGTAAATGCTACTGTAAAACATATTATAAACCAGGCAGGTTTTGCCGATATTGCTGATTTAAGAAAAAAAGTTGGTAAAAAAGTAGATGAAATTATGGCGCAAAGCTTCATAGATTTTTTCCAACAATTAGGAAGTGAGCATAGTGAAAATAAAACTCTTACTAAAGAACGTGCAACGCTGGCTTCTACGGAATATTATAGCTCACAATTAAGGGGATATTCACGAGATATTACCGAATTAGCTACTACAGATGATTCTGTGAAAGCTTTTTGGGATATATATACAAGAAATTTATCCAAATATTTAGAACATGCAACCGAAGAAAATAGAGCAGAAATAGAAGCTCAACTAAAAACAGCCGCAAAATCTGATATAAAATTAAATCCTGATAATATAATTCGTCCAGGTACAGCGGAATCTTTGGGGAGGGCAAAATTATGCAATCATACGCTTGCCAATACTCATGTTAATTTGGGAGTTCGTTGATGGATCCACAAGAGCTGTTTAGGGACGATCCCGATTTATTTAAACCTAATTTTAATAAGGATAGAGCATTAAAAGAAATGCGCTTCATGAGTGATGAGCTATGCAAAGATCCTTTGCGGGTGTTTAAAGTAAATCAAGTTCATGATTTTATGGGAACCTTTCCAAATCAAGACTATAGAGAAATTGGTTTTCATGGTGTGCCATATTATATTAATGGTAATATTTGTGCCAAAAATTTACGCAGCTATGCCTTTCATTTGGCGGATTTAATAGAATGTGAACATAATAGTATTAATGATCCAGCCTTAAACCTCATTCTATCACCAAAAGAGCAAGATGTAGTTTATAATATAGAAAAAAACTTTGATTGTTTCAGAAATATTAGGCGTATTGGGTCTTTTGCAGATTTTTTATCATCAAAAAAGAATGTCCAATTTGGCATAGAGCAGGCTCGGTTAACTTTGTTTCATGATGTTGGAGCAATCACAGAAGAAGCTTATCAACTGGGCTTAGAAAATTTGCAGAAAGAACTCGACCGCTATGGATTTAATGGATTTCATAGAATGATTGCCTGCAACAAACCATTAGAAGATTTATTATGCAGCAAACACAAACATTTTCTTGAATTAAGAAGCAAATTTAACAATGGAGAGATAAAAGAGCTGAACTGGGAAGAAGCAGTTAAGGAACAAAGTGCATTTAGAGGATTATATGACGCTTTTAAAAAAAACTTTTATTGTTCTACAGACGAGGTCTTGGATTTTTCTTGGGGATATTCTGACCATTATAAAGAATATGATATTAAAGAAATACTTAATACGCCCTGCGATGAAATAATAAAAAGATTAGAATCTGATAATCCTAATGAAAAACTTGGGATGCAAAAACTTATTTCTGGAAAATATAGGAATGTATTATTTGATCCCGAATTTAATTTTGATATAGACGCAATGCAGCATCTGCCGCCTGAGCAGCTAGCTCCTTTGAAAAAAATCAAGCAAATGCGTGATGCGATGAAAGAATTTGTAGAGGATTACCGCGAGGTTTCTTATGGGGAAGATCCTGAAAAATATTCTTTTGCCAGATCAGAAGCCGCCTTTGCAGAAGTTAAAAAAGAACTACAGGATTTTGCCCTCATTTCACCCACAGCACTTCCTGACTATACGGTTGCCATAAAAGAACCATTATTATCATTACCACCAGCAAATTCACCCAAAATGCCAAATTTTGCTGAAGTAGAAAACCAAAGAAGCGCCAAACGAAAAGATATAGAATATTACAACAAAAAACCTGCTGATATATCTTCACCAGAAGATATTTTACGCGCTGATAGCGGCAAGCAAGAAATTATTATACCAGAAACAGTTACTAAACCCTCTCCCATAGCCAAAGAAGAAAGCCTGATTTCAAAAGCAAATAAACTTTCTCTTGGTAAAGCTAATGTAGCGATTTTAGTTGGAGTTGGGGTTATTTCTGTAGGATTGCTCGGATATTTCACCCATAAATATAATGAAGAAAAAAATGCTAAGAATAAGGCAAATTTCAAAGCATAGAAAACTATATAACGCCATCTCTTTGCAATACCGCGCCAAAAAACCCATCTGTTTGATGTTTATGCGGATAAAGCCGCAAGAAATCCCCCTCGCCCAACGCAGCAATTCCGTGCGGAACCAATTTAAAATTGGGATGTTCCTTCAAAAAGAAATTTATCTGATCTTCATTTTCATCGGTAAAGAGCGAACAAGTAGCATAAACCAAATGCCCACCGGGCTTCACCAGCCGCGCAGCGCTATTAATAATTTTCTTCTGTATGGCTTTAATTTCCTCTAAATCCGCCCCCATCGTGCGCCATTTAAGGTCGGGACTGCGCCGCCAAGTGCCGCTGCCACTACAAGGCACATCGGTTAGCACCCAATCGGCACTTTGTTTGTGCCTTTTAATATAGGCATCACTTTCTGAGCCCAGCACCCGTAATTGCACATTATTCACCCCTGCGCGCGCCAAACGCTTGGGCATTTCGCCCAGACGCCGCTCATTAGTATCCCAAGCGAGTATCCGTCCGCGATTTTGCATGGCGGCGGCGATGCCTAAAGTTTTTCCACCTGCACCTGCGCAAAAATCTACCACTTTATCGCCAGCTTTGGCTTGCACCAATTGGGCGACTAATTGTGAACCTTCATCTTGCATCTCAAACCAGCCTTGGTTAAAAGCCGCTAGCGTAAATAATGCGCCGCGTTTTTTTAAGCGCAGGCAATTATTGGCATATTCGGTTTTTTCTGCGGCAAAATCATGTTCGGTGAGGATTTTTAACAAATCATCGCGGTTAGTTTTTAGTGTGTTAGCCCGCACATCCACACTCGCTTCCGCATTTAAAGCGCGCATACCTGCATCAAATTCATCACCGAATATGATGCGCAAGCGTTTTTCCATCCAATCAGGATAATTATAACGTACTGCATCGGGCATTTCAGGTTGTTCTAAATCTTTGCCAGCAAATTGTTCCAACAAGGTTTTCTCAGCAAAAGTTAAACGCCTCGCACTATATTCCTCACCACTTAACCAACTATCCAATTGCGGCATATCCACATCGCCGCGCAACAACAACGACAATAACACCAACAAACGCGGCGAACTTTCCTGCTTAACTTGCTCAAAATGCCATTCCAACCCCGAGCCATTACGCAAAACATAATAGACCCAATCCGAAATACGACCACGATCCTTAGAGCCAATAAAGCGCCGCTCCCGATAATATTGCGACATCAACCCATCCGCTGGCGCACGCCCGCCCGACTCCCAAGCCGCATTAACCGACTCAAGAATTTCAATAGCGGCCGCAATCCATGCACCAGGTTTCATTTTTTCGCCTTTTTATATATTTTCAGCAGCATGTTAAGCATTTATTGCGGATAAATTCAACTGATACCTTGTTCCCTTGCCAATTCCGATTTTTATGAAAGCACCCTTAGTTACCAAATCCGTCAAATCACGGGAGGCAGTAGCGCGGGAGGTTCCCGTAATACTACAATAATTTTCTGCACTTAATCCGCCAGAAAAACCCTCTACCCCCGCAGCAAAAATACGCTCAATAACTTTGCGCTGCCGCGGATTTAACTGCGAAAAATAATTATAAAACTTGGCTTTGGTTAAAACAAACTCGACCATTCTTAGGCTACGCATTTGCGCATTTAAAATGGTATTGGTGAAATAATCCAACCAATTATCAATCTGATTAGATTTATTATTTTGTTCTAAATTGTCGTAATAATTTTTCCGCTGTGCGTATATTTCCTGTGAAAGCGAAAAAAGCGTGGGTTTTTTGAACGATTGCGCCAAAGATTTTTCCACCAAAGCCCGACCAATACGCCCATTACCATCTTCAAAAGGGTGAATAGACACAAAATATAAGTGGGCAATACTGGCACGCAGCAAAGCAGAAAGCGGCTTCTTACCACAAGGTGAGCTGTCGTTAAACCAAGCAATAAACCGATCCATCTCATGCAAAATTTGCGCAGAAGGCGGCGCTTCAAAATGAATCTTCGGCTGATCTATGCGCCCAGAAACGACTTGCATAGGTTCCACATGGGTGCGATATGCGCCAATATTTTCTAAGTCTCGCCGCCCATTAGTTAGCATACGATGCCAAGCGAATAATGATTCATGAGTTAATTCATCGGCAAAATTATGATATAAATCCACCAGCATTTCTGCAATGCCCTGCTCGGCAGACAAAACTTTACGAGCAGTAGTAGCAAGCCCTAATTGCCGCTGCACTGAAGATTGCACCGAATCACGATTTAAATACTCGCCCTCTATTTGCGAGGTTTTTACCGCTTCTTCGCTCACCAACTCAATGAGAATTCTGGGCTTTTCATCCTCAATAATATGTTGATAAACCCCGATAAAGACACCAGACCTAAGCAAACACTCCGCCTCACACTCTTGCAGTCTATATGCGGTAAAGCGAAAATTCGGCCAGTCATCTTGCTGCCAATTCCAAGTTTTTATGGGTTCCATTTGCTATCTTGAGGCGTATTTTTATATTTACGCCTCAAGATGTAGCATATTTTGAGGCGTAAATCTATAATTTATGCCTCAATCAACCCGATAATTCGGCGCTTCCCGCGTAATCGTCACATCATGCACATGGCTTTCACGCAAACCTGCACCAGAAATCCGCACGAATTCACATTTTTCCCGCATAGACGGCACCGTAGCACAGCCAGTATAGCCCATGGCAGCTTTTAATCCGCCCACTAATTGATGCACAATGGTTGAAATAGAACCCTTGAAAGGCACTCGACCCTCTACCCCTTCAGGAACTAATTTTAGCGTGTCATTTACTTCCTGTTGGAAATAACGATCAGCAGAGCCACGCGCCATTGCACCCACAGAACCCATGCCACGATAAGATTTATACGAACGTCCTTGATATAAAATAACTTCTCCGGGGCTTTCTTCGGTTCCCGCAAAGAGTGAACCAATCATGGCACAATCCGCTCCTGCGGCAATTGCTTTAGCTAAATCGCCCGAAAATTTAATGCCGCCATCAGCAATCAACGGCACATTATTTTGTCGGCAAACTTTAGATGCTTCCATAATCGCAGATAATTGTGGAACACCCACACCAGCAACAATCCGCGTAGTACAAATTGAACCGGGACCAATACCAACTTTCACGCCGTCCACCCCAGCATCAATCAAAGCTTGAGCTCCTTCAGCCGTGGCAATATTTCCGCCAATAATTTGCACATATTTATCCATTTTGCGCACCGCGCGAATGGCATCTAACACCCCAGCCGAATGCCCATGAGCGGTATCTACCACCAAAATATCCACCCCAGCTTCAATCAACGCCGAAGCACGAGCAATCCCAGCTTCTCCCGTGCCCACTGCGGCAGCCACACGCAGACTGCCTTTAGAATCTTTCGCTGCATCAGGATAATTTTCAGCTTTTAAAATATCTTTTACGGTAATTAGACCAACGCAGCGATAAGCATCATCTACTACCAGTAATTTTTCAATCCGGTGCTGGTGTAATAATTTTTTAGCATCGCTTAAATTAATCCCCTCGCGCACGGTCACCAGATTATCTTTAGTCATTAAAGAAGCAATGGTTTGGCGCGTGTCCGAGGCAAAGCGCACATCACGGTTAGTGATTATACCCACCAATTTTCCTGAGCCATCCACCACGGGAATACCCGAAATGCCATTTTCACGCATCATACGTAGCGCATCCGCCAATATAGCATCGGGCTGAATAGTCAAAGGGTCGAACACTATCCCTGACTCGAATTTTTTTACCCTGCGCACTTGCTCGGCTTGCGCCTCAATCTCCATATTTTTATGAATACAGCCAACTCCGCCCAATTGCGCCATGGCAATCGCCAAACGACTTTCGGTCACCGTATCCATCGCCGAAGAGATTAGGGGTATATTAATTTCAATATCGCGGGTAACCCGAGTACACGTATTTGCCTGTGCGGGCAGTATATTACTCGCCGCAGGTTTTAATAATACATCGTCAAAAGTGAGAGTTTCTTGGATATTCATTTTTTCGCCATAAATTATATTCGTATGGCGAGTTCTTGTAACTAATTTTTGCGACAATGTCACGAGATAAGTTAATATTTTTAAATTCTCAAGCCCGACAATATTTTCTAAGCAGGATTTTCTAAGCAGGCTCTTACAGTTGTTCTTTCAGCACTCGCCTAGGCACTTCCTTTACTTCCCCTTTAGGTAGATTTCCTAATTGGAACCCTCCAAAAGCAACCCGAATCAGGCGCGATACAGGCAGACCAAAATGCTCAAACATGCGGCGTATTTCTCGGTTTTTGCCTTCACGCAGAGAAATTGCCAACCAGCAATTGCTGCCTTGTTGTCTTTCCACCATTACCGATTCTGCACGGAATAATACGCCTTCGATGGTGATACCTTTTTCTAGTTTCTTTAAATCTTCAATTTTGGGAGTACCATGCACGCGCACACGATAACGTCTTATCCACCCAGTAGAAGGATGCGCCAAACGCCGCGCCAATTCGCCATCATTAGTGAGTAATAACAAGCCTTCACTATTCAAATCCAACCGCCCAACGGAAACCACGCGCGGCAATTCTGCCGGCAAATGTTCAAATACGTTATCGCGCCCTTTTTCGTCTTTGTGGCTAGTTACCAAACCTACAGGTTTATGATATAACCATAGACGTGTCGCCTCTGGTTCGCCTAATTTTTTGCCGTCCACCACAATATCATCACCAGGTAAAACATTTTTCGCGGGCGAAATTAGCTTCTCGCCATTTACCTGCACTCGCCCTTCTAAAATCATTGCCTCTGCAGCTCGGCGAGAACAAATCCCCGCTCGCGCCATAAATTTAGCAATTCGCTCGCCTGTTTTTATTGCTTTTTCTTCCATTTATTTCGTGCCAATCTGTCAATAATATATTTATTCAAGGAGTAAGAGCATTATATTTCATAAAGCAAGGATATTTTATATTTATTAATGGCTACTACTATTAAGCACACTACCCGACACTTTTTTTAACTAAAGAAAATATTTGTTATATATCAACATAATCAGTCGTCAACCCCCGCCTTGTGCGAGGATCTAAAGCCCCAACTTAGAACTGAATATTTGTCCTGAGATCCCCGCACACGGCGCACTACTGTCCAATTAAAATTAAAAAGGTTTATATTATATATGCATCTGTATTAAAACAACTATCCGTTGTCATCCCCGCCTTGTGCGGGGATCTAGGGCTACAAATTCGGTCTTTTTTGTGTCCNNATAAATTTACTTGGACAGTAGTGCGCACACGGCGGGGATGACAACCGAGAGTGCAGAAAAGAATAAAAAAATGTCGGGTAGTGTGACTATTAAGAGGCTGTTGCTATTTGCCAATTTACTTAGTATTTATAGCGCAGAAATCTAAAACTTGAAGGACAATCCAACTTTATGGAACAATCACAGGTAATCATCAATTTTTTTGATGGGGTAATTTTTGCAATTTTATTCTTCTCCTGCCTGATTTCCTTTGTGCGCGGATTTGTAAAAGAGACTTTATCACTAGCCGCATGGGTGAGTGCTGCGATTATTACCTTGTACAATGCCGAGAAAGTGAGCTCTTGGTTAGCTCCCCATGTGGGAAAACCTGTTGTGGCAACCGTTTTGGGAACACTTTGCACTTATTTTTTCTCTTTAATATTCTTTTCCATGCTTAACCGAGTTATTGGCAAATATACCAAATCAGGCAAAGATGTCGGCATATTGGATAATCTGCTAGGCATGGTTTTTGGTTTTGCCAAAGGAACGCTGATTATTGTACTTAGCTTCTTCTCTTATAGTACCATTGTCAGCAAGGAAGAATATCCTACTTGGATGAAATCTGCCAAGACATTACCTTATGTTGAGCGCACTACCGCCGCCATGGTAAATTCTTTTCCCAATTACTTTAAAGATTTTGGCATAGCCGCCAAGAATATGAAGGCAATAGAAGACCAAAACCCCAAAAGCAATGCTCCCAAAGACATACAGATATTACCCGAAGATATGCCAAATACCGAAGAAAAAGCAAAAGAAAAACCAGATAAAAGCGAAGATGCTTCACAATTTCAACAATTATTAGATGATATTTCCACCGAAAATAAAGATAAAGCCAATACAGATGAAACCAACCCCAACAATAAAAACCCCAATGAGGACCAACCAAAAGATGCACAATAATAACCAACCAGAGCAGAATATAACTTACGCGTCCGATGACCATCTGCACGAAGAATGTGGTGTGTTTGGGGTTTATGGAACCACTAACGCGGCGGCGCATACAGCTCTTGGGCTCCATGCATTGCAACATCGTGGACAGGAAGCGGCAGGGATTGTGAGTTTTGATAATAACCAGTTTTATTCGCACCGCGCGATGGGCTTGGTGGGGGATAATTTCAGCTCGGGCGATATTATTGGCAAATTAAAAGGACATGTGGCGATTGGGCATAATCGTTATTCGACCACGGGGGAAACTTTGTTGCGTAACGTGCAGCCACTTTTTGCTGAATATAGCATTGGCGGGTTGGCGATTGCGCATAATGGTAATTTGACTAACGCGATGACTTTGCGCGAGAAATTAAAAAAACGGGGTTGTTTGTTTCAATGCACCTCGGATACAGAGACTATTATTCATCTGATTGCAGTGAGTGAGAAAACTACGTTAGAAGAAAGACTGATTGATGCGTTGCATCAGGTAGAGGGTGCCTATTCACTGGTGGGTCTGGCAGATAATCGCATGATTGGTGTGCGTGACCCTTACGGTGTACGCCCCTTAGTGCTAGGAAAACTCGGGGATGCTTGGGTTTTGGCTTCGGAATCTTGTGCCCTAGATATTATTGGTGCCGATTTCGTGCGCGATATTGAAGCAGGTGAAATCGTTTTGATTGATGGTACCGGCATCCGCAGTATTTTTCCTTTTGCCAAAGTAAGCAAGCGTTTTTGTATCTTTGAATATGTTTATTTCGCCCGCCCCGATAGCGTAACCGAAGGGCATAATGTCTATGAAGTGCGCAAAACTATTGGTATGGAGCTGGCGAAAGAAAGCATGGTGGATGCGGATGTAATCGTCCCCGTGCCTGATTCGGGCGTTCCGGCGGCGCTAGGTTTTTCGCAAAGTTCAGGCATTCCTTTTGAATTAGGGATTATCCGCAATCATTATGTGGGGCGCACCTTTATTGAGCCAACCGACCATGTGCGCCATTTGGGAGTTAAGTTAAAACATAATGCTAATGAAGCAATTTTAAAGGGCAAGCGCGTTATTCTGGTGGATGATAGTATTGTGCGCGGAACTACTTCGAAAAAAATCGTTAATATGGTGCGTGAAGCAGGTGCAAAAGAAGTCCACATGCGCATTGCCAGCCCTCCGACTATCAATTCCTGCTATTATGGGGTGGACACGCCCGAGCGCGAGAAATTAATGGCAGCTTGTCATGATTTAGAGGAAATGGCAAAAATTATTGGGGTGGATAGCTTGGCTTTCATCAGTGTGGATGGGCTCTATCGTGCGGTAGGCGAAGCAGCACGAAATAACCAGATTCCCCAATTTTGTGATGCCTGTTTTACGGGTGAATATCCGATTAAACTGACCGATTATTTGGCAGGCGCGGGCATGGTTTCGGGCATGGCGGAAGTTTAGCGATTAGCGACTAATATCATGCTTTTCTAGTTGCTTAGGTTTTTCCTGCTTAGGAGCATCTGTTTTATCATGGTGCTCGTAGTTGTCATTATCATTATAATGATGCTTACGCCCAGGCAGATAAACCAGATTATTATTGCCCAGATTATTATTGCGGATAACATAAATTATATTGGGTGCCACTTGGTTGTCGGCAGCATCTTGATTGCTCGGGGTTAGTTCCCACGAACCATCAGGACGCTGGCAAGCAGTGCCGTGATCATTTTGCACTATATCGCCAATTTGCAAAGTCTGGGTATATTCTCGGCAATAAGCTTGCCGCGAAGTGCTGATTTCCATCTCCTGCGGATCATCCATTTCCCGCGTGCTATAAAAACCATCGCGTGCTTGTGCGGTGGAAACCAACAACAGACTAAATAATAAAAAAAATTTCATAAACACATCAACCATTTTCTTTAAAAATCAACCCAGTAGGTTTTTTCTCTTTTTCAATGCCAATATCAGCAGGTCTGGTAAGATTACCTTTTAAACCACATGCAGACAAACATAATATTACCAACATCCCCAACCATTTATAGTCCATATTTTCCTCTTGCGGTTACAATGCTTTTACGCACATTATCCGGTGCGGTTCCACCAAAGCTAGTGCGGCTTTGTACGGAATGTTGGACAGATAATACCGAAAAGATATTTTCAGTAATGCGCGGCTCTATATTTTGCATTTCGCTAAGCGATAATTCTTCCAATTTACAATTACGCGTTTCCGCCAAGCGGACAATACTTCCCGTAACATGATGCGCCTGACGGAAAGGCATAGCAAGTGTGCGCACCAACCAATCAGCTAAATCAGTCGCCGTAGAATAACCATGCCCAGCCGCTTGCTCCATACGCTCTTTATTAGCGGTTAAATCTTTTAGCATCCCCGTCATCGCACGAATGGCGATGGTGAGATGTTCCTCCGCGGCAAATACGGGTTCTTTATCTTCTTGCATGTCTTTATTATAGGCTAGCGTTAGACCTTTCATGACCATCAATAAACTAATTAAATTCCCCGTAATGCGCCCAGATTTGGCACGGACTAATTCCGCCGCATCAGGATTACGTTTTTGCGGCATGATGGATGAACCGCTGGTGAAAGCATCGGATAATTTCACAAAAGCAAATTGTGCGGATGACCAAATCACCATTTCTTCCCCCAAACGGGATAAATGATTGGCACAGATGGTGGCAAAGCTTAAGAATTCTAAGGCAAAATCTCTATCCGAAACTGAATCCAGCGAATTGGCTGTCGGCTCACGGAATCCTAAGCTCGCTGCGGTTTGTTGTCTATCTAGGGGAAACGAAGTGCCAGCCAAAGCCGCCGCACCTAATGGACATTCATTCATCCCCTCGCGTGCATCGCGCAAACGGCGGCGGTCACGGGCGAACATTTCCACATAAGCTAACAAATGATGCCCAAAAGTAACGGGTTGCGCCACTTGCAAATGGGTGAATCCCGGCATTATCGTATCGGCATATTCTTCGGCGCGAGTTAACAAGGCTTGTTGTAATTCTTGTAACAAAACATCAAAACCATCTAATGCATCCCGCACATACAGGCGAAATGCCGTGGCGACCTGGTCATTACGTGAACGGGCAGTGTGTAATTTACCTGCTACATCACCAATTTTTTCTTTTAAAGATGCTTCAATATTCATGTGAATATCTTCCAAAGCCACCGAAAATTCAAACTCGTCTGCGTCAATTTCTGCTTTTATCTCTAGCAAACCAGCGATTATTTGTACCACTTCTGATTCTGCTAATATGCCTGTTTTTGCTAACATTTGTGCATGGGCGATGGAGCCGCGAATATCTTGGGCATATAATTTTTTATCAAAACTAATCGAGGCGTTAATCTGCTCCATCAATAAATCAGGCCCAGCGTCAAAATGCCCCCCCCACATTTTATTGGCGCTTTTTTCCCCAGTATTTTTTTTATTGGCTTGTAGGTTTTTTTCTGACATGGTTTTATTTTCTAGTCTTTAAGAGTTAGTCACATGCGTATATTTGCTTTTTTACTCGTTTCCTTTTTAATGGTTTTTCCTGCATTATCTAGTGAAAAAACCGAATTAAGCTTTTTAGATGCCGCCAACCGCCCTGTTTCCTTACAAAATTTCTCCGGAAAAATAGTAATCTTAAACATTTGGGCAAGCTGGTGTCCGCCTTGTGTGCAAGAAATGCCCGATTTAATCGCGCTACAAAAAACCTATGCCGCCCAAGGATTACAATTAATCGCTTTGTCCGAAGACATTGCCGGATTTCCTACCATAACTCCCTTTTTAGAAAAAAATAATTGGCAAGATTTGCCCGTTTATTGGGATAAAGGCGGTATAAATATGCGCCATTTAGGGGCCAGCGGCCTGCCAACTAGCTATATTTTTAATCGCGCGGGAAAACTTTTAGAAAAAATTGAAGGCAACCCCCAGTGGACTTCCACGAAGATGGTGGCTAAAATTGAAAAATATTTAGAACAAAAATAGCCAACCATACTGCTTTAACACAAATCTCTGGGCGATTTCACCAATTATTAAGATTTTAACCATTGTTTTTGGTGTTATTATAAAACAAGAGGTTGTCATCCCCGCCTTGTGCGGGGATCTAAGGACACAACAAAGAACTGTGTTTTTCGCCTGAGACCCCCGCACAAGGCGGGGGTGACAACGGAGAGTATGGATAAAAACAAAAAAGTGTCGGGTAGTGTGTAAAAAATGTCAAATTTACGATTGGTGAAATCGCCTTGTGGCAGATACTTGCACTCCGCGCTTTATCTGCTACAAACATTCAAATGAAGAAAAATCTTTTGTATGTCGGCATATTGGCTGGGTTATTAACTAACCCATTCTTTTCTTGTGCTTATGCGGCAGAAGAAACCAGTTCGCCCGTTTATATGGAAGCAGATAAACTCGGCTATGACCAGAAAAATGCGCTCGTATTAGCCTTAGGTAAGGTAGAAATTGTCCAAGACACGCGCATTTTACGTGCGGATAAGGTAATTTATTATCAAGAACAAAATATTGTCCGCGCAACTGGGAATGTTAGTTTATTAGACGAAGAGGGCAATGTCTATTTTGCCAATGATTTGGAAATAACTAATGATTTAAAACAGGGAGTTATCCAACAATTTCGCATTCGCCTAAAAGATAATTCCTTATTTGCCGCCCGTGAAGCGCATCGAGAAGACGAAAAGCATTTTACCCTCAAAAAAGCGGTTTATTCCCCCTGTAAATTATGTGAACCCAAAGAGGGCGAAGATGCCAAAGCCCCTTTATGGCAAATTAAAGCCAGCAAAGTTAAATATGACGAACAAGAACAAAAGGTAACTTATAATAATGCGCGGCTGGAAGTATATGGCGTCCCCGTATTATGGAGCCCTGTATTTATGCATCCCACCCCCGGGGCGGATAGGAAAACAGGGATTCTGGCCCCAGAATACTCACACTCCACTCAATTAGGTACCACTTTTAAACTGCCCGTTTATTATAACATCGCCCCCGATAAAGACGCGACGATTACCCCTTATCTCACCAGCAAGTCTGGGCCTGTATTAATGGGACAATATCGCCAACTTACTGATAATGGCAGTTATGAATTTGACGGTAGCGGAACTTATCCCGACCGGCTAGATGCAGATGGCAGAGAAATCTCCGGGCGTGATTTCCGCGGACATATATTTGCCAAAGGTGATAGTGATATTAACGATAAATGGAATTGGGGCTTTGATGTCAATCGCTCCTCGGATGATACTTATCTGCGGCGTTATAAATTCAGCAATGACACTTCACTTACCTCACGTGCTTTTGCCGAACGGATTGAAGGCAGGAATTATTTGCGCCTGCAAGGGCTAACTTTTCAGGGTTTGCGTGTAGAAGACAACCCTGATTACGAGCCCTTAATTGCCCCAGAAATGCAAGCACATCTGGAAACTACGGCAGGCTTTAGCGATTCTAAGCTGGCTAACTCTAAAATCTATATGGATGCCGATAGTATGATATTATCGCGCATTAAAGGCGCGGATTCACGGCGTATTTCCGCAACTTTGGGCTGGAAACTACCTTATATTACAGATAATGGGCAAATATTTGAGCTAGATACTTCTTATCGCAGCGATGCTTACTCGCTAAGTGATGTAGCTTTAAACAATGGCGATAGTTTTAGTGGCACAAAAAATAGATTTGTTCCCCAAGCGTCATTATCTTGGCGTTATCCTATGTTAAAAAGAGTTAGCAATGCTAATCTCATCGTAGAACCTATCGTTATGGCAGTAGCTTCTAAAAACCATAATAACCCTTATGTTATCAACAACGAAGATAGCCGCACCCCAGAATTTACCGAGTCTAATTTATTTTCCGCCAATCGTTTTGCCGGACGAGATTTAATTGAGAATGGTTCACGAGTAATTTATGGCGCACGCACTAGCTTACAAGACGACCAAGCACATAATGCCAGCCTGATGCTGGGGCAGGAAAGACGCTTAAATGGCGAACAAGCAGTAGCAGATATGAGCGGAGATAATGGCAATAATTCTGATTATGTCGGCGAAATAGCGGTAAATTATTTACCTGTGAATTTATCTTATCGTCTTAAAATAGATAGTGAAAATTTCTCTTTACCCTATAGTGAAATACATAGCAGCTATAATGCCAATAGTTTTGGTTTCGGAGCAGATTATATTCGTTTGAATAATGATATTTATCTGGGTACTAAAGAAGAGATAATGGAAAATGGCTGGTTAATGCTGAGTGAAAACTGGAAATGGACTGCTTTTGGGCGGCATGATTTGGCAGGCGGTCGGCGCAATATTTCCGCAGGTAGCGGTTTGGTTTATACGGATGAATGTTTAACTATCTACACAGATTTAGCGCGTGAATTCACCCGCGATCGTGATATTGCTCCTGGCACATCCATATCGGTGCGCTTAGGCTTGAAAAATTTGAATTAAGAATGCTGGATTTATGAAAAAAATTATTAATTTTACCTGTATTATATTGTTGCTTTCTGTCCCAGCTAACGCTGCAAATTATAATACAAATTATAATATCGCCGCAGTAGTAAATGACGAAATGGTAACTCAACTAGAGCTTGCAGACCGTATGAAATTAGTCATCGCCACTACGGGGCTTTCGGATAATGACGAAGTAAAAAAACATCTGGCTCCCCAAGTTATGCGCTCATTAATCGACGAAAAATTACAGTTACAAGCGGCAAAACAATATAATATTTCCGTAGAAGAAAAAGAATTTGAACAAACTATCAATAACATAGAAAAACAACGCGGCAAACCCCAAGGCAGCCTGAAAAATTATTTACAAAGCAAACAAGTGCCTTTTTATAGTTTTCGCAACCAATTAGAGTCACAAATTGCTTGGGCTAAATTAGTCGGCAAGAAAGTTACTCCGCAAGTTAATATCAGCGAGGATGAAATTAGCCAATTAGCACAAAAAAAGGCTTATGTTATAAATGGTGATGAGGAAGTGCAAATTTCCACTTTATTACTGCCGGTTACCGATCCCGAAAAAGAAGAAAACACGCGCAAACTTGCCGCAAAACTAGTTAAAGAAATTCAAAAAGGCGCCAGCTTTGAAGCAATCGCCAGCCAATTATCTGGTTCCGGTGGAAGTGGACAACAAAAAATCTGGGTTTCACGCGCAGAATTAGACCCAGCATTATCTCAAGCTATTAATAAAGCAGAAAAGAATAGTATCACCGACCCTATTCGTACACCTGCTGGTTTTCAGATTTTGCGCTTTCATGATCGTCGGCATGTAAAAAGCGCCAAGATGGCCGATGCCGAAGCGGTATTTAAGCAAATAATATTAAACTTAAAGCCCGATGCAAATGCACGCGAAGTAGAGGTAATGATGAATATTGCCCGCCATGTCGGCACTAATCCCGGAAAATGTTTAGAAGATAATATTGCCGGAATTAAGGATTTAGAAGATTTGGAAATTAAAGTATCAACTGTGCGCACCTTCCTTTCCACCATGTCCCCCGAAGTGCGCCCCTTGGTAGAAAAACTAAAAATAGAAGAAGTATCCGAACCCTTCGCCGCACCGGATGGCATCCATCTTTTGATGTTATGCGAAAAATCCGTCCGCCCAGCAGAAGACATAGCAGTAAATGCCGCAGATAGAGATAATTTACGCCAACAAATATTCCAACAAAAGATTGAGCTAGGCGCAATGAAATTAATGCGCGACCTCCGCCGCTCGGCTTTCGTAGAAATACGCAATCTGGCTGGGAATAAGTAATGTCTTTACAAGCCATCTTATCTAAACACCACCTATCTGCACATAAATCTTTAGGGCAAAATTTTTTGGCAGATAATAATATCGTGCAGAAAATCATTCGCCTAGCGGGGGATTTGTCGGACAAAAACGTGTTGGAAATTGGTCCGGGCCCTGGTTCGCTCACCCAAGAGCTGCTCGCCGCGCATCCTCTATCACTAACCGCTGTGGAGAGAGATGAGCGTTTCTTGCCCGTTTTGCAAGAATTATCCGAAGATCACCAAACGCCTTTTAGCGTGATTTCTGGTGATGCGCTCAAACAAAACCTCCCAGAACTGGCAAATGCTCCGCGCACAATTGTTGCCAATCTGCCTTATAATGTCGCCACTCCTTTGTTAATTCGTTGGTTGGAGGATATTCATCAACATGGTGCTGGGGTTTATAGTTCGCTAACTTTAATGTTTCAAAAAGAAGTGGCAGAGCGCATTGTCGCTGCTCCTGATTGTCGTGATTATGGACGACTATCGGTGATAACCCAGTGGTTATGCGAAGTACAATACGGGTTTGACATCCCCCCCCAAGCCTTTATTCCTGCCCCTAAAATCACTTCTACAGTTATTCGCTTGGTTCCGCGCCCTTCCCCGCTTGCCCCGGCGGATAAAAAAAGCTTGGAAATTATTTTAGCCGCCGCCTTTGGGCAACGTCGCAAAATGCTGCGTTCGGCGTTAAAAACTTTGGGTAATGCGGATATTTGGTTAGAACGCGCACAAATTGATCCGACTCGCCGAGCGGAAACACTTTCCGTAACCGAATTTTGTACATTAGCCAGGGAATTTGCCCAATGCCCGAACTAGAAATATTTGCTCAATTGCGCGGCAAAATGCGCACAGAAATTATCTTAGCTAAAAGATGCTGGTTGCAAGTTGGCGGTGCGGCAGAATATTTATTCACCCCCGCGGATGCGGCAGATTTAGTTAAATTCCGCCAGATTTGCCCCCCGAATATCCCCATATTCCCTTTGGGAGTCGGCTCCAATTTACTCGTCCGCGACGGCGGCATAAAAGGCGTGGTACTACGTCTGGGGCGAGAATTTGCCCAGATGCAAATATTGGAAAATAACCGTATTTTAGTAGGCGCCGCCGCCTTAGATGTAAATCTTGCTCAATTTGCCTGCCAACATAATATTGCTGGTTTAGAATTCTTAAAGGGCATTCCCGGCACCATTGGCGGAGCACTCGCCATGAATGCAGGCGCTTATGGTCGTGAGATCTCCGATGTGTTAGAATCCGCACAATTAGTAGATGCAACGGGCAATATATTAAACCTATCCCCGCAAGAATTAAATTTCTCCTATCGCCACAGCCAACCTCCCACTGGCGCAATTTTTACCAGCGCAATTTTACAGGGCAAAGCCGGCAATACCGAAGAAATCCAAACCAGAATGGACGAAATAACCAAAGCACGCAGCCAAACGCAACCCATAAACAGCCGCACAGGTGGCAGCACCTTCCAAAACCCCCCCCAACATAAAGCATGGGAACTAATTGACCAAGCTGGCTGTCGCGGATTACAAATTGGCGGCGCACAAATGTCTGAACTACATTGTAATTTTTTGATAAATACCGGTAACGCCACTGCTGCTGACTTAGAAAATCTCGGCGAAGAAGTCCGCCGCCGCGTGTGGGAAAATAGTAAAGTGCAGTTAGAATGGGAGATTAAGCGAGTGGGACAGATTTAGTTTCCGTCATCGGCCCCGTAGCACGACCATGCACAAACCATAGTAAAAAAATCACCTTTATAACTCACCTCCCAAACTAAAATAGTTTAGGAAAGTTATATAAATCCACGGATTTTTGTGCAACTCGACATAAGTTTTGGACTTATGTTTTTATTTTTTAAGCGCGACAGCGCATATTTAGGAGAAGAAAATGGTACAATCCTATAGAGATTTATACTTGGCTCAACTTTTCTTGGGTGATTTTGACCAAGAATCATTGATTTTTAACGGTTTATCGGTATCATACCCTTACAGCGAAACATGCAAAGCACATACCAACTTCAAAGAAGGTGGCGAATTAATGGGGGGACAATGCATGACCACAAGCGTAGTCAAAATTAGCCCCACTAACAATAAAGGGCTAATTATCTATACAAAACCTGATCGCCTATTCTTCGGAACCGAAATTGGAGTGGATTTGCAGTTCACTTTTGGGACAAACAATAGAATAATAGGATTTAACTCCATGCGAGGAGTTAGCGTTTTAGGTGGTTTACCTGGAACAATAACCACAAACCATTTAGAGGATGGCAGCATCCTAATTTACGCAAAAAAGCACTAAATCACTAAGAAAAACCCTCGCTTGCGAGGGTTTTTTGTATGTACAACTCAAAGAATTTTCCGTTTTTCAGCTTACCACTTCCGTCATCGGCCCCGTAGCACGCCCATGTACAAACTGATCCACATAAGGATTGCCACTATCCATCACTGAACTAGCTGCACCATCCCAGATAATTTTTCCCTTATGAATCATGGCAATACGCGTGCCAATTTTATGGGCACTTGCCATATCATGCGTGATAGTAACCGTAGTCAGTCCTTTTTGCCGTGTGCAGGCGAGGATTAAGTCATTGATTACATCCGCCATAATCGGGTCTAACCCGGTAGTCGGCTCATCAAAAAAGATAATATCCGGATCCGCGGCGATGGCGCGGGCTAAAGCAACGCGTTTTTGCATGCCGCCCGATAATTCCGCCGGAGTGAGCATTGCCACATCAGCAGACATACCCACCGCTTTTAGTTTTTCTATGCTTATATCTATCGCATCTTGCTTGCTGAGCTTTTTTTGTTGACGCAAAGCAAAGGTGATATTTTCCCACACGCGTAATGAATCAAACAATGCTCCGCCTTGAAAAAGCATGCCAAATTTGCGCATTAATTGTTCACGCTCGCGTATATTTATATTGTTAGTAACCGTACCATCAATCAAAACTTCGCCAGAATCTGGATGAATCAGCCCGATAATAGATTTCAACAATACCGACTTACCCGTACCCGAACCACCAATAACCACCAAGGACTCGCCCTGCTCGACCTGCAAAGAAACCCCATCCAGCACTTTTTTAGTGCCAAAAGATTTATAAAGATTATCTACCGATATTTTGGGAATGCTCATGATTTAATTGGAGAAAAATAATTCAGTTATGAAATAATTAAACAACAAAATTAGGATGGAAGAAGAAACCACCGCATTAGTCGTCGCCGCGCCTACCCCTTGTGCGCCACCTTTGGAATGATAACCATGATAACAACCCATCAAAGAAACAATAAAGCCAAACGCCGCCGCCTTTACCAAGCCTGATACCACATCTTTCGTTTCCAAAAACTCAAAAGTATTATGTAAATATGGTCCGGGAGAAAAGCCTAGTTTGCTCACACTCACCACATAACCACCAAACACGCCAATAATATCATCCACCGCCACTAAAGCAGGTAACATCAATATTCCGGCAATTAACCGTGGGAAAACCAGATATTTAAATGGATTAGTAGATAAAGTAACCAATGCATCAATTTGCTCGGTCACGCGCATAGTACCAATTTCTGCCGCGAAAGAAGCCCCAATGCGCCCTGCCACCATCAGCCCTGCTAATACAGGCCCTAATTCTCGGGTGATAGACAAAACCACTACCGTAGGAATGGCGCTTTCCGCCGAAAACCGTGAAAAACCCGAATAGCTCTGTAATGCTAATACAGCGCCCGTAAAAACCGCCGTCAAGCCAATAACCGGCAAGGAATAATAACCAATCTCCACCATCTGCCGACCAATCTGCCGCCAATAATAAGGCCCAGAAAAAGCCGCCGACATGCCCTGCCCAGCAAACATAAACAACCTTCCCACCGCGGCGAGAAAGCCTAAAAAAGTACGTCCAACAGGTTGCAAAATATTCATCTAGTTTCTATGCCATATTTTTTATGCGCTGTCTGCCATTTTTTTAGTGTTTTTTAGTATTCCGCCAATATGGGAATCTTTCCTTTCGGCGGTCCTTTGTTACCATTTACCCTCGGGATTAATCCTTGCTGGTTCTACCAAACCATAGAAATCTCTGCGAAAGTTTGCTTTTGCAAGGTCTCTGCATAATGCACTACGCTGAGGCTTACATTAGAGCATCTATTTGCATTATGACGATGACAAGAAAGCTGCGCTAAAGGATAGTGTTCTGATATATATATCTTTTTACTCACCCAGCATATCCACCAATAAATCCAATGAATTAGCTATAATTATTTGCTCGCTTTCGGAGATGTTTTTTAATTTTTCATCTAGGCGGTTGTGCAATAAATGTGGTGAACCACTTACAAATTCCCGACCTTTCTGAGTTAAATCAATAAATATAGCTCGCCTATCCTCAGTGTCGCGTGTGCGTTTCACTAAATCTTTTTCTTCCAACCTATCTATTACGCCCACCAATGTGCTGTTACTTAAATGAACATTTTTGGAGATGATAGAAAGCGTCAAAGCACCTTTTTCAAAAATCTCATATAAACAAACAAGTTGCGACACGGTTATATCATAATCTTTCATCAGACGTCGCGAATGAGTGTCCATCTGCTGCATAATTTTTCGCAGTGCAAAGACTATTCTGCGCTCATAGCGCGGAGCAATATAAATTGGCACTTCTACATCTGGTTTAGTGTTAATATTTTTTTCTTTAGACATATTTCAACAAATCTTTCTTACTATATTAGTAATTCCAAATAAAAAACCTTTAGAATTTTTATTTGGACGTTCAAACGCCACTAAAGCTCACGCGCCCCACCTTTTTTTTAAATAAGATTGACCACGGGGTTGCCGTCGCAAACCTATACTCATTCCAATATAGATGATATCCCTTCTACTTGCAAAACCTGCGTTAGAGAAGCAATTTATGTTCCATTTTTGCTGATTTATAGCGCTGATTTTTAATAAATTTTCCTGTAGAGTAATAAATTGCACTCAATCTTGTGTTGCCAGCGAAAGCAACAAACAAAATATTCATCGAATAAACAGTGAGTGATGAGGCTCCATCGCAGATAAGTTTGCCGCCAGAATAGGTTCTAGAGATGCCCTAAAATTTATCGTATAGCAATTTCTAATTTTATTTACGCAAAAAATACTTGAAATTGCTATAAGTTTGCGACTGCAAACCCGCGGCGCGTGCCGCATGAGCCTTAGTGGCGACTGAACGTCTCATTTTAAATTACAACGTAATTTAAAATGAGAAATACTATAAATACATGTTGCGCACGATGATTAGCCCTCCACCCGATACCAACACTAAAAAACGGGAACCTCAACTCGCTATCATCATGAAAAAAAAGGATTATTTACTCATAACAAGAATTTACAAACTTATCAGCTATTATTTCTTAACAAAAAATTGCTTTACAAAAGGTTTCTAATCAAACTATATCTTATCAAATAAATTTTTAAGTTTAATAGATTGGTTTGGAGCGCAAATTTATAAAGAGAAATTTAAATTGGCTTTTAGCAACATCAAGAGCGTAAAGCCTAGCGAGAGCAGAGCTTGAGAAAAGGGAGTCTTACGCTCCTTAATCCTCATTCTCAGCATTTTATTTCATTGTATAGTGCTTCCCCTTTGTTTTTGAACAAAAAAACTTGATTTACTATACGCAGGCTTGGCGCAAGCCTTGAGTGGCGTCTGAACCGTCTTTGTGAATGGCTGTTTTCCGGCGCGAAGCGAGCGTAAGAAACATAAAATCTATAGAAAGCTCTGTTTTTGCAGAGCTTTCTATATACAAATAGAATTTCCAAAAAGGTAATTTCCATGACTGAGAACACACAAAAAATCAATCTAACAACTGAAGAACCCCCCTTCACTGTTTCTTATGTTCTAGGAGATATTTCTCCGCATTCTCCACTTAATGATATTGCCGATGTTGAAATTCCAGAGGCAAACAAAGAGCCTGTGAATGAGGAGCTTCTAACCCACAAACAATTCAAAACCGGAGCTTTCTGGCAAGACATTCCAATATTCAAGAATGTTTCTGAGGAAGAATTTATGGATTGTAAATTTCAAAATAAAAACAGCATTACCAATAACAAAGGTCTGGAGGAATT
>DIUV01000050.1:0-53767 GCA_002423155.1 Alphaproteobacteria bacterium UBA6149
TTTTAATTTTAATTGGACAGTAGTGCGCACAAGGCGGGGATGACGGCGGATAGTACGAAGAAAAACAAAAAAGTGTCGGGTAGTGTGAGGTTTTTCTTAATCTTTCAATATATTCTCTTTTATCAAAGCGGCACGCATTTGCTCTAGCAAAATTTTAAATTGCTGCTGCTCACCAACAGAAAAATCGTTAAATATCTGCGATACTTGCTCACGGAAGTTAGCACAATTTTGTTCCCAATCTTCTTGCGCTTTTTCGGTTAATTCTATCATGGTAGAACGACGATCTGTTTCGTGTGGGCGGCGTTTTACAAAACCGTCTTTTTCTAAAGCATCCACCAAAGCGGTGATGTTGGTGGCGGTTACTCCTAGCTCATCCCGTAATGCACTCATACTCATTGCACCATATTCTTTCAACGGAATCAGCAACCGCAAACGCTGTGGAGTAAGATTTTTTTGCTGCATATGTGATTCTGCCCAGCGAGTAAAAGCAGGCGCAAGCTGCCAAAATAAATGCACCAAATTATGCGACAAAGGAGCATCGCTAAGTTTTAACGCACAAGATTTTATTTCATTTTCCATGCTGAGAGAATACCATAATTAAAAATAAAAGTCCAATTATAGATAGTTCATATATTGACTATTTTTGTTAAAGCAATTATAAAAAACAAAAAAAAGAGGGCAGAAGATGAAAAAAATATTACTGGCGATTTTGCTCATCGGCGCAACTTATTTTGGCTACCAACATTTTTTTAACAAAAAACCTGCTGGCGGTGAAATGGGCGGTGCCGCACCAGTTAGCGTGGCGGAAGTGAAACCACATAATATACAAATATGGCATGAATTTTCTGGTCGCTTGGTCGCGGCAGATAGTGCAGAAATCCGCCCACGGGTGGCAGGTACAATTGAGCAAATCCACTTCAATGAGGGGCAATTTGTGCAAAAAGACGCACCCCTTTTTACTATTGATCGCAAGCCTTACGCCGCCTCTTTAGAAGCCGCACAAGCTCGCGCTAAACTGGCGGAGAGTGAATTTAAACGCGCAAAATCGCTAATAAAAAACAAAATTATCACCAAAAAAGACTATGACCAACGCAGTAATGACTTAGCCGTTGCCAATGCGGATTTAACTAAGGCACAATTAGATTATGATTATAGCATTATCAAATCTCCCATTGCTGGGCGCGTTAGTCGCGCAGAAATAACAGTGGGAAATCTGGTGGATGCAGGCGGAAATGCGCCGGTGCTAACCAGTGTAGTTGCTAGTTCACCCATTTATGCTGACTTTGATATGGATGAGCAAAATTATTTAAACTATCTGCAAGAAGCAGGAAAAGCTCCCGAGAAATTACAAAAAATTCCTGTGAATTTACAGCTTGCCGCAGATAAAAAAATCGCTGGGCATATCCAGTCTTTTGATAATCGCTTAAACCCTAGTTCTGGCACTTTACGGGTACGCGCTATTTTTGCCAATGAAGATGGCCATCTAATTCCGGGTTTATTTGCCCATATAGAAATGGGTTCAGCAAAAACAGGTGAAACTTTATTAATCAATGAGCAAGCAATTAATACCGACCAAAACATAAAATTCGTATGGGTGGTGAGTGAGGATAATAAAGTAGTTTACCGCCCCATAAAAATTGGCGGTAGGGCAGAAGGATTACGGGTGGTGCAAGATGGGCTAAAGGTGGGCGAAAAAATCATTATCAACGGAACGCAAAGAGTTATGATGCCGGGACAATCTATCACGCCTAAATTAGTTGATATGGCTAAACCATGAATATTTCTCGCTTTTTTATTGACCGCCCTATTTTTGCCGCCGTTTTATCGTTGCTGATTTTTATTGCTGGCTTAATTTCCATCCCGCTCATGCCCATTTCGGAATATCCCGAAGTGGTGCCGCCTTCAGTGGTGGTTACTGCGCTTTACACAGGCGCAAACCCACGGGAAATTTCTGATAGTGTCGCCTCTCCGTTAGAAGAACAAATTAGCGGCGTAGAAGATATGTTATACATGAATTCGCAAGCCAATGCGGATGGAAATCTGACTATAACCGTAACATTTAAACTAGGAACCGATCCCGATAAAGCGCAACAATTAGTGCAAAATCGTGTGTCGCAAGCCCTGCCTCGCCTTCCTGAAGTGGTGCGCCAATTTGGGGTTACAGTTATTAAAAGTTCGCCCGATTTAACCATGGTGGTGCATCTTTCTTCCCCCAATGAACGCTATGACGTGCTGTATTTACGTAATTATATCGTTTTGAATGTAAAGGACCAATTGGCGCGCCTGAATGGGGTGGGCAATGTTGCGGTTTTTGGTGCCGGTGATTATGCCATGCGGATTTGGTTAAATCCCGAAAAAGTAGCCGCCCGTGGGCTAACGGCTGGTGACGTGGTGAATGCTTTGCGTGAACAAAATGCCCAAGTCGCGGCAGGTGTAATTGGAGCACCACCCAATGATGGCAAAGTAGAAACGCAACTTTCGGTAAACACCACCGGAAGGCTGCAAACGCCCGAAGAATTTGGCGAAGTTATTCTCAAAGTTGTCGATAATGGAGCCACAACGCGCCTGCGTGATGTGGCACGCATTGAATTAGGTGCATCTGAATACGCGCTGCGTTCTTTGCTTAATAATAAACCAGCGGTGGCGATTCCTATTTTCCAAGCTCCGGGTTCTAACGCGATTCAAATATCCAATGATGTGCGCGCTAAGATGGAGGAATTAAAAAAGAATTTCCCTGAAGGAGTGGAATATTCAATCGTTTATGACCCAACCAGCTTCGTGCGTGATTCCATAAAAGCGGTTATTCACACCCTGCTAGAAGCAATTCTTCTGGTGGTGATTGTGGTGATTGTATTTTTGCAAACTTGGCGTGCTTCCATCATCCCTTTGCTGGCAGTGCCGATTTCAATCGTGGGAACTTTTGCGCTGATGCATTTATTTGGTTTTTCCATCAATGCCCTTTCTCTGTTTGGCTTGGTGCTGTCTATTGGTATCGTGGTTGATGATGCGATTGTGGTGGTGGAAAATGTTGAGCGTAATATTGAGCATGGTATGACACCACGAGAGGCAACTTACCAAGCCATGCGCGAAGTGAGTGGCCCGATTGTCGCAATCGCCTTATCGCTGATTGCCGTGTTTGTGCCAATTGCTTTTGTCAGTGGGCTTACCGGACAGTTTTACCAACAATTTGCACTGACCATCGCAATTTCCACCATCATTTCCGCCTTTAATTCCCTCACCCTAAGCCCAGCATTGGCGGCGATCTTATTACGCGCACCCGATGCCCCCAAAGACCGGCTCACTTTGTTTATGGATAGAATATTCGGGCGATTTTTCACTTGGTTCAATGCCGCCTTCAAACGCACCTCCCTTAATTATTCCAAACGGGTGGAAAGCACCATCCGCCATAAGGGAATTATGTTGGGAATTTATTTTCTCCTGGTGGGTGCCACAGTTTTTATGTTCAATATTGTGCCCCAAGGCTATGTTCCAGCGCAGGATAAACAATATCTGGTCAGCTTTGCGCAATTACCAAATGGTGCCAGCCTAGACCGCACCGAAGCAGTAATTCGCCGCATGTCCGACATTGCCCTAAAGCATGAAGGGGTGGAAAGCTCGGTCGCTTTTCCGGGATTATCTATTGCAGGATTTAGCAATAGCCCCAATTCTGGCATTGTGTTTGTTCCCCTAAAACCTTTTTCACAGCGCAACAAACCCGAACTTTCTGGCGCAAAAATTGCCGAAGATTTAAACAAACAATTCGGCGCCATTGAAGAAGCCTTCATCGCTATTTTACCCCCACCGCCTGTACAAGGACTGGGTACTACTGGTGGGTTTAAACTACAAATAGAAGATCGTGGCGATGCGGGTTTTGAAAAACTCAACGAAACTGTCAATAATATTCTCGGCAAAGCGCGGCAAAATCCTGTACTGAACCCTTGGAAAACTTATAGTCTGTTTGGCATTAACAGCCCCCAGCTTTTTGTTAATTTAGATCGCACCAAAGCCAAACAATTAGGCATTAATATCAACGATGTTTTTAACACAATGCAAGTTTATCTTGGTTCTGCTTATGTGAATGACTTTAACAAATTCGGCCGGACTTACCGCGTCTATGTACAAGCCGATGCTGATTTCCGTTCCCATGCAGGCGATATTGCTAATTTAAAAACCCGTAATAATAAAGGTGAGATGATACCTCTAGGCAGCGTAGTCAATGTCGCTGAATCTTATGGGCCAGAGCGCGCTAACCATTATAATTCCTACCGCTCGGCGGATATAAATTCCGAACCCAATCCCGGATTTTCTACGGGACAAGCACAAGCAGAATTGGAAAAAATCGTCCAAGAAAATTTACCCCCAACTATGAAATATGAATGGACGGAACTAACCTACCAGCAAATTCTGGCAGGCAATACCGCCTTGTTGGTTTTTCCTCTGTGCGTATTATTTGTATTCATGGTTTTAGCAGCGCAATATGAAAGTTTGCGCCTACCCTTGGCGGTAATTCTCATCGTCCCCATGTGCCTACTTAGTGCCATCATCGGCGTGTGGCTCACTGGCGGAGATAATAATATCTTCACCCAAATTGGCTTATTTGTATTAGTCGGACTGGCTTGCAAGAACGCCATCCTAATTGTAGAATTCGCCCGTGAATTAGAACTGCGCGGAATGAAACCCCTTGCCGCCGCCATCGAAGCCAGCCATCTAAGATTACGCCCAATTTTAATGACCTCTTTCGCCTTTATCATGGGTGTAGTGCCGCTGGTTACTTCCACTGGAGCAGGTGCCGAAATGCGCCACGCGATGGGCGTTGCAGTATTTTCTGGCATGTTGGGCGTGACCTTCTTTGGATTATTCCTCACCCCTTTATTTTACGTGCTACTGCGCGGAATAAGCCGCGACAAGCTACACTCCGCCAACCCACATCCGATTGCCCATATAGATTAGAATCTGTTATACAACTGTTTATTATTCTAAATTACTTTGACCCTACACAACGGTACTACTAACAAGGAAAATTTAAATAAATACACCACGCAATTTAATAAAAATTAACAAATATATTGACAAATCAAATCAATTATTTTACGCCATACATTGTCTTATAATCTTTGCGTTCAGACAACGCGTTTCTTTTTACGCCTAAAAGGCGGAGGTTCAAAATGAACAATTTAGCAACTATAGATGCAGCATCTTTGGATTGGCTGCAAGATAAAAGCAATTTTTGTTTTGATTGCAATACAGATGTTGAAACATTACGTATTGAAGCAAAATGCCCAATTTATTTTATTAAGTCAGAAGCAAAACAAACAAAAATTCAAATCATCGCTAATTCAGAATATAGCGATGAGGTTGAAGTTTCTGAAATTTTTAATAAAAAAACCATAAAGATAAAACATTACAATTTTGAATGTGAAGGTTTGTCAATACATAATGGAAATATTTCTATTACTGGGTCAAAAACCGCTATACATATAAAAGGAGATGAAATTCTAATTAATGGTTTCTTTGCAGGAACTATTGAACAATTTAAAAGGTCACACTCTCGTGAACCCAAAATATGCATTGTAGTGCCTGGTGGGTTAAGTTTAAATATCGATGCGGAAATTTCTGGGGATTTTCTATCTGATGTAAAATTCAACAATGTTGAAATAGTATCATCAGGAAAAAATGTCATTTCTTTTTCTGCCGAAGAGGCTTGTATAGACGATCAATATGGTGCAAAAATTACAGCCAACATAGATGGTGGTGTTTTTAATGTAAGCTCTACAGGAAACGGAGAAATTGTTGCCAACGGAACTTACAAAAAAATAATTGCAACACTAAGTGATAAAGCATCACTAAAATCTGATGGTATATGTAATGGTAATTACAGTATAAATGCTAGTGATGACACAATTATTGAACATAATGGTGTTATTAATGGCGAAACCCGTAAACGCCTAAGTGGTAATAGTACCGCAAACCTACCAAAAGGTGGAAATGATCAATAACTAAGACAGCATAACAGGGGGTCTAAAAAGCTCCTTGTTACGCCAACCATTCCCCAAAAGCCTTAACCGCCACTTCCACCCGCAAAACTGGACGATTAGCCTTCTTAATTTTCCCCGTCAACGGCGGAAACAAACCAAAATTAACATTCATCGGCTGAAAACTCTTCGCCTCGGCGCCACCCGTAATATGCGCCAACAAAGATCCCATAGAAGTTTCCACCGGTGGCGCAACCATATTCTCACCCAAGCTTTCCGCAGCAGCAAAACGCCCAGCCAGCAGCCCACAAGCGGCACTTTCCACATAACCTTCCACCCCCGTAATCTGCCCCGCAAAGCGAATATTGGGACGAGATTTAAGGCGTAATTCTCCATCCAACAAAGTTGGGCTATTGATGAAAGTATTACGGTGAATACCCCCCAGCCGCACGAATTCCGCATTTTCTAACCCGGGAATAGTTTTAAAAATCCGCTGCTGCTCGCCATATTTCAGCTTGGTTTGAAAGCCGACGATGTTATATAAAGTCCCCATTTTATTATCTTGGCGGAGCTGCACCACCGCGTATGGTCGCTCATCACTATGCGGATTGGTTAGCCCCACGGGCTTCATCGGACCAAAAGAAAGCGTTTCCACTCCGCGCTCTGCCATTACCTCAATCGGCAAACAGCCTTCAAAATAAGGCGTGTCTTTTTCCCAATCTTTAAACTCAGTTTTTTCACCCAACTTCAAAGCATCAATAAAAGTATAATATTGTTCCTTACTCATCGGGCAATTAATATAATCCGCCCCCTCACCCTTATCCCAGCGCGATTGTAACCAAGCTTTGCTCATATCAATAGATTCACGCGTAACAATTGGCGCCAGCGCATCAAAAAACGCCAGATATTCTGCCCCCGTCAGCCGCAAAATTTCTTCTGCCAAGGCGGAGGAAGTAAGCGGCCCGGTTGCCACAATCACCTGCCCCTCCAACGCGCTTAAATCGGTAATTTCCTCCCGACGAATTTCCACCAACGGATGCTCGCGCAGCTTCTTAGTAATTTCCGCCGAAAATTCTTCGCGGTCAACCGCCAGCGCACCACCAGCCGGAACTTTATGCTCATCCGCACAAGCCATAATCAACGAGTTACACCGCCGCATCTCCGCATGCAGCAGCCCAATCGCACTATTAATATCATCCGAACGCAGGGAATTAGAACATACCAACTCGGCAAAATTATCCGTGCGGTGCGCAGGCGTAGCTTGCGTGGGGCGCATTTCGTGCAACACCACCGGAACACCCCGATTAATAATTTGCCAAGCCGCCTCGCTACCTGCCAGACCAGCGCCGATTATGTGGATTTTGTTCATTTATTTTCCTTAATGATAATTGCGTGTTTACATAACAAAATCACCACCCTTACGCAATAAAGCAATTGCTTTTCCCAAAAGCGCGAACTACAGTACGCAAAACATAACAGAAAGCTAAACCCATGATAAAATCCACCAACGAAGTTGACGAACAATATCTAAAAGACCACCCCGAAGAACTAGACAATTACATAAAACTCCTCTTCGACGAATACGCCACCAGCAACGACACCGCCGCCCTGCTCTCCTCCTTGCGCATTGTCAGCCGCGTCAAAGGCGTTAGCAAAATCGCCGAAATTTCTGGTTTAAGCCGCAAGGGCGTGCAAAAAGTGCTGTCCGAAAATGGCAACCCCCATTTCAGCAGCGTAAATGTTATTTTAAATGCCATGGGCTATCGGTTGATTGCGCAGAAGATGCTTGATTAAATGTAACTTATAGGCTACAATTTTCCAATGTTCGAAATTTTAGAATATATAACCGAAGATAGCAAAAAACCATTTTCTGATTTTTTACTTGGTATAAAAGACAAAAAAGCACAGGTGAAAATTAGAAGTCGCCTTGCTCGCGCCAGCATGGGAAATTTTGGAGATTGGAAAAGCCTAGACAATGCAAATGGCATTTATGAAATGCGTGAGCATTATGGCTCTGGATTTAGGATTTTTTATAAAATACAGGGCAAAAAGATAATTTTATTACTGGCAGGTTCAACTAAGAGCGAACAAGATCAAACCATTGCCAAAGCAAAAAAATATCTCGCTGATTATGAAAGGAGAACTAAATTATGACTACAAATCAGGCAAGTGTTTCTTTCGATGAAACAAGCAAAGAATTATTAAAAGACCCAGAAACCGCTTCACTTTATTTAGAAGAATGTTTGGCGAACGGCGATATTGAATTATTCAAACTAGCCTTAAAACATGTTGCCGATGCCCAAGAAGGCGGCATGACACAATTAGCAAAAACCACAGGATTAGCCCGCGAGTCACTCTATCGCTCCCTATCCAAAGCAGGAAATCCTCGGCTGGATAGTTTAACCAAAGTGCTGGATGCTTTGGGCTTACGAATTGGGGTGAGTGTGAAGGGGAAATATGCTTGACACTCATCTATTTTAAAAAAAATGATATAAAATGTAACTTGACATTATTCCATAGAAGGAATATATTTAACTCATGAAATGGGAAGTTTTATTACATGAAGAATTTGTAAAATGGCTTGACGAACAAAAGCCATCTATCCGTAATGAAATTATCGCCCATACAAAATTACTTGCAGAACATGGCGCAAACTTGGGCAGACCAAGTGTTGATAGCTTAAAAGGCTCATCTTTTAAAAACATGAAAGAACTGCGCATCCAGTGGAAGGGTGAACCATGGCGAATATTATTTGCTTTTGACCCTAAAAGAAGAAGCATATTATTAGTCGGCGGCAGCAAACAAAATGATAAAAGATGGTATGAAAAAAATATACCAATTGCAGATAAGAGATTTTCGCAACATTTAGCAGAAATGGAGGGTCAAAATGAGCATAAAACTTGATGATTATATAAAAAAACTACCAAAAAAGAGCCAAGATAAAATAAACAATCGAGCGAATATTTTATTGGCAGAAGAAGCAACTTTGCAAGAATTACGCAAAGCCTTACTTTGCTCACAGGAAAATATCGCCCAAAAACTACATATAAACCAAGCAGCCGTTTCTAAATTAGAGCGCCGTTCAGATATGTATATCAGCACCCTACGTTCATTCATAGAATCAATGGGCGGCAGCTTACAAATAATCGCCCAGTTTCCCGATAGCTCACCTGTGCGAATTAGCCAGTTTGAAAGTTTGCGGTAAAAAGATTGTAACTGGTCAGTTAACAATTAGTATAAGGACGATAATGTGATTGAAAACAAATATGTAGATATAGTTGAAAAATATTTTTCTGATGAGCGATTGTTTCCTCAACCTATTGAACAATGGTCTTGTAATTTTAAAAATTGGAAGCTTGGTCAACGGGCATTTGAAAATTTAGGTAGAATAATAACTAATCCTAATAATGCCATCCCAAAAACAAGTAGTGATGGCAAGGATACTATTATACTAAGGGATTTTTTAAAAAAAGAATGGAGCAGTTTTGATAACGATAAAAAACTAGAATTAGCAAATTGGATCGTACGCGATTGGGGTGGAGTTCGTAGAAACAATGAAGAAACTATAAAAAGCCACATATTACTAACCAATGAGCTAGATACAAGAATTACAAATGTACCATTAATTGGCATCGCATCATCATCGAAAATTTTCACACTAAAAGATCCACAAAAATATGCCATTTATGATGCGAGAGTTGCGGCGGCATTAAATGCTATTTTAAAAAATTCTGGTCAAAAAGAGATAGTTTATTTTCCAAACATTCCGAGTCAAAACACAGTTATTAAAAAGTTTACAGACGATTTTAACAAACAAAATCATCAATACATAACTGAATCTACAGCATATTCAGAATATCTAAATCTTTTAAACAAGTTAAAAGAAAGATTTCAAGGTTATGAAATATATCATTTTGAAATGGTGTTGTTCGTTAAGGCGATAGAACTATGCACACCCAAAAATAACTAGCCACACCACAAAAAACCCTGTATAAACACCACGCTTAAAAAAAGTCCAAGGTTCATAACATCCCCCTTAAAGCGACAGGGATGTTCATATATAAGAAAGAAAACACATGTTTAATATTACTCGTAAATCTATTGAATGGGGTGGTCGTAAGTTGACTATCGAAACTGGGCGTTTTGCGCGCCAAGCTGATGGTGCAGTTTTGGTGACTTATGGCGAAACTTCTGTGCTTTGTACTGCTACTGCGGCAAAAAAAGCGAAGCCCGATATTGATTTCTTCCCGCTTACTGTAAATTATCAAGAAAAAACCTTCGCCGCTGGTAAAATACCGGGTGGTTTTTTCAAACGTGAAGGTCGCCCTTCGGAAAAAGAAACCCTAACTTCGCGCCTGATTGATCGACCCATCCGCCCGATGTTTGCGAGTTCTTTCCGTAATGAAACGCAAGTTATTTGTACGCTTTTATCACATGATTTAGAAAATGATCCAGATATCGTGGCTCTAATTGGTGCATCTGCTGCCCTAACTATTTCTGGCATTCCATTCCTTGGTCCCATAGCTGGCGCACGCGTTGGTTATATCGACGGCGAATTTATACTTAACCCCAACCAAGATGAAATCACTTCTGGTCAGCTAGATTTAGTAGTAGCCGGCACGCCAGATTCAGTTTTGATGGTAGAGTCCGAAGCAAAAGAATTAAACGAAGACATCATGTTAAAAGCAGTGATGTTTGGTCATCAGCAAATGCAACCCGTTATGGATCTTATCATCAGCGTAGCCGAAGCTTGCGCGAAAGAGCCATGGGAAGTTAGCGAATATGAGCGCGCTGCTGAAATCAAAAAACGCGTAAAAGAATTAGCCGAAGCAGATTTCCGCGCGGCTTATGCAATTATGGGCAAACAAGAACGCTCAAACCGTTTGAGTGAAATCCGTGACGCAGCCAAAAAAGTTCTGGTAGAAGAAGGTCACACGGAAGTACAAGCAGCGAGTGCTTATAAAAAGCTAGAACAAGACGTAGTTCGCGGTGGCTTAATCGAAGGCAAACCGCGTATCGATGGCCGTACTCCTGATAAAGTTCGCCAAATTCTTTCTGAAGTTAGCGTGCTGCCACGCGTGCATGGTTCGGCTTTGTTTACTCGTGGGGAAACCCAAGCTTTGGTGGTTGCCACACTGGGAACTGGTCAGGATGAGCAAATTATTGACGCACTAGAGGGCGAATATAAAGAGCGCTTCTTGTTGCATTACAACTTCCCTCCTTATTCAGTGGGTGAAGTGGGCTTCTTGAAATCTCCGGGTCGTCGTGAGATTGGTCATGGAAAACTAGCATGGCGCGCTATTCGTCCATTGTTACCAGATATGGACAATTTCCCCTACACTGTGCGTTTAGTTTCTGAAATTACAGAATCAAACGGTTCATCTTCCATGGCAACCGTTTGCGGTTCGTCTTTGGCGATGATGGATGCGGGTGTGCCGTTGCAGCGCCCAGTTGCGGGTATCGCTATGGGCTTGATTAAAGAAGGCAAAGACTTCGTAGTCCTTTCCGACATTATGGGTGACGAAGATCATCTGGGAGATATGGATTTCAAAGTAGCAGGAACCGAACGCGGTATCACTGCTTTGCAAATGGACATCAAAATCAATGGGATAACTGAAGAAATTATGCGTGTGGCTCTCAGCCAAGCTAATACTGGACGTAACCATATTTTGGGCGAAATGGCGAAAGCTTTAACCTCGGCGCGTGATGATGTAAATTCTAACGCACCACGCATCACCAGCTTCAAAATTGACAAAGACAAAATCCGTGAAGTTATCGGCACGGGCGGCAAAGTAATTCGCGAAATTTGCGAAACTACCGGCGCAAAAGTTGATATTGAAGATGACGGTACAGTTCGCGTTTCTGCGGTGGATGGTGCAGCTGGTAAAGCAGCGGTGGATTGGATCCAAGGCATTGTTGCGGTGGCAGAAGTCGGCAAAATTTACACTGGTAAAGTAGTTAGCATCGTAGATTTTGGCGCATTCGTGAATTTCTTAGGCAAAAATGATGGCTTAGTGCATGTCAGCGAAATCACTGGTGAGCGTTTAAATACAGTTGCCGACGTGCTAAAAGAAGGCGACATGGTACATGTTAAATTGCTAGAAATTGACCATCGCGGCAAATGTCGCTTGTCTATGCGCTTCGTCAACCAGGAAACTGGCGAAGAAATTCCCGGCATAGAAGAACTACCCCAACGCCAAAAATCCGAAGGCGGAGATAGAGGCGATCGCGGTGACAAAGGCGAAGGTCGTCGTCGTCGCTCAGGCGGTGGTGAGTAATTAAACCAAAACTATAAAACCATGCCTTCAATGTTACATCAATATTGAAGGCATGGTTTTACTTTATAAGCGGCTAAAAAATATGGAAATATTATTAAATAACCCCGTATATATGTGGCTAGCATTTGGCGCGGCACTTATTCTTATTGAAGTGTTCACCGTTCCAGGATTGGGATTATTTCTGGGCGGAATTGGCGCCATTACTACGGGAATATTAATTACCGTAAAGCTGATAGATGCAAATAATATAATCGAGCAAATTTCCTGCTTCTTTGGCGTAACCACCATCACCACCATTATTTTATGGCGCACCATAAAAAAATTCCGCATCCGCCAAGCCCATAAAAACCCCATTCAGCTAAATAACATGGTAGGCGCAACCGCAATAATCGGCAAAGATGGGCTAAAAAAAGACCAATTAGGTCAGGCACATTGGTCAGGCACGATTATGAATGCCATATTAGACGCACAATCAAAAGTTGATTTTCTCCCCGCTGACTCACAAGTCACCATAAAATCAGTCACAGGTACTACTTTAATTGTCATTGAAAAATAAGATTTACCATGGAGCTACTTAACATGAATTTATTTACAGTTATCAGCCTAGCAATTGGCTTTCTTACCGCTCTAACCATCTTCAAAGGCATAAAAATAGTTCCTCAACAATCAATCTGGATTATCGAAAAACTCGGTAAGTTTGATAGGGCATTAGAACCGGGATTAAATTTCCTTATCCCCTTTATCGAAAATGTCGCCTATAAACATTCGCTTAAAGAATATGCGATGGATTTACACGAGCAAACCGCCATTACTCGCGATAACGTAACCCTCGTATTAGATGGCGTAATTTACTTAAAAATCATCGACGCCGCCCACGCTTCTTACGGAGTAGCCAACCCCACTTTTGCGGTTACACAACTAGCGCAAACTACTATGCGCTCCGAAATCGGCAAACTTTCACTCGATGCCACTTTTGAAGAACGTGACCAAATAAACGCCAACATCGTAACCTCCATCAACCAAGCCGCCCAAGCTTGGGGAATTCAATGTATGCGCTACGAAATAAAAAACATTACCCCTCCCACCAGCATTCTCAAAGCCATGGAAATGCAAGTTTCCGCCGATCGCCAAAAACGCGCAGTCATTTTAGAATCCGAAGGCAAACGCCAATCACAAATCAATATTTCCGAAGGTGAAAAACAGCAAGTAGTTTTAAAATCCGAAGCCGCGCAAATTGACCAAATCAACCGCGCCCGCGGCGAAGCCGAAGCGCTAATCATGGTAGCCGAAGCCACCGCCAACAGCATCGAAAAAATCGCCTCCGCCATCAACTCTCCCGGAGGACGCGACGCCATCGAACTAAAAGTAGCCGAACAATATGTCGATGCCTTCAAAAACCTCGCCAAAACCAGCACCACCGTATTAATGCCTTCAAATGTTGGCGATGCAGGCAGCATGGTAGCTCAGGCATTGAGCGTATTTGACACCATCCGCACGGGGCGCAATGTTGCATCCGCAACCGCACCCCATGAAGGTCCGTGGGGTGATAAAAAATAGAAAATTAACGATTGCTGAAATCGCCCTATATATAGAAAACCGCTATTTCCTATATATATTTATTCATCATATATAGAAAATTGCATTTTTCTATATATGACAAGTTTATCATGGGTAGAAAAAACATTTTCTTACCCATGAGCTTTACGCATTGACATTACTCAATAAATTATAAAGTTCGCTGTTTATATAATAGCTTTCCCTGCCAATTTTCATTTTATTCATCAAGCCTATTTCTGCTAACCTGTCTAAATACTTAGTAGCGGTTATACGGCTAACCCTCAATTCTCGCATCAAAAAATCAATTTTCGTGTAAGGATGGCAAAAAATGGCATTTATCAAATCTTGGCTGTAAATAGTTCCCAGCTCACCACGAATTTTATGCTTATGATGTTGCATCAAATCCTTGATGCCGTGGATAAGTTTTACGGTTTGCTTAGAGGTTTGCTCTACCCCTTCGAGCATAAACAAAATCCACTCTTCCCACATATTTTGAGATTTTTCAGCCTCAATATCTCTTATTGCTTGCAATAAACGGTAATAATCCGCCTTGTTTTGATTGATAAAACGAGAAAGATAAAGCACAGGACTATTCAGCAATCCTTGCTTAACTATATATAATATATTGATTATTCTACCCGTTCTTCCATTGCCATCATAAAATGGGTGAATGCTTTCAAACTGATGATGTACAATTGCCATTTTAATTAATGGGTCAATCGTAGATTTTTCATCATCATTGATAAACTGCTCTAAATTACTCATTCTAGCGATAATTTCCGCAGGGTCTTGCGATGGCAAATATACTGTTTCGCCCGTTCTATCATTCTTAAGCTCGGTACCCGACAATTTACGAAACCCCGCTCTATTTTCCTCTAAAGTTGCGTGCATTTCTAAAATATTATTATTGGTGAGTAGCCCTGTTTCCTTTACCTTCTCATAGCCATTTCTTAAGGCTGCGGCATAATTATAAACTTCTTTTGCGGCTTTACTGGTAAAATTTCTTGCAAACTCATCGCTTTTATAAAGCTCATCATGAGTAGTGATAATATTTTCAATCTCTGAACTATCTTTTGCTTCTTGCAATGACAAAGTATTGATTAAAATATTTTGATTAGGAATAATCGTCGCCACCCCCTTAAGTTCCGCCAATGCAGCATGAGCCTTTGCTAATTTCTTTAGCACCAGCTTAGTTTCCAGCTCCATAGCCAAGGGCAAATCAGGTATTTTATAGCTCATGACAATCTTTGATTACTGTGAATAACAATACATAAAGCACATTATCCACTTTAGGCAATCTTTAAACACAGGGCAATGTCACCAATAGTTTAATTGGTGGCTCGGGGGTGATTTGAACACCCGACCAAGGGATTATGATTCCCCTGCTCTACCACTGAGCTACCGAGCCAAAAAGGAAGGTCTTATATAAAGATTATATTAAGCAGCAACCACAGCTTGTTTTGCTGCTAAAGCTTTTTTCACCTGACGTTTCAAGCGAATACCTGTTGCAGTAAGTTTAGAATCAGAAAAGCTAACTAAAAAACTATCCAAACCACCATTATGTTCTACTGTACGCAAAGTAGCCGCGGTAACGCGCAAATGTACGGTAGAACCCAACGCATTACTTTGCAAAGAAACGCGCTGTATATTAGGCAAAAAACGCCGACGTGAGCGGTTATTTGCATGAGATACGTTGTTTCCAGTTAAAACACCAACGCCAGTAAGTTCGCAACGTCTAGCCATGAGAATATTCCTAATATAACTTAAATTTTAAAACAGGGGAGGATTTTTAGTCGCACATTGCGCATACGTCAAGTGATTTTTGTTAAATTTCGCTAATAGTGCCATATAATATTGCTTGTTATCACAAAATCTGCTAAAAAAACTGCTCCTTTACAACTACGCTCGTCAATTGATTGATAAGCTTTTTTTACTGTATTGGTATGAATGGATGATTACCAATGCTTTTCTGCCTCTACCAAGAGGGAGGATTTTATGGAGATTATTTTTCAAAAACCGAAGATTGTAGAATCTATAAAACCAAAACTAAAAAACCCTATCAATGGAAAAATTGAGATGCGGGTGGTTTTATTGTTAAGTAACAACGAAGTAAAAGTGTTTGGTGGATTTGACAAATCAATTAATGTGTTGGTTGAAACCGAAGAGCCAATAAAATTTAGTACTGCTCATGTTTATATTTTTAACGGAGCAACTAAAGTAACGTTCTCGAACAATACTTTAAAAAACGTGAAGCGAATGCATTTTTATATGGTTCAGGGTGAATGGAGCTATATATCTATGGATCCAAATCATCCTTTTAACACCAACCGCATAAAAGCTGAGCCTGTTTTTAAAGCTTAAATTAGGCAGGCGGCGATCAACATATAGATTTCCGCCTGCTTTCTACTTTTGCCCCATTTTACTCTTTCCCAAAGCCCAAAACTCCACATCCCGTACTTTTTTCGCCCCCAGCTTCTTGTAAAACTCTCGTGCTTCCACATTCCCCTTGAGCATCGTCCAAGACACCCACTCCCCCCCATCCGCCAAAATGCGCTGTCCCAATTCTGCCACAAGCATCCGCCCCACCCCCTGCCTCCGCGCAGATTTAGTCACACAAATATCCCCCAGATGCACGCCGCGACTGGCAGATTGCAAATCATAGCCCGCATAATACATAACAAACCCAACTATCTCTTCAGCTTGCTGCGCCACCAAATAAGCATGCGTTTTATCCTCAAAGCAATCCGCTAGCAAAACTGAAGCGGAAATCAAACTCTGCTCGCCTTCGCTTTCGGCTAATTCGTGTGCTAACCTAACCAGTGCGGAAATATCGGCAATTACTGCTGGGCGAATAATTATATTGTCTGACATGTGAATATGGGCTTTATTGTGATTCATGGAAGATAATAACGAATATTTAAATAATCTCAACCCAGCACAATTAGAAGCCGTACAGGCAACTGATGGAGCCTTGCTGGTGCTAGCAGGCGCAGGTACGGGGAAAACCAGCGTGCTGACCACCCGCATTGCCCATATATTACGCACGCGCAAAGCTTTTGCTGGGCAGGTTCTCGCGGTCACTTTTACCAATAAAGCCGCCAAGGAAATGGTTGCTCGCGTGCAAAATCTGCTCGGGTATCCTGATGCCACGCGCGGTATGTGGCTAGGCACTTTCCATGCAATTGGCGCACGGATTTTACGCGCTCATGCAGAAATTATGGGACTAACCAGTAATTTCAGCATCTTAGATTCCGACGACCAGATACGTTTGCTCAAAAGCATCATGGAAGAGGCGGGCATGGACGTAAAAACCATTCCCCCCAAAGCCTTAATGGGGCAAATTCAACAATGGAAAGATTTGGGACTAACCCCCGAAAAGGTCACGGGCACCCACATGACCACCATGATTTCCAGCACGGCTTTATCATTATATAAATCCTATCAAGCTCGCTTAAAGAACTTAAATGCCTGCGATTTTGGCGATTTATTACTACATAATCTCACCATATTTCAGCAACACCCAGCGATATTGCAAGAATACGCCCAAAGATTTCATTATATTCTAGTAGATGAATATCAAGATACTAACGTAGCGCAATATTTATGGCTCCGCCTACTAGCAATGGGTAATCATAATATTTGCTGCGTAGGCGATGACGACCAATCAATCTATGGTTGGCGCGGCGCAGAAGTGGGCAATATTCTGCGTTTTGAAAAAGATTATCCCAATGCACAAATAGTACGCTTAGAACAAAATTACCGCTCCACTCCCCATATATTGGCGGCAGCTTCCGCCGTAATTGCCCAAAACTCCAATCGCTTAGGCAAAACTTTATGGACGCAAAAGCCCGAAGGAGAGCTAATTCGCATAAAATCCGTGTGGGATGGTTATGAAGAAGCGCGTTTCGTGGGCGAAGAGATTGAATATTTACAACGCGAAAAAATCTCCCTCGCCCAGATAACAATTTTGGTACGTGCAGGATTTCAAACCCGTGATTTTGAAGAAAGATTTTTAAATCTCGGCATACCCTACCGCGTTATTGGTGGTTTACGCTTTTATGAACGCCAAGAAATCCGCGACGCAGTTGCCTATCTGCGCCTCGCCACCCAACCGCGTGATGATTTAGCTTTTGAGCGCATCATCAACACCCCTCGGCGCGGAATAGGAAAAGCAACCTTAGAACAACTACATATCCATGCCCGCGCCCACAATATTTCCCTCACCGAGTCACTCCATATATTATTAAATAATGGTGAGTTAAAAGGACGCGCCCGCACATCATTAGGCGCACTAGCAATCCAGCTAACTAACTGGCGCGAAATTGCCAAACAACTTTCCCCCAATGAACTACTAGAAAAATTATTGGAAGAAACTGGCTATATCGAAATGTGGAAAGCCGAAAAAACCCCCGAAGCCCAAGGCAGAATCGAAAATCTCCGCGAGTTAATCCGCGCGCTCGAAGAATTTCCCGATGTCGGCGCATTTTTAGAACATGTGGGTTTAGTGATGGATACCGAAAAAGCCGCCGGGGATGATATGGTCAGTATCATGACCCTGCACGCAGCTAAAGGACTGGAATTTGATACGGTTTTCCTCCCCGGATGGGAAGAAGGCGTATTCCCCCACCAACGCTCATTAGATGAAAAAGCGGGCGGCGGATTAGAGGAAGAGCGCCGTTTAGCATACGTGGGCATCACTCGCGCGCGCCGCTTATTATATATATCCTACGCCGCCAACCGCCGTATTTACAACCAATGGCAATCCAGCATTCCTTCCCGTTTTTTACGCGAAATCCCCGAAGAAAATATAGATATTTTAGATAGCGATGTACGGTTTGCCACAGCCGCTGGTCCTGCTTTATTTCAAAAAGGAATTGATGAAATTTTTTCCTCCAGCGAGCGATATGTGCCTGTGAAGAGTTATTAGAATCTGTGAAAAAGGAGAAAAAGTGATGGTTGATAAAATGAGCGAACTTGCCCAAAATATTATTGCAGGACTAGAAGATGCAATCGCCCATGCTAGCGGAAACAAAAATAATACACGCACAACTAATTATGATTTTGCCGATGCTAAATCTATACGCAAAAATTTGAAATTAAGTCAAAGTGAATTCGCCAAAATTTACGGTATTCCGCTCAACACGCTACAAAACTGGTAACAAAAACGCAGCAATCCTGACCGAACTGCATCAGCATATTTGTGGGGTAAAAAACCATTATTAAAAAACCATTGATATAAATATAAATGTATGTTAACCCAAAAACTCACCTACATTCAATTATTATTTTCATAATTGAAGACTATAACGTGAAACGTTTTATTTAAGCACTTATTTTTAAGTGCATCATTAAACCCATGAGGTAAAAGAAAATGAATATAAAAATCATCCCGTGCGAAGCAAGCTTTGCCTTTGACGAATTTGCTCGGTCTACTAAAAACAGGGCGGAAGCTGAAGGTGTAGTTTTTCAGTATGAATTTGGCACAAAAACCGTTTTGGTTTCTGTTGATACTGATGTTGACAAACTGAGTCGTGATTATGATGTTGCAGATGATCTTGGTTGGGACACAATTGGTCCTACCTCGAAGGATGAATTAAGTGAAGAAGAGCTAAGAATAATTGGGCAAAAAGACCGAGAACGTGAAGCAGAACAAGAACAATATAAATCAGAGCAATCTGCTATATATAAATTGGAAGCCGAAAAACTCATGGTCAGTTTTCCAAAAAATGAAGACGAAGACGAGGCAAAACTTATGGCATGGTTGAGGGATTACGCCAATAACGCTAAATATATTTACTGGCCAAAATCAATAAACTCTTGGCTGGTTCGTCGCCTTCTTGAACTGGGGTACAGGTCTAATGAAAATCTAGATTTACCAGAGAAAGAATATAGAAAAAGGGCTGTGTTTGCTCGTGTCGTTATTGGGAAAGTACTTTTCTATCTAGAAAGGGATGACACGGCACCGATTCAAGTGATAAGCAATTTAGTTGATGATTATTTTAAATTGCCTGAAGAAAAAACGGATGGATATTGGTTTTGGTATTGATAAAAATTGAGCCCGTTTACCTAACCGTGTAATTCCCCCTACAATCTTGTAGGGGGAATTTTTTATGCTTGCTAAACTAACCAACCGAAGCCTTAGCCTCTTCATTACTCAACATCTCCCCTTGCTTTTTCCCCCGCATAATTTCCCGTGCGCGGGCGTATTTATCGTCGTGCCAGAAAGCTAAACAGCCATTACAGCCACGGCCGCAGCAACCTTCCGTGCCCATGCGTGGGGTGCGAAAAGAACGGGTGTCGTCTTTTTCTTCTTCGTTCTTCTTTTCTATTAACGCATCCACTAAGGCTTCGCGCTTTTCTTGATATTTTTCTTCCCTGGCGCGGTCTTGCTCCACTAAGGATGCAGCGCGATCGAGGCGTAATCTTGCCCATTCTTCTTTGCTTAAAGCGCGTTCTTTGCGCACCATGGTGAAGGGGGGGAAATCTTTGCGTAAAGTTGCGGGGTCTTCTTCGTGGAACCAGCTGAAGGGGATGCGTAGAATGGGTTTTACCCCCGCATGTACGCCTTCTTCGGTGGTTAATTTGCGGTTTTTCACATCGTCAAATTCGTAAATCCGCAGCAACATCGGCTCGCGCGAGCCATGGGGGACGAATTCTAACACATCGCCTATTTCTAGGCGGTTTTTTACTTCCATTAAAAAGGCATCTTCGGTGGTTTCCGAAATTACACCAGCAAATTCCCACTCGGCAACTGTGCCCGTATGTTCAAAATTATGTGAATGGTGGCTCAAGCGCCCTTCATGGAAGGCTAAGGAATAACCGCGATTTGGAATGGTGTTTAGCTCGCGCATAAACGGTTCGGGACGCCAGTTTTCTGGGTCTTTATACCACGCATCAATCGCCATGCGATATGCCCGTGTGGCAATCGCCACATAATAAGCACTACGATTTCGCCCTTCTACTTTTAATGAATCTATGCCCAAAGATAGATATTCATTTAATTTAGGCATCAGGCATAAATCTTTGGCATTCAAAATATACGAACCGCGCTCATCTTCCACTAATGGCATTAACTCGCCACCGCGATTTTCTTCTTCGAGGAAAAATTCGAATAATTCCCGCGTATTTTCATCAAGATTTAGCTCGTGCAACGTGCCGTCTTTTAAGCGCATGTGCACTTTATAATTCCAGCGGCAGGAATTGGCGCAATTTCCTTGGTTGGCGCCGCGCTCTACCAGATAATTGGAAAGCAGGCAACGCCCAGAATAAGTCATACACATGGAGCCATGAATGAAGGCTTCCAGCTTAATATCCGGGCATTTTTCGCGGATTTCTTTCAGTTCCGCAAAGGATACTTCGCGTGCCAACACCACCAATTTAGCACCAATAGACTCCCAAAACTGCACCGACATCCACGAGCAAACATTGGCTTGGGTGGAAATATGCAGTTCTAACTCAGGCGCATTAGTTTTAATGTAATGAAACACCCCCATATCCGCGACAATCACCCCATCTGGGTGTACGCTACGAATCGCCGCCAGATATTCTGGCAATTTGGGAATATCGCTATTATGGGAGAAGATATTGAGGGTAAGATAAACTTTTTTACCATGCGCATGGGCAAAGGCGATGCCTTCTTGCACTTGTTCGAGCGTGAAATTAGACTTAGTCCGCAAGGATAAATCGGGCGTGCCCATATATACCGCATCCGCGCCATAAAGCACAGCCGCTTTCAGCTTATCCAGCGAGCCAGCGGGCATAAGCAGTTCAGACTTCTTAATGGCTGATGATTTTACTAGGTTATTATTTTTCATGGAAGTGGTGATAAACTATATTTTTTTTAGAGGCAAGTTTTATCAGAATTCTTTTATCAGCATTTTATTAAAGCAAGAAATAGACTTATCTATAAACCAATTGTAGTGATGCAGCTGAGCTGTTTCTTTCTGATGAAACCCTGAGCGTTTAAAAACATGACTTAATGTCATGTTTTTAGTGAGGGGGCAGCGTAGCGGCGCTACGTGAGGATTTTGAAGAAGAAAAAACGGCGCAGATGTGTTGCTACAATTGGTTTATAGATAAGTCTAATAGATTATTTACTATTTTGTGTCATAATGCGACTTATGAAAGATGATATTACACAAAAAGCAAAAGCAAAACCGCAGCTAAATAAAGCATTGCGGGATAATTTGCGGCGTAGAAAGACTCAACACAAAAAAATTGTTGAGGCATCAGCAAAAGAGCAATTGCCGACTAATTCTGCTATTTTAACTAAAGCAGAAGGAGATAATCCCCTTGGATCATAAAATGAAAAAGAAATTACTGATGATGCGCATGAAACGCACGCAGTTAATTTTCTATAGTATTCGCCAAATGCAAGAAAACAATGCCGCCATCTTGGAGGCAATGGAAGAAGCACGCGAGAAAAAACCCGAAGGTAAGGATGACGAAATTATCTGGAGTGCGCGCACGCAGGATATTCGCAATCGTTTGACGGGAAAAAAACGCCAAGCAGAAGAACGCTGGAATAGATTTGCGGGGACGGAAAGTGCTGGGGCTAAGGGGCGGTAACTGTATAGGGCACCTCTAATAACCCATTCTGGCGGCGAACTTACTTGCAATGAAGCTTCGTCGCAATACTCACGTATAAAGTATACGCTGCCAATATCTTTTGGGAAGTATTGGCGCCACTTCATTGCTGCGCATTTTGCTCGCCAGAATGGGTTATTAGAGATGCCCTATATTTTTTGGGAGGCTTCCCTCACTTGTATAAGCTTACCTCACCCCAGCCCTCTCCCAAAGAGAGAGAGAGGGGAAAGAATAGTCATGCAAGATAGCAATATTGACACCCGCGCAAAAATGTTATACTTTTGTTATAACAATAGGAGTCAAAATCATGTACCAAGTAAAATTAACCGCCATAGGAAACTCCACAGGGCTCATCCTCCCCAAAGAAATATTAGCCCTTTTAAACGCAGGAAAAGGTGACACACTAACCATCACCCGTACCAAAGATGGCATCGCCTTAACCAGCTATGATGAAAAATTCGCCCGACAAATGGAGGTCGGACGAAAAATCATGCGCGAGGATCGCGATGTGCTAAGAATGTTAGCCAAATAAACATCTTATGAGCATTGAACCAGAATGGATTGAAGAAGCAACCGCCCTAGCCTACCACGATGAACAACTCGCCGAACATGGCGGCGGAAGCGGAATTCGCGACCTCGGATTACTACAATCCGCCCTGATGCGCCCACGCAACGCATTTCATTATGAGCAAATAACCTCCAGAGCTCAGCTTGCCGCTTTATATGCAATAGGAATAATCAAAAACCACCCCTTCATAGATGGCAACAAACGCACCGCCTACGTCGTAACTCGCGCCTTTCTCATCCTCAACGGCTACGACCTAACCGCCAGCCGCGAAGAAAAATATTTCACTATCTACAAACTAGCCGCAGGGGAATTAAGTTACGAAGAATTAGCAAACTGGCTGGCGGATAACAGCCAAATAATTGCTTAAACAAAAAAAAGCGGCAGAACCAAGTTCCACCGCTTTTTTCTAAACAACAACAATCAGTATTTACAATCTAAATGCATTCACCCGACCAGTTGCCACTTTCGATAACAACGCCAAGCTAGCTGCCGATTCCACCGCACCAAGCGCAAAAGTGCCCCAACCGTCTTTTTCACCCGTTTCAGGATTTTCTTTTCCAGTAACACCGTTCCATACCCTACGGATACCATCACCAGCACCGATTAAGCTTACAGAACTACCAGCAACCATGCGTAATGGTTTTGCTTCAACTAAGAATTTTTCTCCATCAGAAACACCTTTAAAATTAGCTTCCACATGCCCACCAACACGCTGCAACCAACTTCTACCTTCACCCATTGCAGTATGGGCTTTTTTAGCGGCTTCAGCAACGGCTTTCTCGTGAGTAACTTGAGCCTCTTTAACATAAGCTCCATGCTTATCAACAATACTATTAAATCTTTCTTCCGTTAACTTTTTTCCCCAAGTATTATCTCCTTCACCAAGAGCTTCAACTAGATTAGAACGAGCAGTTGAGGCGAAAAACTCTTTCGATGGCAAACTCTTCGCAATATCTTCACCATTAAGAACCGAACTAACCGCCTGTGCAGCAGCGGCACCATGCTTGCTACCACTAACAAATTTTTCTGCAGCTACGGCTGAATTTTTTGCAATATCCTCACCAGCTTTATTAAACTTAGAGATCTTAGCTAAACCTCCATCAACAAATTTTTGGATTTCATCACCAACTAGACCTTTACCCTCAGCAACCTCGTGCAGAAGCTCGGAAGTAGCTTTCTTCTCTGCATCTAGTAAAACACCGTTAATAGTATCTGATTTAAATTTACCAAATCCATCGGTAACGTTAATTGCTTTAGATATATCTGGAATTTTAACTTCATCAGCCATGTTCTTAATCCTCTAACCTTGATTGGTAGTATCATTTAATTTTTACCACCATAGCAAAAGAATTCTCCTTTGTGTGTGACAATTTGATGAAGATTTAATTAATGAGTAATATTTTCCTAGGGCAACTTCACAAATCGTTAATTTCAACTCTTTTTACCAATCTCTCCCTTGTCATGCCGCTGAAGAGCGGCATCCATGTCTATCAATTAGCATATAAGCCAATGGCTTGGCGTGGATACCGCTCTTCAGCGGTATGACAAATGAGAGTTTTTTAATTAAACAACAAAGTAACGATTTATGAAATAGCTCTGACATTCCCCTAACGCCCCTCCGCCCCCAACGGGCGCGACAACAACTCGGCAATCCCCTCTTCCACACTCATTTTTCCGCGTAACATGTGATGCACGGCTTCGCAAATAGGCATAGAAACCCCCAGTTTTATGGATAAATCATAGACTGAGTCAGCAGTGGCAATACCTTCTGCCAATCCGCGGATTTGGTTAGTTATTGCTTCTCGCGGGTTTTTTCCTTGAGCGACGGCGATGCCAAGGGACATGTTGCGAGATTGGGTGCTAGAACAAGTCAGGGTTAAATCACCCACGCCCGAAAGCCCAGTTAGAGTTTCCGCCCGTCCACCTTTTACCACCGCGAGGCGAATCATTTCGGCTAATCCGCGAGTGATGATAGCGGCGCGAGCATTTTCGCCCAGTTGATAACCTTGGGCGATGCCGCAGGCAATGGCGATGACGTTTTTTACCGCGCCGCCAATTTGCACACCAATAATATCATCCGACAAATAAGGGCGAAAAGCACGCCCGCCGATGGCATCCATCAAACGTTCGCCCAAAACCGCATCTTCGCAGGCAATGGTAGTGGCGGTTGGCAAGCCTTGGGCAGCTTCAAGAGCAAAATTTGGACCCGAGAGTATGGCAACAGGGTTGGCGGGTAGCGTGCTTTTTACTACCTCGCTCATCAACGCTAAACTGCCGCGTTCTACTCCTTTAGTGCATAAAACCAAGGGGATAGTTGGTTCTAATGAGTCCGACAAAGATATGCATAAAGTGCGTAAAGATTGCGAAGGAATCACCAGCATCAACATATCGCACTTACTAACTTCTTGTAGATTTGTGCTGATTTCAATAGATGGATCCAGAAATATCCCCGGTAAATACACTTCATTCACCCGTTTTTCCCGCATGGTCTCAGCCGCCTGCTCATTACGCGACCACAACATAACCTTGCTACCCGCCCGATTAGCCACCACCGACAACGCCGTACCCCACGCGCCCGCGCCAATTATTCCCAGTCTATTTTGCATGTTTTTTCTGATATTTATATTTTACTCAAAGCAAGCAACAAAGCTTCCCCTTCTAAATTTAACTCAAAAATTTTGTCACCAATTGCAACGCCACATTCAATAATATCCGCCAGAACTTGTTGGGCAATAAAATCATGATAAGCTCGCACAGCCGTCTCCACTCCAGCCCCAGCCTTTAGGCTCACCTTAATACGATCCGTAATATCCAACCCTGCATCTTTGCGTGCCTGTTGCACCATGCGCACCACATCTCTGGCGATGCCTTCTTGAGCGAGTTCAGCAGTTATATTAATGTCTAAAACCACCAAGCCATCTTGTGCAGGCAACGCCCCTGCCCCTTGTTTTATTTTGGGCTCTAGGGCTAGTTCATATTCTTCGGGCAATAAATCTTCGCCTGATACATTCAGCACCCCATTTTTCATCTCCCAAGCGCCATTTTTGGCATTGTTGGCTACTTCTTTCATTTTTCCGCCCAGGCGTTTACCTGCGATGGGGAAAGAGATTTTCAGGCGTTTATCTGCCACTTGTTCTAAATTTTGGGAGAAATTTACTTGTTTGATGTTGGTTTCATCCTCTATCACGCTGCTATAATAAGCGATGTTATCATGAAGCGTTGCCCCATAGCAGGTAAGCAGCGCCAGTGGTTGACGAATACGGATATTTTCTTCATTGCGGATGGCATGCGCTACGTTACAAATTTCGCGTACCCTATCCATATCGCTCAACAGATTTTTATCTTCCGCCAGATTGTTTAGTTCTGTGGGGAAATCTTGCAAATGCACGCTTGCACTCGCAGTCCATTTTCCGTTCGCGGTTAGTCCTAAAAATACTTGTTCGCTCAGCAAGGGCAGCAAAGGTGCAGCAGCGCGGCAAAGCACATGCAGCACGGTGTATAAAATATCATAAGCGGCTTGTTTATCCGCATCGACTTCTTTTTTCCAAAATCTGGGGCGGGAACGGCGGATATACCAATTATTCAACACTTCCAAGAAGTTAGTAATGGCAACGCAAGCAGCAGGCGTGTCATAGCCATCAAGCGCCACTTGCACGGCTTGCGCCATTGTGCCACATTTCGCCAAGATATACGCATCCATGGGGTTTTGTGCTTGGGTTACAAACTCAGCCCGCACCCCATCTGCATTGGCATACATGGAAAAGAAATTATACGCATTCCACAAAGGCTTAATATAAAGCCGCACTGCATCGCGAATAAATGCGCCTTCTTTGTCAATATACAACTCCGCGCCGCGCATGATGGGTGAGGACATCATAAACCAGCGCAGCGCATCTGCTCCATATTGGTCAAACAATAACAAAGGATCAGGGTAATTATTCAACCGCTTCGAGAGTTTTTGCCCTTCAGCATCGAGCACCACCCCATGACAAATACAGTTCAAAAATGGTGGTTTATCAAACAACGCCGTACCCAGCACCATCAGAGTATAAAACCAACCCCGAGTTTGTGCTTGATATTCCACAATAAAATCAGCTGGGTAGTTTTTCTCAAACTTTTCTTTGTTCTCAAACGGATAATGCAATTGCGCATAAGGCATAGAGCCTGACTCAAACCAGCAATCAAAAACATCTTCCACCCGCGTGATAGTATATTCAGAGTTTAGCGGATCTGGTTTAGTTAAATTATCAATAAATGGACGATGTAAATCCTCCACTTTCTCACCAAAAAACGCTTCTAACTCTTTGATAGAACCAAAAACATAAATCTCTTTATTAGCAGGGTTGTTACTTTTCCACACCGGTATCGGGCAACCCCAGAAACGATTGCGCGAAATTGACCAATCACGAGCATTTTCCAACCATTTGCCGAATAATCCATCTTTTATATGGCCAGGAATCCAGTGAATCTGCTGGTTTAACTCTACCATGCGATCACGGAATTTAGTTACCTCCACATACCAACTAGGCACAGCTTTATAAATCAGCGGCTTATCGGTGCGCCAGCAATGCGGGTAATTATGCTCATAATCATCCTGTTTGATTAATTTCCCAGTTTCTTTCAACCAAGTGATAATCCGCAAATTCGCCAAGCCATATTTTTGCAATTGTGCTTCTGTGTAGGGTTCTTGCTCGTCTTTGCGTATATCCGCAATCACGTTTAACCCACGCAAACGAAGGTTAGGCAAATCATAAATTTCATCCGTATATTTCCCCGCATTATCCACCGGGCAAATGATTGCTATATTATTATTCTCACAAACGCGCTGGTCATCCTCCCCAAATCCGGGAGCCATGTGGACAACACCCGTTCCCGAACCTGCTTCGATAAAATCACTACCATCTAACACACGGAAAGCATTTTGTTCGGCAAAATAAGGCATTAATGGTTGATATCGCAACCCAATCAACTGCCCACCAGAAATTTTATCATCCGCATATTCCGCTGAAATATAGCAATTATTTTCCTTTAATTCACAGCCATATTCAATATCTTTGCTCACCGCCAGCCCTAAATTACTCGGCAAAGTCCAAGGAGTCGTCGTCCACGCCAGCAAATAATATTTTTGCGCTTGCGGCGCACCCACAGGTGCTTGGGCCAACTCAAAAGCCACCGTAACCGCTTTATCAGTACGATTACGATAAGCATTATCCAGCCGCGTTTCAAAGTTAGAAAGTGGGGTCTCCGCTGCCCAGCTATAGGGCATCACCCGGTAAGATTCATAAAGCAAGCCTTTGTTATGCAATTCTTTAAACGCCCAGATGACCGATTCCATATAACCCACATCCATGGTTTTATAATCATCTTGAAAATCCACCCAGCGCGCCTGCGCATTAACATATTTCTCCCACTCACCCGTATATTTCATTACCGAAGAACGGCAATAATTATTAAACTCCGCAATCCCATAATCCATAATCTGCTGACGACCAGAGATATTTAGCTCTTTTTCCGCGCCCATTTCTGCGGGCAACCCGTGGCAATCCCAGCCAAACCGCCGCTCCACCCGTTTTCCCCGCATCGTCTGATAACGCGCAAACAAATCCTTCACATACCCAGTCAGCAAATGCCCATAATGCGGCAAACCATTGGCAAAAGGCGGACCATCGTAAAAAACGAAATCTTTTTCGCCATTACGGTGGGCTACGGAAGAGGCAAACACCTGTTTTTCCTGCCAAAATTTTAGCACTTGCTTTTCTAAAGCGACAAAATCGGGATTGGGGTCGGTTTTGGGATAGTTTGGTTGCATGTTTTTTTAAGTCCTAAAAATTTTAGGCTCAAAGATAATCTGGGAAATAAGCTCAAGCAAGTGTTAAACAAACACCCCATAGCCAATTAAACAACACCCCAACATATACCTTGCAATTTCGGAATTACATTCCTATAATGCAAGGTATGCTAACACGATGGATAACCCCCAAACTAAAACAAAGCATGGCGCACGCGCCAGCTGTTGCTTTGCTTGGTGCGCGGCAAATTGGCAAAACCACGCTTGCGAAACAGATTGGGATGGAGACAAACTCTCTTTATCTGGATTTAGAATCGCCCGAAGATTTGCTCAAACTTAGTGACGCTACCAGTTTTTTTAATGCTCATAATGATAAATTGATTATTATTGACGAAATTCAGCGTGCGCCTGATTTATTTATGGTTTTACGTGGTGTTATTGATAAAAATCGGCAAAATGGTCAAAAATATAACCAATTCTTGCTGCTGGGTTCCGCCTCTATGGATTTACTTCGGCAATCATCCGAAAGCTTGGCAGGTCGCATCAGCTACTTAGATATGGGTGGTTTGAATGTTTTAGAAACTGGGGAAGATACTAAAAATCTGTGGCTAAAAGGGGGTTTTCCTGAAAGTTATCTGGCAGAAAACGATGCTATTGCCATGAATTGGTTGGAAGATTTAATCCGCACTTATTTAGAGCGCGATGTGCCACAAATGGGCTTCAATGTTTCCGCCCCTAGGCTACGGCGTTTATGGACGATGCTCGCGCATTTGCAAGGTGAGCCAATAAATTGTTCCAAATTAGGGGGAAATTTAGAGGTTGATGCAAAAACAATCAGCAATTACATAGACATACTAGAAAATCTGTTGTTAGTGCGAAGAATAGAACCTTGGCACGTAAATGTAAAAAAACGACTGGTTAAATCACCGCGTTATTATGTGCGCGATAGCGGAATTTTGCATCGTCTTCTGGGCATTTCCAACTATGATGTACTTCTCTCTAACCCCATATTAGGCAAAAGCTGGGAAGGGTTTGTTATTGAAAATATCTGCTCCGTTTTGCCTCGCCATGCGGAAATTTATTTTTATCGCACTGCGGCGGGCGCAGAAATTGACCTAGTAATAAAAATGCCCTCATCAGAAACTTGGGCAGTGGAAATAAAATATGGAGTAGCTCCCAAGATAAACAAACATTTTAGCCAAACTTGTAATGATATTGGCGCCACCAAAAAATATGTTGTATATGGCGGTAATGATGAATTTCCTATTGGAAATGATGTAAATATTATATCTCTGAGTAAGATTATGGAAAAACTCTGTATAGTGCTTCCCCTTTAAAATCGCACTAAATAAGAAGCACTATACAGGCTTAGCGTAAGCAAGCCCACCGCCAATCTTATTTAAAAAAAGGTGGGCGGTGCGAAAATAAAGAAGAAACACTATATCTAGTAATTTTGGATGAAACAATCAAACGCCCCAAAATTAGTTTTTACAGTCTAATTCATATTTACACCTAGATTTTTTTCTACTCTAAAGATAAGCTGCCAACTAAGCTAAAGCAATAGGAAAACTACCACTATGGACGAAAAACGATTTGTTTCCCGACTTTCCAATTATTGGGAACGTTTAAGACTTACTAATCAATGGGAAGCCACGCGTGAACAAAAAATTTTACCCGACTATGCGCGGTTCAACACCGCCTCTATTGAGGATATATGGCAAAATTGTATTTTACTCCGTGAACAATCAAAAGCCCCAGAAGGCGAAAAAATTTATGTTTACAGCCATATTGGCAGTAAATTAAAAGATAATTTACCGCTACAATTGATAAATCAACCAGTTAATAATAGAATGCGTGATGTTTTTGCCGCAGCCGCGGTAACCGATCAAGCGAGCGAGGCAATAAAAAGCAAAAAACCCATCGAAGATTTTGGGCAATTTATCAATAAAAAGAGTAAATTAGTAAAATATCGCTCATGTTTACTGCCCTTTGGCACGGAAGATGGCGACGTAACCCACATAGTTATTGGTGTAACCTGGAGAGATTTTTAGGATCATGAAACATATAGAAACTAAACTAACCCTTTTAGGGCGTGAACATTCTGAACATTTTGGTTGCGGATTCCCTTCTGTAAGCCCGCCTGTACATCGTGCATCTACCTTATTATTCCCTAATTTAGAAGCTTTTGACCAAGGCGAACAAGGCACTTATTCGCTCCCTACTTATGGCAGATTTGGCAACCCCACCCAATGGGCATTAGAGAATGCTCTTTGTGAATTGAACAATGCTGACAAAGTGTTTTTATTTTCTTCTGGTTTATCTGCCATCACCAATAGTTTGCTCGGCTTGTTAGAACAAGGTGCCCACGCGCTGATTTCTGACAGTGTTTATGGTCCTACGCGCAAATTTTGTGATTATGAATTAAAACGTTACGGCGTAGAAATCACTTATTACGATCCACGCATAGGGGCGAACATCAAAGATTTATTCCGCCCGAACACCAAATTAGTTTATTTAGAAAGCCCCGGTTCACTAACCTTTGAGGTGCAGGATATAAGCGCGATAGCGCAAGCCGCACATGATATTGGCGCGGTAGTAGTATCGGACGATACTTGGGGAACGCCTTTATTTTTACAACCGCATGAACATGGGATAGATGTTTCCATTCAGGCGGTTACCAAATATATTTCCGGACATTCCGACCTTTTAATGGGTGCCGTCAGTGTAAAAAACACCGCTGCGGAGCAAATAATGGAGCGCCTAGTGCGCCACACGGGTGATTGTGTAACTGCGGATAATTGCTACCTCGCCCTGCGCGGGTTGCGCACCTTAGCAGTACGCATGCAACATCACCAAAAAACTGCCCTCGAAGTGGCTCACTGGCTACAAAACCGCCCCGAAGTGCTGCGCGTATTACACCCTGCGATGGACAGCCACCCGGACCATCAATTATGGCAAAAACATTTCACCGGTGCATCAGGAGTATTTTCGGTGGAAATAAAACCCTGTAGCAAAAACGCACTAGCTGCCATGCTCGACCATTTAGAACTACTAGGACTCGGCTTTTCTTGGGGCGGCTTCGAAAGCCTAATCATCCCCTTCCGCCCCGCTCTATTACGCACCGCCACTAGCTGGGCAAAGGATTCATTAGCATTACGCTTAAATATTGGGCTAGAACATGCGGATGATTTGATTGCAGATTTGGAAGCTGGATTTCGAAGAATGAAGAATGTGGGTTGAAACTCTACAATTAAGATTAATCCGAATACGATGATAAATTATTTTTCTGGTTTTATACGAGAATAGCGTTTTTCTAATTCTTCTAAGTCTTTATTTTGACCAATATCAGATGTTTCAACATTATATGCTTTTTCTGCTGGCAAAAGCAATATTGTTTCTCCAACAACTAATTCTGGAACAGAATCATGTTTGAAAACAAAAATTTTATTATTATGCTCTTTTTTATACACACTATAGACTAGTTTTCCTTCTGGTAAAACTGGCTGCTTAGAAAAAGACTTAATAGCTTCTTTTAAAAGCAATATAAAACTTGCACACACTATTGCTGTAGCAATAATCCAAATAAATTGAATCCATTCTGTTGATGTATGAAATTTATTTAGAAAATCAGCAATTATATTATATTGTTGATAACTATAAATATTATTTTCCATGCTCTTCTCCTGCTCGTTATTAACCACCAGCAAAAGCTGGTGGTCGGGAGCTAGAACACTGCAAACAGACAGCTGCGCTGCCCTTTACCTTTTACGGCTGGACATACGGCAACACACCCCCGACCTTAAGAACAGGCAAGGGAGCATCATCGCGGCTGATACAAGCCGCTGTTTGAAGAGAGTTCTAATCTCCGAAGTCAGAACTGCCTGACTCCTATTCGTTCATGCTAACAGAATTAATAAAAAAATCAATTTTATCTTATCTTGGAACAATTTTTTATTTCCAACTGACTTATATGCCGCGTAATTTCCATAAATAATACCAGCTTTACAAAGCTCGTAACTATAGTACAATACCCACCCAGAAGCTCACCAAACCAACCATAAAAATGCTCGATTGGGATAAATTACGCATCTTCCACACGGTGGCAAAAACTCGTAATATTACGCGGGCAGCGGAGGAATTATATCTTAGTCAATCGGCGGTTAGTCGGCAGATAACCAGCTTGGAAGAGCAATTGAAAACTTCGCTTTTTCATCGTCGCCCACGGGGTTTGTTGTTGACTGATCAGGGCGAGATATTGATGAAAACGGTGACGGATATTTTTCAAAAACTCTCAGCGACTGAAAATGCGCTGACGGAACTTGGGGAAAAACCTAAAGGTACGCTGCGTTTGAGTGTGCCAATTGCTTTTGGCACTATCTGGCTGGTTCCTATGATTCGCGAATTTCGTGCGCAATATCCTGAGATTGAGTTGGATTTAATCTTAGATGATAAAGAATTGGATTTATCCATGCGGGAAGCGGATTTGGCGATTCGTTTTCAGCAAACTAAGCATTTGAACTTAGTGCAAAAACGCCTCTTTACTATTGGTAGTTCTATTTATGCGGGTAAGGATTATCTGGAGCAAAAAGGTATTCCTAAAAGTTTGGATGATTTAAGCGCACATACTCTAATTGCCTATACCGAAAGTGCGCATCAGCCGTTTGATGCGGTGAACTGGCTGTTTGAACATGCACAAACCACGCATTTAAAGCTAGAACCGGCGGCACGAATTAACTCGCTTTATGCTATTTTACGCGCAGTAAAAAGCGATGTGGGCATTGCCGCACTGCCCGATTATATGGTAAAAAGTGCGCGGCGGGTGGTGCGAATTCTCCCCGGTATTCGCGGGCCAGAGATTGATGCTTATTTGATTTATCCCGAGGATTTAAAAACTTCACGCCGCATTCGGGCTTTTAGCCAGTTTTTATCAGCTAAGTTAGCCGAAGCCGCGCTTTAAGGGTTTTTCAACATCGCTGCCACTATCAACGGCACATTATGTTTAAACATCAGTAAATAAGCAGGCGCAGGTTCATTCTCCGCAGAAAGTGCATCTGAATATAAAACTCCGCCTAATTTTGCCCCCGCATCTTTTTCTAATTGTTTTATTAAACGTGCATCGGTCATATTTTCGACAAATAAAGCGGTGATTTTCTGGGCACGAATTTGATCAATCAACTTTGCCATGTCCTGTGCAGAAATTTGCGCTTCGGTGCTAACTCCTTGTTGGGCAATAAACTCCACCCCATAAGCAGCAGAAAAATAAGTAAAAGCATCATGCGAACTGATAATCTTGCGCTTAGGCACAGGAACTTGCGCAATTTCTTTTTTTACCCAAATATCTGTTTGTTCAATCTTATGTAAATATTCTTGCGCATTTTTATTATATATTTGTGCATGTTCTGCATCTATTTCAGTTAATGCTTGTGCAATATTTTGCACATAGATTTTGCCATTTTGCAAATTTTGCCATGCATGGGGGTCATTAGGAATTGCGTTTATTCCGTTACTAACCACCACAATTTTTCCCTTGTAACCTGATGATTTTACTAATCTATCCAGCCATCCTTCAAAATGCAGACCATTAACCAAGACCAAATCTGCATTGGCTAAGGCTTTGGCATCGGCGGGCGTTGGTTCGTATTCATGCGCATCGCCGTTCGCACCTACTAAAGTTTTCAGCTCAATATTATCCCCAGCAATTTGCTTAGTCATATCGCCAATTATGCTAAAGCTGGCAATAATTTTTGGTTTGGTTTGTGCGTGGGCAAGTAAAGGAAAAAGCATGGCAAAGATGATGATAATAATCCGCATAAAAACTCCTATTTTTTAATTTATATTATGAAAATGTTTCTTAGGAAATAGTCCCACCAAAACCCCACCCGAACTACCAATAAATACTGACAGCAAATACCAAGCACTTGCGGTTAAAACAATTGCAGGCCCAGAGGGCAAGTTGAAATGGTAAGATAAAAGCAACCCAATCACCGCACTAAACACGCCAAAAATCATGCTCAAGCCAATTGCTCCATCAATATTCTTTGTCCATAAACGGGTAGAAATTGCGGGTAGAACCATAATACCCACCGCCATTAACGTACCCAACGCCTGAAAAGATGCCACTAAATTCATGATAACTAATACTAAAAATAATTGATGGTAAAATGCACCCTGCCCTCTTTGCGCTTTTAAAAAGCCCGAATCAAAACATTCTACTACTAAGGGGCGATAAATAATTGCTAGCGTAATCAGGCTGAAACTAGCGATGCCACTCACCAGAAATAATGACGGCGCATCGACCGCTAACACATTGCCAAATAATACATGTAGTAAATCTACCGTGCTGCCATGTAGGGAAATTATCAGCACCCCAATCGACAAGGAAGTTAGATAAGCAGCAGTAAAACTGGCATCTTCTTTGATGCTGGTAATGCGTGTTATAAGCCCCGCGATTAATGCCATCAGCAAACCAGCGACTAATCCCCCAATAGTCATCGGCCATAAGGATACGCCGAAAAATACGAAGGCTAAAGCCGCCCCCGGTAATATCGCATGCGAAGCAGCATCTCCCACCAAACTCATGCGCCGCAATACTAAGAAAACTCCCAAAGGAGAGGCGCTCGCCGCCATCACCACACAGGCAACTAAGGCGCGACGCATAAAGCCATAATCTACGAACGGCTGGATAATATTTTCATATATCATGCGGGCTTCCTCACATGGTGATGTACATCATCGGAGCAGAAAAAATGTGCTTTCATGAAATATTCGGGCTGCAAAATTTCGCGCGGCTTACCCCAGCCAATCATTTCCCGCGCCATTAACAAACAATCATTAAAATGCTCTTTTATTTGCTCAAAATCATGTAGCACACAAATAATCGTGCGCCCTTCGCCGTGCCATTGTTTGATAATTTGTAACAAGGCATTGGTGGTAGCAAAATCAATCGCGTTAAACGGCTCATCCAATAGAATTAATTTGGCATCTTGCACTAAAACCCGCGCAAATAAAGCGCGCTGAAACTGCCCTATCGACAGACTATCTATATTACGCTTCGCAAATCCGCATAATCCCACCGCTTCTAATGCCGCTTCTGCTTGCTCTTTTTGCGCATTGCTTATACGCCCAAAACCATGACTGACCTGCCAAAAGCCAGAACAAACTAACTGCAAAAGATTTATGGGAAAATCCCGTTGAACTTCTGCCGCTTGGGGTAAATAAGCCATTTCTTGTCGCGTTACCCCGACAAATTCTAATGAGCCTTCAAAAATGGGCAAAATGCCCGCAATGGCTTTTAACAAAGTGCTTTTCCCTGCCCCATTCGGCCCAGCAATGGCGGATAATGCACCTTTTTTAAATTCACCTTTAATATGATGCACCGCAGGAATACGGTCATAGGCGATGGTTACGTCATGTAGTTTAATCATAAATCACCTACAGCCCAGAAAACCAGCAACCATAAGGCGGCGCATAAAAGCATAGCGGCGGAGATACGTTGATAGATGTTCCAGTAATACATTTTTTTATGTTGGTTTGGGCTAAAACCCCCTCTCCCCCTAGGAGAGGGCTGGGGTGAGGGAAGCATCCACACAAAGAAAATAATTAATTTAATATAATGGTTAACATTATAAAATAAAAATAATCACGCGTTTTTGGAAACTTCCCTCACCCCTACCCTCTCCCAGAGGGAGAGGGGGTTAGCTCGAGTTTTTAAGTTTCAACATAACTAACCAACTAGTATTAAAATGTAAAGCAAAATGTTACACTGTAACATTAATCCGCGCAATCAATACAAATAACCGGTAATTCAATCACCGCGGTTTCGGGTAGATTAATTTTTAATTTGCGTAAATTAGCGAGATGCTCCAACACTGCTGCGTCATGTAATTCCTGCACTTTTTTACAAGCGCGGCAAACAGTGAGCACTGATAAATGATGCGTATGATCTTCCTCGCAATTACAAGCGACATAAGCACCCAGCGCTTTAATTTTATGCACCAAACCAGCACATTCCAATGAATCTAAAGCGCGATACACTATGGGGGCAGATTTCACCCCAGCGGGTGCGAGTTTTTCCAGCAGACTATAAGCGGTCAAAGGAGCATCACTTTTACGTAACACCCCCAAAATCATATCTTTAGGATGAACTTCTAACTTGGAAATACGCGCCATTAGTTTTTACCCAATACTAAAATTCGCCAGCCATCGCGAGAAAAGCGCGTGCGCAAATACATTCCCTGCTGCAAATGCGCATTCAACACCATTTTTTCCTGCTTCGCCAATAAACCAGATAATATCGCCACACCCCCCGAAGCTAAATGCCGCCCCAAATCAGGCGCTAACTTCACCAACGGACGCGCCAAAATATTAGCAAAAATCAAATCGTACTGCCCACGTTTAGTAATTTCTGGTAGTTGATAACCATCACTTACCTGCGTATCTACCCAAGCAGTTAATTGATTACGCCGCACATTCTCGCGGGTTACTTTGACTGATACGGGGTCTAAATCCACCGCAAAAACTTTGGTTTTCCAGCGTTTTGCCAAACTCATGGCAAGAATACCCGTACCACAGCCCATATCCAGCGCATTACGCGCTAATTTTTGCTTTTGCGCCCATTCCAAAGCCAGCAAACAACCGCTGGTGGTGGCGTGTTCCCCTGTACCAAACGCCGCGCCTGCATCTAACCATAGCACATTATCTGCCGCCGCAACGGGTACTACACCACGATGATGACTTCCTAAAATGCGAAATCCGCCAATTTCCAACGGCGGAAAACTCGCCTGCACTTGCGATACCCAATCCCTATCTTCCAACGAGGTGATAACGGGTTCAGGCAAATGCAGCCCAAAAACTTGTGCTAATAAAGCACGGCGGGCGGTTAGCTCTTCTGGTGTAGGCAATTCCTCTACCACCAAACTAATTTCCCACTTATTCTGTGCTTCGTCGATTTCAAAACTGGTAACACTCAACGCCAAATCATCAAAAAAATCCTGCATAATCGGCACAGCTTCTTTGTTGGTCGCGAAAGTTAGCACCCATAAATGGGCGGGCTGATAAAAAGGATTGGCTGAGTTTTTCATATTCTTGATAGTTGAGCGATTTTATTTTGCGCAGATAAAGCATCTTTATCACGCTCCGCCAACAAAAATTTTGCAAAAACAATCAACCAAACAAAGCACTTGCACTGCTTGAAATCAATGTTTAATTTATTAACATATTTAGCATACTAATTATAAAGCATAAATCATGACCGTTTTACCCATAATCGTCGCCCCCGACCCTATATTAAAAACTCGCTCCGAGAAGGTAGAAAAAATTACCCCCGAAATTCTCCAATTAATGAATGATATGCTCGATACAATGTACGCAGCCCGAGGAGTGGGGCTATCTGCGGTACAAGTGGGGGTATTGAAACGCGTGATAACTATCGACATAGAACAAGATGAGCGCGGAAAAGCTGGTAAACCCATAAAAATGATAAATCCCGAAATAATTAGCTCATCTGCGGAAATTAATATATATAATGAAGGCTGCCTGTCCTTTCCGGGTCAATATGCGGATGTGGAACGCCCCGCCGCAGTAACCATTCGCTATCTGGATGAACAGGGAAAAACCCAGACCATTCACGCAGATGAGCTAATGGCGACCTGCGTGCAGCATGAAATTGACCACATGGACGGCATTGTATTTGTCGATCATATTTCGCGCATTAAACGGGATATGATTTTACGCAGACTAAAAAAGGCGAATAAATAATTTTCTAAAGAGGTATAAAAACCTAAGGCGATTTCACCAATCGTTAATTTTGACATTTGTTCACTAAAATATCTCTTGTCATACCGCCGCAGGGCGGTATCCATGCCTATCAACTAGCGTAGAAGCCAATGGTTTGGCATGGATGCCGCTCTCCGTGCTGCATAACAGTGGAGAGTTTTATTGCAAAAAGACGAAATTAACGATTGGTGAAATCGCCCTGATAAAAACCTAAAAAAGGATATAAAATGTGTTTTTCTGCACCAGTGAGCTTCTCTACCAGTGCTACCCTTGCTGTTATTGGCATCATGACTTTAAGAAAAACCGCCTATAATAAAGAAATCCCGCTGGGATTACTGCCTTTATTATTTGCCATCCAACAATTTATCGAGGGCATATTATGGCTTACCCTCCCCCAAGGCGAACAATATTGGCTCACGCAAACCTATGCTTTTTTCGTCGGCATCGTATGGCCGATCTTAGTTCCGCTGGCTATTTTCATTATTGAACCAATATCTATTAGAAAACGCCTTATTTTACCAGTGATTATAACCGGCATAATGGTAGGTATTTATACTCTTACAATCATAATAAATATTGGTGTAAGCGCCACCATCAAAGAATCATGTCTTATATATCAATATGATGGCGATGATAAATCTTATATCTTAATTGCTTATGTAATAGCCACTTGCGCAGCATTTTTCATCTCCAGCCAACGCAGACTAAATTTCATTGGCGCTCTCAACATATCAGGCTTTATCGCTGCCTATTATTTTTACCGTTTAAGCTATGCATCCGTATGGTGTTTCTTTGCTGCGGTAGTCAGCGGACTTATTTACCTATATTTTCGCAAAAACATAGAAAATCCCTTGGCAAAAGCACAGGTCTGTGCTTGATACAGGAATATGCACAAAAATATTTTTTTTCTGGTTTTTTCAGCTCTGCTTTGTCTATGTTCTGAGCAAGCTGGGGCGACTATGCCCAAAACAGAAAAATCTGTGGAACCAATCGCCGAATCCACTCCTACAATCAGCCGTTTGGGCGGCTATTTAGCTGGTCGTCATGCCAATCAAAAAGGCGACACGGACAAAGCTTCTTTTTATTTTTCCAACACTTTAGAGCATGACCCCACAGAAAAAGAGGTGCTGAAACAGGCGATTTTAACTAATTTGGAATCAGGAAAACTTGATGAAGCTCTAACAATCGCCGAAAAACTTGCCGCCTTGGGAGAATATACCCAAAGTTCATCATTATTATTAGCCATAAAATCCATCCGCGCCCATGATTATAACGCGGCAAAAACCATGTTGGATAAAATTGACCTATTCGGATTATTAAGCTCGGCAAAACCTATGCTGGGCGGCTGGGTGAATTTTGCGCAAACGGGAATTGTTACCGACATCAGCTTTGAATCTTTGAACCAAAGCTACTATTTTGACTCTGCATTACGCTATCAAAAAGCCTTGATGTATGACTTGGCAGGCAACAAAACATTAGCAGAAGAAAATTATCGCAATGCCGTACGCGAGTTAGAAACCGTATCCTACCGCATGGTTTTTGCCTTCATGGATTTTTATCGCCGCAATAACCGTGAGTTAGAAGCTTTAGATTTATTTAAAAAATACAAAAATGCTAATCAGGATGTTTTCTTATTACAGGGAATGGAAGCGGAAGAAGTTATTGACTGGCTAAAAAATACGGCTAAACCGCGGCTGATTTCCACCAGTTTAGACGGAGTTTCTGAAAGTTTATTTATTGCCGCCAGCATGTTAGCCTATGGGGATGAACTCGGCAGCGAAGCGCAGCTTTATTTGGAATTAGTAAATTACCTACAGACAGATATTAATGATTCCGCCTTTCTTTCCGCGAGTTTAAGCGAAATACGCGGGCGCAAAGAAGAAGCAATTGCTGAATATAAAAAAGTAACTCCCGAAAATATTTTATATCGCCATGCGCAAATCCGCATCGCTTTTTGCCTTGCATCCTTGGGACAAGAAAAATCGGCGTATGAATTATTAGAAAAACTAAAAACCGCCTACCCACAAAAACTAGACATAGCCATCGCCATTGCGGACACTTTACGCAATACGGGACATTTTATTGAGGCAATCGCCGAATATAATAATGCCTTAGAATTAGGAAAATCCAAAGAAAAAGACGGACAGCTAACCCAGCAACATTGGCCAATTCTCTATGCGCGGGGCATTTCTTATGAACGCGCAGGCGATTGGAAAAAAGCCGAGGACGACCTGCAACAAGCACTCACCTTATCTCCCCACCAGCCAGATATTTTAAATTATCTGGGCTATAGCTGGCTATTGCAAGAACGCAATTTAGACATGGCAAAAAAATACCTCGAAGAAGCCGCAGCTTCTCGCCCCGAAGACCCCTTCATAATCGACAGCCTGGGTTGGGCATATTATAAAATGGGTAATTATGCGGATGCAAAAGATTATTTGGAACAAGCATTGAGCATTATGCCCTCAGATCCGACCATCAATGACCATCTGGGAGATATTTTGTTTAAATTAGGCGAAAAAGAATCCGCGATAGTAAAATGGAAAGCAGCAGCTAAACTACTAACCGAAGCTAGCGAACGCCTTAAATTAGAAAATAAAATAAAAGATGCCAGCAATTAGCACCCTCGCCCCCGCAAAAATAAATCTTTCCCTGCGCATGGTGGGAAAGCGCGAAGATGGTTATCATTTATTAGAAAGCTTAGTAGTATTTGCAGATATTGGCGATAAAATTTCGGTGGAGCCAGCCAAAGAACTATCTTTAGAAATCAGCGGAGAATTTGCGCAGGAACTAACAGAAGAGAATATAATCCTCAAAGCCGCCAGAGCATTACAAGCAAAAACCCAGCACAAAGATGGCGCAAAAATAAAGTTAGAAAAAAATTTACCCGTAGGCGCAGGTCTGGGTGGTGGCAGTTCTGATGCGGCAACCACCCTAAAATTATTAGCTAAATTATGGGATATAGAAACCGACATCTTCCAACTCGCCCTTCCCCTAGGCGCGGATATCCCCGTATGTTTATATGGAAAAACCTGCCAGATGAGCGGCATTGGCGAAATAATTTCTCCTGCGGAGTTTCCGCCCATGGCAATTCTCCTCGTTAATCCTAAAATCAATTTATCTACTGCCGAAGTTTTCAAGAATTTTGCGCTAAAGCCCTCTCCCTCTGGGAGAGGGTTGGGTGAGGGAACTATGAGTAATAAAGAAAGAATCCTCACCCCCTACAATGACCTACAACCCACCGCCATCAAGCTTTGCCCATCCATAGCAGAAATTCTCACCGCCTTAAACGAACATAGCAATATAGCACAAATGAGCGGCAGCGGCGCCACTTGCTTTGCCTTGTTTGACCAATATGCTCAAGCCCAAAAAGCCGCACAGAAATTACAAACCAACCACCCAGATTGGTGGATTAGCCTTGCGAATATTTTATGAACGAATTTGCCCTCATAAAAAAATTATTCACCCCCCTTTCCGCCAATTTCCCTGGGGCTTTAGGGTTAACTGACGATGCCGCACTAATTTCCCCTCCAGATAATATGCAGCTAGTCATCACCACTGATATGCTGCACGAAACCATCCATTTTATTGGCAACGAATCTCCTGCCGACATCGCCCGTAAGTTAGTGCGCCGCAACCTATCTGACCTTGCCGCCATGGGCGCAGAACCTTATTGTTGTTTCTTAGGACTCGGCGTACCAAGCACGCGCGGCAAAGCATGGTTGGAAAGTTTCGCCGAAGGTCTGACAGAAGATTTACAAAAATTTGCGTTTCCCTTAAGTGGCGGCGACACGGGCAACAGCAAAACCCATATCAGCCTTAGCCTAACCGCCTGCGGATTAGTACCAACAGGACAAGCCCTACGCCGCAACGGCGCACAAATTGGCGATGATATATATGTATCCGGCACTATTGGCGATGCCGCTTTAGGACTAAAAATCCTCCGCGGAGAATTTCCGCCCCATTCTTTCTTAAAACAAGATGATTTTTTAAAACAACGTTACTTAATCCCCCAACCACGCCTAGAATTAGGAAAGAAACTAAGGGAAATAGCCAATTCCTGCATCGACATTTCCGACGGTCTATTGCAAGACCTGCAACATATTTGCACAACATCACATTGCAGCGCCACCATAAACTACGAAAAAATCCCCTTCTCGCGCCCCCTCCCCCCCGAATTAAAATCCGAACTCATCTCCGCAGGCGATGATTACGAACTATTATTCACCGCCCCAACAGAAAAATCCGCAGAAATATTAGCGCTAGGAGAGAACATAACCTGCATAGGAAAAATAATTGTGGGTGAGTTTGTAGCGCCTTCAGGCTACCAGCATAAATTTTAGGTTTTTATCTAACACCAAGCAAGCTTATTAATAAGAAAAAACCTGCTCATTATTTTTATTATTCTGCACCACATCCACAAATTTTTTCTTTTCCACTTTTTCTTCCCCAGAAAAATCATGAGGTTTTTCTGCTGGCATTGCCAAATTAACTGGTTGGTGTTCTAATGATTTTTTTGCACCAAAACCAGCAAAAAACCGACTAGAAAAATACAAAGTTACCGTACACAAAGAAGTATAAACCGCCTCAAAAACAGATACGCTCATCAACTTAGGAATATCTTTTATTCCGCCAAAATATTTTACTATTTCTGGACTTTTTTCAATATCTTCGCCTATTTTTACACCAAGATCATTGAACATCATTTTATTAATACTAGAAAACTCTTTATCATTCTTATTCTTATTAAATCCCCATTGATTATTTTTGTGCCCGAGCTTATCTAAAGTAACCGCCACAGGCAAAACCACTGCTAAAGCAGCAACACGACCACCTAATACACTTGCCCAACTTTGTTTTGGCTCTTCTGCATATACAGCATCATCTTGTGGGGTAGTCCCTGCAAGTTTATCAATATAGCGTGCAATTTTTTCTCGCCTATCCTCAAACAATTTAATGAATGGCGCCATAATGCTGCCATCTAAGAACGAAAAAGTAACCATTTTAGCTGAGTCAGACTGGTCTTTAGTAAGACCATGCTTCATAACAAAATCTTCAAACTTCTGCCCCCGACCATGCAACCATTTTGCAAAAGGATTATTGGGAACATCCTCAATTTTCTTAATATTAGTGATATAACCAGATGCCACGGATACAGCAAAAACTACAAAATTAGTCAAAACTGGATAAAGAACAAAATCAACCGCCTTCAAACCTAAACTACGCGGTTTTTTTTTCACCGCTTCATTATTAGCCTCCACCGCCAAAGATTCAGACGCACAAACTGGCAAGGCAATCGGCTCAAAAACCGCCTTTTCTTTATCTTGCCCCTCAAAGGCACTATTGCTAAGTACATAATCTTCCATAATAAAAATGTACCATAAGCAATAAGATTTATCATGTTACATTTATATGAAAATAACACATAATTTCATGTGATTAAGCAAATATTTTTGAGTATGGGAAATTTGCAGGCAATAAATATCTTGTTATATTACAACTATTTACAAAAAAATGGCAGAGGGAACAGGATTCGAACCTGCGATACCTTGCGGTATACACACTTTCCAGGCGTGCGCCTTCAACCACTCGGCCACCCCTCCGCAAAAAAAGAGGCGTAAGTAATTGCCAGATATTTAGATGATTGTCAATTAAGGTTTTTATTTTTAGTTTTTATTTTTGCAAACCTAATAGATAAAATAAAGGAAAATAAGCAGTTGAGTATCTATAATCTCTGTATTACTATCGCTACAACATGTAGTGGGAGTAATTATGCAGGGTTTTACTAAAACAATTCCTTGGAAGGCAATATTTTGTTTATTTTCAGCCTTATTATTGTCAGCAAGCTTCACTGATGATGCTTGGGCATATAAACAAGTTAAACATGGAAAATCAACACATAAGGCGACTTACAAAAGCCGCCACGCTAGTTTGGTGATGGATGCGAATACGGGGGCTATTTTATCTAAAGAAAATGCCTATGAAGCGCGTTACCCAGCTTCGCTTACTAAGATGATGACTCTATATTTATTATTTGATGCGTTACAACAGCAAAAAATCACTCTACGAACAATGTTTACTGCTTCTAAAAAAGCCGCCAGCCAGCCACAAACCAATATTGCGCTTGAAGCAGGTGAAAAAATCCCCGTAGAATTAGCCATTAAATCTCTGGTTGTACATTCAGCAAATGATGTGGCATTGATGATTGGCGAGAATCTGGCAGGTTCAGAAGCCAACTTTGCCGCGCAAATGACGGCAAAAGCCAAAGCTTTGGGCATGAAAAATACGGTTTTTCGCAATCCTAGCGGTCTTCCCAATCCTGCACAACATACTACTGCTTACGATATGGCAGTACTGGGCAAAGCTCTGCGCGATAATTTCCCTAATTATTTCCCTTATTTTAAAACCACTTCTTTTGTTTATAATGGCAGAACTTTCCGTGGGCATAACCGTGTACTTGGTCGTTTTGAGGGGGCAGATGGTATAAAAACCGGCTTTATTCGGGCATCCGGTTTTAATTTGGTAACTTCAGCTAAACGAGGGAATCATAGCGTAATCGCCGTAGTAATGGGCGGCAGCACTTGGAAAGAACGCGATGATGAAATGGTGCGTATTCTAACTGGCACCTTCGCCGCATTAGAAAGCGGACGCCCCGTACCCTCTTTCGCACGCAAGACCGCCCCAATAGAAAATGAAAGAAAAACAGCAAAAAATCCATCTATATCCACAGAAAGACCTACCATAATTCACCAAGAAATACCGCAGATAAAAAACAAAACCATCGCCCAAAACAAAAATATCGCTAAAGACAAAAATTGGGGAGTACAAGTTGGCGCTTACCGCAACCAAAAAGAAGCTATGCGCGCCGCATCACGCGCCATTCAAATAGCTAACAAAGAAACTAAGGATGCTTATATCAGCGTATCCAAGCCCACATCAGGAAAAATCCTCCGCGCCCGCGTGGGAAATTTATCTAAACAAGAAGCAAAAAATATCTGCCGCAAATTAAATGCGCTAAAACAATCGTGTATCACAGTGGCGATGAATTGATAAAAAATGGGCAAAATAGCAAAAAATTATAAAAATTTATGCTTTCTAACTCTGCTCATCTTGCTCATTACCCCCCACTTTGCACAAGCAGGAGCTTGGACACAAGCTATTGGCAAAGCACAATTAATTACCACCAGCAACTATTACCAAACCAGCCAGATGTTTAATGCTAAAGGCAAAAAATCTCGCACAGATAAATTCAGCAAAACCAGTATCAGCCCCTATTTTGAATATGGACTATATGAGGGCACAACGATTGGTTTTTCCTCTGAAATGCAATATTTGCAATCTAATACAAATAGCAAAACAATGCAAAATTATGGCATCGGAAACAGTGCATTTTTTATCCGTGAACGACTGATACAAAAGAATAATTGGGTGCTTTCATGGCAGCCAGAAATAAAAATTCCGCCTTATTATAAAAATAACACCCAATTTATTTCCGCAGATGGTCATGGTTCATTAGGCAGTTCTTTGTTGGTTGGCTATAATTTCCAGCTTTTGGGTCAAACAGATTATATATCCAGCTATATTGGTTATGTGCACCGCTTTGCTGGGCTACAGGATCAATTACAAACAGGTGCAACTTTAGGTATAAATATCAATAATTACTGGCAGATACAGCCAGAGATAAACGCAACTTTTGCTACCCAAGATCCCTTAAATTTTAAAAATTTGACCTTAAATAACAATATTGCAGGAAATAATAATTACAATCTCACCAAAGCGCAAATATCCGCCATTTATAGTATTAATAACAACAGCAAAATCCAAATGGGCGGTTTCACCCATATATCAGGCAAAAACACAGGTGCAGGAAATGGAGGGTTGGTAGCTCTATGGACGAATTTTTAGATTATACAAAACAACAAGGTTCCACAAAACAACTAGGACAAACCCTTAAAGACAAAGGGCTTGTGGATGACGACACATTAAATCAGGCACTTACACAACAAAAAAGCCAAGGCGGCAGACTGGGCAACATTCTCACCCATCGTTTTGGGCTGCGTCCGTTAGATGTATCTTCTGCGATTGCCGAACAGTTAAATGTCGAATTTATTGACTTACAAAAAAACCCACCTCCTGCGGAATTATTACAATTAAACTTACTCAACGAATATATAATTAATAATTTCATCCCCTACCAAAAAATTGGTGCAAATTATATCCTCGCCTGCTGTGAGCCGTCCGCCGAATTTTATCAATATGCACATAAACATTACGGAAAGAACGTACAATTACTAATCACCAGTAAGCGCGATATTTACACGGTACTTACCAATAATTTTTCTAAAAATCTGGATGAACAATCTCGCCTAGATCTCTGGAAAAAAAGACCGGATCTATCCGCCAAAAGACAAAAAAACAATGTAAGTTGGCTAGCATTTTTCCTAATCAGCGCAACGATTACTGCCTTTTTCTGCTTTCCCTATCCAGTTATCATCGGCAATGTTTTCTTATTTTTCAATCTGATTTATTGCGTATCTATTGGTTTTAAGATTTGCCTTTATATGGCAAAATATTTTTACAAATATGACCCAGCGCAATTCCACTACCCACACGACGAACAACTACCAATTTATTCAATTTTAGTACCACTTTACAAAGAAGCAAAATCAGTACCCCATATTCTCGCAAATCTACGCGCACTAGATTATCCACCACAAAAGCTAGACATAAAACTAGTGGTAGAAGCAGATGATGAATCAACCATTTCCGCCATCATCCAAGCACGCCCAGAAGCCATGTTTGAAATAATCCGCGTGCCCGCTTCCGAACCACGCACCAAGCCCAAAGCGTGTAACTATGCACTAAACTTCATTCATGGTGAATTTGTAGCTATTTTTGATGCGGAAGACAAACCGGATATTTTGCAATTAAAAAAAGCGGTGGCGCTATTTCGCTCGGCTCCCCCAAACATCATCTGCCTACAAGCAAGGTTAAATTACTACAACGCCAATCATAATTTGCTCACCCGTTTTTTTTCCATTGAATATGCCAGCCTATTCAATTTTGTACTCCCCGGTTCTGCCCAGCTAAAAATGCCGATTCCGCTAGGAGGAACGAGCAACCATATACGCAGCGCCGAACTAAAAAACCTCCTCGCGTGGGATCCTTTTAACGTCACCGAAGATGCGGATTTAGGCATGCGCGTTTACGCCGAAAAAGGCAAAATCTGGTTGCTAGATTCGCTCACCCAAGAGGAAGCCCCCACAAAATTATGGGCATGGACAAAACAACGCACTCGCTGGATAAAAGGCTATATGCAAACTTGGTTAGTCTGCATGCGCCACCCAATCCGTTTTTATCGCGCTGTAGGTTTCATGGGTTTCGTCGGCTTTCAGTTACTATTCGGCAGTGCCTCATTAGTTTATTTATCCTCACCTTTTTTATGGTCTATCAGCCTCTATTGGCTGATTGATCCCCCGCAATTTTCTATGCTTTCTGAAAATACAATAAATCTTTCATTCATATTATTAGTCAGCGGCTTAATCAGCCAGCTAATATTAGCATTAGTTACGATGCAAAATCACCATTTTACCTCCGACCATCCAGCCAAATGGCATCAAAAAACGCTGGCAATCCTTGGCTTTCCTTTTTATTTTATTCTGCACTCCATCGCTTGTTTCCGCGCGTTATGGCAACTAGCGGTGCGCCCTTATTACTGGGACAAGACCGAGCATAATCAATAGACTTACCTAATTTCTCATTTTAGCAATGCATCTGCGCCGTTTCTTCGTCAGAACCATTCATAAACGCCAAAACCTCTCCATCACAGCGAATATCTGCCTGAGTAACGGCCTGTTTCAGCGCAATTCCGGCAAGCGTTTTGCAACGTGAAAGCGCCACATAAAGCTGCCCAGCGGCAAACGCGCCCGAGCCTAAATCAATAATCACCCGTTCCAAAGTCTTACCCTGACTTTTATGAATAGTAATCGCCCATGCGAGCATCAGGGGAAATTGTGTATAAGTCCCCAGCGGTTTTTCAATAATTTTTTCTTGTTCTTCGCTAAATTCATAGCCAATATTTTTCCATTTTTCGCGCTCTACATCATGGACAATCCCCCGTACACTCACGGTAATTAAATCATCTTCCAAAGTTTCCACCATGCCAATTGTGCCATTTACCCAGCGTCCCTCGCTGTCATTTTTCACAAACATAACTTGCGCACCAACTTTCAGTGCTAATTGTTCGGGCGCAGGCAAACGCGCATCTTTCATACCAAATTCGCCTTTTAGTTCCCCCTCATAAACTATTTTATTACCTGCAATATCGCGCAATTTAGTATTATTTATATTCTCCGCCAAAGCATTAGTCGCCGTCAAAACCAAGGTACTCGGCGCAGGCGTAGCACGCGGCACCAAACGTGCATTTAGCGTCTGCAATTCCTGCTCCCCACAAGCGCCCGAACGAATAGCATTGAGAATATGAATAAACTCCGCATCATTTTGACGATGAATCGTATTAAACTGAATAATCCGAAAATCCGCCTCCCCATAAGCATGAGAAGCAAAGAAAAAGGGTGAGCGATAATGTTGCGCAAAAAACTGTTTCTCATCATTAGAAACCACCGGCGGCAATTGAAACAAATCCCCAATCACACAAATCTGCACCCCACCAAAGGGCTGATTATTCTTGCGCGCAATGCGTAAACTATGGTCAATCCCATCAAAAATATCCGCTCGCACCATAGAAATTTCATCAATAATCAGCAGCTCCAATTCCTTCAACACGCGATTACGAATCGGCTTCAACTCCGCCACCTTCACAAAAGCAGGTTTAAGGCGAAAAAAAGAATGAATAGTCTGCCCCGAAACATTCAACGCCGCCACACCAGTAGGCGCCACCACCGCGATTTTTTTCAAACTATTGCGCCGAAAATACTGCAAAAAAGTAGATTTCCCCGTACCAGCCTTACCCGTCAAAAAAACATTTTGCGAAGAATTTTCCAACAACTCAAACGCCGCAGAAAATTCTGGGGTAATATTGGGGGCAAGAATCTGTTCATTAAGCTGGCTCATGGGAGTGTTATATAACAACTTTAAGCAAGCTGGTAAGTTATTTTGTAGCAATTCTAAAACTAATTTTATCCGCCAAAATATCCGTTGTCATGCCTCTCGTCAGCCACTACTGTCCAAGGAAAATAAGCTGCTGTTATATTTACACCAACAATACTGCCAGTTTATGATGTATTTGTGTAAACAGAACTTAAAAATGAACCGCGGACTGCCCCCTCTCCCTCTGGGAGAGGGACGGGGTGAGGGAAGCTCCACAGGAGTGATGTTGTTGGTTATAAAAGAACTGGAAAATACTTTTTCACCAAGCANNCCCTCACCCCACCCTCTCCCAAAGGGAGAGGGTGTTCTCCCGAATTTGTGGGGATTAAAACAGCAGTGGCTCGTCAGCGGCATGACAACGGATATTTTGGCAGATAAAAATTAGTTTTAGAATTGCTGGTTATGTTTTACAGCAAGAACCATGAATCATCATCACGCGGCAATGAATCTGCTTGATTTTCCACTTCATCAACACGCCCCAATTTATGCCGCATATAAGCGGCAATCTGCTGGGTGGCAAAATAATTATCCCCTAATTCTCGGGTCAATTGTTCCACAAACGCCAATTCTTCGACGGTTGGCGCATAATTTGCATTTTGCACATATTTCTGCGCAATCGCCACCGCTCGGCGCACCGCATCCATCTCTCGTTGTAATGGAATTCTTGTAGGAATTCTTGCCAGACAGAATTTGTTGAAAATAGCATTTAAACGACGGTTAGTTTTCTTCTCCATTGTAAACTCCCATAAATTGCGTGACCGACCACCAGCAAAAGCTGGTGGCCTGGGGGTTTACAAATCGCGCAAAGAACGACCGCGCTGTCCTTTACCTTGCGGTTGGACATACGACAGCGCCCCCCAAGCCTCAAGACAAGGGAGGAATTTTAACGACGAATTCGCCGCTCTGCGCGAGGTTGTAAAGCCCCGAAGTTAGGTTCCCTAACTCTGGGGTGGAGTTTAGCATAAATTTTCAGGAATTGTTTATATAAAAACACTTATGCCTCATAAAAATTCACATATTAACCTTGTTGCTTGGTATTACATGTGTTACAATGTACGCAATGTCATTCCACACTACCCGACACTTTTTGTTTTTCTTCGTACTCTCCGTCGTCATCCCCGCCTTGTGCGCACTACTGTCCAATTAAAATTAAAAAGGTTTATATTGTATATCTATCTGTATTAAAACAACTCTCCGTCGTCATCCCCGCCTTGTGCGGGGATCTAGGGCTACAAATTAGGTCTTTTTTGTGTCCCGAGATCCCCGCCCCTCTTTCTCAAACAAAGGTTGGGCGGGGATGACAACAGAGAGTATTGATATATAATAAACATTTTATGGCACCAAAAAAGTGTCGGGTAGTGTGATGTCACTCCAAGCTACGCGACAGTATTATTAACATGGCATTTATATATTGAAATATAACAAAAAAGTTCACTCTCTCCATCGTCATTCCCGTGCAGACAGGAATCTCTTTCTCCACTTGCGAATGCTTAAGTTTGAGTTGAGAGAGATTCCCGTCTGCACGGGAATGACGATGGAGAGAGTGATTTTGGGAAATAAATAATTCCTATTCAATAGCTTAACAATATTAACTGTACTGTCGTGTAGGGTAATGTCACTCATTAAAAATTAAGGATATTTTATGACTTCTGTAAGATTACCGCAAAACATAGAGACGCAACTAGAACAATTATGCGGCGTAACCAAACGCACCAAAAGCTTTTACATCAAAGAAGCTTTGACACGTTATTTGGAAGATATTGGCGATTATTATATTGCGATAGATCGCATATCCAGCCCCAAACGCAAATTGCTTTCTACTGAAGAAACGATAGAAAAATTGAGTTAGGGAATAGAACTGTGTTTAAGGTGATTGGGAAGAGTAAATAGGTGGTTTTACGAGGTTGCGCTGGGTAAAATGAAATTTGAATAAACCAGAGTTAATTTCACTACATAACAGGGCATGAATTATGGAAAAAGAGCTAGTTGAAGAATTGTTAGATAATGGAAATGAAGCGGTAGAACTTGCTGAAATCAAATACCCGCCAGAATGTGCAGAACCATCATCTAATTGGGTTTATCATATTAACAACCCAGAACCAATGTGGTGTGGCAGAGCCGATACAGATAATGGTCAGCTTAATAAACCTTTTTGGGGATTGGCAGAAGCTTGTTGTATTGTGCTAGGGTTAATCGCTTTCGAAGAATGGTCAACCGAGCTTGAAGAAGAAGTGTGTAACATTAATTTACCTGATAATTCTTCTCAAGGCAATATACCTTCTTCTCAAGGTAATAGACGTTTTTTTCTAATTGAACTTAATAAATTTTTTTATCAACATGCCAATAAGGCAGGACGCAAAAAGCAATTTGAAATTATAAACAAAGAAAAAATAGAAAGCCCATGGCTTTGGCAGATAGAGCCAAAAAGCTTTGTTAAATGGTGTAAAGAACAAAAGGATTTTCAGGGGAGAAATCTTATACTTCGCCAGCAATTATCTGAATTTATTGATGATAAAGAGTGGCTTAATGAATATAGTTCATTGACGTTAGCAGAATTATTACATGTTGCTAAAGGTGGGGGAAGTTTTTTTATAGATTACAATGAATCTGATAACAGTAATGACAAATGGCTATGGGAGTCAATAAGCGGAAAAACAAACAATCCACCAATTAAAGAAGTTGCATATCTAAAAGAATTATATAAATCAGCTCAGTATGAAATAGAGCGTGATATAGAAAATGGAAATCTTCCAAACTCTACTAAACAGCAGATGGATTGGGGGATTGTTTATAGATTTCCTGTAGTTGAAGGTTTGCAATGGTTGCAGAGTAAAAGAATGGAACTGTCAGAAAACTTGCAAGCATTTATGCGTAAAGGTAAGAAAAATATACCTAATGAATTTGTCATAGATGAGCATTCAGTCAATGATATAGAATCCAACTCTCAAAAAGATAAAAAAATAGCAACAAAAGAACGGGATAATAAAATTCGGACGGAATCAGCAAAAGTATATAACCAACTTAAAAAAGAACATCCAAACAGAAACAGAACTAAATCAGATGTAGCAAGAAAATTGTTATCTATGCCTATTTGTGAAGGAATGACAGAAGAGAGAATTATGCGAATTATAAAAACATCAGATTATAAAAACGCCTAAAAACTTTTCCGCCTAAAATTTTGCCTAACTAAAATAATTATTATATATCAGGCTATTGTATAACTTTGAATTGTATAGTTTGAATTGTATAGAATTTGTTGCGCCTAAATTTTCGCCCACACATAATATCCTCACTACCTGATAAAAAAATCAAAGTGAGATTATAAATATGTCATACAATACCAACAACCCATTACCTAATAAGCGTAAAACTTCAGAAACAACCAGAAACAACAAACTATATTATTTGAAAACAGTGGCTATATTGATAATTAAACATATAGATTACAGTTTATTATGTCAGAAAATCCACGATTTTTGTGATTTTATATTAAGCCATTATTTTTCATAACAATCACCCCTCCACCACCTGCAACTTAAGCCCCAAAGCGCTGATTACCTTCAATATAGTGCTGAATTCTGGGTTGCCTTTGGCAGATAGGGCATTATAAAGGGCGGCGCGAGTTATGCCCGTCTTTTGGAAAAACACAGATTTTAAATTTAGTTTTCATGTCAAAAATCATCCATAAAAAACCCCTAGCATCTGATCACAGCTTTTAACGGCTGGGGAAGAAAACTAGGGCATACGCCTATCATAATATACGAAAACATGTAAAATATAATAATATTGTTGCACATAGGGCTATTTCGCCAATTATTAAAATTTTAAACTATTATTTTTTAGTCTTGTTACAAAACAGGCGGTTGTCATCCCGCCGCAGGGCGGGATCCACGTTTTTCCGCACATTCCGTCTTCGCGGCTAGGCATGGATCCCGCCCTGCGGCGGGATGACAACCGCCTGTTTATAAAGCATAACAATCCTACAAGTTAATTATTGTTATCAGTTGGTGAACTTGCCCCGTTGTTGCACATTGAATTTTCCCTCCGCCTTTACACTACTGTCCAATTAAAAATAAAAAGGTTTATATTGTATATGTGTCTGTATTAAAACAACTCTCCGTCGTCATCCCCGCCT
>DIUV01000050.1:53786-102178 GCA_002423155.1 Alphaproteobacteria bacterium UBA6149
GATATATATAAATAATTTTAATTGGGCAGTAGTGTCCACCTCTACCAGTCCGCCTACGCGCTTTGCGCTACGGCGTGACACTCACTTTTCTTAAGTGTGCGTAGCACACTAACGAAAAGTGGTGGTGGGAACGGCGGGATTCGAACCCTCGACCTACAGATTAGGAATCTGTCGCTCTATCCTGCTGAGCTACGTCCCCAAAGTTTAGGGGGGAGTATTAGCCCAGGGCAATTTAATCAATCGTTAATTTTGTATTTTTCAATAAAATCTCCATCGTCATGTAGCACGTAGAGCGGCATCCATGCCAAACCATTGGCTGTACAGCTAGTTGATAGGCATGGATACCGCCCTGCATAGGTATGACAAGAGATATTTTAGTGAAAAAATACAAAATTAACGATTGGCGAAATCGCCCTAGTATTAATTTATATCATATTGTATAGTGCTTCCCCTTTAAAATCGTACTAAATAAGAAGCACTATACAGGCTTGCGACTGCAAGCCCACCGCTCGTGCGGTGCAAAAATAAAGAAGAAACACTATAAAAAATAAGCCGAAAGAAATCTAACCGGCTATTTTGCCAATATCTGCCAGAGCAGCGTTTAATAAATTGTCGTTTGCTTGCTCTTGCATGCTGCTGGTTAAAACTGTGCGTGCGGCGGTTGTCGCTAGTTCAATTATTTGTAATTGCACTTGCTTGATAGCCTTGTTTTCTTCCTGCGCGATGCGTTCATTGGCGAGGCTCAAGCGGGTTTCTATCGCTTTTTCTAGTTGTTTGCTGGCTTCTTCTTGCATGCGTGCGCTCTCTGCCAAGGCATTTTCTAAAATAGTTTTGGCTTCGGCGGCGATTTCTTGTTGTTTTTGTTGATAGGCTTGCAAAGTTGCTTGTGCTTCTTCACGCAGGCGCACTGCTTGTGCTAGCTCATCGGAGATTTTTTGCGCGCGTCCGTCTAAGCTCGTGCTTAAAAATTTTGCCATCGGGCGCCAAGCGAGAATTACTAGTGCGAAGAAAGCAACGGCTACCCAAAATACTGGGTCTTGTAGATTTTCCATGATTTTATTTATCCTTTAAGCTTTCAATGCCGCGCTAACAGATGCAGCATCAGCTGCAACCCCAGAAATTTTTTGTACCAGATCTTGTGCCAATTCTTGCGCCAAGGGAGCTAGTTTTTCTTGCATTTCTTTGCGAGTATTTTGTAATTTTACTTCTGCTTCGGCTAAGCGCGCATGAATTATTTTGTCAGTTTCGGCAAATTTTGCATCTTGCTGAGTTTTGATTTTTGCTTGTGCTTGCGCAAATTCTGCCTGTGCGGAAAAACGCGCATCAGCAGATAATTTCTCATAAAGTTTTTTAGCTTCCGCCGCTTCCCCTGCTGCCTTTTCGGCGGCGGCTAAATCTGCGGCAATGTTGTTTGCGCGATTTTCCAAAACGCCGCTAATGCGCGGAACAATTAAACGTGATACAATCAGGTAGAAAAGAACAAAGGCAATCGCCAACCAAAAAAGCTGGGAAGAAAAAGTAGATATATCTAATTGCGGCATACCCGATTTAGGCGCAGATTCATGCCCCACTTCAGCTATTGTGTTGTCCACTGTATTTTCTGCTCCGTTTTCCACGCAACTTAATCCTTATAGATAATATCAAATTTTCCCTCACCAGTTAAATAACCAGCGAGGGAAAACTCAAAAAAAAATTAAACCGCAAAAATCAACAATAATGCGATAACTAGTGCAAATAGACCTAATGCCTCAGCCAAACCTGCGCCTACATAGATGTATTTCGCTAATTTAGCTTCTGCACTTGGGTTGCGTGCCAAACCGTTCAACATTGCTGCGAAAATGTTACCCACACCAATAGCTGCGCCCAACATGCCTAAGCCCATTAAACCAACGCCAATATATTTTAAACCAGCACCTTCCATTGTAGTCCTCCTAAAGTGTTTTATGTTTTGTATTTATACAGACAAGCTGCATTAATTTTATTCGCCTTTGCAGGCTTACTGTACCAGCTGTTAAAGCTTAATGCATGTGAAGAGCATCATTAAGATAAACGCAAGTTAGTACTGTAAAAATATACGCCTGCAAAATTGCAATCGCCATCTCGAAGCCTGTTAATCCTATTAATAAAGCTAGAGGCAACCAGCCACCGAGAAGTCCGAGCATCACCACGAAACCAGCGATAACTTTCAACATTGTATGCCCAGCCATCATATTGGCGGCAAGACGAATGGATAAGCTAACGGGACGGGCAAGATATGAGAATAATTCAATAACATACATCATGGGAGCCAACCACCAAGGAGTCCCCTCGGGCAAGAAGTGACCAATAAATTTACCTAAGCCATTTTTGAAAATAGCAATCAAAGTGATACCCAGAAAAACCACAATCGCCAAGGCAAAAGTAACGATGATATGGCTGGTAACCGTGAAGGAATAAGGAATCATCCCAAGTAAGTTACAGAACAAAATGAATAGAAACAGCGTGAAAATAAAGGGGAAATAAGCCATTCCCTCTTTGCCGACATTGTCACGCACGGTGCCAGCTATAAATTGATAAGTTAATTCCGCGAGTGATTGCCAACGGCTGGGAATCAATGCCGCCTTAGCCATGCCACCCAGCAGGAAAAACGAAGCAACCCCAACTGCCAACAACATAAACAAAGAGGCATTAGTAAAATCTACGTTCATGCCAGCAAATTGCGGCAAAGAAAACAAGGTTTTAACTTCAAACTGTTCTAATGGACTGTGACCAGTACTCATTGTTTATACTCACTCTTTATATTTTAGACGCAACTCAATTATTGTTTTTTCGTCTGATTGTCCAGCTTTTCTTTCACAAAATGTACTTTTTCTTCATCCGCTTCCAGTTCGGCAATGTAACGCTGATTAGCCCGAAAAACATTTAAAAACCCAGCACCCATGCCCAATATTATGCCGATAAGCATAAAAATAGGCTTGGTTTCCAGCCACCGGTCCAGGTAGAATCCTGCCACGAAACCAACGGCAACCCCCGACAATAAATCCACCCCATAACGCATCGCACGCCCAGAATCGGAACGTTCCAGCGCGGTTATTTTCTTGGGTTGCTGGGCTTTTATTTTATTATTTAATTCATCAAGTGAGGGTAGTTCCATTTTGGGTTTTTATTTAGCCGCATCAATTGCTGCACCTAAATTTTCTGCTGTTGGCGCCGTTTTCCCAAGTGGAATGCCGTTGATAAAAAAGCTCGGCGTTCCTTGAATTCCCAATTCTTCTTCAGCTTGTTTGCGACTTAATAATACGGCTTTTTCATTTTCCATATTTTTCATACAAGCATCAAACATATCCGCATTTACGCCGCCAACTGAAGCAATAGTCTGCAATGCATTATAAAAATCCGGTGCAAAAGCCCATTTTTCCTGCATGCCGAACAGAACCTTGTTGAAATTGTAATATTGAGTTTTATCCACACAACGTAATAAAATTGCCCCTTTTAAAGCAGGTTCATTCAAAGGAAATTGGCGTAAAACCAATTTTGCTTTGCCAGTTTTTAGATATTTTTCTTCTAATTTAGGCAATTCTTCTTTGTGAAAATGAGCGCAATGCGTACAAGAAAGTGACGCATATTCTATAATGGTTACAGGAGCTTCTGTTTTCCCCATCACCACATCGTCAGCGTTTATTTGCAAAAGTGCTGGATTTTTTATTTCCGCCGCCAATGCTGGGCTAGCGATTGCTAAGAGCAAGCTAGATAAGATAAGTTGAATCTTTTTAACTAACATTGAGTTCTCCCAAAGAAATTATATTATTTATCTTCCATTGCTTCCATAGCCGCAATCGCTGCCATATTAATAATGTCTGAAACGGAGGCATTCATTTTAACTACTTGTACAGGCTTATCCATACCTACTAAAATAGGCCCAACCAAAGCTCCATCGCCTAATTCTTGCAACATGCCTGAAACCAGATTGGCAGAATGTAACCCCGGCATTACCAAGACATTCGCAGGCCCACTCAGGCGACAAAACGGATAAAGCGACATCAACTCTTTATTAAGCGCCACATCAGCACTCATCTCACCTTCATATTCAAAATCCACTTTGCGAGCATCCATTAATTTTACTGCTTCTTGGATGCGCTTAGATTTTTCGCGGTTGGGATTGCCGAAATTAGAAAATGACAAGAAAGCCGCGCGTGGTTCCTGCCCAAATTGCCGTGCTTTAGCGGCAGTACGTTCAGCAATTGCCACTAATTTATCGGGTTCAGGTAATTCATGCACGACCGTATCAGAAATGAAAATCGTGCGATTACGCGTAATCATCATCGACATACCAAATAGGCATTCACCCGGTTTTTCGTCAATTACACGCAAAATATTTTCCAGCGAACGAGTATAGCTACGAGTCAAACCCGTAATCATCGCATCACCATGCCCAGCTTGCAACATACAGGCGGCAAAGCTGTTACGATCCCCTTTTACCATGCGCACAATATCACGCTGCAAAAATCCTTTGCGTTGCAAACGCGCATAAAGAAAATCAATATATTGTTCTACATGGGGGTTGATAGCGGCATTAGTTACCTCAATCCCATCGGAATTAGTAATCCCCATTTTTTGCATCATACCCACAATGCGCTCTTTACGACCCACAAGAATAGGAGTTCCATAGCCATTATCCCGCCAGTTTACTGCGGCACGAATGGTTTTTTCCTCCTCACCCTCAGCGAAAATTATGCGTTTGGGATTGCTAGAAACTTTCTCAAAAATACGGTGCATCGTACCCACAGTCGGGTCTAAGCGAGCCGACAATTCGCGTTTATAAGCATCAAAATCTTCGATGGGTTTACGCGCCACCCCAGTTTCCATCGCGGCTTTGGCAACCGCAACAGGCACGGTGTAAATAAGACGAGGGTCAAACGGTGTAGGAATAATATATTCGGTGCCAAATTCCATTTTGCGCCCAGAATACGCCGCAGAAACTTCTTCAGGCACTTCATCTCGTGCTAATGCGGCGATTGCGCGCGCGGCGGCAACTTTCATTTCCTCATTAATTTCTCGCGCACGCACATCTAATGCACCACGGAAAATATAGGGGAAACCCATTACGTTATTTACCTGATTCGGATAATCCGAACGTCCAGTAGCAATAATCGCATCACTACGAACTTGCAGAACTTCCTCGGGTAAAATTTCGGGCACAGGGTTTGCCATGGCAAAAATAATTGGTTTTGGCGCCATTGCCAGCACCATTTTTTGCGATACTGCACCAGCAGAAGAAAGCCCCAAGAAAACATCCGCTCCGGTCAAAGCATCTAACAAAGTACGCTTGTCAGTTTTTACTGCATGTTTGGATTTCCATTGGTTCATACTATCAGTACGACCTTCATAAACTACGCCTGAACGGTCACAAAGCAGTACATTTTCATGGGGAACGCCCATTAATTTCAGCAATTCCAAGCAGGCAATGCCCGCAGAACCGGCACCATTTACTACTACTTTTAAATCTTCAAATTTTCTTCCCGTAAGTTCGGCGGCATTTAACATTCCTGCCGCGGTGATGATAGCGGTTCCATGCTGGTCATCATGGAATACGGGAATATCCATTTCCTCACGCAAGCGTTGTTCAATTATAAAACATTCTGGTGCAGCAATATCTTCTAAGTTAATTCCGCCCCAGCTAGGACCAAGCAAACGAATAGCATTAACAAATTCGTCCACATCAGTGGTATCTACTTCAATATCAATTGCATCAATATCGGCAAAGCGTTTGAACAATATCGCCTTACCTTCCATCACAGGCTTAGAGGCCAACGCACCTAAATTACCCAGCCCCAAAACCGCCGTTCCATTAGAAATAACCGCAACGAAATTTCCTTTGGCAGTATATTCATAAGCCAAATTAGGATTTTCATGGATTTTCAAACAAGGAACCGCCACCCCTGGAGAATACCCCAAAGACAAATCACGCTGTGTAATCAAAGGCTTAGTTGCCTGAATCGCCACCTTACCTGGCTGTCCGCGGGTGTGAAAATCTAATGCTTCTTGGTCAGTGATGGGTTCTTTTTCGATAGCCATGTTTATCAGTCCAGATTTAAAAGTTTTTGCAGGTGATAAACTTTGCAAATATTAGGCTAGATTGCAAGGAAAACTCTTAAAAATCAATTTTGCGCTGCAATATAAGGCTTATAAAAAGCGGATGACCGCCATAGTGCTACCAATAAAACATAATATTGCGCCCAAAATCAATTCGACCATTCTTAATGAGCGGGGATTAAGTAGAAACTTTTTGATAGAGCTAGCGAGATAGGCATACGCATGCATTACACTTATGTCGATTATGAACATGACAATGCCCATAGCTACTGCTTGACTAGTAATTGACCAATGAGCATGGGGGCGTAGCCATTGGGGGCAGAAGGCGAGTAAGAAAATTATGCCTTTGGGATTGGTGAGGTTGGTAAAAAAACCAATTAATATGCGCTTAGAAATTGGCTCTAAGGAAGATTTATCCTCGCTATTTATATCTCCTATTAGCTTGGAAGATTCTTGCGCGGGATTATATGCTTTTATAATGTCTTTTCCGCCCAAGAATATTAGGTAAGCACCACCAATTAAGGAAATTACATCTAATATATGAGGTGAGATATTGTTGGTAAACAGCAATAAAATAAGTACAATTACATAAACACTTAACAGACCTAGTTGCAGACCGATTATTACTGGGCTGGCATATTTCAATCCACCCTTCAACCCATAACGCATGGATATAATGGCGCCATTACCGGGAGATATAGCAATTGCGATAGTTGAAAATATTAATGAAAGCCACCATTCTAAGGGCATTATTATTTACTCATTGAATTGATTTGCACTCGACATTGTAACAATTGGCATTAAAATAATAAACTGTATTTTTTTATGATTTGATTGTATGATTTGGTCGTTGAGTGTATTTTTGCTGGTAATTTATAATTTTAAATAAATCTTATGATAACATCTGAAGAGTTAAAAAGACTAATTACAAATTTAGAGTCGGATAGAGTGGAATTAACCATTTCCACCAATAATACTGACAAATTTTCAGAGGCGGTTTGCGCATTTGCTAATGATTTACCAAATAATGGCAAACCAGGATACTTAATTATAGGTGTAAATAATGAAGGTCTTCCAGAAGGAATAGAAATAACAGATACTCTTTTGACTAGTTTGGGTGGTTTGCGCTCTAATGGCAATATCCAACCTATGCCACAAATAAATGTTGGCAAAGTGTTGTTAGATGGAAAAGAGGTTGCCGTTGTAGAGGTTATGCCATCTTTTTATCCCCCCGTACGTTATAATGGTAGCGTTTGGGTAAGAATAGGTCCTCGTAAAGCGAAAGCATCACAACAGGAAGAACATGTTTTAACAGAAAAAAGAATTAGCAATGCAAAAAGTTTTGATGCATGTGCCGCTTATGAGTCTAGCATAGAAGATTTGTCGATTTCGTTGTTTACCGCATATAGAAAAGAAGTGGTATCAGCAGATATTATTGAGGCTAATCATCGATCAACTGAAGAACAAATGGCTTCTTTGAGATTTTATGATACACTGCGTAATTGTGCTACTAATGCAGGATTGATAATATTTGGCAAAAATACCCGTTATTTTTTATCAGGAGCCTATATCCAATATTTAAAAATATCTGGCACTCATATTACTGATGATCTTATAGATCAGGCAGAAATTTCTGGAGATTTACTGTCAGTTTTACGTGAGCTTGATAGTAGAATTAGAACAAATATTAATTCTATATTGGTTTCGAATACCAGCCTAACAGAAAAACTAATTGCAGATTATCCAGAGAGAGCTATTAGAGAATTATTAATGAATGCTGTTATGCATAGGGACTATCAATCCAATGCACCAATAAAGTTTTATTGGTTTTCTGATAGAATTGAGATACATAGCCCAGGAAATTTATATGGTGTAGTAACAATAGAAAACATTGAAACATCTAGCGATTATAGAAATCCAATTATTGCAGAATCCATGAAAGCTCTTGGTTACGTTAATAAATATGGTTATGGAATTCAACAAGCCCAGAAAAGCTTGAAAGAAAATGGCAATCCTCGCGCAGAATTTAGCTGTCCTAATAATGTTTTTTTGGCGACCATAAAAAAGAGAACTTAAATGAAAACAGTAGCATTTTTTAATAACAAGGGCGGCGTGGGCAAAACTTCTTTGGTTTATCATTTGTCATGGATGTTTGCTGATCGCGGAATTCCCGTACTAGCGGTTGATTTAGATCCACAGTCTAATCTAACATCAATGTTTCTGAGCGAGAAAAGATTAGAGGAATTATGGCAAGATGGTGATGCCAATACTATTTCGGATAGTTTGAAGCCGCAAATGGTGGGAACTGGGGATATAAAATCTCCACATGTTGAAAAACTTAGCGATAATTTAGGGTTGATTCCTGGAAATTTGGCCTTGTCAAATTATGAAGATGAATTATCGCAGGCATGGACAGAATGCTCCGCGGAAAAAGAGCGAGGATTTAGAATTACTTCTGCGATTTATCGTATAATTCAACTCGCTATTATTCAACATCCTGCGCAGATTATTCTCATTGATATTGGTCCAAATTTAGGTGCAATTAATCGAGCAGCACTTATTTCTACAGATTTTATAGTTTTACCGTTAGCTCCTGATTTGTTTTCTCTGCAAGGGTTAAGAAATCTTGGTCCAACTCTTAGACGTTGGAGGTCTCAGTGGAAAAAGGCAAAAAGCAATTTTACTCAGGATACAAATTTACTATTACCAGAAGGTGAAATGAACCCAATAGGCTACGTGGTTATGCAACATGGGGTTAGAGATAGTCGCCCTGTACAAGCATATCAGCGTTGGTTAGATAAAATACCTAGTATATATCGAGAATATATTTTAGATGAAAAAGTTCAGAATGTACCAGATACCAATGACGATCCTTATAAATTAGCGCAGTTAAAGCATTACCGTAGTTTAATGCCTTTAGCGCAAGAAGCAAATAAACCAATTTTTTATTTAAAGCCAGCGGATGGGGCGATTGGTTCTCATGGTGAGGCTGTGCAGTCTTGCTATAAAGATTTTCATGAATTAGCTAAAAAAATAGCTAATAATATAGGGTTAAACATCAAATAATCTCTACCCATTATAACGTTCCACCGCCTGCACCACATCCTTAGAGCGCAAACCTGCGATAATATTCTGCAAATGCCGCGCATCACGCACCTCTATATCCACCAGCAAGTCAAAAAAATCGGAGGAACGATTGGCAATGCGTAAATTATTAATATTGCCCCCCTCGCGAGAGATTACATTGGCAAGCGTAGCCAAAGCAGCGGTTTCATGAGAAAGAGTGGTTTTTAAGCGTCCGACATAGCGAGGGTCACTGCCGCCAGCACTTTCCCACGACACCTCAATCCAACGCTCAGGTGCGTCAGAGAAATTCTCTAAAGTTTCACACTCCATCGTATGGATGGTAATGCCTTTGCCGGTGGTGACAATGCCGACAATTCCATCACCAGGAATCGGGTGACAACAGCCCGCAAAATGGATTGCCATGCCAGGAATAAGTCCGCGGATGGGCAGTGCATTGCTGACTTTATCTATATCTAATTTTCTGGTTTTGCTAACTATATTAGTTGGTTTTTTCTTGGAAGCGGCATCCAAAACATTGCCAAAAACCGCCTCAAAAACCTGATTACGCCCTAAAGTTCCTTCGCCCACATCGGCTAGAACATCGTCAATCTCGCGACGTTTTATGCTGCTGAGGATGGCTTCGAGCATTTTATCGCTATAATCTTTACCTTCTTGCTTGAAAGTACGAGATAATATGGCGCGCCCAAGGGTAATATATTCATCGCGCTGCTGAGTGCGGATATATTTACGGATTTCTGAACGCGCTTTCCCCGTAACCACAAAACGTTCCCAAGCCGGGCTCGGAGTTTGGCTTTTAGAGGTGATAATATCAACCTGATCGCCGTTTTTTAGCTGAGTTTTTAAAGGGACAATCCGCCCATTTACCTTGGCACCCACGCAGCAACTACCCACGCCCGAATGCACGGCAAAGGCAAAATCCACAGGAGTTGCACTGCGCGGCAACACAATAATATCGCCTTTAGGGGTAAAGCAGAACACCTGATCGTGATACATTTCCAGCTTGGTATTTTCCAAGAACTCTTCGGGGTCATCGCTGCGTTCTAAAATTTCTAATAATTCGCGTACCCAGCGGAATTGTTTACCATCAATCTGAAAATCGCGCCGTTGTTTATACGACCAATGCGCTGCCACCCCATATTCAGCAATATCGTGCATTTCCTGCGTGCGGATTTGCACTTCAATACGTTGCTGCCCCGGACCAATCACCGAAGTATGAATGGATTGATAACCGTTATTCTTAGGGGTAGAAATATAATCTTTAAACCGCCCAGGAATAGTATGAAAAGCCGCATGAACTGCTCCCAATGCCTGATAACATTCAGGAATTGTGTGCACTAAGATACGGAAAGCAATAATATCAGAAAGCTGCTCAAAGGGGACGTTTTTACTCTCCATCTTCTTCCAGATGGAATAAGGTTTTTTCTCCCGTCCATCGAGCAAAATAGGTTCTACCCCCGCTTCTTCCATTAATTCACTCAAGCGCGAAAGGATTTTTTCTACCTGTGCTTTTCCTTGGCGGCGTAAGAAATCCAATCGTTTTACAATGGATTCACGCGCTTCTGGATACATCTGCGCGAAGGATAGATCCTGTAAATCTTCCTTCATCTGGCGCATACCAATCCGCTCGGCTAGCGGCGCATAAATCTCAATAGTTTCTTTGGCGATGCGTTTGCGCTTATCTTCCGACTTAATATAATGCAAAGTCTTCATATTATGCAGACGATCAGCGAGCTTTACCAACAGCACACGCAAATCTTCCGACATGGCGACGACTAATTTACGAAAATTTTCCGCCTGCTTGGAACCTTCGGACTTAATTTCTAAGCGATTTAGTTTCGTCACCCCATCCACCAAACCGCGTACTTCTTTGCCAAACAATGCTTCTATCTGGTCTAAAGTTGCTTCGGTATCTTCTACCGTATCATGCAATAAAGCGGTTATAATCGTTGCAGTATCTAACTTCAAAGAAGTTAAAAAATAGGCAACTTCAACAGGATGTGAAAAATAGGGGTCGCCCGAAGCACGCGTTTGCGTGCCATGCGCCTGCATAGCAAAAATATAGGCACGATTAAGCGCATCCTCGTCCACATGGGGATCGTAAGATTTTACTTTCTCGACCAAATCCATCTGACGGATAGTACCCATCTTTTTAATAGCAGTATTTTTTAAGTTCATTTGCGCATTATGCCATAAAATGATTTAAGAAACCATTATGGAATTTTATTTTTTAGAGGCAATCAAAACAATACACGACAGCACCTAACTTAGTGATACTGTCGTGCAGAGGTTTTTATAGTATAAAGGCAAAATATCAAAAAAATCACTCAGGATCCAAATTCAGCGCCTCAATCTTTTTCCGCAGAGGATCACTAGCAGCAAGTGGTTGGCTAGCCTGCGTCAAACTCAAGGTTTTTTCTAGCACACGCAATTTATTTTCTGCTTCCTGTGCTGAATCTCCTAATATTTTTAACAACTCCACCTTCACCGCTTGCAGCATCACGCGAGTATCAACCACTTGGGGTTTTGCATCGGCATTTATGCGTTTAGGGCTAAGCTTGGTCACGTGTTTTCCGCTGGCATCTATCCACCCTAAATCCGAGGTTACATAACCACGTTTAGTCGCTTCAACATAAGCTTTGCTTAATGCACGACCATAATTTTCCACCTGTTCGTTGCCTTCTACTTGCCCTGCCCGTTCAATGGCTTTGGCAACCCCAAAAACAATTGCTCCGGGATTAAAACATAAAAACCCAGTATTTTCCAAACCCACCGAACCAAAGATACGATCAGGCGCAGTACCACCAGCACCCGTTTCTACACAAAAACCTTTATTGCTAATCAAAGCCGAATCATAAGAAATATAGCTATTGGCAAGCCGCGGATATAAATCCGCCACAATATCGCCCCAGAGATTATTCAAAGCGAGGATAACCCCTGCTTCAGGCGGAGAAGAAATCATTTCCGCAGTGATGGCTTCGGGGTTACGCACCTGCGCAGTAATTCCTGCTTTTTGCAAAGTTTCTGCGCGCTCATGCAACACTTCTTCAATTGCCTTAGCAAAAGCGGCTTCGCAACCATGCGCATAATGAAACCCAAAATAAATATACAAAATTGGTTTTACGTCTTTAGCGGTAGATAATGCATAATCAATCATACGGTTAGCATAATCACGCGCGGATTGTAAATCATTGGTAGTCACCATCCACATTTGCCCTTTACGCACGGCAAAATGATGTTCTTCGGCGCCTAAACGTATATTAATAGTCCCCCCAGTTTCCGCGCGGAAGCTAATACCCCCATATTCATCCCCATAACCATTGGAGAAACGTCCAATATATACGGCATGTTTAGTATGATCAAAGCCAATGCCTTTTTCTTTCACCGCTTGCAAAACATGCGCCATTTGCCGACCATAAGCATCATCAGGCGAAAGCAAGATAATCGGAATGGGGGACTCGCCATCACGCGCAATTACATCCGCGAATACGTCATCAACAATAATCCGCCCAGTTAAAATCGGCTCGGGCACGCCAGCATCATGAAAACGGGTTTTATAATCCCGCAAATAAATATCGGTCGCCATTTTAGCAATCGGCGCATCCACACCTTTTAATACGGTATTTTTCACTGCTAATTTAATTTTAGCATGGTTACGAATTGCCTCTTCAAAAGTGGTACGAATAAGCGCCTGCACCGACTCGCTACTTACACTCGTCACCTGCAAAGGCGAACCAGATGACAAACGGAAATTTTTCCCCGTTGCCCCATAAAGAATTTTAGTTTTACCTTCTTCGTTAGTAAAACTCACCTCAATTTCAGTTTTTTCTGCACTATCTGGCGCATAAAGCGTAATTGCATTTGCCGAGCGTCCAGATTCTAAATGGTTCAAAGTAACGGGTGATGCAGGGCTCCAAGAAGTTTTCAACGGCTCAATCAAGTCTGCTCCTTCGGCAGGATAACGAATAATCGAACCATCCGCCCCCTCTTCCCCACGCAAAACCGCATTGGGAGAAGCACCGCCCCCGAGGGTTTTTAAAGCATCTTCCGTGGGTGTGCCAGCACGTTCAACTTTATTCCACACATATTCTAATTGTTCTTTGGTTGCCGAAGCTCCCGGAAATTTCACCGCTGGTTCGGCTGGCGCTTTACGCAAAGCCTCAATCGTATTCCACACAGTTTTACCATCCGTCTTCACCCGTTCAGGCAGGCTCCAATCATGGCGCACAAACCGCCCTTTCCCCAATTTCTCCTCAGCAGGATTTAAGAACAAATCATAAATCATATCCCCCGTAAGGCGGAAAGTTTGGTCACCCTCAATCAGGTGAATATGGGTCATTTTATCAGTCATACATGCTCCAGTTAACTCGTAAATCATAAGTAATACTGCAACCATACATGGTTTTTACTTATAAACAGTTAACGGGATGAGAGAAATTTTATCAATGACTAGAAGGTGAAGGAGAGTAAGAACGTGAGGGATGATTTACGCGCCCATGGTAGCCGACCACAGAAACAGGCACGATATTTGCTGGCTTTGCCGCCGCAGCAGGTTCAATAATTGCTGGAGAAACACAAATTTCTGACTCAGGGAAATGTAATTCCGCCTTACGCATTTCATCAAATAATTTATGTGCCAGATTATCCAAAACATCCGCCCTGCCCACAAACTCAGGATTAGTATTTATTTCTGCTACCGCGCCAAAAATTTTATTGAGCAATTTAATACGCGCATCGTCATCTGGCAAAGCATGAATTAAATTCTCCAGCCGCAAACTCGCCTGATTTTGCAACTCGGAACCAGCTTGGGCAGAAAATATAGCATATACGGCATAATCAATTCTTTTTTCATTATCATCAGTGCTATGCTGGTTATTAGATAAAGATAACATTATCTCCGCTGCTTTGTGCATATTTTCTTCGTTTAAAATATTACCATCAATTAGCTCGCATAATGTAATCATAATTTTAGTTGAATGCATATTGTCTTTTTCAGCATATAAAATAGAAACCATTTTTTCAGCAATATTACTTTTTTCTGCCACGTCAGATGACAACTCCAGCATTGCTTTATAAGCAATTATTTGCTGATCTGAACTTGTCACTTGCGGAGCTAATTCTGATAACATCTGGAAGGTTTTTATCTTCCAAGCACTGTCTTCTAAAGTATCATCATACTGTAAACTTGTAGGGCTCATTTTCGTTACTGCATCATTAAGTGCCGCCAACTGCCAATCAGGATTATTTAGGCTCTCAATTTTTTGCACCCAATCAGCTAATAATTTTTCATCAGGTTCTTTATTATTGGTTGCTTCACTCAATAATTTAAAAGATTCATGTAAATCATCATACTGTTTTTTCAACAAACTCGCCTGCTCCCTAGTTTCCTCAAAACAAGCCAAACACTCAAGAGCATTATCACGTTGATAAGCGCTATTCATTGCCAAACCATCTTTTAGCAATATTGCAAGAGCATCTTTTATGCGCTCATCATCCGCAGGCAAACCAACATCTTTTTTATCTAAAATGATTATTGCTGCCCGAGATCGCAAAGCAGGGGTGGAAAATTTCTCCATATTATTATACAAAATATCAATAGCTTGTAACTGCGTAACTGGATTGCTGACGTTCTCTACAACTTGTTGTACTGCAACAAATATATCATACGCATAAGTAAACATGCTATCTGGCGCCTTAAGCTCTTGTAAAACAATATCTGCCGCAGCTTGTTTCTGGTTTTCGTCTTCTGTATTATAAAAAATTCTTTGTGCATAATGAACTCTATCAGGCACAGATTTAAGCTCGCCTATCTGCTCTAATAAAAACTCTGCAAAAAAATGTCGTTGTGTATTACATTTAGTATTAATACTAAAATTACTAGCAAGTTCTTGGGCACGCAGTTCTGGCGTTGCCAATTGCAATACCTGCTGTTTATACAAATCCAAGGATTGATCAACTATGTCATCTTTCCCAGTGTAACACTCTCCCAACAGATGTACCACATAGCGCGTTATTTCCAAGCGCTCATCTTGTGGAATCCCAGCAATATATTCTTCTAATTTTTCAATATTATGATCCTTAAACACCGCGCCAATCGCCTGACTCCGTTGTATAATATTAGGATATTTCACCACCTCCATAATCAATGCCGGATCAGGCAAAGAATCTGGCGAGGTTTTTCTGGTTTGTCGAAAAAACCCTTTGGCTAATTCGGTAGGATTTTGCAAATTAGCGATTTTTTTTCTAAAACTAACCGCATCTCTTTGTGCGCGAATATTTTCTTCTTCTTCATGTTGAGTTATATATTCAGGAATATATTTTTTAAATCGCTCAATTTTCTGCTCTCGCTCACGTAGTTCAATTCCCCATTCTTGCAAGGAACTATCATGATACTTAACCAAACCTTGTTCGATGGATTCCTTGCTCCAACTAGTCTGCAAAGCCACAAATCCCGGCTGACCATCACCATAAAGCCGTGTATCCATGGTAAATTCCCCTGCTTTACCATCATTCACTGTATCACGCACAAAATTGCTCAATGAACTAAGCAAAGCATCTTTAGTCCGAGAATTACCTTTAGTATCTGCACCATAAACTTTTGCGGGGATTAATACAGTTTCTCCATATTTATTGGTATAAGGCTTAAGTAATTGCCGCATAAGCGGATAACGCGCTTGGGGGTCGTCCATACTAACCAAATAAGCGGCTAAAGTTCCCGCTTCAATATCTTTGGGGACATAATGAAAATTTATGCCGCCCAATTCCCGCATACAAGATTCCCAATGCTGGCGGCTGGACATTTCACCAACTTTTTGCGGATCACGCGTGATTAATATGCAAAGAGAATAAGGTTTATAACCATCCGCGGATGGGTGAGTACGCTTATAGTAATCTAAATTCTCCCCCCGTTCTAGTAACAACCGAGTATCCGCATCCACAACATCTGCGTTGTTCTCACCTTTGCGAGAATTTTCCAATTGAAAATCATCCAACAAATCCCATTTCATCCGCTCTTCTAGGAACTTACCCAGCTTTATTGCTGGTTCCCATTGTTTTCTATGCGGATTAGAATTAAAACTTTGCAATTTTGCCATATCATCAGGGTCACGGCGAATTTCGCGTTGTTCTATGGTTTTTCCTGCATCACGCGGATTTTCTTCCAGAGCTTTTTTATAAGCAATTTTTGCTTGCCCATTATGCAATGCAATATAATCTTCCAAACGATCATCAATAGATTTTCCGCCATCTGCCAAGGCAATTATTCGGTCATCTTTTCCATCGGGAAATAAACTATTCCACAGAGCAGCCGCAGGTCTTTGTTCGCCGGATTCGGCAAATGCTTGGCGCGATTTTTCGCTTAATTTATCAGGCAGATTTTTAGCTGCGTCACTCAATGCATCTGGCGACATTTTGGCTAATTCTGCAAATTCTATACTAGAAAAATCCGCTCCTTTGCTCAAAGCCAGCGCGAAATAATCGCGCACGGCTGCTTGTTGTTCTTTTGATAAATCCCCCTGCTGAGCAACTTCTCCCAACAACCGGTCAATCAATGAACCATAGCGTTTCTCATCCAGCTCAATATAAGATAAAATCCCCGATTTATCGCCCATAAGCCCCTCGTTTTTCAAAGGATTCAACCCGAGTTAGCCTATCTTTATCAACTTCCAGTTTTATTATGGTATCTTCTGGCAAAACTTCTTTTAAATTAATCAACTGGTTACGTATATCCACCAACCCACTGGGCAAATCCTCCGACTCGCCAACAATCTCTCGTGCATCTAAAATTATCCGCCACGGCAGAGCAGTACGAAAAGATTCGATGCCGTGCATATCCAGCAATTCGTCCACGAGAATTACTTTGTCGGATAATCCACCTTCACCAAAAAATTGTTGTAGTTTTTCCCCAATTGCCACGCGCATATTCTTTGAGGAAACATTATCAAAACAAATCATAATTCTACCAACAAAAGGGATTTCAGCGACTTCAAACAGACAAACATTTAACAATTATAAACCATAATCATCAATATATTATAACAATGTTAATGTTTTGTGACAAAGGACTACAAAACAAACTTTTTCTCATTTCCCCATCAAAAAAACTTCTATATACTCTTCCCCATGAACCGCCCAGCACCCAACCACTTACCCAAAGCCCCCCACCTATCTCCCAAAGATATAGGTCGCACACTGCGTGAATCCCGCGAATCTATGGGAATATCGGTGAAAGATGTGGCGGATGCGCTGCGTATTCGCGCACGCTATATAGAGGCTTTGGAAAATGGCGAGAACGACAAACTCCCCGGAGAGGTTTATCAAAAAGGCTATATGAAATCTTATGCAAAATTTTTGCAGATGGAAGACCAATTAAAACTGGTAGAACAGTTACATATTGCAACGGCAACCACTGCCCCTGTAATGCCCTATTTTACTATTCATCCGCAGCTTAGTCGCAACAAAAAATTACTGATTGTCGTTAGTTCAATTATTGCTTTTTCTATTTTGGTTACCACCCAGAATCAATCGAGCAATATTTCTCAAGTGCGACCCGTACCATTTGAATTACTCGCCCCACAAATAAACTGCACCGAAAACTGGCCCCCTTGTTATTGGAAAAACGATTTATCGCTTAGTTTTCTGTTAGAGCCAATAAAACCAGTTTATTTTAAAAATATCGGCAAAAACAATAATGTTTCTCCCAAAAAAAATATTACTAAAAAAACTTTGCCTAAAAAAGCTACTATCATTCGAGAAGCTAACCATATAACCAATGATGATGATAATTTAGACTAAGGAGCCAATTGCAAAACTATTAAATTAGTATTATTACTCTCCCCATCGTCAAGGGCGATTTCACCAATCGTTAATTTTGTCTTTTTGTAATAAAATTCACCCTATACGACAGTAACGTTAATAATGGCGCAATATATTGAATAATAAAAATATTTAAAGGTATTGCTTTGAACTCTCGGTTGTCATCCCCGCCTTGTGCGGGGATCTTGAGCGACAAATTCAGTCCGAATTCGTGTCTTGAGATCCCCGCACAAGGCGGGGATGACAACCGAGAGAGCAGAAAAATTATCATTATTCAATGCATTGCAGCCTTATTAACCTTACTGTCGTGTATGGTGAATAAAATTCTCCATTGTCATGCCGCTGTAGAGCGGCATCCATGCCAAACCATTGGCTAAGATGCTAGTTGATAGGCATGGATGCCGCCCTGCGGCGGTATGACAATAGATATTTTAGTGAAAAAATGTCAAAATTAACGATTGGTGAAATTGCCCTGCCCCATCGTCATACCAGCGCACGCTGGTATCTGGTAGCTCTACGCTGACTGATTTCCATTGTTTTATAGAAACTTATTCTCTGTAGAAAGACTGGATACCAGCGTACGCTGGTATGACGATTAAGGAGATTAATGTTAATACAAAATAGTTTTGCAATTGGCTCTAAGCAAAAAAGAAAAATCCATGGACATCATAACTCGCAAAAGAACCCATCCCGTCAGCATCGGCAACTACGCAGATAAAAAAATAATTATTGGCGGCAACGCGCCTATCGTCATCCAGTCCATGACCAATACCGACAGCGCAGATTTAAACTCCAGCGTCACACAAATAATCGAACTCGCCAATGCAGGCTCCGAGCTAGTGCGCCTAACCGTAAACAACGAAGCCGCCGCCGCTAATATTCCCAAAATCGTTGAACAGCTAGAAAAACAAAATTGCTACGTGCCCTTAATTGGAGATTTTCATTATAACGGACACCGCCTGTTAGAAGATTTCCCCGAAATGGCGCAAGCTCTGGCAAAATATCGCATAAATCCCGGAAATGTCGGCTTTGGGGATAAACAAGACAAACAATTTGCCCAAATCATCGAATGTGCCATAAAACATGACAAACCAGTGCGCATCGGCGTAAATTGGGGCAGTTTAGACCAAGCTTTATTAGCTCGCCTAATGGACGAAAATGCTCAAACAAAAAACCCATTATCTGCCGATAAAATGCAGCGCAAAGCCCTGGTAGTCTCAGCGCTAGAAAGCGCCGCCGCCGCCGAAAAAATCGGGCTATCCGCCGACAAAATAATTCTTTCTTGTAAAGTTAGCGAAGTACAGTCCTTAATCTCGGTATATCGCAATTTATCCGCCCAGTGTAATTACGCCCTCCATCTGGGTTTAACCGAAGCGGGCATTGGCAGCAAAGGCATCGTCGCCTCTACGGCAGCGTTAAGCGTATTATTACAATCGGGCATTGGCGATACCATACGCATCTCCCTCACCCCTTTACCCAATGCTAGCCGAACGGAAGAAGTAATCGTCGCGCAAGAAATCCTGCAAGTAATGGGACTCCGCGCCTTCACCCCCCTAGTCACCGCCTGCCCCGGTTGCGGACGTACCACCAGCACGGTTTTTCAAGACCTAGCCAACAAAATTCAAAACTGGCTACGCGAACAAATGCCTTTATGGCGGGAAACTTACCTCGGCGTGGAAGAAATGAAAGTCGCAGTAATGGGCTGCATCGTGAATGGCCCCGGTGAAAGCCGCAACGCCAATATCGGTATTTCCTTACCCGGCACGGGGGAAAGCCCCGCCGCACCCGTGTTTGAAGATGGGGTGAAAACGGTTACTTTACGCGGAGAACATATTGCAGAGGAATTTCAAGCTCGAGTGGAGGCTTACATACAAAAACGGTTTGCACAAAAACATCTCACTCCTGCTCCAAATAATCCAAATAACGCTTAAACTTAAAAAGTTTATTCCGCTGTGTATCCGTTTCTTCCTGTAAAATACCTAATTCCACTAATTGCTGCACTAATTTTTGTGCTGGAGGAAAAGTAGTTCCCGTAATTTCTGCCACCTCACTAATACTCATTAATGGATTATGGCAAAGTTGATATAATAATTTCAAACCATTCGCTCGATTACGCCCTAAATTTTTCTCAATATAAATAGTTGATTCGCCTATTAATTCGTCAATTTTCCATGCACGCTTAACCACATCATCAGCAGAAGCGCGGATAGCGCGGAGGAAATATTTTATCCATCCTTCATAATCTCCCTTGCTGCGTACGGCATTTAGCCAATAATAATATTCACTGCAGAACTTTTTAAAGTAAAAAGAGGGGTATAAAATAGGTTCTTTAAGCAAATTATAATCTATCAACATCAGCACCATAAGCAGTCGCCCAATACGTCCATTTCCATCTAAAAAAGGATGAATAGTCTCAAACTGCACATGTGCCAACCCTACGCGCAGCAAAGCAGGCAAACTATTATCTTCATTGATAAATTTTTCTAAATTTTTTAATAAATCTGGCAAATAATGGGCAGGAGGAGGAACTAATTCTCCGACAAAAACGGGAACTTTGCGCAACTCACCTGGAGCTTTGTTTTTCCCCCGAGCTCCTGATAATAATACCGCATGACTTTCACGAATAATCCGATTGCTAACGGGAATCCCCTGTTCACGCAGCATTTTCAATGCATGATTCACCGCGTCCATATAATTTAAAACATCTTCAATATTGCGATTTTCTTTGCTTTTATTGCGCGAATTATACTCCAAAACCTCGGTAAGCGTTGTATGAATATCCTCAATCTCACTAGAAAGCACTGCCTCTTTAGCCACATAAACATCTATAAACTGACGTTTACTTGGAATACGCGTGCCCACCTCATCCAACCGCCCTAAACTTTGCATGGCATCGCCATAAAGCAAAATCATTTCGGCATCCATTTGAAGAATAGGTAATGGTGGTAATGACTTGGGAATAAAATGACGATGCTCTGCGAATTGTTCGTAATGCCCACTAATTCTTGCTACAAGCGGAAACTTTTCATTCATAATTTTTCTACAAACTATAATAAAGACTCTATTTTCTGATAATTATTATATGATAACACACTTATCATATAATAACAACTGCGGTTATTATAGCTTATTTGGGAACCTCTAAAAATTCATTCTGGCGAGCAAAATGCGCTGCAATGAAGTGGCGCAAGCCCAATCTCTTTCAAGAATGGGTCGCGTAGCAGCTTCGTTGAGCATGGAGGCGTTGCTTCATTGCAAGCAAGTTTGCTGACCAGTTTGGATTTTTAGAGGTTCCCTTTGGCTAACCACCCACCAAAAACTCCGCCCACTCCGCTTCGCTCAAAACACGCACCCCTAATTTCTGCGCTTTTGCCAGCTTAGAACCCGCATCTGCCCCGGCAATCAGATAATCGGTTTTAGCAGAAACGGCATCGGTAACTTTGGCACCCAATTGCCGTGCCTGCGCTTTGGCGGCATCACGCGTTTGTGTAGTTAAACTACCCGTAAAAACCAGATTTTTACCCTGTAATATTCCTGCTTCTATTTTTTTTGCTTCCGCTATGTGCACCTGCTGCACAATCGCCTGCAAAATTTCCCGTTGACGAATATCCGCAAAAAAATGGGTTAGCGTTTTAACTACAATACTGCCAATACCATTGACATTTAATAATTCTTCTTGGGCGTTCGCAGAAGTTTCCAATAATTGCATCTGCTGATAAAAATTATCCCAATTACCATAATGCTGCGCTAATAACTGCGCAGTGCCCTCCCCCACATGGCGGATTCCCAAAGCATAAATAAAGCGCTCCAAACCAATTTTTCTCGCCTTTTCAATCGCCACGAATAAATTACGCGCAGATAATTCCCCCCAATTTTCACGATTTTTCAAGCGTTGGAGTGATTTTTTATCGCGCTCTTGAAGCGTAAAAATATCCTGCGGCTCTAAAATCAACTCTTCTTTCCAGAAATTTTCAATCTGTTTAGCTCCCAAACCATCAATATCAAAGGCAGCTCGCGAAACAAAATGTTTTAGTTTTTCCACCTGTTGCGCGGGGCAAACCATGCCCCCCTCACAACGTCGCACTGCTTCTCCCTCTTCTCGCACTGCCGCACTTCCACAAACTGGGCAAGTTTGTAGGGGCGCAAAAATTTCGGCATTAGCTGGGCGCAACTTCAAATTCACCGCCACCACTTGCGGAATCACATCCCCTGCACGCTGCACAATCACGCTATCGCCTACACGAATATCTTTACGGGCAATTTCATCTTCATTATGCAAAGTAGCGCGAGAAACCACCACGCCGCCCACGGTCACTGGCTTTAGCCATGCCACAGGCGTCAAAGCCCCAGTGCGCCCCACCTGAACATCAATTTTTTCAATAATAGTTTCCACTTGCTGCGCAGGAAATTTATAAGCAATTGCCCAACGCGGCGAGCGCTGCACTGCACCTAATTTTTCTTGTAATTCCAACTGGTTGATTTTTATAACCAGCCCATCAATATCATAATCCAAATTAGCCCGACGCTGCCCCAATTGAGCATAAACCTCCTGCACCTGCGCAGCATCATGCGCCAAAACACAGGCTGGATTAGTAGAAAACCCCGCTTTACCCAGCCAGGCAATTAATTCTTCCTGCGAGGTTGCGGGAATATTATCCACCTCCCCCACCCCATAAATATAATAATGCAACCGCCGAGCGGCCGTAATCTTCGCATCTAACTGGCGCAACGAACCTGCAGCCGCATTACGCGGATTAGCAAAAACCGCCTCCCCCAATTCCTCTCGCGTCTGATTCAGTGCAGCAAAATCCGCCTTTTTCATATAAACTTCGCCACGAATTTCCATTTTTCCGCGTGCCGGCACTTGCATAATCTGGGGAAACCCAACCACAGCGGCTAAATTAGGGGTTATATCTTCTCCTTCAGTGCCATCCCCCCGCGTGGCTCCTTGCACGAAAACTCCATCTTCAAAACTGGCAGAAAAAGACAATCCATCAATTTTCGGCTCGCAAAACAAATCTAGTGCTGAATTTTCCTCCGCCCCCAGAAAACGCCGCACCTTTGCCAAAAAATCTTCAATATCCGCTAAATCAAAAGCATTATCCAAAGAAAGCATGGGCTTTTTGTGTTGCACCTTAGTAAATCCCTCGCGCAACCTAGCGCCAATGCGCAAAGAAGGACTATCAGCGCGCAGCAAATGCGGAAAAAGCGCCTCTAATTCGGCATTACGCTGACGAAGAATATCATATTCTGCATCAGATATTTCTGGCGCATCTAATTGATGATAAGCAATATCATGCGCGGCAATTTCCCGTGCCAAATTGGCTAATTCAGCAGCGGCTTCCAGATTAGTTAAATTTTTAACGTTATTTTTCATAATAATAAAATAATTTTCCAAGAAACATCAATATATGGTACTATACGGGGTTTACTAAAGCTTTTCCATAGGCTAACTTGTTTTCATAAAAAATATAAAATTTTGGGTAATCAATATGAACGAGCAAGTAAATTCCTCCGCTTCAACCCCAGAGGCATCCGCCCCTGCTTCTGCGCTAAAAAAACGCGCTCATGTAATTATTGTTGGTAATGAAAAAGGCGGTTCGGGCAAAACTACCGCGACTATGCACTTAATTGTTGCCCTGTTGCGCCTTGGCTTCTCGGTGGGTAGTATTGATATTGACTCGCGCCAACGTTCACTTTCGCGTTATATTGAAAACCGCCGCACCACTATTGCGGTAGAAGGCGTATCCCTGCCCTTGCCGAACCATATTGTTATTCAAAAAAGCCCCTTTACTACTGATGAAGAATCGCAAAAAGACGAGCGCAACCGCTTTGCGCAGGGAGTTTCTCGGGTTTATAGCACTTGTGACTTTTTGGTTATCGACACTCCAGGGAACGATACCTATCTTTCTCGCTTAGCACATTCTTTTGCCGATACTGTCATTACCCCGATTAATGATAGTTTCGTAGATTTAGACGTACTCGCTTCGGTAGATGGTCGCACCATGGAAATTATCAAACCGAGTATTTATAGCGAAATGGTCTGGGAGCAAAAACTCCAACGTGCCAAGCGCGATGGTAAGTCGATTGACTGGGTGGTGATGCGTAACCGCTTGAGTAATATTGACGCACGCAACAAACGCTTCATGACCAAAGTTACGGAAGAATTATCCCGCCGCATTGGTTTCCGCTTGGCTTCGGGCTTTAGCGAGCGGGTGATTTTCCGTGAAATGTTCTTGCAAGGACTAACCGTTTTAGACGTAATCGACGAATCTACCAGCGTTAGCGTGTCTATGTCGCACGTGGCCGCACGCCAAGAAGTGCGCGATTTACTAAAAATGCTTAAAATCCCGATGATTGACGAGCGTATGCGCCAGGTGCGCACCAGCGTGCGTGAGGACGCAACCGTAAAAACAGAAGCGCCAGCTCCTGCGGCAATTCCTCCGATTAAAACTCTGGCCGAGCAAGCAAAAGCGGAACCACAAGTTGAATTAGAAGCAGCTTCTTAAAAATTTATGCTCCGCTTCATATTAATTGCCATAGCAATATTTCTGCTATTTACGTTTTTTCTTAAAAAAAGTCGAAAAAATGTAAATACACCGGCAAAAACCAGCAAGCAAGCTGCCTGCCAAATACTCGGCGTGGGAGAAAACGCTACGGCGGATGAAATAAACACTGCCTACAAGCATTTAATGCAACAATACCACCCCGATAAAGGCGGCACAGAAGGCATTGCTATGCAGATAAATCAGGCGCGCGAAACTTTATTAGATAGCCTAAAGAACTAATGAGATACCTGGGCAGGCTGCTGCGCCACCGACACATCCCCACCATCTTTCAGCGCCACTAAGCCATCCACCACCACCGACTCACCAACCGCTAAACCATCCGCCAAAACCGCGATGCCATTAAGCAAACGGGCTATTTTAACTGATCTTTTCTTTGCCTTACCCCTATTATTTGCCAATCCATCCACCACAAACACATAATCCCCCGTTTGCCCATGCTGCACGGCTTCTTCTGGGATAGTCAGGCGATTTTTTTCCACTCCCAGATTTAGGCTTACATTCACAAACATACCCGGCCACAACTTCTCATTTTCATTGGCAAATTTAGCCCGTGCGGTAACGGTTCCACTAGTTGCGTCAATGTTATTGTCCAAATGTTCCAAGACTCCATTATATTTTTCAGACACGCCCTCATGCTCCACCTGCACAGTCAAACTATCTTTGCCCTGCGCCAACAGAGCAGATTGCACCACCGAAAAGCTGGATTGCGGCAAGGAAAACTGCACGCGCACTGGTTTAATCTGGTTAATCGTCACTAAAGGCTGGGTATCATTCGCCTTCACTGTATTGCCTGCCGTCACCCGAATAATCCCCACCCGTCCGCTAATCGGCGCTAAAATGCGGCTATATTCTAACTGCACAGTTAAATTTTCTACCATTGCTTTTTGCGCATTAAAGCTCGCGCGTAACTCATCCAGCTTAGCCGAGGACTCAAACCCTTTTACTTTCAATTTTTGCACCCGATTAAATTGCAAACGATTATTCTCTAAATTCGCCTGCGCTTGCTTCAATTGTGCCTTTAACGCCCGATCATCCAACTGAAATAACAAATCACCTTGTTTAACTTCGTCCCCATCATGAAAAAACACATTCGCAATCTGCGAGTCCTGCCGAGAACGCACCGACACGGTTTCATAAGGGATAACGCTACCCACTTCTTTTAATAATAACGGTACATCCTGCGTAGTAACCGGTAAAATCTTTACCGCCACGGGCGGCATCGTCGGAGCCACCACGGTCTTAGCGCGCAAAAAATACCAGCCTCCGCCAGCTAAAGCTGCAATTATTACCAATATAATTATTATACGCATTTTCCGCCCCTGTTATCCGCTAATCTTGGTCATAAACCGATTAGCATCTCCGTCAAGTAAATCTGGTATAAATTTTGCAATCCGTTCCAATAATGGCTCTTGCACCGCCAATTCATCGCTGGTGAAATTGCCGAGCACATGCCCGGTCACCTGTTCTTTGTGTAAGGGGCGGTCGATGCCGATGCGCACGCGCCAATAATTCACACCCAGCAATCTATCAATATCTTTCAAGCCATTATGCCCACCATTGCTGCCTGCTTGCTTTACGCGCAATTTATTAATCGGCAAATCCAACTCATCATGCAAAACGATTATTTTTTCAGGGAGAATTTTATAAAATTGCGCGGCGGCTAATACAGATGCGCCCGAACGATTCATGAAAGTTTGCGGTTTTAATAACAAAACCTTGTGCTCACCAATATTACCTTGGGCGAACAAACCAGAGAATTTATGAGAAAAATTGGAAAATTTGAAATTTTCAGCGATGACATCCACCGCCATGAAGCCAATATTATGGCGATTCTTAGCATATTCGCTCCCAGGATTACCTAATCCGACGATTAAGAACACTTGAAAGCCTTTCAATTATGAAGAATAAGAGCAGTCTAAAAAAAGCTTCCCTCCCCCGTAAGAACGAGAGAGGGAAGCAAATAAAAATTATTTTTTCGCAGGAGTCGCTGCCGCAGCTTCTTTATCTTCCGAACCACCACGACCAGCGATAGTCGCAATCGTAAAGTCGCGGCTAGAAATCGCAGGACGCACGCCTTCAGGCAAAGTAACGTGGGAAATGTGAATGCTGTCACCAATATTATTGTTTACCAAATCAATTTCCAACGCGCGCGGAATAACATTTGGTGAGCAGAAAAGCTCAACTTCATGACGTACTATGTTCAAAACCCCACCACGTTTTAGACCAAGGCAACGATCTTGGTTTTTAAAACGTACAGGAACTTTCACGCGCAAAACGGATTTTGCATCCACCTGAATAAAATCCGCATGTTCAATACGGTCAGTTACAGGGTGCAATTGAATATCTTTGGGCAAAGCGAAGAAAGATTTGCCATCAACATTAACGCTAACGATTTTGCTAAAGAAACCACCACGCAAATATTCGCGAGTTATTTCTTTTTCGCTTAACGAAAGACAAATATTTTCTTTAGCTTTGTCTTTGTTATAAACCACTACGGGCACTAATTTTTCCCGACGCAACTCACGCGCTCCGCCTTTACCGCTTGCTTGGCGTGCTTGTGCATCAAATGCTACTGCTGCTTCCATTACTTAAAACTCCAAATTACCTAAATCACTAAAAGGCGAGGTTTATAACACAAAAATTTATTTAGTCAAACAAAGATGCAACTAATCGAACAAACTAGAAATCGAACTTTCTTCATGCACTCGACGAATACCCTCTGCCAATAAAGGCGCTAAAGATAAAATCCGAATATTCGGCGTTTCGCGTACTGCTTCGGTTGGCTGAATAGAATCGGTAATCACCAGATTTTGCAATTGTGAATTACGCACGCGCTCCAAAGCCTGCCCCGAAAGCACTCCGTGGGTGATATAAGCGGAAACCGAAGCCGCGCCTTTTTCCATCAACGCCACCGCCGCATTACATAATGTGCCAGCCGAATCAACAATATCATCATAAAGAATACAATCGCGATTTTTTACATCCCCAATAATATTCATCACCTCAGAAACACCTGCTTGTTCGCGGCGTTTATCAACAATGGCTAAATCTGCGCCAATCCGCTTTGCCAGACCACGCGCACGCACTACGCCGCCCACATCGGGAGATACCACCATTAAATCTCGCCCAGCGAAACGCTCATTTATATCACGCGTTTGTACAGGGGCGGCATAAAGATGGTCGAGCGGAATATCAAAAAAGCCTTGAATTTGCGCCGCATGTAAATCCACAGTTAAAACTCTATCTGCCCCAGCAGAAGTAATTAAATTCGCCACTAATTTTGCGGAAATTGGGGTACGCGGCCCTGGTTTGCGGTCTTGGCGTGCATAGCCAAAATAAGGAATAACTGCGGTAACTCGCCGAGCAGAAGCGCGTTTTAGCGCATCCAGCGCAATCAGTAACTCCATAATATTGTCATTAGCTGGGTAGGAGGTCGATTGGATGACGAAAACATCTTCACCGCGCATATTTTCATGGATTTCCACGAAAATTTCCATATCGGCAAAGCGGCGCACACTGGCGCTGGAAACATGCACACCCAGTTCTTTTGCAATTGACTGAGCGAGGGGTAAATTACTATTACAGGAAATTATTTTCATTTTTTTATTGGGAAATTATGTGATATTGACTCTTAATTAAACTTAAAAACAGAAAAATTCTATATAAAATATGACCAAAACCGCATTAATTACGGGCAGCGCCGTCCGCATTGGCGCTCAGCTTGCCTTAAGCCTCGCCAGACAAGGCTGGGACGTTGCCATACATTGCCATAATAGCAAACCCCAAGCAGATGAATTAGCAAAAGAAATCCGCCAAATTGGGCAACGCGCCTGCGTGATAGTTGGCGATTTAGCTGATTGCGCAAAAGTTAGTAATATCATCGCTCAAGCAAATGCAGAACTTGGAACGATAAATTGCCTGATTCACAACGCCTCCTTGTTTGAAAAAGATAATCTAACCGACCTCACCCCCACTAGCCTCCGCGCACATTTATCCGTAAACTTAGAAAGCCCAATTTTACTCACCCAAGCTTTTGTAAAACAATTACCAGCGGATATTAAAGGCAATATAATTTGTTTACTGGATGGAATGAAAGGCTGGAGTTTGTCAGCAAATTATCTAAGTTATTCCAGCAGCCGCTTAGCATTGTGGGAAACCATGCTTTTGTTAGTTAAAGATTTATCTCCGCAAATCCGCATCAACGCGATTGCTCTGGGTGCGACTTTAATTGGCAAACAAGACAATGAAGAAATTTTTGAACGCCTCCAGAAATTGCCCCCTCTACAACGCAATAGCAATCCGCAAGAAGTGGTTGATGCTTTGCATTTTCTGCTCAATGCAGAAGGGATGACCGGGCAAGTGTTGGATTTAAGCGGCGGCATGGGGATGAGATAAGAATAGGATTTTTTGACTTAGGTTTTTTATAGTTTGCTTTGACTTTTAAATATATTTTTGCTACAGTTAGCATCATGATATTAGGAGATATTTTCTATGAATGCTGTCACGTTTGACACTTTAAAATACATTAAAACACTTGAGAGTGCAGGGTTTTCACGTCAGCAGGCAGAAGCGCAAGTTACTGCGGAGAGGGACGCACTGAATGAAATTTTCTCAACCCAAAAAGAAACTTCCGCCACGAAGGAGGAAATTACCACCTTCAAATCAGAGTTTAAAGGGGACTTCAAAACTTTAGAAAGTTCAGTTGATGCAAAGATTGCCAATGCAAAATTAGAAATTGTAAAATGGTTAATTGGCAGCATTGCCGCCTCCACCATTGCTATAATCACGGCAATAATTAAAATTATGCACTAAAATTATGCACTAAATTTAGGCGCATGCGCATGATGCGCATGACAAATCGCCACTGCTAATGCATCTAGCGCATCAGCACTGGTTTGCTCATACGCTTGCGGCAGTAAAATTTTTACCATGGCGGCAACTTGGGTTTTTTCGGCTTTTCCGGCACCCGTAACGCTTTTTTTAATTAAATTAGGGGAATATTCGCTCACCCCTAGCCCAGCTAAAGCTAATGTAAGCAACAAAGCCCCTCGGGCATTTCCTAATTTCAAAGCGGATTGACCGCCCATACCAATAAAACTCTCTTCTATTGCCGCTAATTCTGGCTGCCAGAGAGTAATTATTTTTTGTAATTCATCATGCAAAAATTTTAAGCGTTCGGCTAGGGGTAAGCTAGTTGGCGGCTTAATCACCCCCGAACCGATAAAAGACAAGGCATTACCCTGAGAAGCAATCACCCCCCAGCCGGTTTTTACCAATCCTGGGTCAATTCCGATAATGTTCATACACTATAATCTCCTACACGACAAAACTATCTAACAACAGAGCTACATATTAATATATAATATATTTTGACAATAAATATATCCATCACCATACCGCTGTAGAGCGGCATCAATGCCAAACCATTGGCTGTAACGCTAGTTGATAGACATGGATACCGCCCTGCGGGTTGTAAGAAAAAATGTGCTATACTGCGACCCCAGAGGGAAAAGTGTCCCTTTGGGAATTTTTCCGAAAGGGGCGCTACGACCGTAAGCGTCCGTGGCGAGATAGGTTTTTTCAACCGTCGTCATCAAGGAACTTTAGACCACCCCTCTACTCGTTAAGTTTGAATCGTTGCATGGTTTTTTACGCCAAATCACAACCTCAAACGATTGCTTTACAACATTAAACTAGTGAAGACACACACTGCGACCAAATCATATCACAATTTTTTGGCATTGACATAGGTAAAAAAGAATTTTTTGTTAAACCGTCTTTGTTAATGGCGGTTTTCCGCCGCGAAGCGAGCGTAAGAAACATAAAATCTATAGAAAGCTCTGCTTTTGCAGAGCTTTCTATAGTAATTCCAAATACACACATTAAAAGTGACCACAACAATATATTCTACTTGTTTTACAAAATGTTGGTTGTTTTTTTGAAAAAAATTGAAAATCATCGTTGATGACCACTGATATATTTATCACAAAAACACATTACATATCAATGTGTAGCTCTGTTGTTAATAGTGCTGTCGTGTAGGAAAAGCTTCGCATCAAACTCACATAAATCCTGCACCAAGCAATTAGCACAAACAGGTTTACGCGCTTTGCAAACATAGCGACCATGCAAAATCAACCAATGATGCGCATGAATTTTCCATTTCTCGGGAATAATTTTTGCCAATGCGGTTTCCGTTGCCTTGGGGGTAGGCGTTGCGCACAACCCAAGGCGATTGGCAACTCGGAAAACATGTGTATCTACCGCAATCGTTGGCAATCCCAACGCACAATTTAGCCAAACATTAGCGGTTTTGCTGCCTACTCCGGCTAATTGCTCTAATTCTTGCAAATCATGCGGCACTTTTCCCTGATGATTTTCTAGTAATTGCCCACACATTTTAATAATATTTCTTGCCTTGGACGGATATAAACCAATGGTTTTTATATATTCTTTTAGTTTATCTTCTCCCATCGCCAAAATTTTCTCAGGAGTGGAAGCTACGGCAAACAAAGCAGGAGTAGCTTTATTCACCCCCACATCCGTAGCTTGGGCAGACAAAATAATTGCCACCAACAAAGTAAATTCATTAATATAATAAAGCTCAGTTTTGGGCGCAGGCTCGTGCGCGGCAAACCGTGCAAAAATATCATTTATTTTATCATAACTTAACATAGACTTGTCTATTCTAACCATACAGTAACAGGCGCATGATCCGAAGGCGTATCACGCTCGCGTTCAGTGCGAATAATCTCACAATCATGCATAACATCTAATGCTTTGGCAGATAACAATAAATGGTCAATCCGCAAGCCTTTATCTTGAGCAAAACTATTCCCGCGATAATCCCACCAACTATAAGCATGTTGGTGCGGATGTTTAGCTCGCCAAGCATCATACAAACCCAGATATAAAATAGAACGGAGCTTTTCACGCTCACGAGGATGAAAACAAATATTCCCTGCTAATCCTTGAGGATCAAACACGTCTCCCGCCTCGGGTGCGACATTATAATCTCCACCCAGCACCAAAATTTCGTCTAATTCCAATAAATTATTGGCATGTGCGCGTAATTTATCCAAAAATTCCATTTTATACTGAAATTTATCCGATGCCAAATCTTGTCCATTAGGTACATAAACTGAAGCAACTCGCAAAGCAGAATTTTTCAAACAGACCACCGCCTCAATATAACGCGCTTGCTCATCCGCAAAATTGGGCAAATTATTTTGCACATCCTCCAGCACAAAGCGCGATAATATCGCCACCCCATTATAAGTTTTTTGCCCATTAAGCGCGATATTATAACCTAATTCCTCAATTTCCATGGTGGGAAATTTATCATTTTCCACCTTGGTTTCTTGCAACAACACCACATCTGGTTTTTGCTCACGCAGAAAATTTAACAAATGCTGCAAACGTGGGCGCACAGAATTGACATTCCAAGTGACAATAGAAATCATAAATCAAACCGAAAAAGAATTACCACAACCACAACCTGCCACCGCTTGCGGATTTTTAATTTCAAAGGCAGCTCCCCCCAAATGCTCAACATAATCTAACATCGCATTTTGCATTAATTCTAATGATGTTGTATCCACCACCGCATTAGCTACCGACACATCATCTTCTGCCAAGGGAGCGTTATCAAAGGTAAAATTATATTGAAACCCCGAGCAACCACCACCCAGCACAGCAATACGCAAATAACTACCCGGTGGTTCATCGTGCAATAATTTAGCAATCCGCGCAATCGCACTCGAAGAGAGCGAGAAGCCCTGAGCAGCAACTACATTAGTTGCTTTTACATCATTTATTTCCGCCACCATTTTATATCCTTTTTTCTATTTTTTTAGAACCTTAGCAAAGACTTACCAGTCATTTCTTCTGGCGGCAAAACTCCCAATAATTCCAAAATAGTCGGCGCAATATCTGCCAAACATCCTGCTTGCAAACGATAATTTTCTACCTCTTTAGAATTTTTCACCCCATAGAGCACCAGCGGAACTTTATTTAAAGTATGTGCGGTATGTGGTTGTTGAGTTTCTAAATCTCGCATTAATTCAGCATTACCATGATCGGCAGTAATCAACATTATGCCTCCTGCGGCATCAATAGCATTTTTTAAACGTCCCAAGCAATTATCCACTGTCTGCACTGCCAGTTTTGCTGCGGATAAATCACCACTATGCCCGACCATGTCCGTATTAGCATAATTTACCACGATAAAATCATATTTACCCGCCGCAATCGCTTTTTCTAATTCTTCGGTGACCATATAAGCAGACATTTCAGGCTGCAAATCATAAGTAGCTACTTTGGGTGATGGCACTAAAATACGCTCCTCACCAGCAAATTTTTCTTCCCGCCCCCCATTAAAAAAGAAAGTTACGTGCGCATATTTTTCCGTTTCGGCAATGTGTAATTGCGTTAAATTATGCTCCGCCAATATCTCTGCCAGACAATTACGGGGTAAATAAGCAGGAAACAAAGCAGGAATATTAGCTAGCTCGCGAGAATATTCACACATCCCCAACAAAGCCGCGAATTTATAATTTTGTTTACGAGCAAACCCAGAAAATTCTGTATCCACCAACGCATGCAAAATCTCCCGCGCTCTATCCGCGCGAAAATTTGCCATAAGCAATCCGTCCCCCGCCTTCACCCCAGAAAAACCCGCTAAACTAATCGGCAAAATAAATTCATCCGTAATATTCGCCGCATAAGCTTTTTCGATGGCTATTTGTGCATCATTTTCATGCACAGCATCTGCCAGCACAATCGCCAACCAAGCTTTTTCCACCCGCTCCCAACGATTATCCCGATCCATAGCATAATAACGCCCACTTAAAGTGGCGATTTTAACCAAAGAATTATTAGCAAAATTATCCTGCCATTTTTGTATTTCCGCCAAAGCTGATTTAGGTGGCGTATCGCGCCCATCTAAAAAAGCATGGAGCCAAACTGGCACTCCAGCCGCACTAATTATTTCCGCTAATTTCAGCAAATGCGCACTGGAAGAATGAACTCCGCCATCTGAAAGCAAGCCCAGCAAATGACATGCCCCTTCGCTATTTAACAAACTGGCAATGAATTTCTTTAATTCCAAATTCTGCGCCAGACTACCATCCGCAATTGCTGCGTCAATCCGTGGCAAATCCTGCAAGACCACCCTGCCCGCCCCAATATTCATGTGCCCCACTTCAGAATTACCCATTTGCCCAACCGGCAACCCAACTTGCAATTCAGAAGCATCCAACAAAGCATGGGGCGCATTATTCCACAAACCATCCCAATTAGGAGTCTCCGCCTGCGCAATCGCATTATCCTGCCATTCTTCCCGATACCCCCAACCATCTAAAATAGTTAACAATATCGGCTTTTGGAATTTTTTGGTTACGGTCATTGATTTTTCTTTATTTCAGTTATTTCGTCCATTCTAGGACAATCACAGAAAAAATCAACTTTTGCTAGCAAGCTTGAGCTTTATAAGATTTAGACAGATGGAAAAACAACAGAATCAGCCTGACAAATACAAAAAACAGAGCCTAACATTGGAAGAAAACACACATAACCCATTGAAATAAAATGGTGCCGCTTGAACGATTCGAACGCTCGACCTACTGATTACAAATCAGTTGCTCTACCAGCTGAGCTAAAGCGGCATTAAACTTTGTGTGCAGGGTTTATTGCTGAAAATTTTTCATTAGTCAACCCCCTTCAAATAATATTTTTTCACCTTCTCAAGGATTGCACAAGCTAAGTTTTTGCTTTACCATACTCATTTCACTTAAAAATCACCCAAATACTAAATGAAATGAGTATGGGGGTGCGACTGCATCCCCGCCGCCCATGCGGCGTTAAGCCTTAGTGGCGTTTTAACGTTAACTTTAGAATTTAACATTATAAAAAATTAAGGTTATAAAAATGAGAATAGCAATCGCTGGCTGTTTAGGCAGAATGGGAAAAACTTTGCTGGAAGTGGTTGCCGCCCAACCAGACATTACACTGGCTGGCGGGAGCGTACAGACACATAAATTAGCAGATGCAAAAAAACTATATCCGCATTTACTAATCAGTGACAATATAGCTGAAATCATAAACAATTCTGATGCAATTATTGATTTTACCACCCCTGAACATTCTTTGCAAATTGCCCAGATATGCGCTCAAACAAACAAAATACATATTTGCGGAACCACGGGATTTTCGGCTGCCGATTTAAGCGAATTTGCCAATTACGGCGCAAAAGCACGGATTATTCATGCCCCCAATATGAGCATCTGTGTAACTTTATTCATGCGCTTGGTCGAGCAAGTATCCGCCATATTAGATGAAGAATATGATATTGAAATCAGCGAAATGCATCACCGTTTTAAAGCAGATGCCCCGTCGGGAACCGCTTTGGGGCTCGGCAAAGCGGCCGCCAAAGGGCGCGGCGTTGTGCTGGAGGAAGTAGCAGTACGTGGACGCGATGGCATAACAGGCGCCCGCCAATCTGGCAGCATTGGCTTTGCCGCTTTACGCGGAGGAGATGTAGTGGGAGATCATACAGTTACCTTCGCAGGAATTGGCGAACGTTTAGAGCTAACCCACAAAGCCTCAAATAGAGAAATTTATGCACGCGGCGCCATCCGCGCGGCTCTTTGGGCACAAAAACAACCTGCGGGATATTATTCGATGAATGATGTTCTAGGCATTTAATAGATTGCCCTGATAGGTTGCTTGAAAAACTTGCACATATATTTATTTCTGTGATAATGGTTCGGTTTTCAATTGGTGCCTTAATTTTATTTTGGGCTTAATTTTATTTTGGTAAGTATAAAACTCTTGCCGTTACGAGGTGAAATGTCTGCTACTTTTATAAATAAGCTCAAGAACGTAAATATTTCTGGGCGCGAAGTTTTTCCTATCGTTGAAGGTGGAAAAGGAATTGGCGCAACTAACGGACAAAGCGCGGGTGCTTTTGCTGCGGCTGGTGCGGTAGGCACTTTTTCAGGCGTAAATGCAGAACGTCGTGACGAAACCGGCAATATCATTCCCTATATATATCACAGCAAAACTCGGCGCGAACGCCACGAAGAATTAATAAGCATGAGCATTGAAGGTGCGGTACAACAAGCCCGTATTGCCCATGAAATTTCGGGCGGCAATGGACGCATCCACATGAATGTATTGTGGGAAATGGGCGGAGCAGAACGCGTATTACAAGGCGTTTTAGAGCGTAGTAATGGCATGATTCACGGCATCACCTGCGGCGCGGGCATGCCTTATCGCTTGGGTGAAATTGCTGAAAAATATCAAGTTTATTACCATCCGATTGTTTCTTCCATGCGTGCTTTTCGCGCTTTATGGAAACGCACCTATTCTAAAACCAAAGATTGGTTAGGCAGCGTAGTCTATGAAGATCCTTGGTTGGCTGGTGGTCATAATGGCTTATCCAACGGCGAGGACCCAGAAAAACCCCAAGACCCATATCCACGCGTGGCGGAAATTCGCGCATTTATGAATGAAGTCGGACTAAATGACGTGCCGATTATTATGGCTGGCGGCGCTTGGCATTTAAAAGATTGGGAAAGCTGGTTGGATAATCCTGCGATTGGTCCCATTGCTTTTCAATTCGGCACGCGCCCGTTACTTACCCAAGAAAGCCCGATTCCAGATGTCTGGAAAAAACGCTTACTGACGCTAAAAGAAGGCGAAATATTTTTAAACCGCTTTAGCCCAACCGGATTTTATTCTTCAGCCGTAAATAACGGCTTCATCCAAGAATTACGCGCCCGTAACGACCACCAAATAGATTTTCGCAATCAGGCGGATAGCGAATTTTCTGCCAGCATCCCTTTTGGTCCCCGTGCTCGCCCTATCTATGTGCGCCCCGAAGATGCAGAAAAAGCGGCAAACTGGATAAAAGCAGGCTTTAGCGAGAGCATGAAAACCCCCGATGAAACCATAATTTTTGCCACTCCTGAACGCGCCGCGAGCATTCATGAAGACCAAGTAAATTGCATGGGATGCCTCAGCCAGTGCCGCTTTAGTAATTGGATGGAACATAGCGCCGAACATTCCACCGGCAAACGCGCCGATCCGCGCAGTTTTTGCATTCAAAAAACTTTGCAAGATATTATTGACGGCAATGATGTAGAAAACCAACTAATGTTTTCGGGACATAATGCCTATAAATTTGGGCTGGATGAATTTTATGCAGGTGGCTTTGTACCCAGCGTGAAAGAATTGATAGATAGGATTCGGACGGGTTATTAGAGATGCCCATAAAGAATTCTACAAAAAAAGATTTTATACAGCCGAGCTTCATTAGTAAGCCAATTAAGGAAATGACCACACAAGAGTGGGAATCTTTATGTGATGGTTGCGGTTTATGCTGTCAGTTACGCGTGCAAGATATTGATACGGGTGATATTGCGCTTTCCAATGTGGCTTGTCGTTATTTATGCTTAAAAACCCATCATTGTAGCGATTATGAAAACCGTGAAAAGAACGTGGCAGACTGCATTAAAATTACTCCCGATAATGTACAAGAATTAGACTGGTTACCCCATAGTTGCGCTTATCGTTTAGTAGCGACAGGAGAAGAGCTGCCGCGCTGGCATCATCTTGTTTGTGGAGATGTAAAGCGCGTGCATCGCGTCGGTCCTTCGATGAAAAATGAGCTTATTTCCGAAGATGAGGCGGATTGGTGATGTTTTGTTAGGGTTTATTTGTTATGATGGTGGCTAGTTAAATTATATGTTATCTATTCCACCATGCTATTGAATTTATTTTTTATTGACTTGCAAAAATATTCTCCATCGTCATTCCTGCGTCGGCAGGAATCTCTTTTTCCACTTGCGAGAACTTCATTTGTGGGGGCAGAGATTCCTGCCTACGCAGGAATAACGATGGAGGATATGGGGTTTTTATGTTGTTTTTCAGCATGTAACCCCTCCCACAGCTTTAAAACGAAAGAAATCTAGTATGGGAAATGCTAAAGTTTTGTCAGTTTTGCCAGTTATTGATGGTATTTATCAAAATATTTGCCGCATGGAAGCAGAATTTCAGATTTTGGGCTTAGAGGGAGATTTTCGTCCGCGGATAGAATATTATCACGATGCGGTGCGTGCCTTAACTTCGGGAGAAAGTTCCACAAGCAAACATAGCCGCTTATCCGTTGAGCGTTTAGCTTATGATGTTTCGATGTTACGCACGATTATTAGCAAACCTCTACATGCAGGGCGAGGAAATGGGCATTTGTCGGCTAATAATGATTTAGTTACAAACGAGAATGCCACAAATTTTTGCGAAACAAGTAGCGAGGTGCGCAGCGAATTATCCAGACTTTACAAAGACTATACGGTGTTATTTGTCGCTTTGTTAGCGGAAAAAGCGGATTATAATTCCCAAATCCGCACCGAAGAAGCCGACGTTATTATTGCCGATTGTTTTATGTTGCAAGAAATGTTGCAAAAATTTGATGCAGGTAAAATTGATCGCACAGCATTGATAGCCGCAGCAGATGCGCTAGAACATGATGAATTACGCCGCACCATAAAAACTATTTTACAGCAACCCAAGCTAGAAAAAATCGCCCTCACCCAAGTACAAGGCAAGCTGCAAACCACCAAAGAGAGTTTACGGCAAGAAATTAAAACGATTAATCATGCCGGTCTAAATTTTGCCACCGGCAGGCTAGCCGTTTATGAAGATGCCAAAGAAACCGTGAAACGCTTAGCAAATGAAGGGCTAAACGTAGCAGGAAAATTTGTTGAAGGGGCAATGCAACAATCAACCGGGCGCGGACGGGGTGTTTAACAAGCTATAGAGAATTCTACTCTACACGACAGCATTCTTAACAACACAATTTTCATTATACAACAGTAAGTTATATGGACAATCTATCCATTGTCATACCTATGCAGGGCGGTATCCATGTCTATCAATTAGCTGTTAAGCCAATGGTTTGGCATGGATACCGCCCTGCATAGGTATGACAACGGATGGTTTTTATAAAAAATCATTTTTATTCAATGTGATGTCGTTTGTTAATAGTACTGTCGTGTAGAGTAATAAAATCCTACAAAAAGAAATTCCCACACAAAAAAACCCTCCTTATTTTTCAATAAGGAGGGTTTTTTAAAGCGTAGTTATTTATAAAACCAAATTATTTATAAACATGCACTGATTCGCCATGTAGCGCCAAATCTAATCCACTACGTTCTACTTCTTCACTAACGCGCAATCCAACGATTATATCTACTAGTTTTAAAAGTACATAAGTAGCCGCGCCAGAATAAACAATAGTGATTACTACGGCAATTATCTGGGCAATTATTTGATTATGATTACCTTCTAACACGCCAGAAAATCCACCAACGTCTTTTAATGCAAATACACCAGTTAATATTGCGCCAATAATTCCGCCCACTCCATGAATGCCGAAAACATCCAAAGAATCATCGTAACCCAGACGTTCTTTTAACAAAGCAACCGCCGCATAGCAAGATAACCCACCCGCAATACCAATGATTAAAGAACCAGAAAAATCAACAAATCCTGCCGCAGGAGTGATGGCAACTAAGCCTGCCACTGCACCAGAAATTCCGCCTGCAACACTTGGTTTGCCTTTATGTTTCCACTCTACCACAATCCAAGTAAGCGCAGCGATAGCCGCAGAACTATTAGTAACCAACATAGCAATTCCTGCCTGCCCGCCTGCAACTAAGGCAGAACCAGCGTTGAAACCAAACCAACCTACCCATAACAAGCCCGCACCAATAACGCTAAGCACTAGATTATTAGAAGTTGATTGGCTGGAATTAAGGCTCTTGCCCAATACCAATGCAGCAACCAGACCAGAAATACCCGAAGTTATATGTACTACGGTTCCCCCTGCAAAATCTAAGGCAGTTCCAAAGCCAAACATTCCTGCATAGTCTTTTAAACCAACCCCACCAATTGCACCACCGGGTCCCCATACAGCATGAGCAACTGGAGCATAAACCACGATTACCCAAAGCACTGCAAAGAGCAACACCGCAGTAAACTTGATTCTATCCGCAACCGAACCAACTAATATGGCTGTGGCAATTATAGCAAAAGTCATCTGAAACATAATGAAAACATTTTCTGGAATTGCCCCAAACAAACTATTAATCCCAACTCCTGCAAGCATAATTTTGCTCACACTGCCAACCCAAGGAGATCCTTCGGTAAAGGCTAAGCTATAGCCAATAATCGGCCAAACTAAACTTACGGCACAAGTTATAACAAAAGTTTGCATTAAAGTAGCCAGCACATTGTCTTTACGAACTAAGCCGCCGTAAAACAATGCCAACCCCGGTAAAGTCATTAATAGAACCAGCAATGATGATACTAACATCCAACTAGTATCTGCCTTATCCAAAGTGGGAGCTGCATCTGCAGCCCAAGCTGAGCTTGCCAAAATTGCCAAGCCAGAGCTTGCCAAAATTGGTTTTGCCATAAATTCCAGCAATTTATTCTTTTTGCTCTTCATAAGTCCCCCATGTTTTTAAATATTATGTTTTTAAATATTATGTTTTCAAATATACCCTACACGACAGTAAGGTTAATTTTATATAAGTCATTGAATTGTAGTTATATAAAAGTTTTGCGGGCGAGTTCCCCCTCCCCTTGCGGGAGGGGGCTAGGGGGAGGGGTGAGCCATACTGAGAGTTCTCAACAAGCTTCACCCCCCCTCCCCTACCCCGCAAAGGGGGGAGGGAGTTAGTCCGCATTACAATTCAACAACTTATACAAAATTAATCTTACCGTCGTGTAGAATGTTTCAAATATTATGTTTTTAATGTTTTATTGTTTAAGTATAGCTATTTTGTCACAAATGACTTTAAACATTACAACGGTTTTTATTTGATTTGCAATAGTTGTTTTGTTTTCTATGCTATATATATTACTTTCAATCGTCGGTTGTTTTTATCCTTTTGGAGATTTATTTTATGAATATTAGGCAGCGTTTATTCTTACTCTCGGGAATAGCTATTGTTTCTACCACTATTCAATATGGTGGGGCTTATTTCACAGGTAAATTTTCAGAAAGTAATTTTTCTGAGTCTTCAGGAGTATCTAAAAATAGCTCGGTAACACAGGATATGCAATTATCCACCAAAGAAATGCTCTTAGCCGCAATGGATGCAATTGTTGACAAAAATTCTGGCAAAGTAGAGGCTGAACGCAAAGAAATAGTTGCGCAAGAAATTGAAAAAATCAAAAAAGGGCTAACTAAAATAAATGTAGAGAATGCCTCTAATGAAGAAAAACTTCTAATGAAAAACATCAGCAATATAATTGATGAATTACAACCAGCAATCAGCCATGATTTATTTGGGGCGATAGAAAATCACGCCCCAGAAGCAGTTTTTAATGAAGTTGACGATAAGATAGACGGCTTAGGCGAAGCTCTTTCTAACAATCTGGTAGATTTACGTAAAAATTATGATGCTGATTATAACGCAACTCAGGAAAAATTTTCAGGAACATATCAATTATTACATATAATCCAATTTGCCCTGTTTATCGTAATATTATTAATCGTAGTTCCATTTACAACCGCAACCAATCGGCAGGTTAGCGGTTCCTTAGCACGTTTAGTAGAAGCAATTAATCGCCTACAAAGAAAAGATTTTTCTTTCAAGATACCCTGTACAGAGCGTGAAGATGAAATTGGCGAAATTGCCCGTGCCCTAGGCGATTTTCGCGAGGCGGCACAACACTCGCAAGAGCTGGAAGAATTGCACGACAAGGAAAACGAGCTGAAGGAAGTTCGGCGGCAAAAGATTGAAAAATTAATCTCTGATTTTAACAAAAAATCATCAGATGCCTTGCTAGTAGTCAGCTCCGCAACGGAACAATTGCAACATACCGCACAAAATGTTGCCAATCAAATATCCGCGGTTAGCACTAAATCTGCCAATGTTTCTTATTCTTCTAACGAAACCATGTCTAACGTACAGACCGTTGCTTCCGCAGCGGAGCAAATGTCTGCTTCCGTGCGCGAAATTTCGCAACAAATCAACCGCTCTACGTCTGTAATTCACGAAGCAGTATCACGCACGGGCGAGGCAGATGCTTCTGCCCACCAACTTTCGCAAGTTAGCAATGAAATCGGCAACATTGCCGTTTTGATTGAAGATATTGCCGGACAAATTAATTTATTGGCTCTCAACGCCACTATCGAATCTGCCCGCGCAGGTGAAGCAGGCAAAGGCTTCGCTGTGGTAGCCGCCGAAGTTAAAAGTCTCGCCCAACAAACCACCAAAGCAACCGAAGAAATCAAGCAACAAATTGTTAATGTTCAAGAAATTGCTGGTCAAGTTGCCAGTGTATTACAACACATAAAAGACGCCATCGCACGAGTAAATGAATATTCTTCCAGCATTTCCGCCGCAGTGGAAGAGCAAACTTCGGTTACACATGAAATAGTAATAAACATGCAAACCGCTGCCAGTGGGGTGGGACAAATTAACCGCGATATTGGCGATGTATCTAGCTCAGCAGTACAAGTTAATAATTCCTCGCAAGAAGTATTAATAGCATCAGAAACCTTGTCACGGCAAATGCATGCTTTAAACAATGATATTTCCAGCTTTGTGGGGAATATTAATGCGGCTTAGTTTTGTGTACACTACACGACATTTTTTTGGCGCCATAGAATGTTTGTTAAATATCAACCCTCTCGGTCGTCATCCCCGCCCAACCTTTGTTAAAAAAAGAGGGGCGGGGATCTCGGGACACAAAAAAGACCTAATTTGTAGCCATAGATCCCCGCCCCTCTTTTTTTAACAAAGGTTGGGCGGGGATGACAACCGAGAGTTCAAAGCAACACCTTTAAATATTTTTATTATTCAATGTATTGCAGCCTTATTAACCTTACTGTCGTGTAGAGTGATAATTGTCATTAAAAATTCACAATACAATTAGTTATTATAGGTTATACTTGAACATAGTACATTCTATGTAAGGTGAGGTGATTATGGCTAAGCTAAGTGGCGGCGAAATAAAAGGCTTATTGCAAAATGCTGGGTTTAATGATGCGGTAAGCGACGCAGCAGTCAGTGTGGCAATGATTGAAAGCGGTGGAAACACCAAGATCAAAGCAAGAGCAGGCGGAAGCGCCAGTGGTCTTTTTCAGTTTTTAGATGGCACTTATGAAGGAATGTTGGCGAACATCCGCAAGAAACATCCTGAAATTGCCGCAGAAATGGAAAAACGTGGCAAGGATGATCCTGTTAGCCAGACTTTTGCGCTGAAAGAATTATGGGAAGAAAATGCCTCGGTTTTGAAGAAAAATCATATAGCGGTGAACGGTATTAGTCTTTATGCCTCACATTTAATGGGGGTGGGAACTGCTGCAAAAGTATTAGGTGCGGGAGACAATACATCTTTTGATGATTTAGTAAAACGAGGCGTTATTTCTGCTACTGCCGTTGCTCGCAACAAGGGCTTCCTTGGGGGAACTGTTGGCGAATTCCGCGCGAAAGTCGCCAGAAAATTAGGTGACAAACATTTTAATGCTGACCAGGAAATTGGTTCTTTTGACGAGATGGAGGGCGCATTTGCTGAAGGGGCGATACCTACAGATTTTGAAGATGTGTTAAAAATGTTATTTGCTCCCGATCAGCAAGATGGAAATAGCTTGGGGATGAAATTATTGGCAGGTTTATTTGCCGCACTTTTTGATCACTCTAAACAAAACGCACAAGAAACTGCTCAAGGGTTAGCAAATAATGCCGCTGGTGCAAATGAGGCGGCGCAGCATGCTGCTGAAAATACAGGAAAAGCGCAAGGCGCAGCTAGTAATGCGGAAAATATGTGGAAAGAAGTTTTGGATAAAGTTACTAAGATTTCTGGTGGGCAGGGTGATTCTGATTATCAACAAATACCGCCGAAGCCAGCATCTTCTGGCAAAGCTAATGTCCGCTAAGTTTTTGGCTTGGGGCAAGTCAAGAAACAGCTTGACTTTTTAGCCTTTGTCTGGTTTAATGCGCTTCGGTTTTTGTAGTTAACTCTTCTTCACGGCAGGTCATTGGGTGGGAATATCTTTTTAGATATTGTTGTCTGGGTGGCCGCTCTCTTGAAAAACATGGTCAGTGAATGATTAATGAATTTTAAGGGGGTGAGTATCAAGGAATTCCTCTTTTAGTCTAAGTTTTTTCTAATTCAAGTTAGTTGCTTTACTAGTGGTTTTTTCGGTTCTGGCGTTCGACTTAGGAGTTCCTGTTGCTTGGCAACACGCAAAACTCTGTTTTCACGCTGGGCGGTTCTGGCGTGGGCAAAAAATAGAAATGGCAGTTTTCTGCGGTTTCGAGCTTGAATAGAGGAATTTCTCATGGCTTCTGGTACAGTAAAATGGTTCAACCCTACTAAGGGTTATGGTTTCATTCAGCCTGATGATGGCGGTAGCGACGTGTTCATTCACATCACTGCTTTAGAACGCGCTGGTATTGCGAACCTTAACGAAGGTCAACGCATCGGCTACGAACTAGCAACCAACAAAGGTAAAACTTCTGCAGTTAACCTAAAATTGTTGAACGCATAATAAATTAGGTGTTTTACGTTTCTGTCCTCCTTGAGGGCAGAAACGTAAATACTCTAGCAAACCAACATGTTATGTTGGTTTAATATCGGAATTACCAACTAGCTGTTGTTTGCATTGCAATAATAAATTTAATACCCAGCCAAACTTAATAAAAATTGGCTGATGCAGTGCCTGATACTGATTTTTCAGTATATGCGAAGTGTTCTCAAAAATTTTATAGAACACGTTATTTAGCCCTTGCTTCTTATAAAGGGTTGTAGCGAATTCGCTCCCTAGCCATTTCTGGTCGTTCCATATTTTTAAACACACATATTTTCTGCTCGCGTCGTGAGCGGAGTGCTTTATGTGTGAAAATTATAAGGAAATAAAATGGAAAATTTTCAATCTCTTGGCCTTCCCGCCGCACTTTTAGAATCTTTAAATAAAATGGGTTATACCACCCCCACTCCTATTCAAGCGCAAACTATTCCTTTAGGTTTAGAAGGTCGTGACGTAATCGGTTCCGCGCAAACGGGAACTGGTAAAACGGCTGCTTTTGGTATCCCTTTAATCAATAAACTACTTACTAATTCTCGCGGTTCTGCATTGGTGCTTTTGCCCACGCGTGAGCTTGCGGTGCAGGTGATGGATGTTTTGAAAAAAATGTTAAATGGCAATCGTTCTATCAACACTGCTTTGTTGATTGGTGGCGAGCCTATGCCTCCGCAATTTCGTCAATTACAAGCGCGTCCGCGTTTAATCGTAGGGACTCCGGGTCGTATTAATGACCATTTAACCCGCGGTAGCTTGATGCTGCACGATACTAACTTCTTGGTTTTAGATGAAACTGACCGTATGTTAGATATGGGCTTTAGCATTCAGTTGGATAAAATCTTCAAATTTTTGCCTCCTGTGCGTCAATCTTTGATGTTCTCCGCGACTTTCCCGCCGGCAATTGTACAAATGGCGAATCGTTATTTACAAAATCCTGAGCGCGTGGCAGTTGGCACTTCCAACACGGCGGCAGTAAAAATCAAACAAGAACTGATTTTCACTACCGAAGGCAATAAATACAATGATTTAGTAAAAGAACTAGAGCAACGCGAAGGTTCAGTGATCGTATTCGTAAAAACCAAACGCGGTGCGGATAAATTATGCGAAAAACTAAATCGCCAAAATCACAGTGCGGATGCTATTCATGGTGACTTGCAACAACGTCGCCGCGAACGCGTTATTAATGCGTTCCGTAATAAGCAACATCGTATCATGGTAGCAACCGATATTGCTGCACGTGGTTTGGATATTGATCATATTCGTCACGTTATCAACTATGATTTACCACAATGCCCAGAAGATTATATTCACCGCATTGGTCGTACCGCACGTGCGGGCGCGGAAGGTGAAGCTTTGTGTCTAATTTCTCCTGAAGATAACGGCAAATGGCGCGAAATTCACAAACTTATGAACCCCGGTGGTGAGCCTGCGGCACGTCACCCAGATGCGGCATCAGCTCGCCCTGCTCGCTCTCGTAGCGGTGGTGGCGGTCGTTCAGGCGGCGGCGGATTCGGTGGTGGTGCACGCACTTCCAGCGGTGGTGCGAACAAAAGCGGCGGTAGCAGCTTTGGCGCTAAAAAACCTGGTGGTGGTTTCGGCGGCGGCAGAAATGCCGAAGGCGGAGCAGCAGCAGGTGCTGGCGCTGGTGGAGCTAACAAACGTCCATTCCGCTCCGGCAATCGTCCGCAACATAGCGGCGCATCTCGCCCAGCAAAAACTGCTTAAGTTTTAGTTGCTCACCAAAAACCCACCCTTGCTTTTTTGGTGAGGGTGGGTTTTTTGTTTATGTGATTTTATAAACATCGAATGATTGTGGGGTGAATAAATAGCTATTTACACCCCGTGGATTTTATTGATCCCATTCGATGTAAAGTTTTAAATTAGACGCTGTAGCATTATTAGGTGTAACTGTTATAGGATTACCTTCAGTAAAGCTGGCACATTTAAAAGATATATCATTTACTGTATTGTTTGATGTAATAAAAGGAGCTGCATAATTATTTGTTGCAGAAGTTGGTTGCACTGCCGGCGATGCAGAGCCACCAACTCCTGCTCCAGGATCACCAGCTGTACCTCCAGTGCCTTTTGGAAGACCAGCTTGACCACCTCCACCACCATGAGCGAACCCGCCACCTCCTCCGCCACCAACATGACTTATAGAATTCATTGAACCTCCTGAACCTCCTCCAGTGCCAGCAGTAGTTCCAGCTCCAGCCCCTCCTATGAAGCCGTTATTATTCAAATCTGTTCCACCGCTGCCACCCATTCCACCATTAAATCCGCCAGAAGAGACCTGTCCATAACGACCACCACCGCCACCGCCAGCACCATAACCACCACAATTAAACGCCCATCCTAAGCATGGCGCTCCAGAGCCACCACCCCCGCCGCCACCATAACCATCACCACCATTTCCTCCGTCAGCGTTTGCATTATCCCCATGACCACCTGCGCCACCGCCGCCACCGCCGCCGCCAGATCCTTTAGTGGTTTTGTTGCCTCCAGCTCCACCTACGCCCCCAGTATCACCAGTAGCATTTCCACCATTCATTCCTGCGGTTGCGCCACCACCTCCACCACCACCTCCACCACCACCTCCATTGTTAGCAGAGTTACCACCAGCACCACCAGCACCACCAGCAATTATAAATGGAGTTCCACTAATTGTCCCGCCAGCATTAGCACCAAAAGCGGTTGAACCAGCACCATCAGCACCATTAAAGCCACCGCCTCCCGCAGTACCAACCCCACCTAGTCCACCCTGCCCACCATTTGCATATCCAATTCTGCCATTTGCAATAATTGCGTAATACGGTCCACTAGACGTAATATTTACAGAATCAGTAACTGCAGCGACATAACTAGATTGTGCTACCATTCTTATGGTTAATGGAAAAGTTAGATTACTAGGAAAAGTAACGTATCCGCTGGAGGTTATTAATTTGTAAGAACACCCACCGCCACTAGTACTACCAGAAGAACCACTCCCACTAGCGGCATAAGTTCCAATAACCGTATCTTTGTCCTGCCAGCGAATTAAATCATCAAAATAAGACGCAGCGACCGTACCCGCGTTAAATTGTGCATCAGTTAAAATAACATCATTAGTATCAGTATCACAATTTTCCACATCAAGATTAGTACTGGCTCCACAGGCAGTTGGAGCACCCGTTTTATTATAAGCTCCTTTATGGTCTTTTCCGTGGGAGATTACTGCCATGGCAGCATTTATTAAGAGATTATGTCCCACTCCATCATTTACAGTGATTACCCCTGTTGCAGAACCCGTAGTGAACGTTTCGGTCACTACATAAGTAAATTTATAGCCGTATTCGTCATACATCATGCTATCTGCCAGCCCTAGTGTGCGGCTGGGTAAGGTTCCTTGGCGTACCCAAGCATCGCGGGCTACTCCTGCGGCATCATTAGTGGTTACGTGCCTTCTGGTGGTTCCGGCTGGGGCTGCGGTGTTTGCTGCGGTCACTGCGACGTCGCATAATCCTGCGGTAGTACCATTAGTACTGTAAATTTCTTGCCCGTAAGCGGCATCGCTGATGCTCAAAGTTCCTTGTGCTGGGCAGGGCAGGCGGTGATTGGTGGCGTAATAACGACTGAATGCCGCGAGTATTTCGGTCATTTTATCTTTGCTGGAAGTGTATTTAGTCCGTTCTAATTGGCTGGTGGCGATGGATAAACCGCTGGCAGCAACCACCCCAACAATAGTTAATACTATGGATAACTCAATTAAGCTAAAACCTGCTTTGCGAAGGTCATTGCATAGCGCATGGGAGGTGGTCGCATCGTGTGTATATGTATGTGGAGGGGGGGGGGACAAGCAGACGCAGCTCTATTAACAAAAAAGCTAAATAATTCCAACAAACCACCCGTACGTTCCTCGTTTGTGTGATTAGTATTTGTACAACTATTATTTGTACGGTTTTTGGTGAATACTTTAGTTTTCATTATATTACCCCATAATGTATTATAGATATGCAATCAATCTACATTATAATCCATTAGTGGTAAAGAAATAATTAATAGAAATAATTAGTACACGGCAGTTTGATAGATTGCTAACAAATCATTGTTTAAATTATTTTAGTTTGCAAAACAAGAGGTTGTCATCCCCGCCTTGCGCGGGGATCTTAGGCAACACGATAATTCTATGGGTGTGTCCTGAGATCCCCGCGCAAGGCGCACTACTGTCCAATAAAACTTTTAATCCCCACAAATTCGGGAGAACTCCCTCT
>DIUV01000039.1:0-169 GCA_002423155.1 Alphaproteobacteria bacterium UBA6149
TCGGGACACAAAAAAGACCGAATTTGTATCCTGAGATCCCCGCACAAGGCGCACTACTGTCCAATTAAAAATAAAAAGGTTTATATTGTATATCTATCTGTATTAAAACAACTCTCCGTCGTCATCCCCGCCTTGCGCGGGGATCTCGGGACACAAAAAAGACCGAATT
>DIUV01000039.1:187-11731 GCA_002423155.1 Alphaproteobacteria bacterium UBA6149
TTGGACAGTAGTGCGCACAAGGCGGGGATGACAACGGATAGCACAGAAAAATCATTATTATTAAATATATTGCACCCTTATTAACCTTACTGTCGTATAGAGTGATTAGTATATTAAAAATTTAACTATTATTTTTTAGTCTTGTTACTAAGCTTTTTTGTGCAAAAATAAAATAATTATTTCTTCTGCTTAGCAAAAAACTCCGCCACCGCATTGCGGCTGGCTTGGCGTAGCTCTTGCTTTTGCGATTTGCTATCTAGCTGCCATAACATTGCTTCTTCTTGGGGATGTTCGTGAGAATGATTATGTCCACAACCAGTGCCGCAACCATCTGTGTGTTTATGATTCATTGTTTTTTCCTTTATTAATTAGAACCTTCCGCGTCGCGGCGCTTTAATTCAGCGATGCGTTGAGCGATTATTTCTTGCGGATCCATTGGCTGGAAAAAAGTGCTGGGGTCGGTATTATATAATTCCGCAACTTTGATGGTTACATCCTCTGGTGGCGTTTCCCCCTCGGCAGACACGATAATTTCGCCAAAGGCTTCAAAATTATATAAATCTAAATCGCCGCCCGTTTCTGCTGCTTTAAATTTTTCATACATGCTGGGTTTCACCGCAACATAGCACCAAAAAGGACCACCATGATCCATACGACCATAAACCAGCACAATTATGCGCGATACATTATCGGGGTCGTAACGATCATTTTCTGTAGACATTTTTACGTTCCATTTATAATTTAAGCGGCGACTCCCAAAAACAATTCCCGACCATCAACGCCGCCCGTTAATGCATCGCAAACTCTTTCTGGGTGAGGCATCATCCCAGCAACATTTCCTGCTGCATTGATAATACCCGCAATATTATTTATTGATCCATTGATATTAGTAGCATTATTTACATTACCAGCATCATCCGCATAACGCAATAACACCTGATTATTCGCCTCTAATTTTTCAATCGTTGCAGCATCCGCAAAATAATTACCATCATGATGGGCAACGGGGAAATGTACCACCTGCCCTTTTTGGTATTTTTTGGTAAATTTACTATCATTTTGCTCTACCCGTAAAGCAACCTGCTTACAGATAAATGACAAACCACGATTACGCAATAAAGTACCCGGTAACAAACCAGATTCGGTAAGCACCTGAAATCCATTGCAAATTCCTAGCACCATCCGACCAGCATCCGCATGGCGTTTTACTTGAGTCATAATAGGTGAACGCGCTGCCATGGCACCACTGCGCAAATAATCCCCATAAGAAAAGCCCCCCGGTAATATCACCAGGTCTAAATCGGGCAAAGCACTATCGCCATGCCAAACTTTTTGCACATTTCCTTTGATTTCTGCTCCCCATGCGCCACTCATCATGGCTTGCACAGCGGTTAGAGCATCCCTATCGCAATTGGAGCCGGGAAAAACAACAACACCTACCTTCATTTCACCAACTCAAAACTATAATTTTCAACTACAGTGTTTGCTAATAATTTTTCGCACATCTGTTTTACCTGAGCTTCTGCCTCATCAGCATTCGCATCTAACTCTAATTCCACATATTTTCCTACGCGGACATTGCTAGTATTAGTAAAACCCAAATGTGCCAAAGAATTTTCTATGGCTTTTCCTTGTGGGTCTAACACACCGTTTTTTAATGTAATATGAATTTTAGCCTTCATTTTTTCTAGTCTTCCTTCTTAATATCCCATTCAGCAATTTCTGCGCTGGGCAATACACCTAAACGCTTTGCTACTTCTATATAAGCTTCTTCAACCTGCCCCATATCACGGCGGAAACGGTCTTTATCCATGCGCTCAGAAGTTAATCTATCCCATAGACGGCAAGAATCGGGGCTGATTTCATCCGCTAGAACAATGCGCGGCATATCGCCATCTTCGGAATATAGACGACCAAACTCAATTTTGAAATCCACCAAGCGAATGCCAATACCCGTGAATATACCACATAAATAGTCATTTATGCGCAAAGCCAACATGCGTAATTCTTCTAATTCCATTGGATCTGCCAATTCAAAGGCAAAAATATGCTCTTCCGAAACGAAGGGATCCCCCAAAGAATCGCTTTTTAGACAATATTCAATAATTGGGCTACTAAGTGCTTTACCTTCGGGAATACCAAAACGCTCCGAAAAACTACCCGCAGCAACGTTACGAATAATTACTTCTAAAGGGATAATCTCTACCGCTTTCACCAATTGCTCACGCATATTAAGGCTGCGAATAAAATGCGTAGGGATGCCCACCTCCATAAGATGCGTCATCAAATATTCGGAAATACGGTTATTTATCACACCCTTACCGCGAATAATACCTTTTTTGCGGTTATTAAAGGCGGTGGCATCGTCCTTAAAACGCGCAATTAAAGTACCCGGTTCTGGACCTTCAAATAATTGTTTCGCTTTGCCCTCATATAAAGGAGTGCCTGAAGTTGGTGTACGTTTATTGCTCATGATGCTTTTTTACTATTTAAGTTAATAAAATTTTTGTGTTATACGGTTTAACCAAATTTAGATTGCAACACTAATAAAGTAAATTAGATTGTGCGGCAATCTGTAAAGATGCTAAAAAGATAAAAAATGAAGGATATTAAAAAATGAATGAATTTGAAAAACGTGATCAGGCTTTTGAGAATAAATTTGCTCACGATCAAGAGTTAGAATTTAAAGCAACCGTAAGAAGAGATAAAAATATTGCTTTATGGGCAGCTGAAAAACTAGGCAAATCAGCGGAAGATACTGAAAAATACATACCAGAACTAATAGAAGCAAATATGCAAAAAGCTGGGGATGAGGATTTATTGGAAAAAATAATGGCCGATTTTTCTAAGGCAGGCATAGAAATAGCTGAATCAGAAGTTCGGCACGAAATGGCGCGTTTGCTAGATGTTGCGCGTGAACAAATTATGACGGGTAAGTAATCACTTTTTCTAATACTGCCAGCAATTGTGCATCATCAGGGGTGTTACTGCCGTATAAATTACGCTTTAACACCTCTTTTAATGCATTTTTATCGGCAAAACTTTCTGAATAAGCATGTAGGCGACCATAAAATGCGCTGGCTATATCCTTCATACGATACGTCATGCCCGTGTCGCTAATACCTATTTCCCGTAGATTTCTATCCATATCCGCAAAGAAATTTTCTACTAGCGCCCGTTCTAACGAGGTTTTTTGATGTTTATCTTTATTCTGGCGGATTTTTTGTAGTTCTAAAAATATATGCAGCACAATTACATCAAAACGACCATCCAACGTATCAGGAACACCACCTTGTTCGTAGAAAAAACTGTTTCTTGAGCGTTCCACACATGCTAAATAAAGTTCTGCTGCTTGCTTTTTTTCTTCCGAAGGAGAGAAAAAATCGGCTATTTTGGCTAAAATCATGACATACCTGAAACAAATTAAGATGAAAACTTTATACCATATTATTTTATATACAGCAATTTCTTTGCCGCTTACTGCTTGCATCAAAAGAGAGGAAACGCGCGGACATCTGCCTGTGGCGGAGCATCTGGGAGAAATAACCGCTGGCAAAAGCTCTCGCGATGAAGTTTTGCAGAAATTAGGCACGCCATCCACCCAAAGTAATTTTGGTGATGAAGCATGGTATTATATTTCCACTAACAAAGAAGCTATCGCTTTTTTAAAACCAAAAATCACCAAACAGCAAGTTACACGCATAGTTTTTGATAGTAATGGGGTGGTAGAAAAAATTGACAATTACGATCAAAAAGACAGCCAAGAAATTAAAATAGCTAAAAAAATCACCCCTACCGAAGGGCATAGCCTTGGTTTCTTTGAGCAGATATTAGGTAATATCGGAAAATTCAATAAATCAGATACAGGTGTAGCACATAGCGCTTCTCGTGGTGGAGTTGGTCCTGCTCGGTAGAGATTTTTATATTAGACATCTGCGTATTCATCCCATGAAAATAGGATGAATACGGAGAATGACTGCGGAGATTGCCGTTAAAAATTACTTCAAAGCTTTTACCAATTCTTCCGCCACATGCCGAGCATCCCCAAACAACATCATAGTATTATCTTTATAAAACAATTCGTTTTGTACGCCCGCATAACCTGCCGCCATACCCCGTTTTACGAATAATACCGTCCGCGCAGATGCTACATCTAAAATTGGCATTCCATAAATAGGGCTGGAAGGATCCGTTTTCGCCGCTGGATTGGTTACGTCGTTCGCGCCAATTACGAAAGCTACATCCGTAGTGGCAAAATCATTATTTATTTCATCCAATTCTAAAACTTGGTCGTAAGGAACATTTGCTTCTGCCAACAACACGTTCATGTGACCCGGCATCCGCCCTGCTACGGGGTGAATGGCATAACGCACTTGTACGCCTAAACCTTCTAGCACGCTGGCAAGTTCACGCACCGCATGTTGCGCCTGTGCTACGGCCATGCCATACCCAGGAACTAAAATTACTGAACTGGCATTTTTCAACAAAAATGCTGCATCTTCGGCACTACCGCTTTTCACAGGGCGATCATCTTCTCCGCCTTCTACTGCACTTGCTTCAGCACCACTACCAAAACCACCAAATATCACATTGATTATAGAGCGGTTCATCGCTTTACACATGATATAGCTCAATATCGCACCACTAGAACCAACTAGCGCACCAGTTACAATCAGTGCCATGTTTTGCAAAGTAAAACCAATACCAGCCGCCGCCCAGCCCGAATAAGAATTCAGCATGGAAACTACTACCGGCATATCCGCTCCGCCAATGGGGATGATGAGCAAAAAGCCAATTAAAAACGCTAGTAAAGTCATCAAGATAAAGATGCTTTTAGCTTCCGTTGCGCAAAAAATTACTAATAATAATAAGATAGTAGCCCCCAAAGCCGCATTAAACCAATGCTGACCCACAAAGCGTATCGGCTTGCCCGACATTATGCCTTGTAATTTAGCGAAAGCTATAACTGAGCCAGAAAAAGTAATGGCGCCAATCACCGCACCCAAGCTCATTTCGACTAAGCTCCCCACTGCCAGCGCACCAGAAGTGCCAATCCCATAACTCTCAGGCGCCCATAAAGCTGCCATGGCAATAAACACCGCCGCCAAACCAACTAGCGAGTGAAAAGCTGCCACTAATTGCGGCATCGAAGTCATTTTAATTTTACGAGCAATTACTACTCCAACCGTTCCACCAATGGCGAGTCCTAGAACAATCCACCAATAACTACGAATAGAAGGAGTCGCCAAAGTAGTGGCAACTGCTATTCCCATGCCAATAATGCCATATAAATTTCCGCGCCGCGCCGTTTCTGGGGAAGATAATCCGCGCAGAGTTAACACAAACAAAACAGAAGCAATAAGATAAAAATATCCAGCCATCTTATTATTTTCCTTCTTTCTTTTTATACATATCTAACATGCGCTGCGTCACCACAAAGCCACCAAAAATATTGATAGATGCCAACATCACCGCAAAGAAACCAACTATTTGCCCGAGCCCACCGGTGCCCGCACCCAGCGCAATAATCGCGCCCACCACAATAATTCCCGACACGGCATTAGTCACACTCATCAATGGCGTATGCAACGCAGGAGTAACCCGCCAAACCACATAATATCCCACAAAGCAAGCTAACACAAAAATAGTCAGACTCATCAAAAACGGGTCTAAGCCAGCAGAATGCGCCAACTGCGTTTCCAGCATTTTAGTGCGCTCGGTCAAGGCGGCGGCATCTTCTGCCAATTGCTGGGATTTTTGGGTTATTTCTGAAAGGTCTAGCATGATTTTTCTCTTACAATTATTAACTAAATTACATGTATTTCAGCACGCTATACGACAATTTTTTATTCTTCTCCAGACTATCCGTCGTCATCCCCGCCTTGTGCGGGGATCTTGGGCTACAAATTCGGTCTTTTTTGTGTCCCGAGATCCCCGTACAAGACGGGGATGACGATAAGGGAAAAAATTGTTGCATAAAATATATTTCTTTAAATAAGTTAGTAAACAAACAATCATTACGCAGCAGAGCTAGTAGATAAAAATTGTGGGTGCACTATTTTACCCTCATGAGTCAATAATGTGCCCTTGATTAATTCATCTTCCCACTGCACCGTAATTGCTCCGTCTTTTATCATCAAAGTAGAGATAAAATTAAATAAATTCCGTGCATAAAGTGAGCTAGAATCGCCTGCGCAACGTGAAGGTAAATTACTATACCCCACGATAATTACGCCTTTATGTTCAATCACTTCATCTAATTTGGTCAGCTCACAATTTCCACCTGATGCAGCCGCCATATCCACAATTATGGAACCTTGCTTCATACTTTCCACCATTTCGGTAGAAATCAAACGGGGGGCTGGACGACCAGGAATTAAAGCGGTGCTGATGATAATATCCTGCGTTTTTGCGGTAGTGGCAATTAATTCGGATTGTAAGCGTTTATATTCTTCGCTCATTTCCTTTGCGTAACCACCAGTAGTTTCCGCAGCTTCATTTTTATCTACCGGTACTTCAATAAATTTAGCACCCAAACTTTGCACTTGCTCACGCACCACAGGGCGCACATCAAAAGCGGAAACTACGCCGCCTAAACGCTTCGCCGTCGCAATTGCTTGTAAGCCTGCAACTCCTGCGCCCAAAACCAAAACTTTGGAAGGAGCCACGGTTCCTGCCGCGGTCATCATCATGGGCACTACTTTTGCACCCACCGAAACCGCTTCGATAACTGCACGATAACCAGCTAAATTCGCTTGGGAAGAAAGTATATCCATCGACTGTGCACGCGAAATACGCGGTAATAATTCCAACGCAAAAGCAGAAATATTTTTGCTTGCGATTTTTTCTAATTTTTCCTTATTTGCGTAAGGGTTTAAAGTGCCAATCAGCAATATACCTTCAGGCAATTCCTCAATATTTTCGGGAGCATTTACGCATAATAATATCTCCGCCGCTTTCAAAGCCGTAGCCGGAGTTGCAGCAATAGCAGCACCCACTTCTTTATAAGACTCATCCAACCACCCAGCCGCTAAACCGGCATTTTTTTCCAACGTAACTTTTGCCCCAGCGGCAATAAAACGCTTTACGGCATCGGGCGTAGCAGCAACCCGTTTTTCATTTGTCTGACGTTCTTTAAGAATAGTAATCTTCATTGTTTGGCACACCATTTATAATATAGATTATATATTGTGTAACCCAAACTAATCGTGCTGGCAATACTAGAACCAGAAACACTAAATAAATTTTATAATACTTACTCCCTCTCCCTCTGGGAGAGGGTTGGGGTGAGGGAAGCTTGCTAAAAAAACAAATGTTTATTGTTGGTGTAATGTACTGATTTTATATAATAAAAAATTGCATGTTTTGAATAGACTTCCCTCACCCCGGCCCTCTCCCAGAGGGAGAGGGGGAAGCAACAAAAAACCCAGCTTTAGTTTTTCAACCAAAGCTGGGCAACAACACATAGGAGAACATGTTTTCTTATTTTCCAGCAGAACGTGCTGATTGAGCAATTTGCTTGAACATCTGGGTAGGTAGGTCGCCCAAATCATAACGGTTTACTTTTCCATCATGATTAGTATCTGCATCTGCACCCATTTTTTCTTTGAATTTTTTTATAGTGTCAGTGCCAACTACACCATCATCAGTTGTACCAATAATACGTTGCACTGCTTTAGTGTAATCCTTAACTGACATTGCATCAATAATCCGCATATCTTCCGCGGTTAGCGAAGCAGTTATTGGAGATGCAGCAGGTGCAACAGCTGGCGGCTGATTAGAAATATGAGTTATAGGTTGCGGAGCACCCAAAGGAGCGGCTTCAGGCAATGGCTGAGTAACCGCGCCACCTTGATTGTGTTGTGCTGGAGTATTCATCTGATACAACTTAGCAAGCGATTGCATCGGATCGTTTCCATAAGTAATATCGTTAGTAAATTGTTGTATCACTGCACGTTGTTCTGGGTGTTGTTGATATGCTTTAGCCAAAACACCACCAAAAGCCGCCACAGGTCCATCTCTCATTTCACCAGGAATCATTCGACTAATCACATGGGTTTTATTTTCTATCTCGATAATACGTTCTTCAAATCCTTTGGGAAAAATTAATCCCTCTGGAGCTGCTTGCGGATATGCTTGCGGTTGATTGCCCTGTGGATATTGAGGATGAGATTGCTGACCATCATATCTGCCAGTACCAAATGAACGAGTATTTCCATAATCTGGTTGCCGTTGCCCAGAATAGTTTGGTTGAGCAGGATATATCTGGGGAGTGTTATCTTGCTGACTGAAGCTATAGCCACTAGAATGCCCCCCACCATACCCATGGCTGCTAGAAGAATAAGAACTATAAGAACGAGATCTACCAGGATATGCTTGATATTGATCTGCACCTTGGCGCGGAGGTTCTTCTCCTGCCCCCCAAAAAGCATCGTGAGTTTTTACTGTAGTTGCGACACTACGATCGGCACCACCTGCAAGACCACTTAAAGCGTTAACAGTTGCCAAACCATTACCAAATTGTTGAAATATCCCACCTATACCATTCGCTTGAGGTCCAGACCACAACTCCCCTACACGTTCAGCAGTTTTTGCGGCATAATTAGCATCATTGTAACCATTACGAGAAGATTGAGAATTACTGCGAGTTATTCCTTGAACGGCCCCAGCAGCTCCCAAAAGATCAAAAAGTGTACCCATAAATATTCTCCCAAGCAAAAAAACACTTTATTTAATATTCACACCTTAAACATAATTCATTACAAAATGATGACAATCAGCAAATAATATTATAAATTTATTCCCATGCATAAAGATTGGAAAAATTATCAGCGGATTGTTATCAAACTAGGCTCTGCCCTGCTCTCTCATGAAGGGGCGGAGGATGGCTTACGGGCGGAATGGTTGGCAGGCTTTGTGGAAGATGTGGCGGATTTACGGGCTTCGGGCAAAGAAATCCTGCTAGTTTCCTCTGGCGCGGTCGCCCTCGGACGCGGCGTTTTAAACTTATCAGGCAAACTAAAATTAGAGGAAAAACAAGCCGCCGCTGCTTGTGGACAGCCGTTATTGATGGAAGCTTGGAAAAAAGCTTTGGCTAAACATAATATAAATTGTGCGCAATTATTACTAACTTTGGACGATAGCGAAGATAGACGGCGCTATTTAAATGCGCGTAACACTTTGGAAGTGCTGCTTTCACACGGGGTGATCCCCATCGTGAATGAAAATGACACGGTGGCAACCGCAGAATTACGCGTGGGCGATAATGATCGTTTATCTGCCCGCGTCGCGCAAATGTCGGGTGCGGAAATGCTGGTTTTATTATCGGATGTGGATGGTTTATACACCGCCAATCCATCCCAAGACCCGGATGCTCAACATATTGGTATAATTACAGAAATAACCCCCGAAATTCGCGCCATGGCAGGAGATAGCACCTCTCGCGTGGGCACAGGTGGTATGGTTACTAAGCTAGAAGCCGCCGAGATTGCCAATGCGGCAGGTTGTCAGATGGTGATAACTTTGGGCAATATTGCGCATCCTTTAAAAGCTTTGCAAGATGGTGCGCGTTGCACTTGGTTTGTGGCGGAATCCACCCCTCCTAGTGCTCGGCAAGCGTGGATAGCTGGCGCACTTGCTCCTTTGGGCAGTTTTACGGTGGATGCTGGCGCAGCCCAAGCTCTGCTAAGTGGCAAAAGCCTGTTACCTGCTGGAGTTATCACCAGCGAAGGTATTTTTGGGCGCGGCGATGCGGTGTGGATAAAATCCGCGGAGGGGAAATTATTAGCTAAGGGTTTGTCCGCCTATAAATCGGAAGATGCGGTGAAAATTATTGGCAAACAAACTGCGGATATTGAAAATATACTTGGCTTTCGCGGTCGGCAATCATTGGTGCATCGGGATGATTTAGTGTTGTTGTGAACTACCACTTCCCCCTCTCCCTTTGGGAGAGGGTCGGGGTGAGGGGGGCACCCCAAAAGGTAATGCCAGTTGCTTAGTGAGGAGTTTTTAACTCTCTTATAAAATAACAACATTACTCTCTGATGGGCTTCCCTCACCCCGTCCCTCTCCCAAAGGGAGAGGGGGAAATACTGCATACATTGAGGAGATTATGCGTACTATTAATCTTTAGGTATGGAAACATTATGAAATGAGATACAAAAATGGAAAATAATATTCATCAAATAATGCAAGAAATCGGCAATCAGGCAAAAAAAGCTGCCCGGATTTTGTCCGAAAGTTCGGCAGAACAAAAAAATCAAGCATTATTGGCAGCAGCGCAAGCCTTACGCACGCAAACTGCTCATATAATAGCCCAAAATGCGCTTGATTTAGAAGCAGGAAAAAATAAAGGCTTGTCAGCAGCTTTGTTAGACCGCTTAGCGTTAGACGAAAAACGCATAGAATCAATGGCGGCAGGATTAGAATCTATCGCCAGTTTCCCAGACCCTGTGGGCAAGGAACTAACTCAATGGACGCGCCCAAATGGTTTGCAAATTTCGCGCATTTCTGTGCCCTTAGGCGTAATTGGGGTTATTTACGAATCGCGCCCGAACGTAACCGCGGATGCAGGAGGACTATGTTTAAAATCGGGTAATGCGGCAATTTTGCGCGGTGGTTCGGAGAGTTTTCATTCTAGTAATGCCATAATTGCTTGCTTGCATCAGGGATTACGAAGCGCCAATTTGCCCGAAACCGCCATTCAACTAGTGCCCACCATTGATAGAGCAGCGGTGGGGGAAATGCTGAATATGGTGGGACTAATTGACGTAATTGTTCCCCGTGGCGGCAAGTCGTTGACTGAACGTGTAGCCAATGACAGTCGCATTCCCACGATTTTACACCTAGATGGCAATTGCCATACCTATATTCATGCGGATGCGGATGTGGATATGGCGGTGAATATTGTGCAAAATGCTAAATTACGCCGTACAGGTATTTGCGGCGCGACGGAGTCTTTGTTGATTGATGAGTCTATTATAGAAAAAATCCTGCCGTTAATTGCCGAAAAATTAATTGCCCAAAATTGCGAAATTCGTGGTGATAAAACTGCTTGCGCAATAGATAGCCGCATAGTTCCTGCCAGTGAAGAAGATTGGGGTTGCGAATATCTGGATAAGATTTTATCAGTAAAAACCGTGTCAGGCGTTGAAGAAGCGATAGAACATATAAATAAATATGGCTCCCACCATACGGATGCGATTATCACTGCCAACCAAGCAGCAGCGGCAAGATTTTTGCAAGCGGTAGATAGCGCCATCGTAATCCATAACAGTTCCACCCAATTTGCTGATGGGGGTGAATTTGGCATGGGCGCAGAAATAGGCATTTCTACTGGTCGGCTCCATGCACGTGGACCCGTGGGCGCCGAACAGCTTACTACTTATAAATATGTAGTAAAAGGTGATGGTCAGCTGCGAGCTGGATAATTAATAGGTTATTTAAATCTCTCTACACGACACTTTTTAGTACAAAATTATAAACTCTCCGTCGTCATCCCCGCCTTGCGCGGGGATCTGGGGCTACAAATTCGGTCTTTTTTGT
>DIUV01000024.1:0-14684 GCA_002423155.1 Alphaproteobacteria bacterium UBA6149
CTCTCCCAGAGGGAGAGGGGGCAGTCCGCATTTCATTGTTAATAGCACTGTCGTGTAGCTTGGAGATTAGCCAAAATAAGCAATATACGGTAGTTCGCGGTAGTTATTCGCATAATCCAGCCCAAAACCTACCACGAAATAATCAGGAATTACGAATCCGACAAAGTCTGTTTTTATGCCCGTAGTGGATTTGCCAGGTTTTTCTAACAATACTGCGGAAGATACTCGCTTTGCACCACGATTCTTAATAATATCCTGCGCACAATTAAGTGTGTTGCCTGACTCTAAAATATCATCAATTATCAATATATCACGTCCTTGCACATTGGTGCTTAAATCGCGGATAATTTCTACTTTGCCTGATGATTTTGTGTCGTCGCCATAGCTGGATAAAGTCATAAAATCTACCTGTAACTTACAACCAGCATCATGCAAAGCACGTACCAAATCTGCCGCAAAAACAAAGCTACCTTTTAATAAGGCAACCACGGTAAAATCATGCGGAAATTGTTGGCTTATCTGATTCGCTAATTCTTTTATGCGCAAATCTATATCCGCAGCAGAATAAAGAATGGTTAAATTAGAATTGTCAGTGTTAATCATGGCTTGCGTCGCCATAATTCCAATCTGTTACCCACATCAATCAAAAAAGCATATTCACTATTTACGAAGTGACTATCAATTTTGCCAGTATCAAACTCCAGTTTTTCCCCCGGTGCAATCGAGCCGACTCTTGGCGGAAATGGCCAAGATTGCAAAACTTTTCCATTTTTATTAATCATGATAATACTTAAATTAGGAATTTTACGCATATCCCCCGTAGTATTAATAACTGCACCACTAATATTATAACGATTTTTAGAGCCCAAAGGCGTATTGGTCATTTTTATATTGGCGAGCTTTATGCCATTGCTATCATGTATTCCTAAAGAATCATAAAATCCGCTCAGTGCAGGAATTTCTTTGCGCAGATCATCCGCCCAAGTGAATAAAGATGTGCCCACAAATAATAAGAAAGATGCTGCTAATGCCGCACAAAACGGCCAGTATCTACGACGCGCACTCGCAGAGCCTTCCGTTGGCAATGCACGCTCAGCAGCAAAAGAAATATTGGGGCTATCTTGTAGATTGTCGCTATTGCCAAAATCATAATTACTCCCTTTATTATCCTGATTATTAACAGTAAGAACGGGTACAAATACAGGAGCTAATCCTGGTATGGGAGCAAAATTATCTTCGTTATTTTTTTTGAGTGTTATATCTGAGTCAATAGTTTCTAAAATAGATGTGGCAAAATCTTCTTCTTTTTTATCCTTAGTTTCTTCCAATGCTGAAATATCTTCGGGTAAAGTTTCGACTAATAAATTTTCAGTAGATAAACTTTCATCTGATAAAGCCAGATCTTCTTCTGAGAATTTGTTTTGCTCAGCGATTATTTCTACCTCTGTTGATTTATCATCAGAAATATTTTCTTCTAAAACAATATCTGATTTATCTGTAGTGTCATCCTCTAAGTTAGACGCTGCCAACAAAGACTCACTTCCAAAATCATCTTCTATCTCATCGTCAACAGATGCCGAAAAAGCACTAACAAAATCATGTACTTCTTCATGTACTTCTTCAGCTATGTTTTTTTCTTCATTATTTTTTTGTTCTTCAGAAGAAAAAGTTTCCGGGAGAGTTTCATCAATTAAATCATGCGCATAAGCGAACCATTCATTTTTACAAGTGGCACAGCGAACTTCACGCCCATCGCCAATAGCCTGGGCAGATACGCGGAATTTAGATGAACAATTGTGACACTGTAATAACATAATCCAAATGATAAGCGAGTATTACAATAAATGAAACAGTTTTTTGCAGCTATTCTATTTCTAATAAAACCGGCACATGATCTGAAGGGGAATTCCAGTTGCGAACTTCGCGTAAAGTCTGGCAGATGCGCAGATTTTTTTGCAAATCAGGCGTTACCCAGATATGATCTAACCTCCGCCCACGATTGGATTTTTCCCAATCCTTGTTGCGATAACTCCACCAGCTATAAAGTTTTTCATTCTCGGGCACAAAATGCCGCGCACTATCCACCCATCCAGAAATTTTTTGTAATTTATTGAGATTTTCCACCTCAATCGGCGTGTGACTCACTACAGCTAATAGTTGTTTATGTGACCAGACATCATTCTCTAGGGGTGCGATATTTAAGTCACCTAATAAAATATTTTTTTCTTGTTTATTCTCCGACCAATCCTGCATGGTTGCCAAGAACTGCAACTTATCCGCAAATTTCTTATTTTCCACCACATCGGGAATATCTCCCCCTGCGGGAACATAAAAATTGCTTATGCGCACTCCATTAGGCAGCACCGCTGAAATATGCCGTTTTTCTTCATTTTGCAAAATATCAATAATTTCCACCCCCGACAAAGGCAGACGGGACAAAATCGCAACCCCATTATAAGATTTTTGCCCACTAAAAGCAAAATCCGTAAACCCCATAGCTCGCAAAGCCAATTCGGGAAACAACCCATCTTCCACCTTAGTTTCTTGCAGGCACAAAACATCAGGTTGTACCATCTGCACCAATTTTTCTACCAAGGGCAGCCGTAAGCGAAGGGAATTTATATTCCAACTGATTATTTTCATAGGGTTTCCCACTTGAATTGTAATGAAATTGTAACTTTTAGATATGATAGTGGCATGCTATAGTTAAGCTGTCATTATAAGTATAGGGTTTTTGTATATGTTTGAAGATTTTGATGGAATAGGCGATTACGACGCTGTTAACTATATAATGATGAAGAATGAGCAAAAATTAAATGATTTGCGTGAGCGTGCTCGAGTTATAGAAAAAAATACTGGGATTGATCCTAAAAGTTTCTATGAATTTTGCAAAGAGAACCCTATCAAAGAACATAATCTAATCGCCAACATGAGTGTTGGCGGAACAATTGGTGCCGTAACTGGAGCAATTGGTGCAAGAATTATAGATAAATCAACAGTGAATGGTCTGGTTATTGGTGGCTTTGCGGGCGGAATATTAGGTGCATTGATTGAAGATAAAAATACAGATCGTCAAAAACATATCAAAAACTACGAATTATATTTAAACAAACTTGAAAAAGACAATCCACGAAAACCAGCAACCGAAACACATCAGACTGGTTATACAGAAAAATTTGGTGATAAAATTCTGTCTAATCGCCAAAAACAATTAACCAGTCATGGATATAATAAGTAACAGTGAAGCAAAGAAAACAATAAGGTAAATTTGTTGAAGAATACGGAAAAAACTGAAAACATCATCAGTGGAGCGGTAATCGGTGGAATGATTGGTGTGCCATTAGTAGGCATTATTTCCAGTTTTATTAAAAAAATAAGCCATACAGACAATATGATTTATGCCTATATTTTAGGAGGATTGGGCGGAGGCTTAATCGGAGGATTATGTGGGGCTTTTACGAATAAAAAACAACATAACAATCAAGAAATTAACTCAGATGATATGTTTAGCTCTACGGAAACAAAAATCACCGATAAAGCACATATAAATAATAAAAATTTTGGCGATATTGTTTTATCTGCCCGTCAGGAACAATTATCCCAATCAGGGCATAGTATATAAATTTTTTAAATCCCGATAAAAATTTTCATGAGTTCCCAGAGATAATAAAGTTAAAACCAACTCCCCATTATCATAACAATAAGCTAATAATGCTAGTTGATTAATCATCTGAAATTTATAAACATAATCACCAGATAAATCACCTTTTTTCAATTCACCTGCTTCAGGATTATCCATTAGATAATGAATGATTTTATCAAGTTCATATTTTTGATTGTTATGAAGTTTTTTAACAGTTTTGCTAAATGATTTTGTCTGAATTATTTTCATAATTTAACCAAAAACATATTCTTCCACATCACCAGACTCTGCCTCTATTTTGCTGAGCAAAATATTTTTGATGAAATCATAAGATAAATCAGGATTTTCTTCGGCAATTTTACCAATGCGTGACCAATACTCAATCTGTTTTGGCACTGAGCGACTATAAAGATGTGCATAATTACGAGCATCCTTTATTAGTTCGTCAGATAATTTTATTGATTGTGCCATATGAACTCCTTTTGATACATTGTACGACAAAAGGTCGCAATAAGCAATTAACAAAAATTCCCTTTGGTTTTGGTTAAAAATCCGCTAGAAAGAATAACCAGTAGGAAATATTTTTTAAGAAGCGAAAACATGACATCGTCAGCGGTAAAACAAGTGCCTGAAAATACAGAAGAAAACATTGCTCCAGTAGCCATTAATGCAGAAGAATATGGCGCAGATTCCATTAAAGTTTTAAAAGGTCTGGAAGCGGTACGTAAACGCCCTGGTATGTATATTGGCGATACGGATGATGGTTCAGGCTTGCACCACATGGTTTATGAGGTGGTAGATAACGCAATTGATGAGTCTTTGGCTGGGCATTGCGATAAAGTATTGGTTATTTTATATGCGGATGGTTCTTGCTCGGTGCAGGATAATGGGCGCGGTATCCCTGTGGGTATTCATGAGGGCGAAGGCGTTTCGGCGGCGGAAGTTATTATGACCCAGCTGCATGCAGGTGGTAAATTTGACCAAAATTCTTACAAAGTATCCGGCGGATTACACGGCGTGGGTGTATCAGTAGTAAACGCATTGTCTGACTGGTTAGAACTAACCATCTGGCGTGAAGGTAAAGAGCACAAAGCTCGCTTTGAAAAAGGTGATGTGGTTGAGCATGTGCATGTTACTGGTGATGCGAACGAAAATAAGGGAACTCGGGTAAGATTTTTCCCCTCTATCAGTACTTTTGCTTTTATTGAGTTTGATTTTGCTACTCTTGAGCATCGTTTACGCGAATTAGCCTTCTTAAACTCTGGCACGCGGATTGTATTGCGTGATGAGCGCGGTGAAGAGCCCAAAGAAATTGAATTATATTATGAAGGTGGCACAAAGGCTTATGTGGAATATTTAGACCGCAGCAAACAGCCAGTACACAACACCGTATCTTTTATTGGTGAGCGCGAAGGCATCACCGTGGAAGTGGCTATGCAGTGGAATGATTCTTATCATGAAAACATGCTGTGCTTTACCAACAATATACGCCAACGTGATGGGGGAACGCATTTACAAGGCTTCCGCGCGGCTCTTACTCGCTGCATTAACACTTATATGACCGAGCATGGGGCAAACAAAAAAGAAAAAATCACCCTGACTGGGGATGATGCACGTGAGGGTTTAACTTGCGTGTTATCCGTAAAACTTCCTGATCCGAAATTTTCTTCCCAGACTAAGGATAAATTAGTTTCCTCCGAAGCACGCCCAGCGGTAGAAGGTCTAATTAACGACAAATTTGCCCAATGGTTAGAAGAGCACCCAGCAGATGCTAAAAATATCATTGGCAAAATTATCGAAGCCGCCGCCGCACGAGAGGCCGCCCGCAAAGCACGCGAATTAACTCGCCGCAAAGGTGCGTTGGAAATTTCCAGCTTACCTGGAAAACTGGCGGATTGCCAAGAACGCAGCCCCGCGCTTTCTGAATTATTCCTGGTGGAGGGAGATTCCGCAGGTGGCTCCGCCAAACAAGGGCGGGATAGAAAATTCCAGGCTATTTTGCCGTTGAAGGGTAAAATTCTCAATGTTGAGCGCGCGCGTTTTGATAAAATGATTTCTTCTGCGGAAATTGGCACCTTAATCACCGCGATTGGCACCAGCATTGGGCGCGAGGATTTTAATATTGAAAAAACACGTTATCACAAAATTGTAATCATGACCGATGCGGACGTGGATGGTTCGCATATTCGCACGCTTTTGCTAACTTTCTTCTTCCGTCAAATGCCCGAACTAATTGAGCGTGGCTATTTATATATCGCGCAGCCGCCTTTATACAAAATCAAACGCGGACAAATGGAAGCTTATTTAAAAGATGATGCCGCTTTAGAAGATTATTTGCTTAAAGCAGTGCTGGACGATGCGTCTTTAGCTTTAGCTGGTGGTGAAATGGTAAGCGGCGCAGATTTGCGCGAAATGTTAGAAGAATGTGGAAAAATCGCCACTTATTGCCGTGCACTTGCACGTCGGGGCATTCCTTTGGCAATTGCGGAAACTGCGGCACAATCGGGCATACTTGGTTTGGCGGCAGAAAATATAAAAACCGCTAATTTCATTGAGTTGCTCAACACGCTGGATGAACATGGCGGCTGGCAAGCAGATGTGGACGGAAAAACTCTACGCGTACACCGCATTGTTCGCGGCGTAGAAGAAGTGCATATATTAGATGATAAAATCTTCCACTCGCGTGAGGGGAAGGAATTATTAGAAAAATCCGCTTTCTTTACGCGTTTTTTCCCAGCCCCTGCAAAAATTATCCGCAAAAATGCGGAAATTATCGCTCTTACTCCTTCGCGTTTGTTTGATGCGGTGATGGAAGCGGGTAAAAAAGGTTCCTCTATCCAACGTTTCAAAGGACTAGGTGAGATGAACCCTGACCAATTATGGGAAACTACGCTTAATCCCGAAAAACGCACGTTATTACAGGTAAAAATAACCCATTCGGAAGAAGCAGAAGAAGCATTCTCAATGCTTATGGGCGATATAGTTGAACCACGCCGCGATTTTATTCAGCAAAATGCGCTGAAGGTGGAAAATCTGGATACTTAAGATTTATATACAAACCTCTACAAAATATTGCTTTTGTAGAGGTTTATATATGCTTTTTTAACAAAAAAAGAATAAACTAGCGCAATAATTTATAAGTAACGGAATCATAAAGCGCATCAAAAGAGGCATCAATTACGTTGGGAGAAATCCCGATTGTGTTCCACACCTTGCCATCTACATCTGTTGTTTCAATCAACACCCGCGTTACGGCTTTAGTTCCATCCTGTGGGGTTAATATGCGTACCTTATAATCAGTTAGACGCAAGCCTTGTAATGCTGGATAGTGGCTTGCTAAAGCCTTGCGTAATGCTCCGTCTAGTGCATTTACTGGTCCGTTACCTTCACCAACTTGCATAATCTTTTCGTCATTTATTTTCAGCTTTATAATCGCTTCAGACATGGTAATCAATTCGCCTTTGGCATTCCAGCGGCGCTCATCCATCACCCGAAAAGAAATAATATCGAAAAAATTGGGCACGTGGTCTAGCTGGCGGCGCACCATCAGTTCAAAGCTAGCTTCTGCGTCTTCATAGGCGTAGCCTGCTTCTTCGCGTGTTTTTACCTGAGCGACTAACTCATCTATCTTATCGCTATTAGCTAAATTTTCTAATCCTAATTGTTTTAAACGTGCGACAATGTTTGCCCTACCCGCCTTATCCGATACTAAAATTGCTCGTTCATTGCCGACAATTTCCGGCACAATATGCTCATAAGAAGTAGCGTCTTTACTCACGGCTGAAACATGCAATCCGCCCTTATGTGCAAATGCTGACGCCCCCACATACGCCGCATGCTGGTTGGCACCGCGATTTAGTCGGTCATCCACCAAACGAGAAAGCATGGTTAATTTTTGCAAATCATCAACCCCGGTTTCAAAACCCATTTTAAGCATTAGGTTGGGAATTATAGAAATTAAATTCGCATTGCCGCAGCGCTCACCAATACCATTAATCGTCCCCTGCACTTGCCGTACTCCGGCTTGCACCGCAGCTAAAGAATTGGCTACCGCATTTTCAGTATCGTTATGACAATGAATTCCCAAATTAATTCCGGGAATATATTTGGTAATTTCGCTGACAATTGCGGAGATTTCATGCGGTAAAGTGCCGCCATTCGTATCGCACAACACTACCCATCTTGCACCCGAATCATACGCTGCTTGTACCATTTCCAATGCCAGGGGAGCATTCGCCTTAAAACCATCAAAAAAATGTTCTGCATCAAAGGAAACTTGCTTACCACGTGCAACGGCTAGCTTAATGCTATCTACAATCATGCGCTTATTTTCTTCTGCGGTAATTTCCAGCGCTTTTTCAATATGAAAATCCCAAGTTTTTCCCACCAAGCAAACTGCGGGTGTTTCGGCTGCTAGAACAGCTGACAAAGAAGGGTCATTTTCTGCTGAGCGCCCTGCCCGACGTGTCATCCCAAAAGCACAAAGCTGCGCTTTGGCAAGTGCTGGTGGCGCGGCAAAAAACTGATCATCGCGCGGATTTGCCCCTGGCCAACCGCCTTCAATATAATCAATTCCGAAATTATCCAACGCCTTAGCAATTGCCAATTTATCTGACACCGAAAAATCTACCCCCCTCGCTTGCGAACCATCGCGTAAGGTGGAGTCGTATAGATATACTCTTTTATCATTCATAATGTTATTTCTTATAAGTTTCTGCATTCATCTCACGAATATCCGAAGATATTTTCTCCGCTGTGGGCACTGATTGAGAAATGATTTTAAATACCATATCGTTCAAAGCATTACGCTGTTCAACAGTGCGACCAGAAAGAATAGAAACCGTAACGTGAATAAAACTATTCGCCATTCCTGTAAGCACAAAATCACTATATTCCAACGAACGCGCTTTCACCGAATCAGGATCAAACAAGCCAAATTCTGCCACTGCTTTATGTAATTTTTTAGTTAATTCAGCGGTTTCTAAATCCGTTTTTAAATTATCGGAATATTCTATTACTATATGCGGCATTTAACTTTCCTTTTTTAACAAGCTTATTTTTTAATAAAATAGGCAACTAACTCCAGATGTGCGCTCCAAAAAAACTGGTCAATTGGAGTTGCTTCCGCCAATTCATAACCAGCATTATATAAACTAGCAGCGTCACGCTCAAAAGTTGCAAGGTTACAAGATACCATAACTATTTTTTTAACGCCAGATTTTGCTAATTGCTGCACCTGTGGCAAAGCTCCATTGCGCGGTGGATTTATAACCACCCCATCAAAATACTTTAATTCATTATAGTTCAATGGTTTTTTGAATAAATCTCGAATAGAAACAGTAATATAATCTGCTAAATCATGCTGTAAAATAGCATTATGCATCGCGCTCGCCATATCTTCACTGCCTTCATAAGCATGTATATGGCGGTTTTTATTGTGCAAAGGGAAACTATAAGTGCCGCACCCACTATATATATCGGCAATATTGCGGCAATCGGCCAGATATTTTTTTATCAAACTAATTATAAACACTTGCGCCGCCGAACTTGCCTGTAAAAATGCACCCACAGGTAGCTTTACTGCAATATCGGCGAGGTTTATATGCACATCATTATTTTTAATAATCTGTATTTTATCACCACATATGCAAACTAAACGGGTAATTGAGGGATTTTTAGCAAATTCTTGCAAAATTTGCGCATCTGCTGCCGAACAATTTGCCTTTATATGCAAAGCAACATCTAGCCCATCATTCACATAACTAACACTTAGCTGCCAAAAGTTACTGGGCTTTTTCATACTCGCCAAACATTTTTGCAATTCTTTTATAAAAACAACAATTTTTGGCTCTAGTACTAAACATTTGTTAATCTCTACGATTTTATGGCTATTAGCCTGACTAAATCCAATAACAACTGATTGTTTCTCAACTACAATACGAAACTCCGCCCGCCTACGCGCTCCCACCCCAACACTGAATAATTTTGTTACATTATTATCGCTACCAGTTTGTTTTTTTATAATTCGCTGCAATGCACCTCGCTTCAGATTAGCATAAACAGGCGCAGATAAATGTTGCAAACTACAACCTCCACACATAGCAAAATGTTCACAAGGTGGGGTTTGTCGTTGCTCGCTCGCAGATAAGATTTGAACAATTTCCCCGCGTGAAAAATCCTTATCCTGCTTGGTTATTTGCACTTGTAAAACATCCCCAGCACAGGAAAATGGCACAAAAATTGGTTTATTCTCAAAATAACCAACTCCATCACCTAAATCAGCATTATTTATTATATTTAGTTCTATTATTGGCAGCATAATTTAAGTATTTCTTTGTTGGAATAAATATTTTTATAATATAAAGGCTATGTTTGTTTCAAAATGGAATATATAACATCATCCTAAATCTATTAAATTTTATTGGTTCAAAATCATGATTACTCTAAAAATTTCTTCACGTATAGCAGTTAGCGTGGTAGCTTTTATCATTCCTGTTGCTGTGTTACTTTACTTTTTTATAGATGGAATTAACACGCAAATAGATTTTGCTAACAAAGAAAAAACTGGCGATGCTTATTTAAGACCTTTAGTTAGTGCGTTACATCATATTAGTCGGCATGAGCAATTATTATTTAGTGAAGGAAAAAATTCCGCTTCACTAAATGAATTTACGCAAGCCATTGAACAAGATTTTGCAGGAATAAAAAAAGCTCAGGAACAATATGGCGAAATTTTAGAATTCACCAAAGATGGGTTAGCCAGTCGCGGTCGAGAAAATTTGGCGCCCCCTTTAGTGCAAGCAAAATGGGAAAAATTATCCGCTTCGATAAACTCCAGCGATACTAATAACTTAAAAGAACAATATAATAGCGTAATAGCCGACTTACGCGGAATGATTGTGCATGCGGGCGATACTTCCAATCTGATATTAGATCCTGATTTAGATAGTTATTACCTGATGGATATTGTACTCGCCTCTCTACCTCAAACTATAGACAGAATACACGCTATTTCTCAACTGCTTAACACAAACGAACAACTAACCTTAGCCCAAAAGAACTCATTGCTTGTAATGCAAGGAATGCTGAGGGAATCTGATCTTGCTCGAACCATAGGAGATTTAGACACTAGTTTTAAAGAAGATAAAAATTTCAACGGTGTAAGCTCTACTTTAAAAAGCAATATTGCCCCCAAATTGACCGACCTGCAAACCGCGCATGATGATTTGCAAAAAAGCTTAGATAGCATAATTAATGGCAACAAAATTTCAGCAGCAGAACTTCAAGAAAATATTGGAAAATTAAATGATGCAAGCATAGCATTATGGAACATAAGCACTAATGAGTTGGATATATTATTTGATGCACGTAACGCGGGTCTTGCACAACATAGATTGATCGTTTTGGTCAGTTTTATAGCAGCTTTGGCTTTTGCTATCATTTTCTTTGTTTTTGTATCTTTAAGCATTACTAAACCGCTAAAAAATCTACAAAATGCCATGATGAAGATTGCTTCTGGTGCGCTGGAATTCCCCATTCCTTATACCAGAAAAGATGATGAAATTGGCGACATGGCACGCACAGTGGAAATTTTCAAAAAAACCTCTATCGAGGCAAATCAATTACAAGCCGAACAAACCCTAGAACATCAGTTGCAAGCCCAACGTCAACAAAAAGCAGAGAAAAACATTGCCGCTTTCCGTAGTAGAATAGAGGAACTTGTACATAATGTTGCACAATCAGCTGGTGACATGAAAAACATAGCAAATACAATGGTTAGCGATGCAATAAGTACCGATAGCAATCTGCAAAACACGATTTCAGCCACTTGTGAAACCACGGCTAATGTCTATGCGGTTGCAGCGGCGGCGGAAGAACTTTCTGCCTCCATAAACGAAATATCTTCGCAAGTATCCCGCTCCGCTGGCATTGCTCAAAATGCTATTAGCAAGGCTCATTCCGCAGATGGAACTGTGCAACAACTTTTTAGCTCTGCCCAAAAAATCAATGAAATAATTGGTATGATTAGCGCAATTGCCGAGCAAATTAATTTACTCGCTTTAAACGCTACTATCGAATCTGCACGTGCGGGTGAATCAGGCAAAGGTTTTGCGGTTGTTGCTTCTGAGGTGAAAAATCTTGCCAACCAAACCTCCAAAGCTACGGATGCAATTGTTGAACAAATTAATGATATTCAACAAGTAATCAAAGCAGTAATTGATTCACTTAATACTATCCGTGTTACTATTGATGAAATGGGAGGCATCTCCACCAGTATTTCCGCTGCGGTAGAAGAGCAAAGTGCTGCAACGCAAGAAATTGCTAAAAACATTCAACACACCTCAACTAAGGTAAATGAAGTTTCTCACAATATTAGTAATGCTGGGAAAATGTCTCAACAAACCAATAGCAATTCGCAAAATGTGCTCAGCTCTATCAATTATTTCTCCGATCAGTCAAATATTCTGACCAAAGAAATATCAGTATTTTTAAAAGAAATGGCGGCGATTTAATTTAAATTGAATGCTGAAATTTAGGCATAATTGAAAAAATAACAATAGAGCTAATTGCAAAACTATTTTGCATCCACATTAATCTCCTTAATCGTCATACCAGCGCACGCTGGTATCCAGTCTTTCCACGGAGAATAAGTTCTATAAAACAATAAGTTCCATTAGTGTGGAGAGACTGGATACCGTCTTTCGACGGTATTGACGATGGGGAGAGTAATATCACACTACCCGACACTTTTTTGCTAAATAAAATATTTATTATATATCAGTACTATCCGTCGTCATTCCTGCTGCGGCTAAGAATCTCTCTTTATACTTGCGAATGCTTAGTTTGTGGTGAAAGAGATTCTTAGCCGTAGCAGGAATGACGACGGATAGTTTGAAGAAAAACATAAAGTGTCGGGTAGTGTGGAGTAATATACTAATTTAATGATTTTGCAATTAGCTCAATATATATTGTCGTGTAGCTTACAACCAAACTAAAACTCAGCTAATTTTTCAATCGCTTCCGCTAGTTTAATGGTGCGTAATGCTTGGCGGATATGCAAAGTTTCCACCATTTGTCCGCCACTAACCGCAATCACGCTTTGTTGCATCTGGGCAGTTTCATAAGCACAGACCATTGCATGAGCGCGTGATAATTGCTCTTTGGTAGGAGTGAATATTTGGTTGGTAATATCAATTTGCTCGGGGTGAATCAGGGTTTTGCCATCAAAGCCTAGTTTTTTTCCTTCAATACATTCGCTTTCTAAATCGGATAAATTTCCCAGATTAATAAAAGTACCATCAAAGGCTAATTTTCCATAAGCACGCGCAGCGCATAAAACGGCGCTTAAACTATATAATAACGGAGTTCTATCCGTATCATGCGATATTCCCAAACAAGCGCGTAAATCATTAGTGCCCATTACCAAGGCTGCACATTCGGGCACTGCCGCAATTGCCGCCGCATTGATAACCCCCAAAGGAGTTTCCACATTTGCCCAAATTGCCAAATTTTCTGATGCGCCGAGTTGCCGCGACATGGAAGCCGCTTGTGCTACTTGCTCAGGATTGGTCACCTTCGGCAGTAACAACGCATCCGCCCCGCCTTGCGCAATCGCAATCAAATCATCCAATCCATCGCGTGAATTAATATCATTAATACGCACCACGCGCTCACGATGCCCATAAGCTTTGCTTTTTAAAGCTTTCAGGGCAGATTCGCGCGCCTCTTGTTTTTGCTGGGTGTGAACGGCATCTTCTAAATCAAAGATAATCACATCCGCTGGCAAACTGCGCGCCTTTTGCATGGCGCGCGCATTATTCGCCGGCACAAATAAAAGGCTGCGCCGAGGGCGTGGTGCAAAGGGCAACATCATCACTTAAGCTGCTTTAGATTTGGCTTTTAATGCATAATTACTGATTAATTCTTCAGCAATTTGCACTGCATTTAAAGCCGCACCTTTGCGCAAATTATCCGACACTACCCACATATTTAAGCCATGCTTAACTGTAGTGTCCTGACGCAAACGCGAAACATAGGTATTATCATCCCCTGCGCATTCAATTGGGGTCATATAACCACCCGCTTCGCGGCGATCTAACACTAAAACGCCTTCTGCTTCTTCTAATAATTCAAAAGCTTGCTCTACGCTAATTGGATTTTCAAACTCCACATTAATAGATTCCGCATGTCCAACAAACACCGGCACGCGCACGCAAGTTGCGGATACTTGAATATTTTTATCCATAATTTTTTGCGTTTCGACCACCATTTTCCATTCTTCTTTGGTGTTGCCATCTTCCATGAAAACATCAATCTGCGGAATTACATTAAAAGCAATGCGTTTAGAAAATTTCGCTGGTTCTTTGTGTGAGTTGACAAACAAAGCTTTAGTTTGGTCAAATAATTCGTCCATCCCTTCTTTACCCGCGCCCGAAACTGACTGATAAGTAGAAACCACAATCCGTTTAATCTTGGCAAAATCATGCAAAGGCTTCAACGCCACCAACATTTGAATAGTCGAACAATTAGGGTTCGCAATAATATTGCGTTTAGCATAATCTTTCAGCGCCTCTGGGTTAACTTCGGGCACCACTAAAGGAATACCTTCTTCCATGCGAAAATGGGAAGTATTATCAATCACCACACAACCCGCCGCCGCAGCCCGAGGCGCATGAATTTTAGAAACACTCGCTCCAGGAGAAAATAACGCAATATCCGTATCAGAAAAATCATATTCTTCCAACACTTGCGCTTTTAAAATTTTAGTATCCCCAAAGCTAATTTCCTTCCCGCGTGAATTAGCCGACGCCAACGCCACCACTTCATCCGCAGGGAAATTTCTTTCCGCTAAAATCTCTAAAATCTCCCGACCAACATTCCCAGTTGCCCCAACCACTGCAATTTTATAACCCATTTTTTAAACCTTTTTTATTTTTATAAACCTATTGGCAAACCTAAAAACACGCACCACTGTCCAAGAAAATATTTATACAAAATAGCTCTCCGTCGTCATCCCCACCTTGTGCGCACTACTGTCCAA
>DIUV01000024.1:14761-14882 GCA_002423155.1 Alphaproteobacteria bacterium UBA6149
AGTTGTTTTAATACAGATAGATATACAATATAAACCTTTTTATTTTTAATTGGACAGTAGTGCACCTTGTGCGGGGATCTTAGGCTACAAATTCTCTCTTTTTTGTGTCCCGAGATCCCCG
>DIUV01000007.1 GCA_002423155.1 Alphaproteobacteria bacterium UBA6149
GGAATTCTTATTTGGAACTACTATACCTAGACTATTACCAACCTTTTTTAATGCCGCTTGAGCAAACCCTTCTTTCCTGACATCCCCCAACTCGGCGCGGAATAACTGATTAGTTTGTTCAGAAACAACCCCATTTTCAGATAATTCTTCATTAATTTTAGATTTTGATTCGTACAAAACAGCATGATGGGAATCATCTATATTTACATGTCCGCGATTTTTCAAAAAACCATCAATAGAAAAATATAAATCCGCACCTGTTAGTTGCTCTACAAATCCATTATGTGGTCTTAGGGGATCAAAAATCTGAAGCAATAAGCGACTATTTTCGGAAGAAATTATGTTTTTAAGATTCTGATTAGTATTTTTTAATAACATATAATCCTTAGCCTGTTCAACATAAGGAGTATATCCATCGTCATTAACTCCATGCAAACGGGGCTGTTTATAAAGAATATTATCAATTGTTTTTTTTGCTCGCAGCTTCATCATATACGGAATTTTCTGACGCCAAAGCTTCGCTATTGGCAAAAACACCCGTTCTGCTGGTTAAATCCGCCATCAGACTCTGCGTGTTTTTATAATCAGACGCTATATGTTCGCTACTTGCCATAATCAATAAAATCTCCTAGCATAAAGAATAAACAAACAACATGTCATTTTCATGACAAAAAGAGAAAAAATGTTAGTACCCACCATTGATAGCTCTACCTTAAGAAACTGGATAGAAAACAACCAAGTAGTAATTATAGATGTCCGCGAACCAGAGGAATATGCGCAAATAAATATTCCCTCAGCGCATTTACTGCCCCTTGCCCAAGTAAGTTTGGATAATCTCCCCCCTTATATGGATAAAAAACTGGTAATGCAGTGTCGCTCGGGCAAAAGATCTGCATATGCTTGCGAAATATTACTGGCAGAAAACCCTGATTTAGATATATATAATCTTGCTGGCGGCATATTAGATTTCTTTCAATCAAATACTTAAGGTAAAAAGAAACCCAATGGAACAATTTAACACTCCCAACGATGAAAAACGCATTCTCCTACATTCCTGCTGTGCCCCTTGTTCGGGTCCATTAATTGAGAAAATGCATGAATCGGGGTTGGAATTAACCATTTTTTTCTACAACCCCAACATCCACCCTCTCAAAGAATATGAACTACGCAAGAACGAAAATATTCGCTATGCGGAAAAACTGGGCATTCCCTTTGTAGATGCCGATTACGACGTACAAGACTGGTTCGCTCGTGCCAAGGGAATGGAGCAAGAGCCCGAACGCGGAATACGCTGCACCATGTGCTTTGATATGCGTTTTTTACGCACTGCCCTTTATGCTCATGAACATGATTTTAAAGTATTTACCAGCTCGCTTGGCATATCACGCTGGAAAAATATGGAGCAAATTAACGATTGTGGCAAACGTTCCGCCGCACATTACCCAGATATAACTTATTGGGATTATAATTGGCGCAAAGATGGCGGCGGCGCACGCATGTACGAACTCGCTAAGGAAGAAAATTTCTACCAGCAGCTTTATTGCGGCTGTATTTATTCTCTGCGTGACAGTAATAATTGGCGCGAAAGCAAAGGACGCGAAAAAATCACTATCGGCGAAACTTGGTATGAAGAAAAGTTAAAAGCATAGGCAAAAACACATGGACAATATGGGCACCTCTATTAATTCATTATGGCGAGTGAAATGCGCAGCAATGAAGTGGCGCAACCGCAGCGTAGCAGAGCTACGTGAGGATTGCGGCGAAGCTTCATTGCAAGTAAGTTCGCCGCCAGAATGGATTAATAGGGGTGCCCACAAAACTATTGAGCAAATTGGCGTAGTAAACTGGCTAGGATTATGGACGTTATATAAACGCGAAGTCTGGCGTTTTTTTAAAGTGTTCAACCAAACTATTTTTGCCCCGGTAGTAACTACCTTATTATTTCTTGCCGTTTTAGTGCTCAGCATGGGCGGACATAAAGCAGAAACGCAAGGAATAGAGTTTGAACGTTTTATCGCTCCGGGATTAGTGATGATGGCAGTGGTACAAAATGCCTTTGCTAATACTTCCTCTTCGCTTATGTTATCTAAAATCCAAGGGGTTATCATTGACATCCTCACTCCACCTCTCAAAGGCTGGGAAATCTGCTTAGCCTTAACCAGTGGCGGCATAACCAGAGGTTTTTTAGTGGGAATTAGTGTTTCGATTGCAGTTTATCTTATTGTTCCTTTTAGCCTGTTTTCACTGCCTCTCGCTTTATATTATATTATAATGTCAAGCATGTTGCTGGCATTACTAGGCATTTTGGGCGGCATAATGGCACAAAGCTTTGACCAGATGGCGGCTTTTACTAACTATGTAATTACCCCTTTATCTTTTCTTTCTGGCACTTTTTATTCCATCAAACACCTACCAGAATTTTGGCAACATATTAGCCACGCCAATCCTTTTTTCTATATGATTGACGGATTCCGCTATGCCATGACAGGACATGCGGACGGAAATATCCAAGTTGGTATCATTTTCATGGCGCTTGCCAATGCTAGCCTATTTGCCGTAGTACAACATTTATTCGCCAAAGGCTGGCGATTGAAAAATTAGATATAGCTAGATAGTAGTCACACTACCAGACACTTTTTAGCACCACAAATTCGGGAGACCCCCCTCTCCCTCTGGGAGAGGGACGGG
>DIUV01000023.1 GCA_002423155.1 Alphaproteobacteria bacterium UBA6149
TATCAACAAGCAGTACAAGCAGGAACTGAAGGGGAGCAATTGTCGGCAGACGCATTGATTGCGCAAATGCTCCAACAAGTAGCCGATGAAAAATTACTCAAAGAGCCGGAATTTTCTTTGCCCGAGAAACCTGATATAAAAATATTTCGCGGCATTGTGAGCGGCGTTTGTGCCGATGAGTTAAGCATAGATGCATGGGTTGCCGTGCGCCTGCGGGATAAATGGACGGAAAAACGTCTGACTCCGCTCTTGCTGGCAATATTTCGTGCCGCGGCGTGGGAATTGCGCTACACACCCAATCTACGCCCCGCGATTTTGATTAATGAATATACGGATGTAACTAGCCGCTTTTATGATAATGGCGAAGTGGCGATGGTGAATGGCTTGTTGCAAGAGTTAGTTAAGGAAAACGCCAAATTAGCCGCTACTGAGTAACTTCTGCGTAGCAATTCGGCGTTTCGTAGAGTTTTATCTTCGTACATTGCACTCCCGACTCTTTGAATAACAAAGGGCAAATCTTTTCCAGCAAATAAACGGCCATATTTTCTGCGGTGGGATTATAGGGTAAATAATAGATTTTTTGCTCGGTATTTACAGCAATTAATGCACCCAATTCCGCATCTGCCTCCCACAGGATAGTGTTATGATCCCAATTATCATCAATCCAGCCACCTAATTTTTCACGCACCACGCCAAAATCAATTATCCGCCCCAAATTATCCAAATTATTGGCCGAGAAGCTTGCCTCCACCACATAACGATGCCCATGCAGAAAGCGGCATTTGCTTTCGTGCTCACGCACTCTATGGGCGGCATCAAATTCTATTCTGCGTGTACAAGTTATTTGTGTGGTCATTATTCTCCGCTACCCTTTTCGCCTTTTGCCCCGGCTTCATTTTTTTTGCGTTCATTAATAATACTATCATCATTTTTTTCACGCGGGGGAGTGGCGACAATCCAGCCTTGCGAGAACATGCAATCACTAAACAACGTAGTTAGTTCGGCATTTTTATCCTTGGCGTTCAAATCTTTTTGGCTTTTAATATAAAAATCCAATTTAAGCTCAGACATTTCCCGGCATTTATCGCGCAAGTCCACATAGCCACGCTGGATTTCTGTGGTATCCGTACAGGCAGTAAGCGCCAAAGACAAAAAGATAATGGTTTTTTTCATGATTACAAATCACTTCTTGATCAAAATAAGGCAAAATTATTCTTATGACTATATATCCCTACACAGTAGCACCATTAATAATAGCATTACATATTGATATATAACGTATCTTTATAATAAATATATCCATCGTCATACAGCACGAAGAGCGGTATCCATGCCTATCAACTAGCTATCAAGCCAATGTTTTGGCATGGATCCCGCCCTGCGGCGGGATGACGATGGAGAGTTTGTGCTAATAATGCACTGTTATTTAACTTGTTAATAGTGCCGTCATATAGAGTTCGACTACGCACAGAGAATATACACTTAATTAATAATATTGTAAAAACAAAAAGGCAAAAAAAAACCCTGCCTAAACAGGGTCTTTTCTAAAAACATTTAAAATCTATTGTACAACGTAAGGCACCAAAGCCAAGTTACGTGCACGTTTAACTGCGGTGGACAACTCACGTTGTTTTTTCGCGCAAACTGAAGTGATACGTGCAGGCATAATTTTGCCGCGTTCAGAAGTGAAGCGTTGTAGCAATTTCACATCTTTATAATCAACTTTAGGGGCATTCTGACCAGTTAAGGGGCAACTTTTGCGGCGACGCAAGAAAACTTTGCGACCTGCGGCAGCGCCAGCAGCATCAGTTTGAGGTGCAGAAGAAGAATCGTTTTGTGGAAAAGCCATTATTTCATTCCTTATAAATTATGCGTAAGCGCCAGCGAAATCATCCCGCGAACCACGTTGCAAAACGGGAGATGGGTTTTCGTCAAACGAATCAACTCGCACCACTAGATGACGCATAATATCTTCGCTCAAGCGCGCATTACGTTGCAACTCATCAACCGCTGCCGAAGTAGCGTCTAACACCAAGAACATATAATGTCCTTTGCTGTTTTTGTTGATTTTGTAAGCTAGTGCGCGCAGACCCCAATATTCCTCTTTCACTATTTTGCCGCCCATAGACGATAAAATAGCAGACAAATCTTCAGTCAGCTTAGTAACTTGTTGCCGGGTCAAATCCGGCCGAATGACAAAGGTACTCTCGTAGAGAGGCATATTTTTAACTCCAGATGATTCTTAACATCAGATATTTTCTGTACAATTAGGCTAGTGACCATACAGATTTTTTTACCCCTGACAAGTTTTTTTTTAATTTTCTTACATTGAAGGCTTTTCTGGCAATCCCGAGAACAAAAAATCGCTCCAAACACTAGGAAAAGCGCTAATTATTGACAAAGCAATGCGTAATTGCCACGGAAATACAATCCGCCCTTTTTTGGCTGCCAACCCTTGCGCAATATAATTAGCGGCTTGTTCGGCGGACATTAAAAAGGGCATTTTATAGGGATTTACGTCGGTAAGCGGCGTTTTTATAAATCCCGGGCAAATTACGGACACCTGCACGCCATCACGGGCTAGTTTTCCGCGTAGCGCATCACCATAAGCGATTACGGCAGCTTTGCTGGCGCTATAAGCAGGCGCAGACGGCAAGCCCCGATAGCCCGCCAGCGAGGCAATCATGCCTATTTGTCCGGCTTTACGTACCTGAAAACGCGGCAATAATGGGGCGACACTGTGTAATACGCCCGCAACATTGGTGGCAAAAATATCTTTGGTTTGCTGCAAGTCCGCGCCATTGCCTCCGCCCGAACCGCCGGAAATTCCGGCATTGGCAATTAATAAATCCACCGGGAATTCATCATCAAATTTTTGTAACCATTGTTGCATCGCCTCTGCATCGCGCACATCCAACACACCAATTTGCACGATTGCTCCTTGGGCACGACATTTTTGCGCGGTTTCTTCCAAGCGGATTTGGTTGCGCCCGAGCAGGCCTAAAACAACGCCATCAGCTGCATATTTTTCTGCCAAAGCCGCACCTAAACCACTGGATGCTCCCGTTATGATTATATTATTGCTGCTTTGCACCACCAGCCGCCTTCTTATCCTTCATCACCTTACCTTTTAATTTATAAACATAACCAATAATCTCCGCCACGGCCTGATAATATTTGTAAGGTATCGGGTCATCAATCTCGACATTATCGTATAAAGAACGTGCCAAAGGCGGATTACGCATAATGGTTATTTTATGTTCCTGCGCCACTTTTCGGATGCGCTGAGCGACTTTGTCGGTGCCCTTTGCCAATACAATTGGCGCTTCCATATTATCGGGGTTATATTGCAAAGCTACGGCATAATGGGTGGGGTTGGTAATAATCACATCGGCTTTGGGAACCGCCGCCATCATGCGTTTTTTGGCACGTTCTCTGCGCAACGCTTTGATTTTTTGCTTGATGTGTGGGTCACCCTCTTGTTGTTTATATTCGTCTTTTAATTCTTGTTTGCTCATACGCATTTTTTTCATAAATTCTCTACGCTGATAGAGATAATCAAAAATAGCGATTAAAAATACGATGGAAACCATCCCTATAATCATGCGCTTTGCCATCTCGGCCAGAAATGCAATGATGGCAGGCATTTCTTCATTAGGCAAAAGCCGTAATTTTTCCATCTGCGGCATTATGGCGTAGGTTGCCACCAGCCCAACAACGGTTATTTTTATAACTCCCTTTACTAGCTCCATCACTGAACGCATGGAGAACATTCTCCCCAACCCTTTGACAATAGATATTTTTTCCAATTTGGGCTTGATAGATTCGCTAGAAAAGTTGAACCTACTTTGCATAAAACCTGCTGCCAAAGCAGCAATCATCAGCAACAACATAGGAACCGCCAGAATGATTCCGATTTCCTGCACTACATTGCTGGCAATCGTATCAAAGGCACCCTCTCCTTCAGGAAATTGATCCGCCATCTGCACAAACGGAGTGAGGATACGCATAAAATCGCGCATCATACTGGGAAGAATAACGATGACAATCATCGCTAAAGTAAATAACATGAAAAAATTATTTACCTCTTTGGAGGTAACAATCTGCCCTTTCTCCCGCGCATCATCTAAGCGCTTTTGGGAAGGTTCCTCGGTCTTTTGGGAATCATCGGTTTCTTCACTCATACATTACCAATCACTATACATTACCCAAAAAAAGCGCAAAATCCGTACGAAAGAAATCAGCAAACTCCAGCAATATAGAGGTAAACATCGCCATCAACAAAAATATTCCCAACAATACTTGTGGCGATTGAATAATATAAAAAACCTGCATCTGGGGCATCAGCCGCGCCAAAATACCCACCCCTAAATATAACAACAAACCCACGACAATCGCAGGGGCAGACAGCTTAACCCCCACCAAGAATATTTTACCAACCAACATAGAAAAATATTGAGCAAAATCATTAATGGGGGGCGCAATCCCTGGAGAAAATAAATTATAACTATCCACCATGCCGCGCAACATCGTATAATGCAAATCAGAGGTGAATAAAAATACCACCCCCGTCATACTCAGCAAATTACCCATCAACGTACCTTGGGTGGATTGGGTCATATCAAATTGCGTTGCCATAGATAAGCCCGATTGGGCAGAATAAATCATCCCCGCCACATGCAAACTCGCCACCAACATACGACAAACGGTACCAATGGCAATACCAATAATTATTTCTCCACCCAGCATATAGGTTAGCACTAAAGGAGAATTTGGCAAAGACGGCATATACGGCTGCATAATTGGTGCCAGCACCACACTAAAAGACAAGGCTAATAATAAACGCGCACGAAAACTAACATAAACTTCTGCAAATCCCGGCATAATCATCAACCCTGAACCAATGCGTGAGAAAATCATCAGCACGGTAAATAAATCGCCAACCAGGATTTTTTCCAACATAACAAAACACCTATTCAGGCGCAGTAGGTTTGGCTATTTTTGCCATTAATTCTTCGTTGTAATCTTTCAAGGTGGACATGATAAACGGCATAGTCAGCATTAAAGTTACGAAAATGGCGAGAATTTTAGGCACGAAAGTTAAGGTCACTTCCTGAATTTGCGTGAGCGCCTGAAATAATGAAATGGTCAACCCCACCACCAAAGAAACAATCATCACAGGAGCGGAAACTTTTACCAGCACCCATAAAGCAGTTTGACCAATATCTAATAATTCTGCATGTTCCATGCGCTGCACTATATAGTAGTATTTCTAGCTTAGAAAGCAAAATTAATTCGGGCAATAATATTAGACTTCCTCAGAAACTAAATATGTTGAGGCGGATGAGTCGTTTCTTTCTGATGAAAAACCGCAGCGTAGCGGCGCTACGTGAGGATTTTGAAGAAGAAAAAACGGCGCAGGCGTCCAACAGATTTAGTTTCTGAGGAAGTCTATTTATCAGCCATGCGGACGGACGCCCAAAATATGACATATCGCCAATGTCAAACGTGCACGGTTAAGAGTATAAAAATGAAATTGCTCAATGCCCGCCGCACGCAATAATCGACATTGCTCTGCGGAAACTATGGCAGCGATTAGATGGCGAAATTCGGGGTTCTCATCGAGTCCGTCGAACAGATGTGCCAACCAATTAGGAACACTCGCACCACAAGATTTGGCGAAACGAGTTAGTTGCGCGAAATTGGTTACGGGGAGAATACCGGGAACGATGGGAACATTTATATTAGCAGCTTGAGCTTTGTCGCGAAAGCGTAAAAAAACATCTACGTCGAAGAAAAATTGGGTTATGGCGCGGTTAGCTCCTGCATCAATCTTTTGTTTTAGATAGATAATATCATTATCGATACTGCTGGATTCGGGGTGTTTTTCTGGGTAGGCAGCAACGCTGATTTCAAAATCGGCAATTTTGCGTAAACCGGTTACCAAGTCGCTGGCTTGCGCGTAGCCATCGGGGTGCGGCTGGTAAGCCCCACCACCGGGCATATCGCCGCGTAGAGCAACGATATGGCGCACGCCCATCTCCCAATAATCGCGGGCGATTTCGTCAATCTCTGCCCGTGATGCACCCACGCAGGTTAAATGCGCGGCAGGGGTTAAATCGGTTTCTTTCAGCAAGCGCCGTAAAGTTTCATGCGTGCGCTCGCGCGTGGAGCCACCAGCACCGTAAGTTACCGAAACAAATTCAGGTTTTAGTTTTACCAGCCGCGTTACTGCCAGCCATAATTTTGCTTCGGTTTCCAAGTTTTTGGGAGGGAAAAACTCGAAAGAAACCTTGGGTGGCGCGCTGGCAAAAAGTTCTTTGAGGGTGAAGAGATGTTCGTGTAATTGGTTCATGATATTTGACATTATTTATGATTTATAATTTGGTGTCATAAACTAAATTGACTGTCAAGCTAAGACCTCTGAATAACCCCAATTTTTCATTTTAGAATAATTTTATTTCCGCCCCCCCCATCGCCAAGCTGAATATTTTTCGAGTTTTTCTATAATAAAACCCTCTTCTAATAGAGTTTTAAGCCATTATGCCGCCATTTTTATTGCTTGTTGTGGATTTATAATTATTTGATTTGCCGCTTTTAATAAATTGAACGCTGTTGCTTTAATGTTTGCCCAAGCGTTTGTTTTTCTGTTGTAAAGTAAGGTGTTCTGCCAAAGTTGAATTTTCGTTTTAGGGTGCCGAATGCTTGTTCGATGATGTATCTGGTTTTAGATACTGCCTTGTTGAAGTTCTTTTGCCGTGCAGTTAAGGGGTTGTTTTTATGCGCTTTATACATGATTCTGGTTTTTATGCCCCTTGGCCTTAAATATTTGCGGTTTTCTTTGGAAGCAAAACCCTTATCCGCCAACAACTTGATAGCCAAAATGATATTTTTTACCCTTCTTCAACCAAGTTGCGTCTTGGTCAGCTGATAATCTTTCGCTTTTAATATCAAAGCTTTGCTCGTCTCCAGCCACAGCAACAGCATCAGCAATTTTGCGGGGTCGCGCCGCAGATTGTACTAAAGTTGCATCCAAAACAGCCCCATGGGTGGGTTTAACTTGCAAATTAAGCGCCTGTAATTGCGCGTTAATTTCATTGAAAATCTTTTCTTGTCCACCAATTTTTACCAACGAATTACGAAACCGACAAAGAGTAGTTTCGTCAGGAATATTTCCATCAAAACCAGTAAAAACCATAAAATCCAAACGGATACGCAACGCATCTTCCATCGCAGGGTCGCTCAAATCATGCCAATTTTGCAATATCAAACATTTAATTAGCCCACAAATATCATACCCAATC
>DIUV01000004.1 GCA_002423155.1 Alphaproteobacteria bacterium UBA6149
TGCCTGCGCAGGAATGACGACGGAGGGAGCAAACTTTTTTATTGTATTTCAATATATAAATGCCACGTTAATACTACTGTCGTGTAGGGTGCTAATTCCACCTTAAAATTACCCATAAAAGATTGGAATGAGTATAATATCACATTACCATTTCGGCAAAATAATTTGCTCTACGTTAATCGCTAATCCTGTTGCATCATCGCTTTCTACTAATAGCCCACATAAACTTCCCTCGCCGCTGGCAGGTTCCATTTTATGTTTGCGGATTTTGGTGGTAAAACGCTGTAGCGGGGCTTTTATGTCAAAGCCGATTACGGAGTTGTAATCTCCGCACATACCTGTATCCGTCTGATAGGCGCTGCCGTTTTTTAATATCCGTGCATCCGCAGTGGGTATATGGGTGTGGCTGCCAGCGATGGCGGTTACTTGTCCGTCTAAGAAATGCCCCATGGCGGTTTTTTCGGATGTGGCTTCGGCGTGAAAATCTACGAAAATTGCTTGAATGTTGCTACCAAGTTTTAAACCAGTTAGTGCGGTTTGCGCGGCGGCGAAGGGGCAATCTACTTGGTCTTTTATAAATACTTGTCCGAGTAAATGCAAAACTGCGATTTTTCTACCTTGGGAATCAGTAAAAATATTAAAACCACTGCCAGGGGTGCGTGCAGGAAAATTATAGGGGCGGAGTAGGCGTTTTTCTTGCTCCAATAAAGGTGCGACATTTTTTTGATCCCAAATATGATCGCCGCCGGTTATTACATCCACCCTCAAATTTAGAAGTTCTTTTACATTATCGGCATTTACGCCGAATCCTCCTGCGGCATTGTCGGCGTTTATAATTATAAAATCTATTTTCTTTTCTGCCTTAAGAGTGGGTAAATATTTGTTTATTGCATCCCTGCCTGCTCGCCCGACTATGTCTCCGCAGAATAAAATTTTCATTTTTTTATACTTTTTAAAATTAATAAACCCAATAAGCCCGACATTATAGAACCACTAATAACCCCAATTTTTATCTGAATATGCATTTCTATATCCGAAAAAGCTAATGTGCCAATAAATAAGCTCATAGTAAAGCCAATACCTGCCAGAACAGAAACGCCATAAACATGCCACCAGCTACATTGCTCCGGCAGTTTAACGAGTTTTGATTTTACCAGCAAATAACTACTACTCATAATACCAATTGGTTTGCCGATTAAAGGTAATAAATTTAAACTTTGGCTATAAAATAAGGCGATGATTAGAATGGCGCCTAAATCATCAAAAATGGCTATGGCGAGTAGAAAAATTTTTAAAGAATCGGGCACTTTCTGGTTAATTATCAAAAATATAGCAGAGAAAATGCACTATTGGCAATAATGAACGCCATTAAGGCGGCAAATATCATTATAATTCCGCCCGAGACCTCCACTTGCAGGAATTTTTTTAGTATATTATTCATTGATAGGGACTGCGTGCTTAGATGATGCAATTATCATATTGTATAGTATCAACATTTTTTCATTAAGATTATAGCGCATCGGAATCCACGCACGCGAAGAATCGGCAGGATATTTGCTCATTAACGGCCAGGTTTTTTTGTTAGAAACCATATCTAAGCGTATGAAACGCGGCATATTATAGGAATATTCTACTATCTGTGTGCCGTTCTCTCCGCCACTTTCCTGCGAGGTGCGCAGATTAACTCCAGGAACATTAGTTGCAGTTATTCTATATTCAGTTACTTCATTATTTTCGGTATTATTTTCGGTATTATTTTCTGTTTGTTTATCAGTCATACTTATTACACTCGGTAATTTAATGCTGAATATACCAAAATTCATTTTCTCGGGATTTACTTCAATTTCTGCACCTGCATAGGTTATATTATGTCCATCATATTCAATAGTTAAGCTAGGAGATAAAATCTTCGCCATCGGCAAATTAGGATAGCCAGATATTTCCACTTTATCATACTCAATTTTGATACCAACAGCAGCAAATCCTGAGGAAATTTCCGCAACATCCGCAGTGACTATTTCTTCTAATTGTTGGGATTTAAAATGCCAATATATTCCATAGCCCGCAAAAAGAGCGCCCAAAACCAAAATTGTTATAACTATATTCAGCATATTTCGGTTCATTTGCTTACCTCTTATTTTTAGGTTATTTATTTACCCAACTGACATTTCTAACATTCTTAAAAGTGGTTTTTTAGCGGATGCTATGAGCTCATCACTTAAAAATATTTCTGGGGTTTTATTATACATGCAATCATAAAGTTTTTCTATTGTATTCAATTTCATATAAGGACATTGATTACAAGAAACACATCCGCCGCCAGCTTCATTGCCTGCAACATCGTAAAAAACACTGTGGGGTGAGCGTTTTTTCATCTGATGAAAAATACCTAACTCGGTAAGCACAATAAATTCACCACCTGCATTTTTTACCGTATATTCTAACAAGGACGAGGTAGAACCAATATGATCCGCATAGCGCAATAAATTCTCGGGGCATTCAGGATGGGCAATGATTTTTGCCTGAGGATGCCGACCTTTTAGCTTCACTAATTCGCTTTCGGAAAAACGCTCATGCACCATACAAGAACCATCCCATAACAACATGTTACGCCCAGTTTTTTTATTTAAATAAGCACCTAAATGTTTGTCGGGAGCGAAAATTATTTTTTGATTAGTAGGAATTTGGCTAATTATATGCTCAGCATTCGTCGAGGTAATAATAATATCCGAAAGCGCTTTTACTTCTGCGGAGCAGTTAATATAAGTAATGGCGATATGATCGGGATGTTTTTTACGAAATTCGGCAAAAGCATCCGCAGGGCAAGCATCTTCCAACGAGCAACCTGCGGCTAAATCGGGCAATAAAACGGTTTTTTGGGGATTAAGTATTTTTGCGCCTTCGGCCATGAAGCTCACGCCACAAAAAACAATTATTTCTGCATCTGTGCTAGAGGCACGTCTTGCCAAGTCTAAAGAGTCACCCACATAATCGGCAAGGTCTTGAATATCATCATCTTGGTAATAATGCGCTAAAATAACCGCGTTTAATTCCTTTTTCAGGTGAATTATTTTTTCTTCTAGCTCTAATTTATTGGTTTTATCTGTAAGCATAGACAGTTAACTGGTTAATAGGTTAGCCTTTCATTATCTATCATTTGTTGGGCAATAGCAATAATTAAGTGCTAAAAAATCATGGCAAATGAGCATGAGTAAATGATTGAATGTAATAATTGGTTATGTTATCTTAACTTATTGAATAAATAGTTTGAGAAAAATACATGTTTAAGTTGTTTTCAAAAGAAAAATCAGCACAAGCAGGCTCATCGGCGGTTGAGTTTGCCTTGATATTGCCATTTATGCTGTATTTTATGTTTTTTACTATAGAATTATGCCTGCTGTTTTTCTCTCAATTAGTAGTAGAGCAAGGAATGATTTTTGCAGCACGGGATGTAAAAACTCGCGCGGCAATTGCGGCAGATAATGGTGCTTTAGCAACTATAATCAGAGATCGTTCTTTTGGAATCATCCACCCCGAAGAAATTAATGTGGTGGCAACCAATGTAACTACACCGGGGGGGGCTTTAAATGAGCCGGGGGCGGTGGTTACCTATCAGGTGACTTATAATTGGAAAGTATTGGTTCCGGGATTGGGACGTTTGCTACATCGACCAAGTTTGAATTTTGGAACGGATGGGATTTTTGTGGTATCATCTGGCATAGCTGTGCGTAACGAATAGGCGAAAGTTGTTTTTATATGTATGATTTTATGCTTAAATTTTTAGAAAATAAACGATTTAACATCTGGTCAGATGAGCGAGGAAATGCGCTTATCGAATATCTTTTGGTGTTACCACTTTTTTTACTCTTATTTATTCCTTTGATTAACTTTTTTCATTACATACAAGTTAATCAAAAAATGGAAAAAGTAGCCTATACTGTGGGTGATATAATCGCCTCTTCTAAACCTGCAACTGGTGGTGGAGTTGGCAAAAATGCTGCCCAATGTGCAGCTATAAATGCCGATAAAAAAGTTCTTACTTTCGCAAGATTGCAAACTATGATTGCTGGTAATGCTGATGGAACCCCTTTGCGTGCTTTGATGAGCCCTATTTCGTTTGTTGATGGCAACGGAGTTTTGACGGTTAGTCTTGTGTATATGCCCTTAATTTCCAATGGTGGGGGAAATATGGTTAAAGCAGCACCTGTTTACTTATGGCAAATAGTTTCCAATTCAGTGAGTGTTAGAGTAACACAGGATATTCCAACCCCAGTAGCAGCACCAGAAGCGATAATCGCCAATATGCGCGGTGATGAAGTGTTATTAAAAGTTGATTTTGCTTATGATTTATCCCCTCTCGCCCTCAATGGTAATGCTAATGCTAAGGATTGGTGGCTGGGACCAATTTTTCCATCTGGTAGAATAACCACTACTAAATATTACCCAATTCGCGATAGAATGTTAAATAATTTACCTGGTGTCCGAAATTTAGACCCATTCTGGCCAACTTGTTAAGCTTGCCTGACCAATAAAGGATAGATGAATGAAATTAAATAACAATAAATACAATCTATTAGACTGCCAAAAAGGTTCAGTAATTGTAACTTTTGCGGCGTTTTTATTATTGGCATTGCCTGCGATTGGCTTGTTCATAACTTATGGTTTTGGGGTGGTGGCACGCACTAATGTACAAGGTGCAATGGATTCAGCTGCATTGGCCGCATCTTTGGACAAAAACCCAGCAACTCGCACAGAAACCGCGCGGCGTTATTATGATGCTAATTATAAAGCAGGGTTTTTGGGTTCAGTAGCGAGTTTTGGTACAGATGTTACAGCAAATATTGGTCCAGTTAACGGCGCAAGTACGCTGGATACGCAAGACACGGCAATGGTTAAAACTCCATTGTCATCAGCTTTTCTAAAGAGTAAAAATCCAGCTTCAGATGATCTTAATGATGGGAGAATATATCTTACTTCACATGTGAGAATAACTGGTGATTTGGCCAATAATCCTGCGGATCCCAATGCGGATATGGTTATTGTCTTAAATACCTCCGATTATGCAAACGATATAAGCCTTCCTAATAAGGATTCTATTGGGCGTGATACGGCTTTAAAGCTGGTACTTGGTGCTTTTATTGGTAATGCCTTAGAAAACCCAGCAACTACCAGGCTGAAAATAGGAGCCGCCAATAATTCTCGCTATCGCTTATTATCTAAAAACAGAAATGATTTTGTGGGTAATGGTTTTACTTTTGGCGAACAGGCAGATGGTAGCTATAAATATTATAGCGATGATAACGGATTTATAGGCAAGCAGGCAACCAATAGTAATGGCTGCTTGGCATGTGGATTAGCTGGTGCAGTGGAAATGATGGGTCTTGTCGTTCCGCAAAATTCTTTTTTATCTGGAGGAACGGCAATTCGTGATAACTTAAAACTTTATCGTCACGATATAAGTCCATTTACTGCTGGTGGAGACAAATATTATTGTATGGCAAATAATATACCAACACCTGTTATTTCGCCTTTTCCGACTAGAAAGGTTAATTGCTTGGTTGATTTTCCTAGCAATGCTGCTTTACTAAATCCAATTAACTATACTAGCGGACAAGCATGTACAGGCGACAGAATCTGTAATACTACCCCAATAGATTGGAGAGCTAATAATCAGCTAGATAATATCGTGGGAGAAAGTACTTGGTACGAAGTACATCAAGTTATAGATCATGTAGAAGATGTTCCACCAGTAAATTATTATGTGTGGCGTTATTTTCCTGGAGACGCTAGTTTTCTTGGTTCTGCTAATATACTCGGCTATGCTGGTTACCCAAATGCAATGGCAAATTCTTTAAGAGCACTTCCTAGTGGAGCTAATAACAATAAAGTAGTAGTTTTAATCGTTGATAAAGAACCAAATCGCACGATTGATGGCGCACAAAATGCTGCTGGCTTACAAAATAGTGACTGGGTTGCCGCTACTGAGATGTTAGATATGTGTAAAAAGTTAAAAGATGGTGGGGTAAGAATTTATCCTGTTGGTTTAGGGCGTAATTTTGATACTGTGAATTACACTTTCTCAAAAGCTATAAATTTCAATGGGCAGCTCATCAGTAATTTCCGTCAAGCCTTAACATATTGTTCAACTGATAATAAATACACCCAAATTAACAGCACCGATCAGCTATATGACTTTTTATGGCAACGTGCAGGTGGATTGCCATCAGAGCTTACTATAACTAAATAGATTATAGATAGTATCACACCACCCGACACTTTATTTAGCCACACAAAATGTTTGTTATATATCAACACTCTCCGTCGTCATCCCCGCTCTTTAAGCTGGGATTGACGACGGAGAGTGTTGATAAAAACAAAAAAGTATCGGGTAGTGTGAGATAATATGTGATAGGTTATTGCATTTGTTATGCACAAATGTTAGCACATAAAATATGAAATCTTCTGACGATATTTTGCATTTGGGTGGTTATCCGCGGGTGCGTATGCGGCGTAATCGTCAGCATTCGTGGCTGCGTAATTTAGTTGCCGAAAATCATATTAATGTCCATGACTTAGTCTGGCCTGTTTTCGTGCAAGAAGGAGAAAATTTACGTACTCCTGTAGCTTCAATGCCGAAAGTATCACGTTTTTCTATTGATGTGATGGTGGAAGAAGCGCGCCAAGCCGCCGCTTTGGGAATTTCTGCTATTGCCCTTTTTCCCGTAGTTTCCCAAGACAAAAAAACTACTCAGGCGCAAGAAGCATGGAATCCCGATAATCTCATGTGCCGTGCGGTGCGTGCCTTAAAACAAGCCGTTCCCAATATTGGTATCATTGGCGATGTTGCGCTTGATCCTTATACCTCCCATGGTCAAGATGGTTTGGTAGAGGGTGAGCTAATAGTAAATGATGCAACCGTAGAAGTTTTATGTAAACAAGCCCTGGCATTAGCCCATGCTGGCTGCGACATAGTAGCACCTTCGGATATGATGGATGGTCGCATTGGTGCAATTCGGGATGCTTTGGATGCGGATAATCAATCCCATGTACTAATCCTTGCCTATGCTGCTAAATATTCTTCTAGTTTTTATGGTCCCTTTCGGGATGCGGTTGGTTCGGCGAGTAATTTGGGCAAGGCAAATAAATTCACCTATCAAATGAACCCAGCGAATGGCGAGGAAGCCATCCGCGAAGTGGCGTTAGATTTAGCCGAAGGTGCCGATATGGTGATGGTAAAACCGGGAATGCCTTATTTGGATGTGCTCCGCCATGTGTCCGAACATTTCTCTATTCCCGTATTTGCCTATCAGGTAAGTGGCGAATATGCGATGATAATGGCAGCCCATGAAAATGGCTGGATTGACGGTCGGCGTGCCATGCTTGAGAGCTTATTATGCTTCAAACGGGCGGGAGCAACTGGGGTTTTTACTTATGCCGCCAAAGAAATTGCCCAATGGTTATATGATCATGCTGTAAAAAGTGCAGGATTAATGAAGTGAGCTTAAATGACGTAACTGCCAAAGATGCAACTTTAAAAAATCTTGCCGAAGATTTAGGCAATTTTAGGGTTCCGCGTTATACTAGCTACCCATCTGCACCACATTTTCATAAAGGCATAGATGCTGATATATACCAAAAATGGCTGCAAGAATTACCAGCAAATATAAATCTTTCCTTATATTTGCACATACCTTTTTGTGAAGAAATGTGTTATTTCTGTGGCTGTCATACTAAAATAACCAAACATTATAAGCCAATTGCTGAATATTCTAAGCAGCTTATTAAAGAAATAAAACTAGCCGCAAATAATATAAATCAGCAAGAAGTAGCCCATATTCATTTTGGTGGTGGCTCTCCCACTATGCTACACGGAGAAGATTTTTCTGATTTGATGCAAGAAATACGCAATAATTTCATCATAAAAGCAGATGCAGAAATCGCCGTTGAGATGGATCCTCGCACCTTAGATGCTGAAAAAATTGCTCATTATGCCGCTTGCGGAGTAAATCGCGCTAGTTTAGGCGTACAGGATTTTGATGCAAAAGTTCAAACTGCCATCAATCGCATACAACCTTATGAGATGGTAAAAACATGCGTAGATAATTTACGCAAAGTGGGCATAGATAAATTAAATATTGATTTGATTTATGGCTTGCCCTTACAAACCGAAGAAAATTTTCTACTTACTATGGAGAAAGTTTTAAGCTTAAATCCTAATAGGTTATCTCTATTTGGTTATGCGCATGTACCATGGATGAAGAAGCACCAAACTTTAATAGATGAAACAACTTTACCCAACGCCGAACAACGTTTTGCCTTATTCAATTTAGCATCAGAATTCTTTTGCACGCATGGCTATGTCGCCATCGGGCTAGATCATTTTGCGCGCGCAGATGATGATATGAGCATAGCCGCACAAGAACAAAAATTACATCGCAATTTTCAAGGATATACTACCGATTCTGCCAATGCGTTATTAGGATTTGGAGTATCCGCCATCAGCGCCCTTCCCCAAGGTTATACACAAAATACCAGCAATGCCACAGAGTACAAACACTCAATCAGCGAGAATAATTTACCTATAATTCGTGGAATATGCTTAAGCGATGAAGATCGTCTGCGGGCAGCTATAATCGAAGAATTAATGTGCCATTTACAAGTTGACCTAGATAAAATTGCCCAGAAATTTGAACGTAAAGCAGAGCATTTTAATTATGAATTATCTGCCCTATCAAAGCTAGCGGAAAAAAATTACGTAACGCTAAATAATAATATTATTAGCATCCCCAATAATGCTCGCGTAGCCATGCGGGTAGTAGCCGCGGTTTTTGATGAATATCTAAGATTAAGCGAAGGAAAACACTCTAAGGCTATATAGAAATACTGACTATACAATCAGATTTATGCAATAAAACTATCCGCATAGTAAAAACACCAAAATATTTAATCCGCGGCTTCTTGAAAACTAGGTAAATGTATATAGTAAGGGCTTCCAGCAACTCCATTACCTTTTATTTCATTAATAACTCCAGATTCTTTTAATATCATAAATAAAAACGTACAGTTACATGAATGCCCTGATTTACTTGAATCAAAAACTCTTGGAGCAAATTTTCTTAAATCAATAGAAGATACATCTTGATTTTCAAAATTAGACCAAACATCATATATAGAATTAAATTTTAAAGTGATTGTAGAATTCCCCCTTTTATATTTTATTCCGTCGGAAGAATATACTTCAATTTTTGATGTCCCTTTACCAAGATTTGCTAGAATCGTACCAACAGGTATTTTATTTTTAAAAAAATCTTTTATTGTTAAATCGTTTAGCATATACGTTTTCTCTCTCTAAAGTATGAAGCTTACTTAGTTGTTTGAAATAAATTCGCAAATCTCTGGGCTTATTTTTAAATTTATCAATAATATTTTTCAACCCTACACGACAGCACTATTAACAACCACCATCACATTGAATAAAAATGATTTTTTGCAAAAACCATCCGTTGTCATACCGCCGCAGGGCGGTATCCATGCCAAACCATTGGCTTAACAGCTAATTGATAGACATGGATACCGCTCTTCAGCGGTATGACAACGGATAGCTTGTCCATATAACTTACTGTTATATCATGGAAATTATGTTGTTAATAATACTGTCGTGTAGAGTGATATTTTTCTTAAATTATTAAGATAAAAGCCTTATTTTATAGTCTTAAATTATCTAAATGTGTATATTTATAATTGGTGTCTTACGATCGACTAATAACATTTAACAATTGATATATAGCATAAATATAAATGGTGCCGCTTGCATGAATCGAACATGCGACCCCGTCATTACCAATGACGTGCTCTACCCCTGAGCTAAAGCGGCTTACTTTGAATTTTCAATTAAAAACAATTATTATTAATAGCTTGTTTTCAAGGTGCTGCAATCTGCCACAATCAAGTTTCTTTGACAAGAATTCTTTTCATAAATATGGCATTTAAAAAATTTACATCAGAAAATAAAAAAGCTCACCATTGAAAAACAATGGTGAGCCCGACTGGATTCGAACCAGTGACCCTCTGATTAAAAGTCAGATGCTCTACCGACTGAGCTACGGGCTCCCGATAATATTGGCGACTTAGCCACGGGAGGTGAAACAATAGGTATTTAGCTTTTAATGTCAACTATATTTTTTATAATTTTCTGCATGACAATATTATTATCATCACCTACAAAGCAAGCATGGCTGTCTATACGCGCATTTCCCCCTCTGATATTGACCTGATTGCACAGAAATATGCACTTGGGCAAGTGGAGTTGGTGAGCGAAATTTCTGAAGGGGTGGAAAACAGCAATTTTTGTTTTTCCTTCCACCGCCCCAATAATCAGCCACTAAAAACCATTTTTACCATCTTTGAAAAACGTGTGGCAACGGCAGATTTACCCTTTTACATGCATCTCATGGGGCATTTAGCGGCAAAGAACATCGCCTGCCCTAAGCCATATCTAGCAGAAGGTGAATATCTAATTGAGTTACATAATAAATCCGCCGCCATGGTGAGTTTTCTCTCCGGCAAAAGCGTTACCGAGGCTAATATAGACCAATTAGAGGATTTAGGTCGCTTCGTCGCAAGTATGCACCTCGCCACCCAAGATTTCCCTGAAACCATGGAAAACAAGCTTTCGCTAGCTGGCTGGCAAATATTGGCAAATAAAATTTCTGCTCGCGTCGATGAAATTTATCCGAATTTATCCACCCTAATCGCCAATGAAATAAGTTATTTACAACAAAACTGGCCAAACAACCTTCCGCAAGGAATAATCCACGCAGATATTTTCCCCGATAATGTCTTTTTTGCAGGCGACCAAACTTGCGGGATTATTGACTTTTACTTCGCCTGCCAAGACTTCCTCGCTTATGAAGTTGCTATAATCATAAACGCTTGGTGCTTTGACGACGCACAATTAAACCTCGCCAAAAAATCCGCTTTTCTAACGGGCTACCAAGCCATCCGCCCTTTAACCACAGCCGAACAAACCGCCCTACCCGTCTTACTACGCGGAGCGGCTTTGCGTTTTTTACTAACCCGCAGCCATGATTTGTTGTTTGGCGACAAGACTGCCTTAGTAACTCCCAAAAATCCGCTTGAATATATCAACAAATTAAAATTTTATCAAAATCCATGAAAAAAATCGTTATTTATACTGACGGCGCCTGCTCAGGAAATCCCGGTCCAGGTGGCTGGGGCGCAGTGCTCATCCATAACCACCACGAAAAAGACCTTTATGGCGGAGAGCCCGACACTACTAATAATCGCATGGAAATGCTGGCGGCCATCCGCGCGCTGGAAGCCTTAAAAGACCCTTGCGAAGTGGCAATCTATACCGATAGTAATTATCTCCGCCAAGGCATCACCCAATGGATTTTCAGTTGGCAAAAAAATGGCTGGAAAACCGCCGACAAAAAACCCGTAAAAAACGCTGATTTATGGCAGGAATTACTAAAGATTCAGCCCAAGCATAAAATAGAATGGCACTGGGTAAAAGGTCACGCAGGAGATCCCATGAACGAACGCGCCGATGCATTAGCCAGAAAAGGCGTGGACGAGTTTGGACGCAAAAAACCTTAAAAAAACCACTCCAGACTCTTGCAATCTAAAAAACCATGCCCATATATAGGCATGAACAGCAAAAAAACATGCTGTAAAAAAACATAATAAATTAGGAGAATAACATGGCAAAAGTAATTGGTATTGACTTAGGAACCACCAACTCATGTATCGCAATTATGGAGGGCAAAGAAGTCCGCGTGATTGAAAATGCCGAAGGTGCACGTACCACTCCCTCTATCGTAGCCTTCACCAAAGATGGCGAGCGTTTAGTCGGTCACCCAGCAAAACGCCAAGCGGTGACTAACCCAGAAAACACTCTTTTCGCTATCAAACGCCTAATTGGTCGGGGATATGACGATAAAACTACCCAAAAAGACATCAACCAAGTGCCGTATAAAATCGTTAAAGCAGATGGTGGCGCCGCATGGGTAGAAGCAGACGGACAAAAATACTCCCCCAGCCAAATCAGCGCATTCATTTTACAAAAAATGAAAGAAACCGCAGAAAGTTTCTTAGGCGAAACCGTAACCCAAGCAGTAATCACGGTTCCAGCTTATTTCAACGATGCACAACGCCAAGCCACCAAAGACGCTGGTAAAATCGCCGGCTTAGAAGTTCTGCGTATTATCAACGAACCAACTGCCGCTGCTTTAGCTTATGGTTTGGATAAAAACGAAAGCAAAACCATTGCCGTTTATGACTTAGGCGGCGGTACTTTTGACGTTTCTATTCTAGAATTGGGCGATGGCGTATTCGAAGTAAAAGCCACTAACGGGGATACTTTCCTCGGTGGGGAAGATTTTGATATGCGCATCATTGATTTCCTTGCTGATGAGTTCAAAAAAGAACAAGGAATAGACATACGCAGCGACAAATTAGCCCTACAACGCTTAAAAGAAGCCGCCGAAAAAGCGAAAATTGAGCTTTCCAGCGCTATGCAAACTGATGTTAACTTACCGTTCATCACCGCGGATGCTAATGGCCCCAAACATCTAAACGTAAAACTAACCCGGGCGAAATTTGAATCTTTAGTAGAAGATTTAATTTTACGCACGATTGACCCTTGCAAAAACGCCCTTAAAGATGCTGGCTTGAAAAAAGAAGATATTCAAGAAGTTATCCTCGTGGGTGGTATGACCCGTATGCCGAAAGTAAACGATGTAGTACGCGAGTTCTTCGGTCGCGAGCCGCATAAAGGCGTAAACCCGGATGAAGTAGTAGCAATGGGTGCGGCTATTCAAGCTGGTGTATTACAAGGCGACGTACGTGACGTATTATTACTAGACGTAACCCCGCTTTCTTTAGGTATCGAAACTTTGGGCGGCGTATTTACGCGTCTGATTGACCGTAATACCACGATTCCTACCAAGAAAAGCCAAGTATTTTCTACTGCCGATGATAACCAAACCGCCGTTAATATCCGCGTGTTCCAAGGTGAGCGTGAAATTGCGGCGGATAATAAAATCCTCGGACAATTTGACTTAGTGGGAATTTTGCCTGCTCCACGCGGCATGCCGCAAGTGGAAGTTACTTTTGACATTGACGCCAACGGTATAGTAAACGTTTCCGCAAAAGACAAAGCGACTAATAAAGAACAACAAATCCGCATTCAAGCCTCAGGTGGTTTGTCAGATGCCGACATTGAAAAAATGGTACGTGATGCCGAAGCCAATGCCGCCGAAGACAAAAAACGCAAAGACATGATTGAAGTGAAAAACCGTGCGGAAACCCTAATTCACGAAGCAGAAAAAAACCTGCGTGAACATGGCGAAACCGTAAAAGGCGAAGACAAAAATCAGGTAGAAAAAGACATCGACGCGCTAAAAACTGCCCTAACCAGCAACGAAAAAGAGCAAATCGAAGAAAAAACCCAAAGCCTGACCCAATCTTTAATGAAAATTGGCGAAGACATCTACCGCGCTCAACAAGCCAAAGAAGGTGCAGAAGGTGGAGAAACCGCTTCTCACACTCACGCGGCAGAAGATGGCGTAGTGGACGCCGATTACGAAGAAGTTAAAGAAAATAAGGCATAAAAAATTCTTTTTAGAAAGTTAACTATATAAAAGAACCAAACTATCCATCGTCATCCCCGCCTTGNNGGGATCTCGGGACACAAAAAAGACCAAATTTGTAGCCCTAGATCCCCGCCCCTCTATTTCAAACAAGGTTGGGCGGGGATGACGATGGTTATTTAGGTATTAATTTGTGATAATTAACAAATAGAACAAATATTAACAAAACAAAACAACCAAAAAACCAGCACGAAGCCAACATGTCAAAACGCGATTATTACGAAATCTTAGGGGTTAGTCGTTCTGCGAGTGCAGATGAAATGAAAAAAGCCTACCGCAAATTAGCGATGAAATACCATCCCGACCAAAACGCGGATGACAAAGAGGCAGAAAAAAAATTCAAAGAACTAAACGAAGCCTACGACGTCTTAAAAGACCCCGACAAAAAAGCCGCGTATGACCGCTTCGGACATAGCGCGTTTGAAGGTGGCATGGGCGGCGGCGGTGCTGGCGCAGGTGGTGGATTTGATTTTTCAGGTAGTTTCTCCGACATATTCGAAGATTTATTCAGCGAGTTTTCCAGTGGTGGACGACAAAAATCCTCGCGCGGCAATAGTGTGCAACGCGGCGCTGACTTACGTTATAATTTACAAATCAGTTTAGAAGAAGCTTTCAAAGGCAAACAACGCAATATTAACATCACCACTTCAGTAGCTTGCGAAGAATGCAGTGGCAGTGGCGGCGAAAAAGGTGCCGCGCCCATCACCTGCACCACCTGCCAAGGACGCGGCAAAATCCGCGCCCAACAAGGTTTCTTTACCGTAGAACGCTCTTGCCACACTTGCCAAGGCGCAGGAAAAATCATCGAAAAACCTTGCCGCAAATGCGCAGGCTCAGGCACAGTGCGCAAAGACAAAACCTTATCCGTAAATATTCCCTCCGGCGTAGAAGAAGGCACCCGCATCCGCCTAAGTGGGGAAGGCGAAGCTGGCATGCGCGGCGGCCCTGCGGGAGATTTATATATTTTCCTCTCAGTTAAACCGCATCCTTTCTTCAAGCGCGATGGTGCCAATATCCAATGCAACGTCCCCATTTCCATCGTAAGCGCCGCACTGGGTGGCAGCGTGGAAGTGCCAACTATTGATGGCAACAAGGTAAAAGTAACCATCCCCGAAGGCACCCAAAGCGGACATCAATTCCGCCTGCGCGGCAAAGGCATGTCCATCCTCCACTCGCAAGCGCGTGGTGATATGTATATTCACACCAACGTGGAAACCCCCGTTAATCTAACTAAAAAACAAAAAGAATTACTCCGCGAATTCGAAAAAGCAGGTGGAGCCAACACCAGCCCTGAATCTTCAGGATTTTTTGATAGAGTACGCGTGTTCTGGGAAGATTTGAAGGAGTAAGCCTATCTAGCACAGGGCAAAATCATAAATCGTTAATTTCGTTGTTTTTACTAAATTATCCATCGTCATACCGTCGCAGGACGGTATCCATGCCTATCAACAAGCTGAAAAGCCAATGGTTTGGCATGGATGCCGCTCTACGTGCTGCATGACAATGGAGAGAATTTCAGTAAAAACAACGAAATTAACGATTGGTGCTTTTGCCCTGCTACCTAGCAGAAGCGGCTAAACCATGCATGCTGTGTTCTGCTAAATATTTGTCCACAAAACTAATCGGTGCAGCTTGGTCAATAACAGGTGTATGTAACTCTGGTGCAGGTAACTCTGGGGTAGGCAAATCAGGCACATGCTCATAAGTCATAATGGCTTTTTGAAAATTATCCCGATTACGCTCAGTCACGCCTGAACGTTGCCCTTCTAAAATAAATGCCAACTCGGTCGGCAAAATCCGCCCTTGGTTTAGTCCGTCTGTAAGCTGTAGGACTCCATATTCCACCCCGATTTTATTTACTACATCTCGTTGTAAAGAGGGGGAAAGATCTTCATAATTATCTCCGTAAGCGGCTTGAATTTTTTTATCTAAATTTTTATCTGCCGCTACAAATGCACCCAAAACACGCTCTGGGGTTAATTGTCGCCCGTGCTGAATTTCTCGATCCAATGCGACAATATAACTATGTGAGGACGGACGCATAATATCTGAAATATAATCCCAAGCAGGAACCACACTATTTAACAGAAAGTTAGCTCCACCAGCCCCCATACGAATTGCCCAATCAGGCGCCACAGATGCTACCCCCATCGACAAAGCGATTGCCAACCCTCCGAGCGTAATTGCGCCCGCAAGAATACTCACCATATCCCCCCGATGTGTGTTCTTTTCAAGATGTTCCAGCTCATCTCGTAAGGTATTATTTCCTTTTAACCCCAGCGCCTTAGAGCCATTTGCTACCGTATAAAGATTTTCTAATGTGACATCACGTGAATCTTTACCCAAAACCGCGCCAATTTCCTGACGAAAACGGTCAAGTAGATGATTTTCATTAAATTCATGCATAGATTCGCGGTGAAAATGCGATACTACCAATCCAATTGGCAAAGTAAAGAACGGTGCCCACGCTCCGCCCACCAGCGTAACTGCCGCAGTAGTAATAACCGCAGACATCAGCCACCCTCCGATACCCTGCTCGGACTTCTTTTTCAGGTACTCATGAAATTCATTACTCATAATATACACTCTTTCATGATATATTATAGGCGAGTAAAATGATTTTTTGTGTGACAATTTAATGAAATTTTAGGATATACACAAAATATAGTGATTCCCAATAAGGAAAAAATTAACTACCAGCTTTAACTAAAAATGTTCCTATAGCTTTAGCATTTATAATCAATGTAAAAACCATTCCCACAATAGTAACAACCATTGCAGCAAAAATCCCTCCTATCTTAATAAGCAGGTTATTTTGAAAAACTCTAAATTTTTCATCCATTTCTTTTCGGGTTACAAACTCCTTGGAAGTTAGGGAGAAAAAAGAAACCATTTCCTCCGCCTGAGCTTGAGAAAATTTTCCATCTCGCAGTTTACGTATTTGGTTAATAGTATCATTCATCTTTTAACGCCGTATTTGCGAGCAAAAGCACCAATATCAGCTAAAGCAAGCAACACATCTTGAGCCATTTCTTCACTAGCACCGTCACGTTCTAAACGCAGCAACCAATAATTTTTGTCAAAAGAACTAGGCGACGCAAGAAAAGCATCATTAACTGCCGCAATAGTTTCAGCCAAAGATTGCTTAATCCCAGCTGAAATCATCCCTTTTATTCTTTCATTATTCTTTTCCATAATATCCACCAATCAATCAGATCATAACGCTAAAATTAACATGCATATTCTATATTGTCTGTATAATTTTTTCAACATTCAAGAGTTGTTTGTTAAGAGTTGCTTCTTTTTTGCTCATATTTTTTGACAAAACAATTTTCAACTGCTAGATAGGTACTTGATTAAATAATGAAGTGGACATCATGGTCGCAGACATTTCGCGTCGCAAAATATTACATTCAGGGTTAGTTCTGGCAGGTTCTGCCTTGCTGACTCCCTTAGTTGGCAATGCCGCTTTAGCATCTTTTGCTCCGCCAAGATTGGCTACTAACAAACTAGAATCTGAACGAATTTTATCCTTCAACAATACTCATACGGGTGAAAAATGCCGCGTTGCTTATTGGGAAAAGGGTAAATATATTCATGGAGCTATGCGTGAGATAGACCGCGTATTGCGTGACCACCGAACAGGTGAAGCACGGGCGATGGATCCTGCTTTGTTCGATTTACTGCACAAATTACAATTACGCTTAGAATCAAAAGCGCCTTTTCAAGTAATTTCTGGCTATCGCTCGCCAAAGAGTAACGCCAAGATGCACGAAAATTCATCAGGGGTTGCAAAGAAAAGCCTGCACATGCAAGGCAAAGCGATTGATATTCGTTTAGCAGATAAATCTATAAACAATATCCGTAATGCCGCTTTATCACTTAAAAAAGGCGGTGTGGGTTTTTATCCTGAGTCACAATTTGTGCATATAGACACAGGCAAAGTTCGTCATTGGGGATAGTTCTTACCTAATCCAATCCATAAATATCAGGCTGGAAATAGATTTTTCCGTCATCTCCTACAAAACTTGTCCAATAAACTAAATCTACTTTTACTGGGTTAATACGAATGCTTCTGGTAACCGAAGATTGGAAAGATTTTTGAATCTTATCATCTTGCCAACCTTCGCCTTTTAGTAAGAAATTCGCTAGTTTCTCGGGCTGTTCCAAACGAATACAGCCATGACTTAAGCTACGAAAATTCTCCGCAAATAATTTTGGTCGGGCGGTATCATGTAAATAAATAGAATCAGAATCAGGAATATTAAACTTAAATTTTCCTAAGGCGTTACCCTTGCCTGCTGGTTGTTTTATCATATAATTTTCATTCAAATCTGCATTTGCCAAATCTACTCTTTCTCCATCAAAATCATATAATTGATAGCCTGATTTTATTAGATAATTTGGATCTTTGCGAGCTTTGGGTAAAATTTCTTTACTGGCAATCCGCGCAGGTACACTCCAAGTGGGATTTATTACCACCACATCCACTACTTTACTAAATAAAGGTGTGTGATTAGTCGGATTACCGACAATTACCTTCATACCAAACACATCTTTTCCCTGTTCACGCACTTTCAGATAATAACCCGCGACATTGACCAGAATATAACGCTCACTATCATTACGGGTTTTAAAAAAATCTTGAATCCGTTTTAAATTTTGTTCAATTTGCGTGATGCGCACTTCCACTGGAATGGCTAATGCCTGTTGAGTTTTATTACTAATAACCCCATCTTCTTTCAAACCATGCCGACGCTGAAAAGATAAAACCGCGAGCTTCAAATCCTCATCATATTTTTCTGATAGCTTATCTTCTTTGCTAAAATCGCCCATTTTTGCTAATTCTTCACGCAAAATAGGTACTCTTTTATCCACATCGCCTAAACGCAAAGCCGCCCCAGCTGGAAATATTTTCCACCCCCCATCGGACTGAATCTGCTTATATTCCGCTAGTTTTTTGTCTAAAGCATCATATACAGAATTAGTTTTGTGACTCAGCTGCGCACTAACATCAGCAGATAGTTTTCCTCCATCCGCTGGCTGCACACAACCTGCCATTAACATCAATAGAATAGTTATTTTTCCAATACGCATGTTTTTTTACCTTAGTTATTAGACCTCTTCATAAACTAAATATGTTGGACGTCTGCGCCGTTTTTTCTTCTTCATAATCCTCAACGAAGCCGCTACGCTGCGGTTATTCATAGATAAGAAACGACTCAGCCGCCTCAACATATTTAGTTTATGAAGAGGTCTATTGTTATTTGTATAATAATCCAAACAATTAAATAATAAGTAAATTAAGTAAGAAAATTGTTTTAACATAAAGATTTTCTTGCCGCAAAAATTTGACTTATCAGAAAAAATCCTGTAAAGCCTCGTTCTCAAAGTGAACCTCTAAAAATTCATTATGGTGAGCGAAATGAGCAGCAATGAAGTGGCGCAACCGCAGCGTAGCAGAGCTACGTGAGGATTGCGACGAAGCTTCATTGCAAGCAAGTTCGCCACCAGAATGGATTTTTAGAGGTTCACTAAAAGTGAACCAAAGCCTAAGATGAGATGGCACAAAAACCGAATATCCTCCTAGAAAAAGCTGGAGTTGCGTTTTTTTTCACCTGCGCGTTAATTTCCGTAGCGGTTACTGCGGCGATTGTGCTTTCCGTGGCGGTGGAGGCATATCTTTTTTTCCAAAAAGTGAATTTATTTGATTTCATCTTTGGAACTAAATGGAGCCCACAAATTGCCATGCGTGCCGACCAAGCAGGTAGCAGCGGAGCATTTGGTGCAGCTCCTTTATTTCTTGGTACTTTATTAATCACCCTCATTGCCATGCTGGTTGCAGTTCCTGTGGGATTATTTTCGGCTATTTATATGTCGGAATATGCCCATAAAAATTTACGCTCATGGGCAAAACCAATTTTAGAATTATTAGCCGGAATTCCCACTGTGGTTTATGGTTATTTTGCGGTAGTCAGTATATCACCTTTTTTACGCAAAAGCGGCGAAATATTTGGTTTGAACGTTGCCGCAGAAAGTGCCTTAGCGGCGGGATTAGTCATGGGCATTATGATTATCCCCTTCATTTCCTCCCTCGCGGACGATATTTTAAACGCGGTTCCTCGGAGTTTGCGGGATGCATCTTACGGACTCGGCGCTACCCAGTCCGAAACTATAAAACAAGTAGTATTACCAGCTGCCATGCCCGGTATTATGGGGGCAATAATGCTGGGCATTTCCCGCGCAATTGGCGAAACGATGATTGTGGTAATGGCGGCGGGAATGTCAGCTAATTGGACGGCCAATCCGCTGGAAGCGGTGACCACCGTAACCGTACAAATAGTATCCTTATTAGTAGGTGACCAAGAGTTTGACAGTCCTAAAACCTTAGCAGCCTTCGCTTTGGGACTCACCTTATTCGTGGCAACTTTATGCTTAAACATCATTGCCTTGCGCATAGTAAAAAAATATCGGGAAAAATATGAGTAACTCCCAGCAAGAAAATATTTCACATAACCTAATTTCACATAACCTAAAAGCTCGCCGCCGCGCGGAGTTACGCTTTAAAGCTTATGGAATTGCGGCGCTTGGATTTGCCTTTTCTATGTTGTTATTACTAGTAACTATTTTACTTGTCCCCAGCATCAACGGTATTCAACGCAGCGAAATTCGCTTGGAAATCATCCAAAATGATAATCTTAGTCCGCCCAAAGCCAGCTTGTTAGCATTATTCCCGGAAGTGAGTAGCCGTATGGAAAAACGCCAGCTTTTTGGATTAATCTCCAATGGCGCAGAAGAACAAATGCAAAAAGCTATTGATAAAAAGGAAAATTTCGTCTGGGTAACTGCTTCAGATATTGCTGATTTATATATAAAAAACCCGCAATCGGAAAATAACTCCCTATCAGCAGAGCAGGTAAACTGGCTAAAAGCATTACAGGCAAAAAATGCGCTGCGCAAAAATATTGATTGGGGATTTTTCACCAATGGTGATTCACGCTCCCCCCAAGATGCAGGCTTTGCAGGAGCAATTATTGGTAGTTTATGGATGTTACTCGTCTGTATTAGCGTTGCCTTCCCCATTGGCGTAGGTGCCGCAGTTTATTTGGAAGAATTCTCTAAAAAGAGCCGTTTGCGCGATTTTATTGAAGTGAATATTAATAATCTCGCTGCGGTTCCCTCTATAGTTTTTGGGTTGTTAGGCTTGGCGGTATTTTTAAATTTTGCCAGCCTGCCCCGTTCTTCTACTTTAGTTGGTGGACTCACTTTAGCCATGATGATTCTTCCCGTTATCATCATTGCCACTCGCGCTGCCTTACGGGCTGTCCCCTCCTCTATTCGGCAAGCTGCGCTGGCTTTGGGTGCCTCTCCTTTAAAAGTAGTATTGCATCACAGTATTCCCCTAGCCTTACCCGGAATAATGACGGGAACTATTTTGGGCATGGCAAGAGCAATGGGCGAAACTGCGCCCTTACTTATGATTGGTATGGTGGCTTTTGTGGTGGATATTCCTCATAATATCTTGCAACCTGCTACGGCAATGCCTGTGCAAATATATATCTGGGCGAGCTCTCCCGAAGCAGGATTTGCAGGAAAAACCTCAACGGGTATCGTAGTACTAATTTTTATGTTGTTCATATTAAATGCTGCCGCTATTTATCTGCGGAAGAAAAGCGAGCGCCAATGGTAGATGAAATGACCACCCCAGCAAAAATGTCCGCCGAAAATGTCAATGTTTTCTACGGCAGCAAACAGGCATTGTTTGACGTAAATTTAGAAATGCCAACTTGTAGTGTAACTGCACTTATTGGTCCGTCTGGCTGTGGAAAATCCACCTTTTTGCGCTGCCTTAACCGTATGAATGATACGATTGATAATTGCCGCATCGAAGGGAAAATCACCCTCGACCAACAAGATATTTACGATAACCAACAAGATGTAGTATTGCTACGTGCACGCGTAGGGATGGTATTTCAAAAACCTAATCCTTTTCCCAAATCTATTTATGATAACGTCGCTTACGGTCCGCGCATTCATAAATTGTGCAAAAACAAAGCCGAATTAGATGAAATTGTGGAAACTAGCCTGCAACGTGCTGGTTTGTTTGAAGAAGTAAAAGACCGACTGCAAGAAGCAGGCACCAGCCTTTCGGGCGGACAACAACAAAGATTATGCATCGCCCGTACCATTGCGGTAAATCCTGAAGTAATTTTGATGGATGAGCCCTGCTCCGCGCTTGACCCTATAGCTACTGCACGAATTGAGGACTTGATTTCTGAATTAAAAAATCGTTTTACTATAATTATAGTAACTCACTCCATGCAGCAAGCGGCGCGAGTTTCACAAACTACTGCATTTTTTCATTTGGGGAAATTGATTGAAACGGGAGCTACCGCGGATATTTTCACCAAACCTAAACATACACAAACCCAAGATTATATTACTGGAAGGTACGGATAATAATGAGCATGAATGAAATAGCCCCCACCCCAACCTATAATCGTCGCAAAAACGCCATTTTATTAGAATATTGGGAATCTTTGTGCAAAGATGGAAAATTACCGAGAGAATCCGACATAGATTTTGATGTACTCAAAGATTTATGGGAAAACTGCTTCTTAATTCAAATGCGTGATTTCAATCAAGAAACTCAGCATGGTAATTTCACCTATCTGGGCAAAAAGCTTTCCGATGCGTATGGCGAAGGTGCCCTAAGTTCTGACGGAGTTCCTAACTTAGTAACCACCGATATAAACTCCATCCATGAAGCATGCCAAGAAGTGCAAAGAACGCGTCAACCTGTCACTAACGAAGGAACCGTAACCCTGCATGACGATGTGGTTCTTGCTTTCCGCCAATGCTTAGTTCCACTAACTGACGGAAAAGATGAGATTTTTTCCGTACTCGGGCGCATGGAATTTCACAAATATGCTGATTGATTTTTTTCAAAACTTAACTCTTGACATAAGCTTACAGCAATCATAGTATCCTCGCCTCTTTAATTATACTTTTTCGGATAATAAATAATGAAAACCTATTCCGCAAAGCCGTCTGAAGTGACGCAAAAATGGTGGGTGGTAGATGCAGACGGCGTAGTGCTGGGGCGTTTAGCAGCCACAATCGCAAAAATGTTGCGCGGCAAACATAAGGCTATGTACACTCCACATATTGATTGTGGTGATAACATCGTTGTGCTTAATGCCGAAAAAGTGAAACTCACTGGTCGCAAACGCACCCAAAAGCATTATTATCGCCATACTGGTTATGCTGGTGGTATCAAAGAAACTACGGCTGAGAAAATTTTGGTTGGTCGTTTCCCTAACCGCGTTATCGAAATGGCAGTATTACGTATGTTGCCGAAAGATAGCCCTTTGGCAACTAAACAATTTGGTCACCTACATGTATATGGCGGATCAGAACATCCCCATCAGGCGCAAACTCCAGAAGTTTTGGATATTGCCGCTATGAACGTAAAAAATAAGAGGTAGAAGATGGCTTCAGCAAAAAACGCTCCCGCAGTTGAACGTAATTATGGCACTGGTCGCCGTAAAAACGCTATCGCTCGCGCTTGGTTGAAACCAGGAAAAGGTGAAATCACTGTAAACGGTAAAGATATTACTGCTTATTTCGCTCGCCCCGTATTGCGCATGATTGTAAATCAACCATTCGTGACCCTAGATCGCGTTGGCGCATTTGACATTCAATGCACCGTAGTTGGTGGTGGTCTTTCTGGTCAAGCTGGTGCTGTGCGCCACGCTATCAGCCGCGCTTTAGACGAATTCAGCGCAGAATTCCACAAATCGCTCCGCACTGGCGGCTTCCTTACTCGCGATAGCCGCGTGGTGGAACGTAAAAAATATGGTCGCGCAAAAGCACGTCGTAGTTTCCAATTCTCAAAACGTTAAGTTTGGTTTGGTTTTACAAAAAAGGGCGCTTGGGAAACTGGGCGTCCTTTTTTTTGGAGGAAAAAACCACACTACACGACAGTACTATTAATAACCGCCATCACATTGAATAAAAATGATTCTTTTGCAAAGACCCATCCATTGTCATACCGCCCTGCGGCGGTATGACAATGGATGGCGCAACCATAAACTTACTGTTATATAACATAAAGACATGTTGTTAATAGTGCTGTCGTGTAGGATAGGAAAAAATGAAAAAAATTAAAACAGTAATCTTGGGTGCAGGTGGCTATACGGGTGCAGAGTTGTTGCGTTTTCTTCTGCAACATCCCAATGTAGAAATAATTGCCCTCACTGGTGATAGCCAAGTGGGAAAAAATATGGCGGAAGTATTTCCCCATCTGGCAGAATGCAATTTACCCCCCCTAGTTGCGCATGAGCAAGTGGATTTTTCAGCGGCGGAATTAGTATTTTGCTGCCTCCCCCACGGCACCACGCAAGAAATCATTGCGGCACTACCCAAACATTTAAAAATCATCGACTTATCCGCAGATTTTCGTCTGCGAGATATAAATTCCTATCATGAATGGTATGGGCATCCGCACGCAGCAAGCGACTTACAAATTAGCGCAGTATATGGCTTAACCGAACATTACCGCGAGCAAATAAAAACTGCGCGACTAATTGCCAATCCCGGTTGTTATCCCACCGCCAGCTTGCTGCCCTTATTGCCACTATTAAAAGCACAGCTAGTTACACCTGAAAATATAATTATCGACGCAAAATCTGGCATTTCTGGTGCAGGACGTTCTGCCAAACGCGAGTTAAATTTTTCGGAAACGAGTGAAGGAATGTCTGCTTACGGCATAGCCAATCATCGCCACACCCCCGAAATAGAACAAGAACTGGAAAGAGCCGCTGCTAAGCAGTTAAAAATCAACTTCACCCCTCACCTAATCCCCATGCGGCGCGGCATGTTGGCAACTATTTACGCTCAACTAACCCCCAAAACATCCCTGATGGATGCACGTAATTGCTTGGAAAGCGCCTATAATAACGAAAAATTCGTACATATAACCCCCGAAAACACCGCTCCTAGCACCCATCATGTGCGCGGCAGCAACCATTGCCGGATTGGTATTTTTGCGGGTCGGCAAGAAGGCAGCATCATTATAATCTCTGCAATTGACAATCTGGTAAAAGGCGCATCAGGGCAAGCCATACAAAACATGAACTTAATGTTTGGCTTAGCAGAAGATTCAGGACTAAAATATAGCGCTGTTTTTCCATGATTATGGCGAAGTATCTGCCAATAATCAGCCTGTCATAAAATCTTCACATTATAGCTATTGATAACATTTTAACTTTTTGTTAATAATGTTGCCATTATGAGCCAGATAGATATAAAAATTAATAAAAAAGCATGTGGCATCGACCAAGGTTTTGGTAGTTGGATTCCTGTAGAGATTCCTCGAGATATAACTAATTTAGAAGAAAAATTTCTTTATGTGGTAAGTAACTTACTTGCAAGTGAGCGCAAAAACGCTTGGGATCATGAGCGAGATTTTAACGAAGATATGTTCTTTGGCGCGGCATTAATAAAAACCATTAATAATCAATATTATGTATCTGCTAATGTGCATTTGCAAAATGACAAAACCAGCCGTTGCTGCGCCGAGGCAAACGCCATCACCAATGCGGTAACTAAAGAGAGCATCTACACGCAAATAAGCGATGTATGGTTCATGGGCGGCAAAGGTAATGCTGCTAAAAATATTGATATTTATCCTAATGAGGAAGGACAGCGCGTTTCCCCTTGTGGCAGTTGTAGGGATGTTATTTTTAATAATAAATTACTATCCGCCAATACCAGAATTCACATGTTACCCCTTAATGATGGTAGCTGGCACTTAACCGCAGATAATGGCTGTGCTCCTGATAAGCTTAACAGAAATCAGGTTATGACCCGCACCATAGATGAGCTTTTACCCAAAATGCCGCATATTGTGGTCGATAATTCGGGAAAAATAAAGACAACTATGCAAGCAGGTTGGGAATTAATTAATGACCCGCATGTATCGCAAGCAATTGGTGAAGCATTTCGCGCAGACAAGCTTAACGTACTTAGTGGTATGAAGAATAAATCTCCTGAACAAGTATTACGTTTGGTGAATGAATTAATGGTGGATAGCCTGGCAGACATTAATGCTAAAAGCATAAATAATGGACTGCCCCCGATGAAAATCGCTAAAATAGCGGTAGTCAAATTAGATAATGGCGAATTCTATCAGGGCATTTCCTACGTAAATCCCAAAGTCTCCGCCATGCAATCTGCCGAGTCGGATGCTATTCAGAATGCTTTAAAGAATCATCCCGGACATCATATAACCGATATTTTCGTCATGTCGGTAGATTTTGAAAAAACACCAGAAATAATAGCAAGCGAAAAATCTACTCCAGTGGAAATAAATATGCCCGACGGTGCAATCCGCGACCGCATTTCCAAAGTAGGTCCGCGACATGACCAAATTTTCCGCGATATTTTTGACAAAAAAATCGACAAGGAAAGCGGCGCCAGCATCCATGTGATGATTTTAAATAACAAAACCGATTTCAACCCCAAACTCCATGTTCATAGCTTTTCTTTAAGGGAATTATTGCCCTTTAGGTTCATGAACCCAAAGGCTGGAGCTGGGCATAGTAATATATTGAATAGATAGGTAGTTTATGAGTGATGAATTGGATAATCTATATTTGCCCCAACAAAATCCCGTTTTTATTAAAGTGGGCGAAGGAAAAGATGGTAATAAACCATTAGGAACCAAGGCATTTGCCCGAGCAGATTATTACCCAGAGCTACACGAAAAAACCATGAGAGGTGAACAACCTTATTCTGGTGGGGAAGGAAATGGTGGAAAATGGTATAATGGTCAGCTGATTACTATGGAAAAAGCAGGTTTTTTGCCTGAAGAAGCCAGCATTTATACCAGAACTAAAGAAAAAGAACGTGTTTTAGGATTTAACCCCGTAGCTTGTAATTATATTTTTGATCGTGAGGAACTGAAAAGCTCGCTACATGATGCAGGAATAAATCAGGTTAGAATAGCTGGTGAGCGCATTAACTTACTAAAGAAAAATCAAAGACTAAGCATGGAACGGCAGATAGATTCCGCCAATGCCACTATCGCTATTCCTGGTGATTTATATGCTATGCAGGAAATGCTCTATTTATTTGAGCAAAAAATGAAAGGAAAAATGCTTAATCATCCTTTGATTATTGAAAATTCCGTCGATGCTTTTGATAATGGTTTTTGGGATGAACTATTACGCGGACTCAAAATTTTTGATAAAAACGAAGCTATAGGAACACCGCTACATGCACGTAGAAGATATGTTGATTTCAAAGAGTTAGCGCATCATTATGGAATTTATGTTTCTGAAGATAGAGATACTACTTTAAAAATATCCGCAGAAGTAGTTCCCCAACAAACACCTGAAGAAAATGTTAAAGTAAAACCATTTATTCCTGAAGATTCAGTGTTGTTTGTGGCAACGGGAACCATGAAGAAATATCAGGAAATCAAAGATATTTGCCGAGCAAATGGAATAAATATAAAAATACGCTCTATTTTTGAACTGGTGGATACTTATGTTAGCCCTGATGAAGATAGACGCACTTATGAAGGTAATGCTGCTAAAAAAGTAGAGGCTGCTTTTGATTCATGGCATCAAATGTCTGAACAAGAACGTGTGGATCGCCTAAATCACTTGGGGATAAAAAAAGAACAAGCCTTTATAATGGCAGAAGATTCCGGATTTCATTTTTTAGAACCAGGATTAGGCGGAGAAGATGAATTCCGTAAAATTTCACAAGAGTTAGATTTAAAAGCGCCGTTTCCCGGAGTGGAAACTGGTCCTACAACCATTGGTTCGGATGGAATTCAAGGATTTATGCAAAAAATCCAACAGATTTTTGTGCGTCGGCAAAGCCAAGGTAAGGCGGTTGATGATCGGGTTATAAAAAAATCGGTAATTGCGCTTGCTCCACTAAAACAGCAAGAATATGGTGGTGTAGAAATGCAGATGGTGCACTCCGAAGTGCATGGTCGGGCGACTTTTTCACCTGTTCCTTCCCATGGTGCAATTGAAATTGATAATTATTTAATTCCCGAAAACGTCGCAGGGCTACCCAAAAACCGCACCGAAGCACAATTAGAGGAAAAGTTTTTCAATCATCATAGCCCGCGTGCTTTGGCAATGAAGGGCATGGCGTTTGAAGTCGGCATTCATACAGGCAAAGAAATCACTAAAGATGATGATTATTCAAAAGAATTTTGTGCCGGTATATTAGTGGATAATACAAGTTATGTATCAAAAACCCAAGCGGAGAAAATGTCTAAAAAAGCCAAACAAAATGGTTTTGGTGTTATAACTGCGCCCGCATCAACTGCTCGCCCAGATGATATACAAATGAATTTTCTTCGAAATGTAGATGGTGTCGTGGTAGCGTTAGACCCAGCCAAAGCGCAAGAGCATTTTTGGGAAAACACTTATATGTTTACCTCGCTCATCGTAGGTGAGCAAACTCATGATAAATATAAATTTAGAAAGCCTTTATATTTAGTAAATCCCAAAGATGAGCATGGCAAAGGTGCATTTGATTATCTGGAAGAATTAGTCGATGATTGCCATAATAAAGGCACTGTTCCAGAAAACCCCAATTCGCTTTATAAATCAGTTTCTACAGTAGAAGAAGCTAAAGCAGGATTAAAGCAAGACCGCTTCCATTATCGCCGTATGCATTTGCCTGCTTATGCCACGCAGGAAGCTGCTAATGATACAGAGGGTAGAAAAGGCAGCAAAGACTTCAATGTGGCAATTTTTTGTTCTGCCAGTAACAAAAATTCTCGCTATAAAGAAGATACGAGAAATCTTGCAGAAAGTTTGATTAAAGCAGATTTTGGAGTGGTTTCTGGCGCTGGCGCTATCGCTATGATGGGCGAAGTAAGTGACGCAGCCACCGAACTACGCAAGGAGTATGGAGCGGAACATTTTGGTTCAAACGTGCTGCATATTATGTCTGGCGAAGGAGATGTACGTGACCAGATGACCGAGTTCTTACTAGCTCGCAATATTTATGAACGTATGGAGTATATGATTGATAAATCAGATGCTTTTGCGGTAATGGCAGGTGGTACAGGAACCATACAAGAATTAGCATTATTAGCCGTTCTAAAAAAACGTGCATTAGAAGGTGATGAATATGCCAAAGACAAAATGCAGGGCAAAGAAATAGTAATTATCAACACCCACATGGACTCCAGCGACAAAAGATTTTACGATAAATTAAAAGAAATAGTCGATGTAAATGACCCCGAAGCTTGCCGTAAATTAGGCATCCATTTTGTAAATAGTGTCGATGCAGCGATGGATAAGATAAAAGATTTACGGACGGAAAAACGCGGTGAAAATTGGGTGGATACCAAGCTTAAGGATATGGGGAGGGCAGCTTAGTTTTTTATTTTTATTAAAATACCAAATTTAAAGGATAAATTATGGCGCGTACCCTCATTCATCCCGGAGTTTTTCTTGCTGATGAAATTTCTGCTTTGAGCATAACTCCTACGCAATTAGCGGCAGAGCTACATGTTTCTCCTAATCGAATTTATCAGATATTGGCAGGTAAGCGAGCGCTTACCGCAGATACTGCCTTGCGCCTTAGTCAATGGCTGGGAACTTCAGCAGAAATGTGGATTAATTTACAAAAATTATATGAATTACGCATGGCAGAGCAAAAAGTTGGGGCAGAAATTCGCCAGCAAGTGCAGCGTCGTGAGGCGGCAGGCGGTGAAGTGATTTTAGGTTATGCTAATCTATAAAAAAGGAGGCTCAAGAGCCTCCTTTTTTTATTCTTTCTTGGGGGGGCGTAATGCTCCCCAAATACCAAAAATAACCCAGAAAGTTTCCAAAACAACTCCTCCTGGTCCCCATTTTATAATGCAGAAAAACAAAAACAAAGCGGCTCCAAAAACATTAATTATGGAGTTTAACCTACCTGTTTTCATGAACTTTAATTGCGTTCCTGCAAAAGCAGTTAACAGCAATATGCTACCTAAAATATTAGCTGCAATAGCCCACTTTTCCATTGCTTTACTGCTTAGTATGGGAAAAACATCATACAGCCAAATGCGAGCATATTCAGACATGCTCATTAATTGATTTACATACTCTTCCATAACAATACCTCAAATTTGGTAATAGTCGAAAATTTATTCCGAACAAAAAAAGAAACCCACTAAATAAAGTCAGGTTGGATATACAACAGTAACTTCAATAAAACAGAAGATGCTTAACATATATTTAATCTTTGGTAAACATAAAACAGCGCCCTTTTATAAGGTAAAAATAATTATATGTAAACTATTCACCCATCTCTTGACTTAAGCAAATACTCCCCCATATATCAATTCTATAGTAATTCATTATTTAAAGTATATTCATGCAAAATCTTGGAAGAAACCTCGCTTTATGGCTGGGTGCGTTTATTTTAGTGGCGATGTTGTTTCGTTTAGTAGAGGGGGATGTGCAGTCGGGTGGGGCGGCGCGAGTGGCTTTTTCCGACTTTATGCAAAAAGTTGCTAAGGGTCAGGTTTCTGAGGTTAGTATTCGTAAATCGGATGCAGATGGAACGATTGTTACGGGGCATTTTTCGGACAATACTTTGTTTAGTACCCTCGTGCCTGATTATCCCGGTTTGGTGGATAAATTGACGCAAAATAATGTTAAAATAACTGCCGTGCCTAAGTCTAGTGGTGGGGATATGTTGATGGGCGCGTTGTTTTCCTGGGCGCCGTTTATCATTATGCTCGGAGTATATATCTTTTTTATGCGCCAGATGAATGGTGGGGGTCGTGGGGGCGGAGCGATGGGCTTTGGGCGTTCACGGGCGAAATTACTTACAGAAAAATCTGGTAAGAAAACTTTTGCTGACGTGGCAGGGGTTAATGAGGCCAAAGAAGAATTAGAAGAAGTGGTGGATTTTTTAAAAGACCCACAAAAATTCCAAAAATTGGGCGGCAAAATCCCTAAAGGTTGCTTGTTAGTAGGCCCTCCGGGAACTGGTAAGACCTTGCTCGCGCGCGCCGTGGCAGGTGAAGCAGGCGTGCCATTTTTCACTATTTCTGGTTCGGATTTCGTAGAAATGTTCGTCGGTGTTGGTGCTAGCCGTGTGCGCGATATGTTTGAACAAGCCAAACGCCATGCACCCTGCATTGTGTTTATTGATGAGATTGACGCGGTAGGTCGCCATCGCGGCGCAGGCATGGGCGGTGGCAATGATGAGCGTGAGCAAACGCTGAATCAATTATTAGTGGAGATGGATGGCTTTGAAGCGAATGAGAGCGTTATTCTCATCGCCGCAACCAACCGCCCCGATGTGTTAGACCCGGCTTTATTGCGTCCGGGTCGTTTTGACCGTCAGATTGTGGTGGGTAATCCGGATATTGCTGGGCGTGACCAAATCTTGCAGGTGCATTTACAAAAAGTACCCACCGCACCCGATGTGGATACCACCACAGTAGCCCGTGGAACTCCCGGATTTTCAGGCGCAGACTTAGCAAATTTAGTCAATGAAGCGGCTTTATTGGCAGCTAGGCGTGACCGCAAAGTAGTGACTATGCGTGAGCTGGAAGATGCTAAAGATAAAGTGATGATGGGTGTTGAGCGCAAATCCATGGTGATGAGTGATGAAGAAAAGAAAATGACGGCTTTCCATGAGGCTGGACATGCTCTGGTTTCCATCTGTTGCCCTGCATCCGATCCAATTCATAAAGCGACGATTATTCCGCGTGGTCGGGCACTGGGCATGGTGATGCGCCTTCCTGAAGCGGATAAACTTTCTTACCTGCGTGAGAAAATGTATGCGGATTTAGCCGTTTCCATGGGTGGTCGTGTGGCGGAAGAATTGGTGTTTGGTTATGATAAAGTATCTTCAGGTGCATCATCAGACATTCAATATGCCACGCGTTTAGCGCGGAGCATGGTGATGCAATGGGGTATGAGCGATGCGTTGGGCCCCATTAATTATGGCGGCGAACAACAAGAAGTTTTCATGGGGCACTCCATGCAAGACCGCGCTATATCCGAAGCAACTTCCGCACTAGTAGATGCAGAAGTGAGGCGCATTGTTGAAGGAGCACATAAAGAGGCGCAAAATATTTTAACTGAGCATCGCGCAGTATTAGATACGATTGCACTTGCCTTGTTAGAATATGAGACCCTTACAGGTGAGGAAATTAAAGCACTGGCAGCGGGAGAAGAAATTAATCGTGCGGCAACTGAAAGCGCCCGCCCGAAAATTACGCGTTCTTCTTTGCCTTCGGGGAAAAAAGAAAAGCTGGAAGAGTAATAATTCTAAAACTATTTTTTATCCGCCCAACTCTCCGTCGTCATCCCCGCCTTGCGTGCACTACTGTCCAAGGAAAATAAGTTGTTGTAATATCTACACCAACAATACTGCCAGTTTATGATGTATTTGTGTAAACAGGACTTAAAAATGAAACGCGGGCTGCCCCCTCTCCCTCTGGGAGAGGGACGGGGTGAGGGAAGTATCCACAGGAGTGATGTTGTTGGTTGTAAAAAAGCTAGAAAATACTTTTTCACCAAGCAATTAGCATTGCTCTTGGCGAGGCTCCCCTCACCCCGTCCCTCTCCCAGAGGGAGAGGGGGTTCTCCCGAATTTGTGGGGATTAAAAGTTT
>DIUV01000051.1 GCA_002423155.1 Alphaproteobacteria bacterium UBA6149
GCATTTTAATGATATGACAGAGTACAGCAAGAAAAAAGTGAGGCTGAAGCCTTACCCACCTGAAGGTGGGGGTTTAAACCTTAAGAAGTGACTATTAACGGTACTGTCGTGTAGGGTGTTTTTTCACTAAAATATCTCTCTTACAATACCGCCGCAGGGCGGTATCCATGCCTATCAACTAGCTGAAAAGCCAATGGTTTGGCATGGATACCGTCCTGCGACGGTATGACGATGGATAATTTAGTAAAAACAACGAAATTAACGATTGATGAAATCACCCTAATAGTTCCTTGTCATCAAATTGTCACAGCTTAATGTTACAAATTAGGGTGGAAAGGAATGTTTATGCTTGGTTTGTTAGCAAAAGCTGGAAAATTTTTAGCTCCGTATTCTGGGGAGGTTGTTGCTTGGTGGAGTGCCAAGAAAGCTTTACATCCACTTATTGCTACAGCTAGTAGTGTTGGTGGTTCAGTTGCGGTTGGTGTGGGGACGGCAACTGTGGCAGGTGCTTCTTTAGCTGCTAGTGCTGCTATGATGGTGGGCGGTTTGGCGGTAGTTGGCTTGGTTGGCTATGGCGTATATAAATTATTTTCGCATTCCGACGAAGCAGCGGCACCTGTAATGGTGAATAATACTCCGCATATTTCTATGGGAGCTGCTCCTGGTTTACAACCAGCTTTGGCGCAAAATGTTGGTTATTCTTATGGTCAACCTATGGGGAATAATATTACCGCGGCAAATTACGCCAGCGTGGGTAATCTTCAGCAGGTGCAACAACAAAATGCTTGGCAGGATTATGTATCCTCAGGTCGCCAGCAACAAGCAGCTTTACAAAATCAATTGTAACTGCATACTTAAATAATGTCGGAAATCCCTAGTATAATTTTGGTGCGTCCGCAAATGGGCGAAAATATTGGTGCGGCAGCACGCGCAATGCTAAATTTTGGGCTGCATGATTTGCGGCTGGTGGCGCCGCGTGATGGTTGGCCCAATGCAAAAGCTGTGGAGATGAGTGCTCACGCAAAAGCAATTATTGAACAAGCACAGATATTTGATAATTTAAGCGCTGCTTTGGCAGACAAACAAATAGCTTATGCGGCTACTGCACGCCCACGAGATTTAGCTATAAAAATATTTTCTCCTTTTGATGCCGCCCAAAAACTCCGCCAAACGCCTGAATTTACATCCGCTTTAGTATTTGGTCCTGAAAATTGTGGACTAAATAATGAAGATATAATCGCCTGTAATGCCGTGGTGACTATTCCCACCAATCCCCAAAACTCCTCACTTAATATCGCCCAAAGCGTGGTATTACTGGCTTACGAATGGTTTAAAACCGCTAATATCGCTCCAGAAAAAGTCCCCGAACCAGCAATTTTTTCTGAAATTGAAGGATTATTTTCCCATTTAGACGGCGAACTTGATAAAAAAGGCTTTTACAAAACCCCAGATTTAAAGCCCATGATGCAGCAAAATTTACGTGCAATGTTAGCCAGATCTGGCTTTACCTTACAAGAAGTACGAACTTTACGCGGCGCCATTCGGGCTTTAACCGCAAATAGATGAAATCTTATTTTGTTAGACATAACAACAAAGCGTAATTCCCCCTCTCCCAGAGGGAGAGGGAGTTCTCCCGATTTTGTGGAGATTAAAAGTTTAATTGGACAGTAGTGCATGCCGACGGGAATCTCTTTTTCCACTTGTTAGTGCTTAGTTTGTGGTGAAAGAGATTCTTAGCCGCAGCAGAAATAACGACGAAAAACATTGAAATATAACTATGTTTTGTTGTTAATAGCGTTTTTATTTAGTGAAAAAAACCACTTAAGCCGTAGTCTTATAGCGTTCCATAGCTTCTTCAATCAAACGAGCGGCATCGTCGGCATCTTTCCAGCCCACTACTTTCACCCATTTGCCTTTTTCCAAATCTTTGTAATGTTCAAAGAAATGCTGAATTTGTTGCACGAGAATTTCGGGTAAGTCTTTGTAAGATTTTACATCATTATAATATGGATGCACGCGAGCCACGGGAACTGCGAGGATTTTTTCGTCCTGTCCGCCGTCATCTTCCATCAAAAACACACCCACGGGGCGCACAGGTAGCACACAACCGGGAATTAGCGGGGTATTTCCAACAACTAAAACGTCTGCCGGGTCACCATCACCAGAAAGTGTGTGCGGGATAAAGCCGTAATTGCAAGGATAGTGCATAGCGGTGTGTAAAAAACGGTCCACATACAGCGCACCTGCTTCTTTATCTATCTCATATTTAATGGGATCCGATCCCATGGGCACTTCAATAATTACGTTTACGTCCCAAGGAGCGTTTTTTCCAACAGGAATTTTGCTGATGTCCATTAGATTATCCTTTTAATTCTTTCATTAGTTTTGTAGAAGGTGAACATATACTTAAATGAAATAGAAATGTGAACTAGTTATGAAAAAAAACATTAAAAAAGTGGTCTTGGCATATTCAGGTGGTCTGGATACTTCAATTATTCTGCGTTGGTTGCAGGATGTTTATGAATGTGAAGTAGTAACCTTCACCGCGGATATTGGTCAAGGCGAAGAAGTAGAGCCCGCGCGTGCGAAAGCGCAATTACTGGGCGTAAAAGATATTTTTATCGAAGATTTGCGCGAAGAATTCGTGCGGGATTATGTGTTCCCGATGTTTCGCGCCAATGCGCTTTATGAAGGCGTATATCTCCTCGGCACTTCCATTGCCCGCCCATTAATTGCTAAACGCCAGATAGAAATAGCGCGTCAAGTGGGCGCGGATGCGGTTTCGCACGGGGCAACGGGTAAAGGAAATGACCAAGTGCGCTTTGAGCTGGGCTATTATGGCTTGCAACCAGATATTCACGTGATTGCTCCGTGGAGAGAGTGGGATTTAAATTCACGCACGCAACTAATTGAATATGCCCAGCAACACCAAATTCCCGTGCCGAGTGATAAACATGGCGAAGCGCCATACTCAATGGATGCGAATTTGCTGCATATTTCTTATGAAGGAAAAGCCTTGGAAGATCCATGGGTAGCCCCGGATGAATCAATGTTTCGCCGTAGCGTATCTCCAGAAAAAGCCCCGAATGAAGCAGAAACTATCGAGATTGGCTTTGAAAAAGGGGATGCAATATCAGTAAATGGCGTGGCACTTTCCCCAGCGAGCTTGCTTGAAGAACTAAACCGCCTGGGCGGAAAACATGGGGTAGGGCGCTTAGATTTAGTGGAAAACCGTTATGTAGGCATGAAATCACGCGGGGTTTATGAAACTCCAGGTGGTACTGTGCTGCTGGCAGCGCATCGCGCCATAGAAAGTATCACATTAGACCGTGGAGCTGCGCATTTAAAAGATGATATTATGCCAAGATATGCTGAACTTATCTATAATGGCTATTGGTTCTCCCCAGAGCGTGAGATGTTGCAAGCATTGATTGATAAATCTCAAGAACATGTGAGCGGAACTGTGCGCTTGCGCCTGTTTAAAGGCAATGTAATTGTGGAAGGGCGTAAATCACCCAAGAGCATTTATTCCCAAGCGCATGTGACCTTTGAAGAAGACGCGGTTTATAATCAACGTGATGCGGAAGGGTTTATCAAACTAAATGCGTTGCGTTTGCGGTTGTTGGGCTTGCGAGGGTAAACTCCCTCTCCCTCTGGGAGAGGGCAGGGGTGAGGGAACTCTTCACAACAACTGCAAACTTTTGTTATGGGGAGGCTTCCCTCACCCCGCCCCTCTCCCAGAGGGAGAGGAAGTTACTTCCCATATAATTCCTCCGCTCTGGTCAAAAACGCGCTCGTCATTTTCTCCACAGCTTTTTTAAATATTCCGCCAATCATTTTCTCTAAAAGAAAAGAGCGGAATTTAAAATCGAGGAAGAATTCCACCGCGCAGCCGTTGGGTTGGTCGATGAAGCGCCAGTGATTATCTAATTTGTCAAACGGCCCTTCGACTAAAGATACTTTTATTTCATTGGGATAGTTCGTGATGATGCGTGAAGTATAACGCTCACGCAGATGTTGAAAGCTGATGACTAATTCCGCCAGTTTTTCTGCTTCATCCCCACAAAGCACTCGCGCCGCTGCGCACCAAGGTAAAAATTCGGGATATTTTTCTACATCTGTCACTAGGGCAAACATTTGTGCAGCGGAGTAAGGGACTAAGATAGTTTCGTGATGGGAAGGCATTATTTAATTCCTTCCCAACGCTTGAGATATGGTGACTCTAACCCAAAAATATCCAAAACTCTGCCTACCGAATGTTGCACAATATCTTCAATCGTCTGCGGGTTTTGGTAAAAGGCTGGCACTGGTGGTGCGATGATTGCGCCAGTTTGTGAGAGTTTCAACATTTGTTCTAAATGTCCGCTATGTAACGGCGTTTCACGCAACATGAGCACTAGTGGGCGGCGTTCTTTTAACATTACATCTGCCGCACGCGTAAGCAGGCTGGCGGTGGCGCAAGCGGCAATTTCCCCCATAGTGCGGATAGAGCAGGGGGCAATAATCATGCCCATGCTACGGTGCGAACCGCTGGAAATACAAGCGGAAATATCACCCACTTGGTATGATTTACTGGCGAGTTTTTGCACTTCGCTCGCCTCCATCCCCATTTCTAATTTTAAAGTAATTAGCGATGCTTTGCTCATTACTAAATGGGTGGAAATTCCTAATTCACGCAGCACTTTCAGCAAAGTAACCCCGTAAATTGCGCCCGATGCGCCGCTCATGCCGATAACTATGTTTTTATTTTTATCCAAAGAAATCTCCAAATTTTTTGCGTAAAACCGCGTCCACTTCTTCCATGTTGGCTTCTATGCCTAATTCTTGTATAGAAGTAACCCCAAATTGTGCCAATCCGCAAGGGACAATCCCGGAAAAATGGGCTAAATCGGGGCAGACATTCAAAGAAACTCCATGATAACTAACCCCATTACGCACGCGCACGCCCAAAGCGGCAATTTTCTTTTCGCCTTGCTTCGTATCCACCCACACGCCCACGCGACCTTCGCGCACATCTGCTTTTATGCCGAATTCTGCTAAGGTGCTAATCAACCAGTTTTCTAAATCCTGCACAAATTTGCGTAAATCGGGCGCTTTTCCTGCCCAGCGAGTTTTTAAATCCAGCAGTACATACGCCACGCGCTGCCCCGGACCATGATAAGTATATTGCCCACCGCGCCCTGTTGCATAGACTGGGAAACGGGCATTATCCAGCAAATCACCTTCCTTGGCGCTACTCCCTGCGGTGTATAAAGGCGGGTGCTCTAGCAACCAGACCACTTCGGGCGCATTGCCAGCACGAATATCCGCCACTCGCGCTTCCATCCAGCTTACTGCTGCTGGATATTCGACAATTGTTGAATATTTCCATTCCATACTTGCTTTAGCTCAGATAATTTGTTAGTTAGCTCATCTACTTACAATAGTGAGTGCAAAAGGGTAAGCGAAAAAGTGTTGAGAACATCCTTACGCCAGCAGGCGGAAAATACGGATGAGCGCAAGCGAAGACACCCGCATTGAGCGGGAAAGCCCCAATCTTTTTAATTGAAGAGGGGGCGCTTAAACGCTACTTAAATATATACTTGCGGCCATGGCGGAATTGGTAGACGCGCAGCGTTGAGGTCGCTGTCCCTTCAGTGGGGTGGAAGTTCGAGTCTTCTTGGCCGCACCACTTGAGTTTCTTAATGAGCGCAGCGAATTTAGAAAAGCTAGTGTCACGCCGTAGCGCAAAGCGCGCAGGCGGACTGGTCGGTAAAAAATCAGAAAATTTTAAGCGTTCTTAAGAGAACGCATCATGCTTGGAGATTCTTTGGTTGGTATAGCTAGAGGCTTTTCTATGGTTGGAAGTTCGGGAAGATCATCCACTCTGCCATCTAGAACGCTTGTTATATCAGGAAAGTCTTTACCCTGACCAGGATATTTAGCCATTTGTGCTGCAACTGGGGCAACTTCCTGTTTTACATAGATACTCTGCTCTTTGGTAAGACCGGTAAAAAAATCGTCAAACACATCCGCAGAACCCATAGCAACACTGGCAGTAGCAACTCCTGTTAATGCGCCTGTAATCATTTCAAGAGAGCGGTCACTTTCTTGTTTGGCAGTTACGCTGGTTTCTAAAGCCCTAGCTTTTGCTTCTTCAGCAATTTTAAAAACAGATGGGTCGGTAATTCTTAGATTATTTAAATCAATATTTGGATCTCGTTGAATCTGTGCAATAATATCGTTTATGTCTTGAGCAATCGCATCACTACCATTTGCTGCTGCCGCGATTTGTGCTTCCATAACCACACCAACAGGAGTTGTTACCACTGGTTCGCTAAATGTAGGAGCTTCATTAATTGGCGTTTCTACCGCTGGGGCAACAGCAGGCGCACCAAAAGGATCATCCCAAAGATTGCTTTCGCTTGCTTGGACTCCTCCTAATTTTTCTTCTTTATTGCCGCGAATTATTGCCATCTAATATTCTTTCACATACAGCAAAACATTGCGTATAAAAATACGTTCATTTTATTTATAACACAAATTACTTAACATTTCCATAACGATATAGCACTGAACCATGATTTTTTATCCAAATTTTAGCTTTTTTCCATTTTGGTTCAAGCTCTTCGACTAGTTTCCAGAAATTCTCGCCGTGATTTGCTTCCCTCAGGTGGGCGACTTCGTGGGCGATGAGGTAATCCACCACGAAAGCTGGGGCGAAAACCAAGCGCCAGGAGAAAGACAAAGCCCCGGTATGTGAGCAACTCCCCCAGCGAGAAATGGTATCGCGCAGGGTTATATTGCTGATTTCTTTGTTTATTTTCTCTGCCATTTTTTCGGCGCGTTCTTCTATATAATAATATAGGCGCGCTTTTAAAACTTGGGTGGTGACTTTTTCGCAATTTTTGGGGGTGGCGAGGATGAAAAGCTTACCTTTTCTTGGGTTGCTTACGTTGGCGCCGTTGGCAATTTCTAGCTCTTCTCCCAGTACGGGAATAATGTTACCAAATTGCAACAAAACCCTTTCGGGCAGATGTTCTAGCCGTTCTTGCATCCATTCTTGTTTTTCTTGCAAAAATTTTTCGGCACGGGCTTTGTTGCAGCGCGGCGGCAAAGTCAGCACAAATTCATCGCGCAAGGGCTGATAGCGCAGCACCATGCGCTTAGCCGTTTTCGAGATTTGGACTTCTACTGTGGGTAATTTATTCGCCGATATTGTCATTGCCGAACATATCTTGTCGTTTGTAATATTTGTTTTTTTCTTCGCGTATCATATTTAAATGGTTGTTTTTCTCTTCGTTAGTATGTTGCGCTAGTTGCTGTTCGGCTTGCGCGAACTCTTTCATTAACAAAGTCTCGCTAATTCTTTGGCGGAGTTCGTTTAAATAAAATTTGGCTCTTGTCGGGACATCCTGTCCTGTGGTTTTGCGTAAGAACATTAATTCTACTTCATTACGCGCTCTTTTATTTATTTCTGCTTCAATTGATATTTCCATAACTAATCTTCCCAGCAAGAACATGCGCGCCGCTTCTAAAATATGATCATTTAATTTTATATCACTTAAAAAATCTTCCAAACTGCCATCCTCCAGCAATTCGCGCTGTTGCCAGAGTAATAATATCAGGCTTTGATAACAACGCTCTAGCTGGGAAGAGAAATTATTAATTGCCGGGGGTTTTGCCGCTAAAGTTAGATTCGTTAAGGGAGTTTTTTTGGCAGAAGGCGAAGTTTTTTTGCTATTTTTCCAAACATTAGCCGATTGCGCGCGTCCTGCTTCCCACAGGCGCTGTTTAAATTCTTTTTCATAATATTGCCGCACCGAAGGATTTTGTATCTCGGCGGCTATTTTTAGTAAATTTTCTTCTACTTTTGCGCGTTGTTCGGGGGTTTTATGTTCGGTTGCTAAATAATATTTCCGCCATAATACTTCCACTAAGGGCAAAGAACCTGCGAGATGTTGGCGCATATCCGCTAATCCGCGAGTTTTTATGATGCTGTCGGGGTCTTCTCCTGCAGGTAGCAAGCAAAAACGCAGGCTTTTTCCCGGTTCTAACAAAGGCGTTGCTAATCCAGCGGTTTTAATCATCGCTTTTTCGCCGGCATTATCGCCATCTAGGCACATAATCGGCTCGTCTTGCATTTTCCATAATATGCGTAATTGCTGCTCGGTAACTGCCGTACCTAAAGGGGCAACACAGGCGGAAAACCCAGCTTGGGTGAGCGATATTACATCCATATAACCTTCTGCCACTATTAGCTCTTCACCTTTATAAGCGGCTTTGCGTGCTTGGTCGGCATTATATAACATATCCCCTTTTTTGAAGAGCTTAGTATCAGGAGAGTTCAGATATTTGGGGGCGACATATTGTTGGTTTGGGTCGGGCGTGGCGAGTAATCTTCCGCCAAAGGCTACGACTCTGCCTAAAGAATCACGAATGGGAAAAATTAAGCGTCCGCGGAATTTATCAAATATTTTATTATCTTCGCTTTTTGATAATAAACCTAAATCTAGTTGGATTTTTTCGGGAATATTGCGTTTTAGCAAGGCATCACGCAGCATGGTGCGCTCGGTGGGGGCATAGCCGAGGCGGAATTGTTGTATCATACTTAAGTCTATTCCGCGTTTTTTTAGATATTCTCTGGCGTTTGCGCCATTTTCGTTTTGCAATTGATGGGAAAACCAACGGGTGGCAACATCCATTATCTCATAGAGTTTCTCGCGGTCATCAGTTTCCGCTTTGGCTTCCTTAGTTAATTCTGGCAAGGGGATGCCTGCTTGGCGCGCTAGTTCCTCGATGGCTTGTTTGTAAGTTATTTTTTCAAATTCTTTAATAAAACCAATCACATCACCAGCAGCATGGCAGCCGAAGCAATAATAAAAGTTTTTTTCGTCATTAACCGTAAAAGAAGGACTTTTATCCGCATGAAAAGGACAGCAAGCTTTATATTCACGCCCAAATTTACGCAAAGGCACGCGCTTTCCGATGATGTCGGAAATACGGAAATGGTTTTTTACATTTTCAATGAATGATGCAGGATAGCGCATTGCTGTCTGGCTTATATGTTTTTAATTTTGATGAGAATGATAGGGCAATTTCACCAATCGTTAATTTTGTCTTTTTTCACTAAAATATCTCTTGTCATACCGCCGCAGGGCGGTATCCATGCCTATCAACTGACATCTTAGCCAATGGTTTGGCATGGATACCGCTCTACAGCGGTATGACAATGGCAAATTTTATCACAAAAAGACGAAATTAACGATTGGTGAAATTGCCCTGATGAGAATGAGTGGCACTATAGCATGTTTCTTGCAAAAAATGTAAAATTATTTGCTTTAGGAATAGGCTAAACGACCATGTCCTGTATCATGGGAAGCCGCGCGACCAGAAAGTTTGGCCCCATGGGTTTCTATGCGTGCTTTCGGGCTCTCAAACTCACTGTCACGGCTTAATGTGCTGGTTTGTTTGCTTTCGGTTTTTGCATGAGTTTCTTCGCTCACCACAGCTTTATGGCTGGCATGTTCTTCTTTTTCTACTGGTTTTTCTGAATCATCAATGATTTGGGGATAATCTAAACGCGCTACTTTTTTTAACGCTATTTGGGTTTCTTCCTCAGAAACTATAGATTTACCGTGGTCTTTGACGATTTCTCCATCACCAACTAAATCAAACAACACTAAGGGGTTTAGCCCGCCGCGCAAAGCATCGGCGATGATTTTGCAATTAGCGTCTAAGTCTTTTACTAGCTTATGAGCTTTAATCTCATCCCAACCTTTGTCTTTTTGATATTGTTCAAATATTTGTTTAATATATTCTTCCAGCCCCATGCCACTAACCTTATGCACAGCACTAGGTGAAACCGCATCTTCCATGGCTTCACTCAAAATCATGATGCGTTCTTTAGCAATTGGGTCTTTGGTAGCTTTATGGTTTTTTGCTTCCACCATTTTTCGCATATAGCTAGCAAGGAAGGTCATACTTGGAAGACCAACTGCTTGGATTATATTGTCGGGGATGGCTGGTTCTTTGCCTTTTTTTACAGCATATTTATTTTCTATCTCTTCTTTTCGCAACTTAATAACCGAGTCACTCATTTTTCCAAAAGTTGACTCATGCTCGTCGATTTCTTTTTTTAATCTTGCATAGTCTTCTGCTCTTCTGAACGATACATCATCATGACCACTACCATGTGCAGCTTTCCCATGAGCATCCTTGCCACGAGATAACATAATAGCATTTGGTAGTAGCTCCACCAAACCAGCAGCAGTTTTTGTAAGATTATTTTTAAATTTTTTCCCTGTGCGTTCTTCCGCAACTTGAATTACTCCATTATTAGCCGCCCATTTACTGTCATGAGCTTTCAATACGGTAGCTAATTCTTCATGCAATTTGGCTTTGTCGTGGAAATATTCTTTGGTATCGGCAATGGTTCCGCCAATCTCATCAACGGTCGCAATTGCCCCTGCCACCGCCATACCTGCTAATTTAGCACTTTTGGGATTGTGAAATTTTTCTTCAACATAAATCTCAACCGCATCTTTCGCTTTTAAACTGAAAGTCAGCTTTCCCCAGTTGGAAAGCATTTTTACTACGGGTTCAATGGAGGCAGGAACGGTCAATAAGCCGCCCAGCACCCGGCGCTGCGGTTCCGCATCGGGGTCATAGTTTTTACTATTCATCTGCTTAGTAGCCGCCTCGATACCTAGACCAATGGCGCCTTCTAAGTTTTCTGGTGAACTGCTATGTGAACTTCCTGACATTCTTTACACATCTAAAAGGGTTTTTCCTCATTGTTAGAATATCTATATATTGTGACAATTTAATGAAGATATGTAGGTTTTTTAAGGTTTTTTGTTATTCTTCTAATCTATTACGTATTTTCTTACTTTGGTGTATGAGTGTGCAAAAAATTATTTATATATACCAGTGCTTTCCATCGTCATCCCCGCCTTGTGCGGGGATCTCTGGCTACAAATTCGGTCTTTTTTGTGTCCTTAGATTCTTCTCAAACAAAGGTTGGGCGGGGATGACGATGGATGTATTTGATATAATTGCAATAAATATAACTAAAACGAAAACAAATCCCCAATTGCCGCTTCACTGGCTGGCTTTTTAGGCTTTTTAACCGCAGTTTTTTTCTCAACAACAGGCGCAACCACCACAGGAGCAATAACCGGAGTTTCTACATCCAATAATTGACTCAAAAAGTCCTGGGCATGATTTTCCAGCATTTCTCGCGTGGTATCATTGGAATCTTGCGTAAGTAATTCCAGCCATAACCCCCTAATTAAACTAGATAATTGCCCTGATGACTCCGCATCACCTCCTGCTGCTTGCAGTAAATCCGCTAATTCTTTGTCTAATTTCTTATTTTCGGTGGCAATTTCTTGGCGATGTTTAGTGTTGTTGGAAGAATGCGCTAAAAACGCTGTCCAAACCGATAATCTTTTGCGTGAACATAATTTGGCAGCAAATAATGAACTGATAACCAAACGCAAAATTTCTTCTGCGGGCTTGCCTTCCGCCTTAGTGCGCACTGTTTGCCAAACCAAGCTTTGCTCTTGCAGCAAATGGGTTAGGGTTTCTGACATCATTATTTCTTTGCTTTTGAAATAAAAATTTACGATGCCGCGTGACATGCTGGCAATTTCCGCAACGTGAGAAATGGTGGTTTCGGATAGTCCATGTTTGGCAATTGCATCAATATTCGCTGCCAATAATTGTAACCGCCGCACATCTTTGATTTTTTTGCGCGAAGTATGCTCACCAATATTTCGCTTACTCATAGAATTAAACTCGCTAAGCCTAACAAAGCAAAAAATCCAACAATATCAGTGAACATAGTCAAAAATACGCCCGATGAAATAGCCGGGTCAAGTTTTAGGCGCATCATCAATAGCGGCAAACCCACCCCTGTAAGCCCTGCCACCATCATATTTACCACCATCGCCGTAGCAAAAATAGCGGCAAGTTTTTCATCGTGGAATAATAATAATATGCTGCTTGCGGTGATGATGGCAATGCCGATGCCATTTATGCAGCCGACAAACATTTCCTTTAATAACAACGCTGGAATTCTATCCATCCGAATACGCCGCGTAGCAATGGCGCGTACGGAAACCGCGGAGGCCTGAATACCTACATTTGCCCCAGTAGAGGCAATAATTGGCATTAGAACTGCTAATAAAACCACGCGTTCAATCGTCAATTTAAATATATCCACCACAAAAGCAGCAGCGACGGCGGTCATTAAATTAACAAACAACCAAGGAAAACGATTACGCACCACTTCGGGAATAGATGCATGAATATCCTGACTGCCTACCCCACCTGCATGTAAAAAAGCTTCCTCGGTTTCTTCTTGCATGGCGATTACCACGTCATCCACCGTGATGCTGCCGACTAATCGTTCATTTCCATCAATAACGGGGGATTCTACCAAGCCATATTTACGGAAGACGTAATTTATTTCCTCTCGCGTGGTGGCGACTAATTGAGGGTGTAGCTCGGTTTGCATAATATCTCGCACGAACACATCACGCCGATTATGTAATATATTGGCGAGTAATAACTGACCCAGTAACTTAAATTGCGGACTAACGACAAAAATAACATAAAAATCTTTGGGTAAGTCATTTTTATCACGCAGATAATCAATCACCTCGCCAATTGTCCAAGATTCGGGCACGTAAACCATTTGTTTACGCATCATCCGCCCAGCACTGCCTTCGGGATAAGCTAGTAATTCTTGCATTTCCTGGCGAATATTCTCACCGAGATTGTCTAAAATTTCTTTTTGTCCAATATTATCTAATTCCGCGATAACGTGAATAGCATCTTTAGTTTCTAATTGAGCAATTGCTTGCGCGCATTTTTTTCTGCCCAAACTCTGCAAAACTTCATCTGCGGCATCATGGCTTAATAATGGTAAAATGGCACAATCAAAATCTTCGGATAATATTTTAGTGAGTTGTTCGCGCTTGGCATGAGGAAGCAGATTAAATAATTCCGCTTTATCCTCGGGGCTTAAAACCGAAACCTGTAAACGTGCAGATTCATCATCCCCATAGCGCAAAGCGTAGGCGACATCGTTCGCTAATTGACTAGCAAATTTAGAAGTTTCATTTTTATATTCCATATATGCAGATTAGCAATTTTATAGGGTAAATAACAAGGTATTTTTCAGGGCAAAATCACCAATCGTTAATTTCATTGTTTTTGCTAAAATTCTCTCCTTTGTCATGCCGCTGGAGAGCGGCATCCATGCCAAACCATTAGCTTTTCAGCTTGTTGATAGGCATGGATACCGTCCTACGACGGTATGACGATGGATAATTTAGTAAAAACAACGAAATTAACGATTTATGATTTTGCCCTGAGGTATTTTTATTTACTCGACAAAAATACTATTACTACTTAAAAGGCTATACACAATTTTTACTACAACCAATGAGGATTAAAACCTATGAAAATTCAATTCATTATTTCTGCGCTAGTTAGTGCTTTTTTAGCAACCAGTGCGCATGCCGCAGCCCTTAAAAATTCTTGTGCTGATTTGCCCAATTACAACCAATTAAAAACTGTAATTACAGATGCTACTGCTCAGAAAAATGGGGGTTTTTCTTTGCCAATGTGGGGAACTGTGGTTGACCGTAGCGGTATTGTTTGTGCCGTAGCCTATACTGGTGCCACAAATGATGCACAATGGCCGGGTAGCCGAGTTATTTCCGCGCAAAAAGCTAATACTGCCAATGCTTTTAGCTTGGTGGGTTTGGCGCTTTCTACTGCTAATCTTTATTCTGCTGTGCAACCGGGCGGTAGTCTTTTTGGCTTACAAGCTAGTAATCCTGTTGATACTAATGTTGCCTATGCTGGTAATGCAGAAAATTTTGGCTCTAAAGCAGACCCAATGGTGGGTAAACGCATTGGCGGTGTGAATGTATTTGGGGGTGGTTTGGCGCTTTATAATGAAAAAGGTGCAATTGTTGGAGCAATTGGGGTGAGTGGTGATAGTTCATGCGCGGATCACAATATTGCATGGCGTGCTCGCAAAACTTTGAAATTAGACTATGTGCCAGCAGGGGTTGCGGCAGATAAATCTGATCAGATTATTTTTGATATAAAAGACGGCAAAAGTGCAGGTGGATTTGGACACCCAGTTTGTGCTGGAACTGAAAATGAAATTGCTAAAAATTTAGAAGCGGTTTCTATAAAAAAATAATTTTTACCCTTAAGCCCCCTCTCCCTCTGGGAGAGGGCTGGGGTGAGGGCTGCTACAAATAAAAATTTATCTTATATGTTATATGTAGGCTTCCCTCACCCCGTCCCTCTCCCAGAGGTAGAGGGGGCAAGCATTGTCTGGTGGGGTTTTTACATTGCCCCACATAATTTTCTCTGCTAAGCATTGGGTAAGTATAAAACTCATGAGGCTGTCTTGTCTGAAAATGCACATATAAATGTCCGTCCCGTTTCTATTGAAGCGGAGATGAAAAAATCTTACCTAGATTACGCAATGAGCGTAATCGTCAGCCGCGCATTGCCCGATGTTCGCGATGGTTTGAAGCCCGTACATCGCCGCATTTTATATGCTATGCACGAGTCAGGCTGTGATTATAATAAGCCTTACCGCAAATCTGCCCGTATTGTCGGGGAAGTAATGGGTAAATATCACCCACATGGTGACTCGGCGATTTATGATGCAATGGTGCGTATGGCGCAGCCATTTTCTATGTCGCTCATGCTGATTGACGGGCAGGGTAACTTTGGCTCGATGGATAATGACCCTCCAGCGGCAATGCGTTATACTGAATCGCGCTTGGCAAAAGTTGCACATTCTTTGTTGGAAGATATTGATAAAGACACAGTTTCTTGGCAGGAAAACTATGATGGTTCGGAAAAAGAACCAACCGTACTGCCCAGCCGTTATCCCAATATGTTAGTAAATGGTGCCAGCGGTATTGCCGTTGGTATGGCGACTAATATTCCGCCGCATAATTTGGGTGAAGTGATTGACGCAACTTGCATGCTGATTGACCAGCCCGAAAGCAGCATTGATGATTTGATGCAGGTAATCCCTGGGCCGGATTTCCCGACGGGTGGTATTATTCTCGGTCGTTCGGGAAGTTATTCCGCTGCGCATACGGGTCGTGGATCAGTAATTATGCGTGGGCGCACCGAGTTTGAAGATATGAAAGGCGGACGTACCGCCATCATCATCACCGAAGTGCCGTATCAGGTGAATAAAGCTAAGTTGGTGGAACGTATCGCCGAATTGGTGAAAGAAAAACGCATTGAAGGCATTAGCGATTTGCGTGATGAGTCCGACAAATCGGGCGTGCGTGTAGTTATCGAAGTGAAAAAAGATGCGGTGCCGGATGTAGTTTTAAGCCAGATTTTTGCTTATACTCCGCTGCAAACCAGCTTTGGGGTGAATACGCTGGCGCTCAATAATGGTCGTCCGCAGCAAATGAATTTGAAAGATATTTTGCAAGCGTTTGTGGCATTCCGTGAGGAAGTTATCACCCGCCGCACCGCCTTTTTGCTCAATAAATCGCGTGACCGCGCCCATACATTGATTGGTTTGGCGATTGCGGTTGCCAATATTGACGAAGTTATCAAAGTAATTCGCGCCGCGCCCGATCCGGTTGCTGCACGTGAAGAATTGATGAACCGGGATTGGAACGCGGCGGATGTGGGCGTGTTGCTCGCACTGGTCGATGATCATCGTAACCAGATGGAAAATGGGCGTATTCGCTTCACCGAAGAGCAAGCACGCGCCATTTTAGAGCTACGTTTACAACGCTTGACGGGGATGGAACGCGGCAAGATTGATGAAGAACTAACTGGTCTGGGCGAGGAAATTAAACGTTATTTGTTTATTCTCGGCTCACGCGAAGAGCGTTTTTCTATCATGAAAACTGAGTTGTTGGAAATCCGCACTTTGTTTGCTGTGCCGCGCCGCACTTCCATCGAAGAGTCGGAATTAGAAACCGACATGGAAGATTTAATCCAAAAAGAAGATATGGTAGTAACCATCACTGCTGGCGGATATATCAAACGTGTACCGCTGGACGCTTTCCGCGCGCAACGCCGCGGTGGCAAAGGAAAATCCGGCATCGCCATGCGTGAAGAAGACGCGGTGGAGGAGTTATTCATTGCCAATACGCATACGCCGGTATTATTCTTCTCCAACAAAGGAAAAGTATATAAATTAAAAGTTTACCGCTTGCCGCTAGGTTCATTGCAAGCACGTGGCAAAGCTTTGGTAAATATCTTCCCCTTAGAAGAAGGTGAAAGCATAAAAACCTTTATGCCAATGCCCGAAGATGAATCTAAATGGGCAGAAATGCACGTGATGTTTGCCACTTCGCAAGGGACTATTCGTCGTAATGACTTGTCCGACTTCCAAGATATTCGTAAAAACGGCAAAATCGCCATGAAACTTGAAGAAGAGGGCGAAGAACTAATCGCGGTGCAATCTTGTAATGAGCAAGACCATGTTTTAATTGCCGCCCGTTCGGGCAAATGTACGCGCTTCCCGGTAGATGTCGTGCGCGTATTCAAAAGCCGTGCTTCTACTGGGGTGCGTGCCATGAAATTAGGCAAAGGCGACCGCGTAGTTTCTATGTCTATCCTCGGGGGTGCCGAATTTACTATGGAAGAGCGCGTTGCTTATTTGCGACTCGCGGCCGCCAAACGACGCGCAGTGGAGGGCGAAGAAGCGGATACTACCGTTAATGTATCTGGTGGTCATGATGAAGAAGTAGAGCAAGTGCAACTTTCCGAAGAGCGCATTGCCCAAATGGAAGCGGCAGAGCAATTTATTTTGACGGTGACTGAAAATGGCTATGGTAAACGCTCATCTTCTTACGAATACCGCGTTACTAATCGTGGTGGTTCGGGAATTGTGAATATTATCACCAGCGAACGTAACGGCAATGTTATCGCCAGTCTGCCAATTTCCGAAAAAGACCAGATGATGCTGATTGCCGATTCAGGAAAAATCATCCGTATTCCCGTAGATGGAATTCGCATTGCCGGGCGCAATACGCAAGGGGTTACTTTGTTTAAGGTAAGTGACGAAAAAGTGGTTTCGGCTGTGCGTGTGGATGAGTCTATGGTGGGAACAGATGAAGAAGCGGAAGAAGTTTCTGGGGATGGGGCGGAATAGAAACTATCAGGGCGATTTCCACACTACCCGACACTTTTTTACCAAGTAAAATATTTATTATATATCAGTACTATCCGTCGTCATTCCTGCGTAGGCACACTATTATCCAAGGAAACTTTAATCCCCACAAATTCGGGCGAACTCCCTCTCCCTCTGGGAGAGGGTAGGGTGAGGGAGCCTCGCCAAGAGTANNACATCATAAACTGGCAGTATTGTTGATGTAAATATAACAGCAGCTTATTTTTCTTGGACAGTAGTGTGCCCCTCTATCAAACAAAGGTTGGGCAGGAATGACGACGGAGAAAAGGTTTTCTTTTTCAATTGCTTTGCAATATTAATTATGCTGTCGTGTAGGGTGTCCAAAATTAGACAATTTTTTCCAACGGCGTATAAATCATCTTTTTGTTTGCTAGATCAATTTCTGGAAAGGCGGCTTTTGAAAATAATATCATTTCATCTTTGCCGCCTTTGCTCGGAGATATTTCTAATATATCTCCTGCGCCAAAATTATAAACTGCTTTTACTTCTCCATAAGGGCTACCGTCGAATAATTCTATATTCAGTCCTATTAAATCATTGATAAAGAAACTGTTATCATCAGTAATTTCTGGCAAGCGATCTCGCGAAATAAATAATTTGGTTTTAGCAAGTTTCTCTGCCATCTCGCGATTGGTTATTCCTGCAACCTCTACGATAAATTGCCCCTTAGATTCACCTTTTATAGTAAAAGAAAAAGATTTTTTGCCATTTACATCCCATAAGGGGCAATAATCTGCGATTTCATCGGGAAATTCAGTATAACTATGTAGCTTTACTAAACCGCGCACACCATGCGCACCTGTAAAAATACCAACTAAAATATTATTATCTGAAACATCACTCATAATTATAAATTAAATGGGCATTTTAAGAATGTCTTGATAAGCGGCAACCGCGCGGTCACGCACAGCGACGATAGTTTGCAAAGTTAACTCGGTGTTGGTCACTGCGGTAACTAGTTCATGCAGTTCTGCTTTTCCTGCTACTGCTGAGCTGCTTAAACTTTCGCCTTTATAGCCGGTTTTTATAGAATTATTTATTGCATCGCCCAGAAATTTAGTAAATTCCAAACCATTAGTTGCATCATTAGACTCATCCGCAGGTAAGGCAGCGGAAATGCCTGTTTTCATATTGGCTATGCTGGAATAGGCATTAGCAGCGCTATTAAATTTAACATTCATAACTTAAAACTCCTTAAGTTCTAGCGTAGCATATTGATGGTTTGCGACAATAATGCTTTGCTGATTTCAATTACATTTACATTTGCTTCATAGCCACGGCGAGCCTCACGCATATCCACCATTTCAATCAGTGGGTTAACATTGGGCATAAGCACATAACCGTCTTGATCTGATGCTGGATGGGATGGGTCATATTTTTTGATAAAATCACTTTTATCTACACCATATTGACTGGTTTGCACCAGATTAACCCCAGTTTCCCTATCTAAAGTGTTTTTAAAAGATAAAACTTTGCGGCGATATGGCAACTCATTAGGAGTTCTTCCTGTAGAATCAGTATTGGCGATGTTTTCCGAAACTACGCGTAAACGGTCACTCTGAGCTTTCATGCCTGCTGCGGCAATATATAGCGATTTGCTAAGATCCATAATTTTCCCCAATACTTAATCTAACCATTAGTGTTTTTAACCGTTACTATTGCCAATTGCTGTTTTAAACATTCCCGCAGTTTTGCGGTAGAGGTTGGTCAACATCAAATAATCATTTTGATTATAAGCCATTTTTGCCATTTGTTCTTCCAGCACCACAGTATTTTTTACAGGTGTAGTTTCATTAGTTTTTTTCTGCACATCAACTTTAAAATCCATTTTTGCTTGTGGACTTGCCAGATGGGAAGCAGAGGTAGCGCGAAGTTGCAATTTACGCGCGTGAATCATCGCCAATTTTTCAAAATTTACTTTGCGAATTTCTTTTGCCTGAAATCCCGGTGTGTCGGCATTAGCAATATTTTGCGCGAGAATATCTTGATTGGCGGCATCGTAGCCCATTTTTTCCCGTATCATGGAAAATAATCTTATATTGCCAAAATCCACAGCAGAACTCCATATTTCTAAGAAAATCCCCGCTTATAAGGGGGGTCTCACACAGGTTGTAGGAAAAAATTACCTAGTATAGTAGTAATTATGTGGGCATTGTAATAAAATTACTTGCATTATACCACTTAAAATTTGCGTTATTCTTTATAGCAACCTATATATTTATCCTAATAGGAGAAGTTACACCATATTATGTTATATCTTTCAAGAAAAATAGGCGAGTCAGTCGTCATCAACAATACTATTACCATGACCGTGGTGGAAGTGAAGGGCAAGACTGTGAAAATCGGTTTTGACTTTCCGCCTGAAGCAATGGTTTTGCGCAAAGAAGTGCATGACAAAATTGCGCAGGAAAACCAGATGGCGGCTGGAAGTGATTTTTTGGATATGTTGAACGATTTTGACGGTAATTGATTAGACTTCCTTATTTTCTCGTTGTAGTGATGTAGCTGAGTCGTTTCTTATCTATGAGGAACCGCAGCGTAGCGGCTTCGTTGAGGATTCTGAAGAAGAAAAAACGGCGCAGATGCGTTACTACAGCGAGAAAATAAGGAAGTCTATTGTGACTAAGCAGGATGCAGATGGAAAAAATGTGCAGACTAAGGCGGTAGCGATTGAGTCGGGTGATAATGCTGACTCGGTTCCTATCATTGTGGCTTCGGGTCGGGGATTGGTTGCCGAACAAATAATTTCGCTAGCTTTTGCTAACGGGGTGCGAGTACGTGAAGATGCTGATTTGGTTGAGTTATTATCACTAATTGAGGTGGAATCCCCCATACCTTTAGAAGCTTTCGCGGCTGTTTCAGAAATTTTGGCCTATGTTTATCGTGCAAATACCAACTATAAAAAACACTAAGTAAAACCACTAAAAATAGTTCAGATAGTTCAGATAGTTATTGGGAGGCAAAGTGAATAATCAATTAGATAAATTACTGAATGAAGTAGAAACCTACATAGCAGATGCCTGTGAAATGCTTGAAAAAGGCGAATATGTGGAGCTGAAAGATCTGGATACTAGAGTGGCGGTTCTATGTAAGGAAATTCAGGCTTTGCCCGTTATTGATGCTCGGCAATATATGGAGTCAATGGAACGAACTATGGAACGTTTGGATGCGTTGCAATTTTTAATGCGCGAACACCAAAATGTTATGCAAAAACAATTGAATAATTTAGAGTTGAATAAACGCGCTTCACTAGCATACGCAAAACCAGAAGTGGTAACCTATGATCAAGATTTTGCTAATGATAATGGGAGCTAAGTCAAGTGGGAGTTGATGAAGGTGTAAGTTTGCTCCGCGTCTTGTTTGCTTTTGCCGCGGTAATTGGCTTAATGTTTTTGCTGATGTGGATATTAAAAAAAATTGGCATCGAAAGATTGGGGCAGGGCAAAAAAAGTGGCAGTTTAATGTTAGAAGAACAATTATATATTGATGCACGTCGTAAGGTGGTTATCTTAAAGCGTGGACAAAAGCGGTATGTGGTATTGGTTGGCACGGAGTCGGAGCTGCTTTTGGAAACTTATGATGGGGATGAGAATGAAGTTTAAATTATTTTTGCCCTTGGTGGCTATTTTTGTTGTTTTATCATCCACTTATGTGCAAGCGGCAGGCATTAATCTGGATTTAGGTATTGGTGATAAATCTAGCACCTCGCGGATGATACAAATTATTATGGCGATGACGGTGCTGAGCCTAGCTCCATCTATTTTAATTATGGTCACCGCTTTTACGCGTATTATAGTTGTGTTGTCCTTCTTGCGCACTGCAATGGGAGCGCAGCAAACACCGCCCAACCAGGTTTTAATTGCCTTGGCAATGTTTTTAACCATGTTTATTATGGCGCCAACTTTTGATGTGGCTTGGAAAACGGGGGTAGCTCCTTTATTGGAAGAAAAAATAACCGAAGAACAAGCGGTAGAGCGGATTGGCGTGCCTTTTCATGCCTTTATGTTAAAAAATGTGCGCGATAAGGATTTAAAATTATTTGCTAATATGGTGCCAGAATTAAAGCTGGAAAAACCTGCGGATACGCCTTTTCGCGTGCTGATTCCTGCTTTTATGATTAGTGAATTGCGCCGCGCTTTTGAAATTGGCTTTTTGCTATTTGTACCATTTTTGATTATTGATATGTTAGTCGCTTCCATATTAATGGCAATGGGGATGATGATGTTGCCACCTGTGGTAATTTCGCTACCCTTTAAAATAATATTTTTTGTACTGGTAGATGGCTGGTATATGGTTTCAGGAAGTTTGGTAAAAAGTTTTGGGATTTAAGGAACCCTACACGACAGTATTATTAACAAAATAATTTTCATAATATAACAGTAAGTTATATGGACAGGCTATCCATTGTCATACCGCCGCAGGGCGGTATCCATGTCTATCAATTAGCTGTTAAGCCAATGGTTTGGCATGGATACCGCCCTGCGGCGGTATTGACAATGGATGGTTTTTTACAAAAAATCATTTTTATTTAATGTGATGGTGTTTGTTAATAGTACTATCGTGTAGAGTGGGGATTTAAGGAATAAATAAAGGAATAAATAAAATGAGTTTGGATGAATTAGAAATTGCTCGCATGTTATCTACCCGTTTATGTCATGATATTACGGGTCCGATTGGCGCGGTCAATAATGGGGTAGAGTTTCTTGAAGATGGCGAAGATGATGGCATGTATGAAGGTGCTATGGATTTGATTGCCAGTAGTGCGAAGGAAGCGGTTGCACGTTTGCAATTTTATCGTCAAGCTTACGGGCGTATTGGCGATGATGGGCTGGTTTGCATTGATGAGCGTAAAGAATTTGTGGAAGCTTTTTTGGTTAGCAGTAAAGCTAAGTTGGAATGGAATGAATCGCCAGCAAAAATATGCGTTCCACCAATTGCAGCGCAGTTATTACTGAATATGTTTATATTGGCGGCGGGAGTTTTGTTGCGTGGTGGTATTATAAGATTAAATGCTTCTACTAACGATAATGGCGGCTATGTTTTTGATATTCAATCTATAGGTTCTAGCTTGAAATTTGACGATGAAGTATCCGCAGTATTAATGGGTACGAGCAAGAATATCACTCCTAAAACCGTACAGGCTTTTTTAACTGCGCGTTTGGCTACTAGCTTAAATTGTAGTTTAGATGTGTCGCTCAGTGATGATTTCTTTAGTATAAAATCTGTATGTGTTGCTTCTGTGTCGGCATAGATACTATATGAGCTATTTTTTTGCTTTATTATAAATTATTTGCTTTTTATTTGGGTTGTATTTCCCTATCTATTATGTGAATAAAAATAATATCATTTGAATAAAAATAATTTAAGGATAATCCAGTGGATGATTTGATTGGCGAGTTTATAACAGAAACCAGCGAAAGTCTATCTACGCTGGATTTGGAGTTAGTTAAGTTAGAGCAAAACCCTGATAATTCAGAAATTCTTGGTAATATATTTCGTTTGGTGCATACTATCAAAGGAACTTGTGGTTTCTTAGGGTTGCCGCGGCTGGAATCCGTTGCCCATGCGGGGGAAAACGTGCTGGGTAAAGTGCGCGACAAACAAATTGTTGTTAATCCCAAAACCATATCCTTAGTTTTAGAAGCGCTCGACTGTATCAAAGATATTATGTCCGCTTTGTCGGAAACAGGTTCCGAGCCAGAAGGTGATGATAGTGATTTAAAAAGAAGATTAAATCGCTATGCCGACACTTGCGGTGCCGATGATGGTAGTGGCGGAGCAATAGAAATAGTCGCTTTAGTTGAAGAAGAGGAAGACCCTTTAGAAAAAGCTTTTCGTGAAGCAGTGGTGCTAGACGACCCATCTCAAGCTTTTGCCAGTTCATGGGGTGATGCTGCTCCTGCAGAGGAAAAAAGCGCTGATGAAAAAATAGTTGAAAAAGTTGAGGCACCCGAAAAAGTTGAGGCACAAGTTATAACACCTGCGGCAAAAGTTGAAGCACCTGCGGCAGCAAAACCCAAAGAGGCGGCTCCTTCTGGGGGTGGAGATGGTGGCGGGGTCAATCAAAGCATTCGCGTGAGTATTGATGTTTTAGAAAATTTGATGCAAATGGTGGGTGAGTTGGTACTTACACGCAACCAATTAGCGCAAGTGGTGCGCACAAAAGATGATAATGACTTCAAAAACCCTTTGCAGCGTTTGAGCTATATTACTAGTGAGTTGCAAGAAGGAGTGATGAAAACCCGAATGCAGCCGATTGGTAATGCATGGGCAAAATTCCCACGGTTAGTACGTGATTTGTCATTGGAATTAAACAAAAAAATTGAACTGCGCATGATTGGTGCAGAGACTGAGCTAGATCGCCAATTATTGGAGATGATAAAAGATCCGCTTACCCACATGGTGCGGAATTCTTGTGATCATGGTTTAGAAACTACCGAGGAACGTCGTAAAACCACCAAGCCTGAGAGTGGTACGGTTACTTTGAGTGCTTTTCATGAAGGCGGGCATATTATCGTACAGATTTCTGATGATGGTCGGGGGATTAATGTCGAGCGAGTAAAAGAAAAAGCGGTTTCCAGTGGTTTAGCAACTGCTGATGAATTGGAAATGATGACCGATCATCAAATTGCACAATTTATTTTTAAAGCTGGATTTTCCACTGCTGAAAAAGTTACCAGCGTATCTGGTCGCGGCGTGGGAATGGATGTGGTGCGCAATAATATTGAAAAAATTGGTGGCACAGTAGAGCTAGAATCTACTCCAGGGAAAGGCTCCCTTTTCCATATTAAAATCCCCTTAACTTTAGCGATTGTTTCGGTGCTTATCGTACGTGCTGGTGGTGAGAAATTCGCTATTCCGCAAATTAACGTGATGGAATTAGTGCGCACTGGCGATGATACCGAGCATAAAGTTGAATTAATTAAAGATGCTCCCGTATTGCGCTTGCGTGATAAATTATTGCCTTTGATTTCTTTGGCACGCCTGTTGCAATTAGATGACAATACATTGACTGCTGATTCATTAAAAGGCTCCTATGTGGTTGTTTGTTCTGTAGGAACTAATGAGTTTGGCTTGATAGTTGATGTAGTTTATGACACTGAAGAGATTGTAGTAAAACCTGTTTCTCGCTGCTTACAACATATTCCTGTATATTCAGGCAATACCGTTTTAGGTGATGGTCGAGTCATCATGATTTTGGATCCGAATGGTATAGCAAAAAGTACGGGAAGTGATTTAGACTCAGGCGGAAAAGATGAAAATGCAGGAAAGAATAATTTAAGCTCACGTCTTTCTAGCTTCTTATTATTTGTGAGTGGTGATGCAACTCCTAAAGCAGTTCCTTTAGAGCTGGTTTCTCGCTTAGAAGAATTGGATGTATCGCAAATAGAATATTCCAACCATCGTCCTGTAGTGCAATATCGTGGTGATTTAATGCGCCTGACTAGTGTGGATGGGCAGACCATTCCCGAGACAGGAAAATGCGAAGTTATTGTCTTTACCTATGATGGAAAAACCGTTGGCTTGGTAGTTAAAGAGATTTTAGATATTGTGAGCGCAGAGCCAATTGTAAAACTAACCTCAGATGACAAAACCTATTTGGGTAGCATTGTTATGTCCGAGAAATCCACCGATGTGGTAGATGTTGGGCAATTATTATCACGAGTACTAGAAATAGACATGAATCTTCGCGAATTAACCGATGGTGAGGCGGTTGATGCTTCTATGCTTTTTGTCGAAGATAGTATGTTCTTTCGGAATTTAACTATTCCTTTCTTGTCTGCGGTTGGTTATCGCGTTACTTCTGCGGTTGATGGTTTGGATGGTTTACATCAAATGCAAAATAATAATTTTGCGGTAATTGTAACGGATATAGAAATGCCGAATATGGATGGTTTTGAATTTGCTAAATCAGTTCGTAGCAATCATGCATATTCTGATTTGCCTATAATTGCCTTTACCTCCACAGTGAATGAGGCCGTATTACAAAAAGCTCAAGAATCAGGCATTAATTTTTGCGTATTAAAAACAGATAGAGAAAAATTAGTTAGAACTATTTCCGAATCATTGAATAAAAATTATAATTCCAGCCAAAATCGGGAGCTAGCATAATGGAAGCTCTAGTAAATAGACCAGATTTTTCTGCGCTTAGTACGACTGAAAAATATGAAAGCTACGTAACTGTGCGCGTTGGCGGTCAGTTAATTGGTATTTCGGTATTAACTGTCCAAGACGTAATGCGGCAATTAGGCATAGCCAAAGTTCCGTTATCTCCCCGAGAAATCGCCGGATTGCTGAATTTGCGTGGTCGAATTGTTACTGTTATTGATATGCGAGTTAGATTAAATCTTCCTGCACATAAATTAGATGACAAATCAGTTATGCACGTAGTGGTTGAATATCATGATGAATTATTTAGCTTAATGGTTGATAGTATTGGCGATGTATTGAATTTACCCGCCAGCAAAATAGAAAAAGTTCCTGCAAATTTGGAAGCACACTGGCGAGATGTTGCTTTAGGAGTTTCTCGCTTGTCAGGAGAATTACTTATAATCTTAGATGTTCAATCATTATTAACCTTTTAGGTTGATAATCATGGCATGGCACAAACATAAACCTTAATATATTTTTGGATGTATATCCGAATTTATATTATTGGAAAAATAATAAAACAGGATTGTATATGAAAAAATCTATGGTAGTAGATGATTCTAAGATAGTTAGAAAAGTTACAAAAAATATATTAGAAGCAATCGGTTACCAGGTTGTAGAGGCAGAAGACGGCAAGCAGGCATTAGAAGTTTTTGCCAGTGAAAAGCCAGATTTAATAATGCTAGATTGGCACATGCCGATTATGAACGGGATGGAGTTTTTGTTAGAACTACGCAAAGATGATAATGGTAAGAAAGCTACGGTTATTTTTTGCACGACCGAAACAGAATTAAATAATATTCACCAAGCACTGTTAAATGGCGCAGATGAATATGTAATGAAACCTTTTGATGAGACCATGATTAGGGGTAAATTAGAACAATTAGGGCTAATTTAATCAAAATGGTAGAAAACAAAATAATTCAGGTAATGATTGTTGACGATTCTGCGGTGGTGCGCGGAATGTTGACGCGAGCGTTAAATCAGGAGGCAGATATTAATGTTGCATCTTCACTGATGGACGGGGAAGTGGCAATTGCTAATATAAATAAACAACCAATTGATGTGATTATTCTGGACTTGGAAATGCCCAGAATGGATGGATTAACCGCATTGCCGTTATTATCCAAAGCCTGCCCAACGGCAAAAATAATTATATCTTCTTCGCTTACGGAAGAAAATGCCAGCGTTAGTATGAAGGCGCTAGCCAACGGAGCTGCGGAGATTTTAGCCAAACCTAGCGCTCGTTTAGACAAAGAAGAAATTGATAAATATTATAAAAATCTTTTATTTACCATAAGAGCGTTAGCAGGAAAAAAAGAATCTTTTTCGGTTAGAAAAGTTTTGCCACAAACTGATTTTATCAAACCAGCTTCTAATACTGACAATATATCTCATATATTACCAACAACCAAAATTTCTTACCCAAACAAAAAGCCGCGTGCCTTGGCAATTGCATCTTCAACGGGTGGACCACAGGCACTAAACGATGTTTTGTCTGGTTTAAAAAATAATTTGCTAAATGTGCCAATTTTTATCACCCAGCACATGCCGCCCACTTTTACCACTATTTTAGCACGCAACCTTAGTCAAGTTATTGGCAGAGATTGCGTTGAGGGTGCAGAAAATATGGAAATAAATTCAGGAGGAATTTATATTGCTCCCGGAGATTTTCACATGTTGGTGGAAAGAAAAAACAATAAAATGCAAATACATTTAGATTCTGGTGCGCAGGTAAATTTCTGTCGCCCCGCTGCGGATCCGATGATTGAATCGCTGGTAAAAATTTATGGCAATGAATTATTGTTGGTAGTATTAACAGGTATGGGTTCCGATGGTATTGGCGGAGCAAAAATTCTACACGCTACGGGAGGTTCAGTAGTGGCGCAAGATAAGGATAGTTGCGTGGTTTGGGGAATGCCACGTGCAGTAACCGAAGCCAATCTTTGTAGTGCTGTATTGCCGCTAGATCAAATATCGGCATATATCGTTCGCGCATTTGGAGGATGATTTATGCACAGTGAAGATTTTAAATTTATTTCTAAGTTTCTTAAAGACCGCTCAGGTTTGGTGGTTACAGAAGATAAAAAATATCTTTTAGAAACCAGATTACAGCCTATTTGTCGGCATAATGGCTACCCAGATATTGCGGCGCTAATAACTGTTTTGCGAGGAATTATTCCTCCCGCAAATTTGGTACAGGAAGTGGTTGAAGCGATGACCACTAATGAGTCGATGTTTTTTCGTGATAATCGACCATTTGAACAATTAAAAACACATATTTTACCTAATATGTTAGCCAAAAAAGGTGCCGATAAACGCTTACGTGTATGGAGTGCTGCTTGTTCTAATGGGCAAGAACCATATTCTTTGGCGATGACTTTTAGGGAAGAAAAAGCGTTATTGGGAAGTTATAATTTTGACATTCAAGCAACTGATTTAGATAATCAAGTATTAGCAAAAGCGCGTTTGGGTATTTATACCCAGTTTGAAATTCAACGCGGTTTACCGATTAAGCTACTTTTGGCGTATTTTGAACAAAGAGAAAATAATCAGTGGCAGGCAAAACAAGAATTACGCCAGATGATAAATTATCAAAAATTGAATTTATTAGATAATTTTTCCAGCATGGGTAAATTTGATATGATTTTTTGCCGCAACGTATTGATATATTTTGATGAAGAAACTAAGCGTAATGTTTTAGAAAGACTAAGCGCGTGCTTGCATCCGCACGGGATATTATTTCTAGGTAGTGCAGAAACCACGATAGGGATAACTACCGCCCTAAAGCCCGTAGCAGATGTGCGTGGAGCTTTTTCGTTATAGTTATTTTTATAGGTTTCCTTTTCTAGTAAGGGCTATAAACATCAACTGTAATCAAACCACGGACGATGCGGTCTTTCGCGTCTTCCACCTTGTCGATTATTTGTTTGGTTATAACATCTTTGTTATTCACATCCACCGCATAATCAAGCGCGTTTTCACGAATGCCCAGATATTTAATTCCAGGCTTCCATTGTCCGCTATAAGAATTAACCAAAGTATCATAGACTACTTTATCAACTCGTTTTACCATCGAAGTTAATACAGTACCAGGATAAATGCCATTTTGGTTAGTATCCACCCCAATCGCATATTTTCCCATTTCTTCTGCGGCTTCTAAAACGCCAATACTAGAACCGCCAGCCGCAGCAAAAATTACGCTTATGCCATTATTATATTGTTTTTTTGCAAGAGTTTTTGCCCGTTCTGGGTTGCTCCATGCGGAGGCAGTATTTCCCACAACATCGCGTACAATCTCAATCCCCGGATGGGCATAACGTGCACCTTGATAAAAACCCATAGCAAAATTACTGATTAATGGGACATCCATACCTCCAATAAAACCAACTTTATTACTTTGCGATACGTAACCAGCAATCATACCCACCAAGAAAGCCCCCTCATGGTCTTTAAAATTAATAGATTGCACGTTATTAAATAGAGGAGGGGCGATGCCGTCAATTACGGTGAATTTCACATCAGGAAATTTCTCCGCAATGGTCAAAACAGGAACTACATTTTGAAAGCCCACCGCGATGATATGCGTAACACCGTTAGAAGCAACTTTAGTCATAAATTCGGTGCGGTTTTGGTTTTCTTGCATCCGAAATTCTTCATAGTTTATGCCTAGCTCTTCCTTCGCCTTATTAGCCCCACGTTTCATGGAGTCGATAAAACCATTATCTCCATTGGCATTTTCTGATTCATAAATCAATGCAGGACGAAAATCCGATGCTGCTTGGGCGGAAGTAGCTACAAGGAAATATATAAAAAAGCTGAAAATAATACGCATGATGTTTATGGAGTAATATTTAGAATTCTGTAGTTTTTCGTTGTAGTGATGTAGATGAGTCGTTTCTTATCTATGAAAAACCGCAGCGTAGCGGAGCTACGTGAGGATTTTGAAGAAGAAAAAACGGCGCAGATGCATTGCTACAGCGAGAAACTACAGAAGTCTACTTTAAATGTTGCACGGCAAGCCATTATACGGCATTCTTAATGACATGAATATATATAAAAAAAATCTTTTGCAATTACGTAACTTCTTAAGCAATTTGTCAGTTGATGGGTTTATTCTACCTGTGACCGATGAGTATCAGGGGGAATATTCTGCTGCCTATGCGCGGAGGGTTACTTGGTTATGTGGTTTTGATGGTTCGGCAGGAATGGTAGCAATTTTGCCCGATAAAGCCGCCCTGTTTGTGGATGGCAGATACATCATTCAAGCACAAAATGAAGTTGATCTAACAGATTATGAGATAATAAATATAACTCAGCAAAGACCAGAAGATTGGTTAAAGCAAAACATTAAGCCAGATGGTTTGTTGGCTTATGATCCATGGCTGCACACTGAAAATCAAATAAAAAACATAAAAAACAATTTAATAGAGCTAAAAGCTAATCCCATAGATGAAATATGGAATAATCAGCCTGCGCGTCCGAACAAACCTATATTTGCATTGCCTTTGGCAATAGCTGGTGAGGATAGCACTAGCAAAATACAAAAAATAATTGCAAAGCTTAAACACAATAATGTTGATGCGGCTCTTTTAAGTAAACCAGAAAGCATTTGTTGGTTGTTAAATATTAGAGGGGGTGATGTAGATTATAATCCCCTACCTTTGCTTTACGCTATAGTTAATGTAAAAGGTGAGGTTAGTCTTTTTGTTGCCGAAAGCAAAATACCCCCCGAATTAAAAGCGAATTTATCTTCATATATTAAATTAATTAACCCAATTAATATGTTGAATAACATTGATGAAATATCAAAAAACAAAACAAAAGTACAAATTGATTCCTCTAGCGCACCAATCTGGTTTAAACAACAATTTATCAAAGCAGGAGCGATGGTGATTGACGGACAAGACCCTTGCATTGCTTTAAAAGCCATAAAAAACTCTGCCGAGATTATGGGGGCTAAAAAAGCGCATTTATTAGATGGCGTGGCAATGTTGAAGTTTTTATATTGGTTCGACCACCTAAATAACGCCCACCTAAATAACGCCCAATTAAGTAATGAGTTGGTAAGCGAGTTAGATTGTGAGCAAAAATTAGAAAATTTTCGCAAAGAAAGCGCTGAATATTTAATGCCCAGCTTTGCCACTATTGCAGGCAGTGCGGGTAATGGAGCAATTGTGCATTATCGCGCCACTCCCAAAAGCAACCGCAATATAGGTATAGGCGAAGTTTTGTTGTTGGACTCTGGCGGACAATATGAATTTGGCACAACAGATATTACGCGTACACTAGCTCGAGGAGAGCCGGCGGATGAATTTAAACATAATTTTACCCTGGTATTAAAAGGGCATATATCGCTGGCAAAAGCCAAATTCCCGAAAGGCACTTGTGGCAGTCAGCTTGATGCATTAGCTCGCTCGCCATTATGGCAGGAAAATAAAGATTATGATCATGGTACTGGGCATGGGGTAGGGAGCTATCTTTGCGTACATGAAGGACCGCAGCGCATAAGCAAGCGTGGTGGCGATGCGGAGTTAGCCCCCAATATGATTGTATCAAATGAGCCCGGATATTATAAAACAGGTGAATATGGCATTCGCATTGAAAGTTTGGTGCTGGTGGTAGAAAAAAATAATTGGCTGGAATTTGAAACCCTTACCCTCGCACCCATAGATACCAGATTAGCCGATTTTAAACTTCTATCAGAAGATGAAATATTATGGGTAACTAACTATAATAAATATGTTTATGAAAAATTATACCCTCTATTACCAGCAGAAATTTCTGCGTGGCTATATAACCAATTTTGTATGGGAAAACCATGTTAGTAAGTAGCTTCATAAAATCATTGCATAATTTGCTTTCGGCAAGTTTTGTTAAAGTGCTTATTTATTCTTTTGTTATATCCGCCTGTATATTATCTGTATTTTTGTTTTCTTCGTTTTATTTTATTCAACAGGCAATATCTTTGAGTTCTGGGTGGTTAGCTCAGTTATTAAACTGGGTTGCAGCGGCAGGGGCTGGGTTATCCGCTTGGTTTTTATTCCCTGTTTTTATCCCCTTAATTGCAGGCTTTTTCTCCGAAAAAATTGCCAATGATATTGAGAAAAAAGATTATGGAATAATAAGTATTGGGCAGATATCCGTTTTCCAAGACTTAAATCAAAATATAAGATTCACTGCAAAAGCACTTATTTTAAATATATTATGCTTACCCCTATATATAACAGGTTTTTTATTTCCTCTGGTTTATTACCCCTTAAATGCTTGGCTACTCGGACGCCAATTCTTTGAAATGACTACTGCTCGGCATATTGGTTATGATGCCGCGTTCGTAATTCGCAAAAACAATAAAATATCTATATGGATTTTAGGTGGTATATTATTATTTATGAGTAATCTGCCGATTATACAATTAATCGTACCATTCTTCGGCGTTGCCATTATGGTACATTATTATCAACTAATCAGACCAGCTAAAGTTTAAAAAAACCGAGCTAATTGCAAAATCATTAAATTAGTATATTACTCTCCCCATCGTCATACCGTCGAAAGACGGTATCCAGTCTCTCCACACTAACGGAAATTATTGTTTTATAGAACTTATTCTCTATGGAAAGACTGGATACCAGCGTGCGCTGGTATGACGATTAAGGAGATTAATGTGGATGCAAAATAGTTTTGCAATTAGCTCAACCTTACAACAAATATTTTTTGTGGAATTTTCACAGAATTGTCACTTTTCTTTCATGCATACTGTGATTAAGTTGCATCAGTGGTTAGGTTTATCGTTTAAGGATAATTAATATGTTATATGCTGCCCGTAAATATGATTCTTCTGATTATGAATCTGAAAAACAGCAAGTTTTTAGAGAAAACTGTTCATTTGTTACCTCTACGGTTTCAGTATCAGTAGTGCAGTCATCTTTCCGTGCTCGTGCCACTCAGATGGCGCAAGATGCATTTTTTGAAGTAACTGGAAAATTCCACGCTTCTTCTGCACAACTTTCGCAAATGCAACGCCAAATTATGGATAACGTAATTAAGGCTATGCTCATTGCATGAAACAAAAAGAGTATGCTCTATGGAAGGCTGATATACTTAAAAATCTCACCACCGTTACGATCAAAGATGGAATTAGTAAATGCAAAGGGAAAGAATATCCAAAAGTGAGAGTTTTAACAA
>DIUV01000008.1 GCA_002423155.1 Alphaproteobacteria bacterium UBA6149
TTATCCAAAGCTTTATCAATTCCCACCAGATGTTTAGCATGGGCGGCTTGTAGGGAATAGGGGACGGGAGGGGGAGTTAGTAGAGTAAACGGCGCAGCAACAGGCGCGGCATTTGCCGCTATTTCTGGGGTTTGAGAATTTGCTATCCCAACTTCCAAGCCTGTTTCTCCTCGTTTTAGTTAATTTTTATTAAGCAAAAAATAATCTGCCATCTTACTAAGGTAGCAGATATTTATTACTGTTTTGTGACTATGGGAGGGTTTTTTTGCTTTTTTTTGCTTTTAATTTTATTGTGGTGTTGGCTAGCTTAATTGTTTTGTTAAAAATAAACTAAATTATTGTTGACAAACATAAATATGCGTATAAAAGGATTCGGTACTTTTACAACGGATGTTTCTTTTCTTATGTATGAGAAGAAGTACAGTTTAAAGACCGTTTTGGTCTTTTTTTATTAAATTTAACCAAGTAGGTGAAGAAATGAACTATTGGATATCGATATTACGGAAGTTGAATGGTCGCGAGATTTCAAAAAGCGATGTTGATAAGATTGTGGCGGCTGCTAGGCTTGTAAGGGATGCAAGGAAAGGTGTTACTACTTATTACAGAATCCATGAGGCATTGCAGAATGCTGGATATATTCCATCTGGGCATGACGAAAAACATGTTCAACAATCTGACCGCCATTATTGGAAAGTGTAAATGTGGTGATTTTTCCGCCATGATTTAAGATTAGCTCAGTTACTAGTTGCTTTTTATAGCTAGTAGCTGGGCTTTTTTTATAAATTTATGTTTGGTTGATAATTATGTGTTTGGTGGGTTACTTTTTCTTGCCAGTTTATTACTTTAGGGGATTTGTCGTTCCATAGTGATGGTATGGGATTATTCGAACTATCATCTATTGCTGTTTCTGGTGGTAAAGATTTTTTTTGTTCTTTGAAATTATCTTCTTCAGCTTTTTTTACCGCATAATTTGTTAGTAAAATACCACCTGATAATACGGCTACCAAAGCAGCTGCACCTTTTAGTAGTGGTATTGACTCTTTTTTTAACAGTTCTAATGCCTCTAATAAGGTGTAGGATTCTTTTTCTGCTGCTGTAGAGTCGGCAGCGATTTTTGATGTTTCTTTATCTATTATTTCTGAATCAGAATCTTTGACTACTACAGCTATACCAGCTGCTACACCTGCTGCTAATGAAGCTTTGTAGCCAAATGCTCTGGTTAGCACGGAATCAACGTTGGCTTTCCTTTGTGAATTTTGCTTTTTATGTGATATGTCGTTTGTTGAAGACATTCTTTGCCCATTATAAATATGTAATGTGGATATATTAGCATTGGAGATTTAAACTTACAAATTACAATATTGTGACAATTTTTTTTGGTTTTTTACAAAAAAATTGGAGGATGTAGAATCCTCCAATCTATAAATAAGCTTAATGAGCCTTACTTGTTTCCGGTATTGTTACCGTGATGTCCATCGTGGAATATGGACCACAATGCTGCACCTATGGCAACTGTAGCTGCCCCTAATGTCATTGTTTCTTTTGTTTCATGAAAATCAGTTTTTTTGGAAAACCGATTGTTACACTCGGCATTACTGCAAACCCAGAATTGTTCAGTCAGAGTTTCTGATTGCATTTTCATAACGCCGTTTCTTCCCACGGCTTGACATTTTACACATTGAGTATCTTCGGACATATATTGTACCTGCTAGTTTAATAAATAGGTTGAGGTTCTTGTTTCATCCCTGAAGCATGTCACTTGTGGTGTTTTGTAAAAAATTAAAACACCATCCATGAAAGCTAAGTAACTATTTTAAATAGACTTGTGTGTTGATGATTGTCAAGGAAAAATAATAAACATTAAGCGATAAATATCTTCCATGTTACTAAGGTAGCAGATATTTATTACTGTTTTGTGACTATGGGAGGGTTTTTTTGATTTTTTTTGTTAGTGGAGGATTTTTATTTTTTAGCTTACTATCCAGAGTCATTCGACGAGATTACAATGAAAACTTTTGCAAATTGTTTTGTGTTTACCTTTTTATTAATTTTTAGGTTGACATGCCCCCCCCCATTCCGTGCTAGAAATTTTTTGTTACTTGCATTTCATGGATGATGTCTTGCTTTTTAAAGATATTGTGGGTGGCATGTATAAAAAAGTAGGCGGTCGCTGGATTGTGGCTTAATACTTGTTTTACCTAATCATAAACCTATCTGGAGATAGGTTTCAATTTGCTACGGATGGCTTTTCCTTTGGGAGAAGTGTGATGAGTGAAGATAGAGAACGCGCCATAGATGAGTCATTTGAGTTGGCTCTTAAAGGCGATTTAGACTCCATTGGTAAAGTAGCTGGTACTGGTGTTGGTTGTGTGGCTGGGAATCTAATAGGTTATCATGCTGGAGTAGCATTGTTTGCTGCTTTGGGTCCTATAGGTGCTGCTTTAGGTGTTTGTGCGGTTATTGGGTGTACAATCGCTGGTGCAGTTGAAGGGCATAAAAAACCGAGACGTGCAGTTTTAACGCTGGGAGCTGTTGCTGCTTCTCCTGTTGTTGCTGGCTCTCTTGTAGCTGGTGGAATGGTGGATTCTGCAATACAGGATAATTCTGTGCCTAAATCGTAGTTGGTTTTTAAAATGCAGTGAGGAACACCGAAGTATTTTGCTTCGGTGTTTTTTTGTAAATTAGCTTCTTGTTATTCTTTGATTGTTGTCAGGATATGAAACAACGCCATTATGTATGGGGTTATGTATTCTGCTGTTTGTATTTAGAGTCTCATTTTCGGCATTTAAAATATTTTTGTTGTTGTTTTCTAATTCGGAAATTCTCTGGCTATTTATATTTTCTTTATTGTTGTTGCTAAATAATGTGCCAATTCCTAAGCCCGCTGCAAAGATAAGTGCTCCTTTAAGCGCTTCTTTTCCAAATTTTATCCACTCTTCATTACTTGCCATGATTAACTCCATTTTATAATTTAATGTCATAATTGTGAAGGATTATTGTGACATTTTAATGACAAAATCTTGCTTGTTGATGTTTTTTGAATATTATTTAGATTATAAAATTTGTCATTAAAATGTAACATTCACGTTTTATTATTTGCAGCGTATTGTTAATAATTGGCGAAGAGAATACTTATGGACGCGCAATCTACTCCTAAAATAGATGAAAAATCACGAAATATTCAGGATATGTGGGCTACTGCTGTTGGTGGTGGGATAGGGGTTTCTATATTTGATGCTCATGAGGCTCCTTGGCAGGATTTTTTGAGAAAGTTTTCGTCTAAAGATATACCAGAAAAGAGCGAAGATTTATTGAATTATATAAAGAAAGTGCATAAAGCAGCTAAGGAAATTCCTGATAATTTGACTTATGATTTTGAGAAACTTGGTGATAGTGGGCGTTCAGCAGAAGCGGCAATTAAAGAGCTGAAGGGATATGATGTTGATAAATTATATGAACTTGCCAACGATAAACTTAAATCTATAGCCAGTGACATTAAAAATATTTCTTCACATGCTAATTTTAAAGATTTGATTCTTAATCATGATGCGGTGATGGGGGTTCGGTATGCAAATAAATTTCTTTTGCCTGCATTGGGTGCAGGTATAGGCATGCTTATTGCTAAAAAGGCGGTGCTTGAGCCATTACACACAGCGCAGGATGCGGCGTACACAAATGCTTTTATGCTTAAGCAGACCCAAGTTGAGCTATCTAACGTTCGCAATGATTTTGCAGAACATATTGAAAAACAACGCAGAGATAGTGCTGAGCAGTCTCGTATTATTTAAAAAATTGAGTGACAACTATTTGTTTGCAATCATCGTGAGCTTAGTAATGCTAGGCATATTAATCCAAGTAAATTCAAAATTCAATTTTTAATTTACTTGGATAAAATAAACTTTCTAGCTATTTAAAAACTACCCCATAAACAAAATCTTCCACCGCGCGTTTTACATAAGCCATTGGGGTTAAATTGTCTTTTGCCCAGGTTTGGATGGGTTTTTCGGCGAGTTGCCAGATGTTTATTTCGGGGCTTAAGGAGCGGCCGATGCCTTCTACCATGATGAGGGTTTTTTGTAGGAGTAATAATTGCGGTTGGAGCTCCATGTTGAAGCTGGCGGTGATGGCGAACATTTGGGCGAGTAGTTCGCCGAGGGAGATTTCGTTTAGCGGTCTGTTGAAGATGGGTTGTCCGATGGCGCGGAGGCTTTGGGCGAAGAGGTGGAGGTTGGTGTCTGTGGGGATGTAGCCAGCATGCAGGTGGGCGCGGGCGGCGCTTAGATAATCATGCTCGATGAAGCCTTTGATTATAATGGCGAAGTTTAGGCGGGTGTTGAAGTCTAATCTGCCCATGATGCCGAAATCTACTAGGGCGATTTTGCCGCCTTGCTGGACGAAGATGTTGCCTGGGTGGAAATCTGCGTGGAAAAAACCATCCCGTAGGGCTTGGATGAAAAATATTTCCGCGAGGGATTCGGCGAGTTTGCTTAAATTGTGCCCTTGGGCTTTAAGGCTTGCCAGGTCAGAGATGGGGGTGCCGTGGATGCGCTGCATGGTGAGCACTTGTTTGCTGGTGCGCTGCCAGTCTATTTTGGGGATGGTTACGCTGGTTTCGGCTTGTAGATTTTCGGCTAGTTCTTCGGATGCCGCGGCTTCGAAGCGCAAATCTAGCTCCATAAGCAGGCTTTTTTCTAAGGTTTCTACTACTGATATTGGCTTTAAGCGCTTGGATTTGGGTAGGTGTTTTTCGACTTTTTTTGCCAGCCATCTAAACAAGAGTAAGTCTTTTTGTAATTGCTCAGCAATTTGGGGGCGGAGGATTTTTACGGCTACTTCCTCGCCCTGATTGGTGATGGCGAAGTGGACTTGCGCGACGGAAGCCGCGGCGATGGGGCTTAAGTCAAACTGGGAGAAGAATTTTTCTAATGTGCCGCCGAGGCTGGTTTCGATGATTTTTTTGGCTTGTTCGGTGGGGAAGGCGGGGACTTGGTCTTGTAGTTTTGTTAAGCCATGTGCGAGTTCTTCGCCGACTAAATCTGGTCGGGTGGAGAGCATTTGCCCGAGTTTTATGTAGGCGGCGCCTAGTTCATGTAGGGCGTTGCTTAAGGCTTCGCCTTTGTTTTTAGAGGCGTTTTTGCTGGGGGCGCCGAATAGGAATTTGGTTCTTTTTAAGGTTGTGTAGTCGAGGATGAAGAGGGCATCGTGTTTGGCGAGTACGTTCCCAATATGCCAGATTGCATGGAGATGTTTTAGCATGCTGCTCCCTCTCCCTCTGGGAGAGGGTCGGGGTGAGGGAACTCTCCACATATAATGAGTTGGTTGTTTAAATTTTGCATGTTGTTGATTTTCTTTGAGAATATCTGGTTGCTGGTTTTTGTTGGGCTTCCCTCACCCCGGCCCTCTCCCAGAGGGAGAGGGGGAAGGAGGGGGCTTCCAGCCTGAATGGATGCATACTATTCCGCCGCTTAGTCTTTTGTAGTTTACTTGTGTGAAGCCTGCGTTTTTTATCATGGTGGCGAAATCTTCTGCATGGGGGAAGCGGCGGATGGATTCTACTAAATATTGATAGGATTCAGCGTCGTTGGATAATAATTTGCCTAAGCGAGGAATTATGTTGAAGGAATATTTATCGTATATTCTGCGTAAAATAGGGTTTTGTGGCAGGCTGAATTCTAGGCAGAGGAAATGTCCGCCCACGCGCAGGCAGCGGAAGGCGTCGGCGAGGGCGTTTTCTATGTGGGTGACGTTGCGGATGCCAAAAGCAATGGTGTAAGCATCAAATTTATTGGAGGGGCAGGGCAGGCACTCGGCGTTGCCAGTTATCCAGGAAATGTTTTTTTGTAGGTTGGCATCGAGCGCGCGGCGGCGACCTTCGGCGAGCATGGCGGGGTTGATGTCGCATAAAGTAACCTGTGCGCAGCCAGATTTTAGTGCACGAAAAGCTATGTCGCCCGTGCCGCCAGCTACGTCGAGCAGGTGCATTTGGGGGGTGGGTTGGAGTTGGTCAATTAATTGGTCTTTCCAGGCACGGTGCAGACCCATGCTCATGGCATCGTTCATTAGGTCGTAATTGGGGGCGACTTTGGCGAAGACTTCGCGCACTAACCCTTGCTTGCTGGCTTCTTCCACTTCTTGGAAGCCGAAATGCGTAGTTTTATGTTGGTTGTTTTGTTTCATTTGGTGATTTATAAATATTTTTGAGAAAAAATCTATCAATTATAGTGCTTTTCTTTTTAAATCATAAAATAAAAAAGCACTATAATTTGGATTGCGACGGCAATCTCGCCAATCGTTTGGCGTGTTTAACAAAATATATATGGGATGCGTATGCCAGAATTACCTGAAGTAGAAACTGTACGGCGGGGGCTTTGCTCTTTAGTGGAGGGGGCACAGATTGTGGATGCGCGGATAACTTGCCGCAAATTTCGGATTTTGATTCCTGAGGGGCTGGAACAAAGCTTGAAGGGACGGCGGATATTGTCGATTGGGCGACGGGCGAAATATTTGTTGTTGGAGCTGGATGGGGGGGGCGGTAGGCTGGTGGTGCATTTGGGCATGTCGGGTAAGTTTTTTGTGCGTAATGTGGGGCAGCAGCAGGGCAAGCATGAGCATGTTACTTTGCGTTTGGCGGATGGTCGGGAGATTATTTTTCAAGATGCGCGGAGATTTGGGCTGTTTTTGCCCTTAACAGAGGAACATGCAGCTAGTTTGTTGGAGCATTTGGGGCCAGAGCCGTTTGCGGAGGATTTTTCGGCGGATTATTTGGCGCAGAGTTTGGCGCGTAAGGGGCAAGCGATAAAAATTGTGTTGATGGATCAGGAATTAGTGGTGGGGGTGGGTAATATTTATGCGAGTGAGGTTTTGTTTCGCACCTCTATAAACCCGGCAACTCCAGCGCGTGATTGTGTGCATAAAGCCGCGGAATTGGTGTGCGTTATACGGGAAGTGTTGCAAGAAGCTATTGAGGCAGGCGGCTCTACCTTGCGCGATTATGCGAATGCTAGTGGGGATTCGGGCTATTTTCAGCATAATTTTAAGGTTTATGGGCGCGCTGGTGAGAGTTGTGTGGTTTGTGCTAGTAAGATTGAGTCGATACGTCAGGGTGGGCGGTCGAGTTTTTTCTGCCCTGCTTGTCAAAAATGATTTTTTTGTGGGTGCAAAAAAAGTTTCCAAAAAGTAAACTTGTAGTGGTTCAAAAAAAACCACCTACTATATGTAGTGATTCTTAAAAAATATTGTAATAATATGTTGTTTTTTCTCGCTTATTTTATTGCATAAAAAAATGAAAAGCACTCTTGACGAGGCTGTTTTACAGGGCTAGGTTATTGCTATGCACAACTGATGTTGGTCAGATTTTTGATGGTTCTTTGATAAAATTTTTAGTAAGATTTTTTGATGAATTTTGAGGGTTTTGGCTTGTGTTTAGTTGTTTTTAGAGCTATAAGCATCAACCGCTTTTTTGCGGATGGTGTTTCTTTGGAAGAATTTATGTCTAAATCTCTAGGTTTATGGGCTTTGGTCCTTGGTTTAGGGTGGGTGGATTCGGATAAAGAAAAAAATAATATAAATTAAGGTTTTTAATAAATGGCACATCATAAATCAGCGTTGAAACGTATTCGTCAGACCGAGACTCGTACTGAAGTAAATGGTTCACGCATTAGTCGTATTCGTACTTTTATTCGTAAAGTTGAAACTGCTATTTCTGCGGGCGACAAAGAAGCGGCAAAAGCTGCTTTTACTGCTGCTGAGCCAGAAATCATGCGCGGCGTGACTAAAGGCGTTTTAAAATTGGCTACTGCTTCTCGCAAAGTTAGCCGTTTGTCGGCTGGTGTTAAGGCAATATCTTAATATATTTTTGAGGGTAGGGTCTGATTGAGGTTGTCGATAAATTCGGTGGCTTTGTTATTCGGACTTTAGCGTAAAAAAGATTAAAATAAGGGCGCGTCACCGTGAGGTGTGGTGGCGTAAGCCCTTTTTTTGTGTCAATTTTGAGGGTTTTGTTTGATTTGTTACTTGAGGTTTTGCTTGTAACAGATTGAATTACATTAAAAATTAATAAATATAAAGAAGGGAGGGAACATAATTGTGATTACAGATATGGCTTTATGTCCTGACCCTAAATTTTCTGAATCTGAAGATGTTGATTTTCTTGCAAATAATCTTTTGACGAGAAATACGGAAACGCGTGAAATGGCAAAGCGCGAAAATGCAGAAAATTTTACTTATGTTCCTAAAGTTTATGGAACAAGTAGTTCTCATGGTTCGAATAATTCTTTTGGTTCAAATAATTCTTCGGCTATTTCTTCGGATTCGCTTGCCTCTTGGGAGCGTGTTTGTGACAAATTACGTCAGACTTATGGTGAGGCAATCTATCGTAGCTGGTTAAGTCCGCTGGAGTTTGCTGGTGTAAGTGGCGGAAAAGCAGTTATTTATGTTCCAACCCGTTTTATGCGCGAATGGGTTTCTAATCATTATCTGGAGACTATGCGCCGTTTTTGGCAGTTAGAAGGTGTGGGGGTGCATGCGATTGACCTGATGGTTACTCCACGCGCAGCGCCAGTTCGTTCTTCGGCTAATTTTGTGGGGAATGTGTCGGAATTTTCTAATAAGACGGATAATTTTAGTAATAAAAAGCATGAGCCTGATGCAAATAAAGTTCGTGCATTATACGGTAATAGTTCGGGGGTGGATAGTAGCTTAGAGGCTTTGGAGCAGGCGGGTGCGGCTTTAGATTCGCGCTTTACTTTTGATAATTTTGTGGTGGGTAAGCCTAATGAGTTAGCTTTTGCCGCCGCACGCCGAGTGGCGGAGTCTCCGGGGGTGGTGCAGGGTTGTAATCCGCTGTTTCTTTATGGTGGTGTGGGTTTGGGTAAGACCCATTTGATGCATGCGATTGCTTGGCATATTCGTGGAAATAATCCTAATCGTCGGGTGATTTATCTTTCGGCGGAACAATTTATGTATCAGTTCATTCGCGCATTGCGTTTTAATGATACGATTGCTTTTAAGGAACAATTCCGTTCTGTCGATGTGTTGATGGTCGATGATGTGCAGTTTATTAGTGGTAAAGATTCTACTCAGGAAGAATTTTTCCACACCTTTAATGCGTTAGTGGAGCAAAACAAACAATTAGTTATCTCGGCCGATCGTTCGCCTTCGGATTTGGAAGGTTTGGAAGAACGGGTGCGCTCGCGTTTAGGCTGGGGCTTGGTTGCTGATATAAATGACACTAGCTATGAATTACGCTTAGGGATTTTGCAGTCTAAGGCGGAGCGTTTGTCGATTCCGGTGCCGCAAAAAGTGTTGGAGTTTTTGGCGCAGAAAATAACTTCTAATATTCGTGAGTTAGAAGGAGCGCTTAATCGGGTGGTGGCGCACGCTGCGTTGATTGAACGGGAAATCAATTTAGAGACTACTAACGACGTATTAAAAGACTTGCTGCGTGCTAATGATCGCAAAGTTACAGTCGAAGATATTCAAAAAGCGGTGGCAGGGCATTATCATATCAAGGTTTCAGATATGCATTCGGGGCGGCGTTCTATCTCAGTTGCGCGTCCGCGCCAGATTGCGATGTATCTGGCTAAGCAACTAACTTCCCGCAGTTTGCCAGAAATTGGGCGCAAATTTGGGGGTAAGGATCATACTACCGTGATGCACGCGATAAAGCGCGTGGAAGAATTATGTGGGAAAGACTCGGAAATGCAGGAAGATGTTTCTTTGCTCAGTCGGATGTTGCAGAGTTAGGATTGATAGCTAGATAAAATGCTAAAAATTATGGAAATTATTGTTGGTGTTTCAAGATAAAATATGTTAACTTAATTTTAACATGGCGCGGATTTTAAGATTTTTAGCTTGCAATTATTAATATTTGTGCTAAAAATCGCTGAAATCGTGGTTTTTCCATGATAAAATTAATTTTTAATGAGCAAAGAGGTTTCCAATGCGTGTATTGCTAGTTGAAGATGATGCATCTACTGCTAAAGCGATTGAATTGTCGCTAGCGTCTGAAGGTATTATTTGTGACACTACCGAACTAGGTGAAGAAGGTTTAGAGATTGGTCGTATTTACGATTATGATATTATTATTTTGGACCTTATGTTGCCAGATATTGATGGTTATGAAGTGTTGCGTCGCTTCCGTGCTGCAAAAATCACTACTCCTATCTTGATTTTATCTGGTCTTTCTGGTCCAGATCAAAAAATCAAAGGCTTAGGCTATGGTGCAGATGATTATTTGACTAAACCTTTCAATAAAGGTGAGTTAATTGCGCGTATTCAAGCAATTGTTCGTCGTTCTAAAGGTCACTCTGAGTCAATTATCCGTACTGGTAAATTGATGGTGAACCTAGATAGCCGCGCAGTGGAAGTAGATGGCAAAAATGTTCATTTGACTAGCAAAGAATATGCAATTTTAGAGCTACTTTCTTTGCGTAAAGGTTCTACTTTGACCAAAGAAATGTTCCTTAACCATTTATATGGTGGGATTGATGAGCCAGAATTGAAAATTATTGACGTGTTTGTATGCAAACTACGTAAAAAACTTGCAGAAATGGCTGGTGGCGAAAATTACATCGAAACCGTTTGGGGACGTGGTTATGTGTTGAAAGAGCCAGAAGCTCATTCAGCGCGTAAAGAAAAAGAAGTGGTCGAACAAGTAGAAGAAGCAGTTTAAGTTTCTTTGCTTTGAGTTTTTAAAAGAAAGGGCGCAGGATTTTTCCTTCGCCCTTTTTTATTATATTTATTTCATTATCAATGTGTCTAATCACGCTACCAGACATTTTTTTTGGCACTATAAAATGTTTATTAAATATCAACACTCTCCGTCGTCATCCCCGCCTTGTGCGGGGATCTCAGGACACAAAAAAGACTGAATTTGTAGCCTAAGATCCCCGCACGAGGCGCACTACTGTCCAACAAAACTTT
>DIUV01000058.1:0-20032 GCA_002423155.1 Alphaproteobacteria bacterium UBA6149
AATAAATTTAATTGGACAGTAGTGGACGAAAGTCTGGATCCAGTCTATCAACAAGCGGATATTTCTTTATAAACTAAAAGATTTCCCTTTGTGGCGACACTGGATCCCGACTTTCTTCGGGATGACGACGGATGTTATTTATACAAATAGTTAGTTCTATAATTGATGGCAATATAGTCAAATATTCCTATAAATGGCAATGATTATTATGAAATCAAAAATTTTATGGCAAAACTTTCTGTGCAAAATTTTCTATTGTTGTTTTATTTATTTTAAACACCTATAAAATCGCCATGAAAAATCTACGCCCATTATTTTTTGCTCTTACTGCTCTGTTTTTACTAAGCAAACCTGTATTTGCTAGTGATGTAGAAAAACAGGCATTTAAGGCGATTGAACGCAAAAACTGGGATGATGCGTTAGCCAATATACGCTCTTCTAATGATGCTTATTTAAAAACTGCGGTAACTTGGTATGTACTAACCCAAGGAAATATCGTTGCAGATTTTGCTAGTTTTAATAGTTTTATAAGCAAACATCCAAATTGGCCGCAGGAAGAAAAACTCCTCACGCGAGCAGAAATTGCTCTATTGGGAGAGCATAATAGCGAAGCAGAAATATATGATTGGTTTAAAAAACATCCGCCCATAACCCCAGCAGGAAAATTGCGCATGGCAGAGTTGCAAAATAAAGCAACCCCAGAATTAGTAACTTATGCTTGGGCAGAAGGGGATTTTACCCCCAAGCAAGAAGCGGATATGCTAAGAGATTATAGTAAAATTCTGGATTTTAAGCAACATGTACGCCGACTAGATAGATTATTGTGGGAAGGGAAATTTGCCGCTACCACCCATTTACTAGCACGAGTACCAGAAGGTTATTTTGCCTTATTTAAAGCGCGAATGGCACTGGCGAATGGCGCTAAAGATGCTAATTGGTGGCTCAAAAAAATCCCCCCCAGCTTGCAAAATGATGCTGGATTAATTTATGAAAAAATGAAATATGCGGCCGCGCGGAATAACCAGAATGAAGTGCTTGCTGCTTTGCAAAAAGCACCATCTAATGTACCCCATCCAGAATTATGGTGGAAATACCGCAAACTACATATTCGCCGCGCAATGGAGCATAATAATTATCAACTAGCGGCTCAATTAGCTGCTAAACATAGCTTAGATGAAAGTGATCCGCAAGACTATACAGAAGCCCTATGGCTAAGGGGATGGATTGCTTATAGCTATCTAAATAAACCTGAAGAGGCTTATAAACATTTTTCTAAGCTTTATGATGATTCCGACACTACTTTATCACGTTCTCGCGGAGCCTACTGGGCAGCGCGGGCCGCGTTGCAGCTGAAAAAAACTAAAGAAGCGAATGACTGGTTCAAAAAAGCCGCCGCCATGCCCTATAGTTTTTATGGGCAATTGGCGACAGAAAAACTAAAAATCGCCTTGAAGCTACCAGCTTCACCCGCTTTTAATGAAGCGGCTTGGAATAATTTTATTAATAAAAATGCGCAAGCAATTACCGTTTTGCGCATGGCAAAAGTTGGCGCGGCAGACTTGACTTGGCCATTTATGAAAAATTTGGTTGAACGCGCAAAAACTCCCCAAGAAGCCCAATTCGCCGCCCGTTTAGGCAAGGAAATAAAACGCCCAGATTTGATGCTCCGCACCGCCCGAGAAGCACTAAAAAAACGGATTTATCTACAAGATGAAGCATATCCCAGCTTTAAATTGCCTGAAAATCTTCCCGTACCAGCTGCTTTATCTTTGGCGATTATGCGTCAGGAAAGCTCCTTTAATCCCACGGCAGAAAGCAGCGCAGGTGCCAAAGGATTGATGCAGATTATGCCTAATACAGCAAAATTATTATCCAAAAAATACGCCATTCCCTATCACATAGACATGCTATTTGACTCAAGCTATAACACTCGCATGGGCAGTGCCTATCTGGCAGATTTATTAAATAAATTTGATGGCTCCTACCCCATGAGCATTGCCGCTTATAATGCAGGACCAGGTCGCCCAAGCAAATGGGCAGAACAATTTGGCTCCCCCAATCGCGGAACGGACTTGGCACTACGCTGGATTGAAACCATTCCCTTTGGCGAAACCAGAAATTATGTTATGCGCGTGTTAGAAAATTATCAGGTGTACCAACAAATATTATCAGGCGGCACGGCAAAATGCACCGCCGAAGAAAAATTAATCAGGAGATGAATATGACCAATTTACCAATTGCTACCCAGAATGAACCCTACCAAGTTGAACTAGAAGCTGGTGATTACAAATGGTGCGCTTGCGGGCTTTCGCAAAAACAACCATTTTGTGATGGTGCACATTCGGGTTCAGGTTTACATTCAGTGAAGTTTAGTTTGGCAGAGAAAGAAACTAAGTTTTTATGTGGTTGCAGACAGACCAAAACTCCGCCTTTTTGTGATGGTTCCCATAGTGGTTTGTAGGACTGCTCCCTCTCCCTCTGGGATGAGCTGAAACATATATGTTTCAGGGGGTGAGGGAAGTATCTGCACAAAGAAATAATTTTTGTGCAGAGGTTTCCCTCACCCCTCCCTCTCCCAAAGGGAGAGGGGGTTCTCCAACACAAAATCTGGCTGCAAATCATGCACACGCTGAGATTTGCTTGCTTCTTGAGTAAGCTGTAATATTTGCTTATCCCACCCCGTCACTGCGTATAATATTTGCTTACTTTGCTCAAAATCTTCTGCGGCTTCTGCGGCTACTTGCTTACCATAAGCTGCCCAGGCGAATTTTACGCCAGCATTTTGTGCCATGATGCCATCTTTAAACTTACTATCGCCGACATAGAGCATATCTTGCAAAATTTCTTGCAAAATTTCAGCATATTGCCCTGCCCTAACTTGCAATTTTACGCTTACATCTGCTTGCAGATTCATATCTTTTGCGAATTCTTTCAATTCTAAATTTTCATCATGAACGATGCTAAAGACTTCTTCGGTTTTTACTTCATTTGGTATTTTTCCGCATAATTTAGCATCATCTAAACTCAAGTCAGCAAGCAAAAAAGGATGCGGTTTTTTTAGGTAAGTTGAGCTATTAGGATAATTAGAAAACACTTTATGATAAGTGCCTTCCAGCTCAACAGGCGCATGGCGAGATGGATAGGTATAAACCCCCTGCACTACTCCGCCTAGCCTCAACCAATCCAAAGCTTGCATAGCAATATCGGCCGTGGCTTCGGTGATTATATAAATACGCACGCCTTGGGATTTTAGTTTTTTTAAAGTTTCTACTAATCCTGTATAAACTGTTTTTTTGGTTAGTTCTTGGCTTTTTACGCGGCGCAGATAGATAGCTTGTTCGCACAATTGGGTGAATTCTTGCTTAGAAAGATTTAGCTCCTGCAAAGCTGGCAGAAGTGACCAAACATCCTCATCCCAGTCAGATGCTAATTCTTGGTGCGCTATTGATAATTCCGCATATAAACGCTCACGCGTGATAGTTTTGCCGAATTTTTGCGCGGTTTCTTGCCAAAAAATAATTGCTTCATTCAGGGCAAGACCATATTCCATCACCTCATCATAGATGGTGTTGTGCAAGTCCATGGCGAGGATTTTGAAGTTCATGTTAAACCACCTCAATCACTCGCCGTCGTCATCCCCGCCTTGTGCGGGGATCTCGGGCTACAAATTCGGTCTTTTTTGTGTCCTCGGATCCCCGTACAAGACGGGGATGACGACGGATGGTTTCGAAATTTAACAATCATTTTTTACCATTATTCAATATATCCTGAATAAACGCATCGCTCATATCGTCATTTATCTCGCGCAGTTTAATCGCGTTAGAATGCGCAGAAAAACCTTCATAATCAGAGATGGTTACCACTGGGTCTTTCAACGCTGCGTAACCTTCTCGCCCGACCATGGCGAGGGAGGTGCGCTTCATATAATCCCAAATTGAGGTGGCGGAATAAGTTTTGGCATGTCCGCCGGTGGGCAAAACGGCGTTTACGCCAATGCCAAAATTACCCATAACTATAGGCGTAAACTCACCCACGAGAATTTCACCCACATCATAAAGTTGCGGAATAACTTTCTCAGGATTTTTTACCTTTAAATGCAGATGTTCTACCGCATATTCATTACAAAACTCAATAGATTCCGCCAAAGAAGACGTTAAAACAATACCGCCATAATTACTAAAACCAGCATTGCAAAATTCTTGGCGTTTTTCTGGCAGCTGGGCGATTAGTTCAGGCAAAATTTTAGCGATTTTTTCCGCAAGTTCTGCTGAATGAGTTACTAAAATAGAGGCGGAATCGGGCCCATGCTCCGCTTCATTTAGTAAGTCTAAGGCGGTATTTTTTACATGCGCAGACTCATCCGCCAAAATTAATGCTTCGCTTGGGCCAGCTGGCATTCCGGGATTAATAATGTCTGAAAGCAAACGCCGCGCCGCTGCCACATAAGAATTGCCGGGTCCTAAAACTTTTACTACTTTGGGGATAGTCTGCGTGCCATAAGCCAGTGCGGCAATGGCTTGCGCTCCGCCTGCTTTATAAACATTTTTAATGCCGCAAACTTCTGCCGTGAAAAGTGAGGCATCGTCAATACTGCCATTTTCAGTCGGCGGCGTACACACGGCAATTTTGGGCACTCCTGCGACAATGGCCGGCATAGCGAGCATATACATTACCGAAGGGAAACAGCCTTTTCCGCGCGGCACATATAACCCAACCGAAGGCAAGGGGGAAATTTGCTCACCTGCCCAAACGCCAGGATTTACTTCAGTCAGCCAACTGCGTTCTTCGCGATCTTTTTGCACTTGGTGGAATTTACGCACATTATCGGCGCAAAATCTGATTGCGTCTTTTAATTTATCATCCAAATTTCCGCGTGCATGGGCGAATTCTTCTTCCGTGGCGCGGATGTTATTTACGTCCACTTTTGCACCATCAAATTTTTGGGCATATTTTACCAAAGCGGCGTCGCCATTTAAGCGCACATCTTCAATAATGGGAGCGACGATGTCTTTTACGTTATTTATATCAATCTCCGAACGGCGCAGGATGTTCTTGCGCGTATCTGCTGAGATTTCACTTAATTTATAGATATTAATGGTCATTTAGGCTGCACTTTTGCAAAAAAATTAGAAACCACGTCATTACCATTTACTGGCGCGGATGACAACATCATTGATATAGAAAGCCCCAAAGCTGAAGTTTTTTGCGTATGGAAATTATTATTATTTCCTGCATAGCTGCGCAGATTCATCACCAAACTGGGGCAGCAAAACAAGGCAGAGCGCATATAATCCTGCCAATTTTCTGGCAACAAATTTTCATATTTTAGCTTTTGTAACAATGGCTTCCAGATTCGCTCCTGCTTAGAGGTCAAAAAAGCTTCACGCAGGGGGGATAATTGCCAATTATGGGTTATTTCTACGTAATTATCTTTTATTTTCAATGAAACATCTAAGTTCTTATCCGCTTCCACAGAATCATATAACCATAAAGGATGGGCAAAAATATTGTGAAAAGTAGTTTTTATTTCCGCTAATAGAGCCGGAATATGCAAGCCAGCAAAAGCAGGATCAAACAAAGAAAGACTGGGCGGATTGCCAGCATTGAACCAAACATTACCATTATGCGCATCGCCATGGGCGACGAGAGCTGGATATTTATTTTCTGCGGATAAATGTGCTTTTGGTGATAATATATTAAGGGCTTTTACAAAAGCCTCGTGCAGAGTTTCTTTATATTCTATTCCGTTAATGCGCCATTTTAAGTTTTTTAGTTCGTTGAAATTAATGGTGCATTCAGAAAAAATAAAGTCTTTATCTTGATAAAATTGCACAAAACGCCCGCCGAACTGCCCCCTCTCCCTCTGGGAGAGGGCTGGGGTGAGGGAAGTCTCCCCACGCTTTATAGTGCCGTTATTACTAAGACTTCCCTCACCCCGACCCTCTCCCAGAGGTAGAGGGAGTGCAGCGTCATCCACCAAACGATTATAAAACAACTGCAAAATTGGCTCTTCTTGCAACTCTTCCTGCCCTGCCAAATGCAGCGAATCCAAATAACGCGCACAGCTTAAATCATCAAAATCTTCTTGCGCTTTTATAACATCTGCAAATTCTGCGCCTGAAAATTCGTTACGCTTGCACACATCAAACAAACGCTCCGCCTTTTTTACCTGATATAACAATACTTGCTTGCCCACTTCCTGCGAGGCATAAACTGGCATTTCCACAGGAAATCCGCCATCTTGCAGTAATTGACTATTGTAATATTCCTTTAGAACATCTTCATTTTCTTCATGATGAAACTTAAAAAACAATTCATTAGCACCAGTTTTAACATCAGGTTCACGCAAATAAATAAACCCATTAACCGAATTAAGGCTAAGACTATCACGCCGAATCTGCACCGAAGCGATTTTTAGGGGGAATAAATCTGTTAAAAACTCCACCAGCAAAAGCTGCGCTTGCTCTACTTCACCTGCTTGGGCTTTTTTTTGGATGCTACTTAAGACCATCTCTGCCCCATAAATTTAGATATTTCTTGATTAATTGCATAAGAATTGCGTTTTATAATATTAGGAATATCTCGTTCATTTGCTAAATATCCCAATACCAATATATGCTCCTCTGATACAGCATGACATAACATATAATATTTTTCTACAGGGTATATTAAGATAGAGCAGTCAACGGCAAATTCCGAACGCGAGCGCAAAATTTTATGATTTCGTCCAACATATTCGGAAACTTCATGAATTGCTTGCAAATGTTTTAAAGTTTGCTGCTTGCCAAATTCAACCACAGAAAATCTAATTATTTCAATTAAATCTTCCTCTGCTATACTAGTTAGTGTGTAATAATCACTAACGCTCATTTCAATTCTTCACTAACAATATCTAAAATAGACCGACTGGAAAATCTACCATTATTCATATCATCTAAACCACGCATTACTTTATCCATCACTTTTTTTTCACACATATCTTTGTAAATCAAATCGCGGATAAATTCACTTGCAGTAGAACAAAAACCAACCCTCCCAATGTTTTCATTAACATAGAGATGCATTTCATTATCTAATTGTATATTTATATTATTCATAACTTGGCAATTTTAACACGAAATGAGCATAAAAGCAAATCTTACTCAAGGACAACAGCAATTCTAAAACTATTTTTTATCCACCAAAATATCCTTGTCATACCAGCGTAGGCTGGTATCCATGCCCATCCGCAAGAGAAATTTATCAATAAATTATAGAATTCACCGTTATAGAGTAGGCATGGATACCGCCCTGCGGCGGTATGACAACGGATATTTTGGTGGATAAAAATTAGTTTTAGAATTACTGCAAGGACAAGAACCCAATAAACACTTAACGCGCCTTATAAAGTGCCACCCCTTGATCGGGTATCCATAAATTTTGCGGAGCGGCACCCGTTTGAAAGAAAATATCAATGGGAATACCTCCGCGTGGGTACCAATATCCGCCCAAACGCAACCAAGTAGGGTCTAATAATTCCATCAGTTTTTTAGCAATAGCAATGGTACAATCTTCATGAAACGCGCCATGATTACGAAAAGATGCCAGATAAAGTTTGAGCGATTTACTCTCCACCAACCATTTACGCGGCACATAATCTAACACTAAATGCGCAAAATCTGGCTGCCCGGTAATTGGGCAGATAGAGGTAAATTCTGGGCAGGAAAAACGCACCAGATAATCCACATTCATGTGCGGATTGGGTACTTTTTCCAATTCTGCCGCCTCGGGAGAGGTCGGCAACTCGGTTTTTCCGCCGAGTTGGGTTAAATTACCGTAAATTTCTTCATTCATATCAGACTTCCTTAATACCATTAGAGCCAATTGCAAAACTATTTTTCGTCCACATTAATCTCCTTAATCGTCATACCAGCGCACGCTGGTATCCAGTCTATCCACAAAAATAATAATTTTTATAAACAAGGATATCTGTCAATGTAGAGAGACTGGATACCGTCTTTCGACGGTATGACGATGGGGATGGTAATATACTAATTTAATAGTTTTACAATTGGCTCATTTTTCCTCAATACCATTTTCGGCAAAACCTTTAGCACGAAGCAAGCATGAATCGCAAGCGCCACATGGTTTTTCTCCCTTAGGATCATAACAAGAAATGGTCAAAGCATAATCCACACCTAATTTTAGCCCGCGCTCAATAATCTGCGCTTTGCTTAAATCTATCAAGGGGGTATGGATTTTTATTTTCTGGTTTGCTTCATCAGTATAAGTAGTCGCCAGATTGGCCATTTTTTCATAAGCGGCGATAAATTCAGGTCGGCAATCAGGATAGCCGCTATAATCCAGCGCATTCACCCCAATAAAAATATCCTGCGCTCCCAAAACTTCCGCCCAGGCAAGCGCAAAAGAAAGAAAAATTGTATTACGCGCCGGCACGTAAGTAATGGGAATCCCGGTGCCAATATCGCTCACATCACGCGCCTTGGGCACCGCAATATTGCTATCCGTCAAGGCAGAACCACCAAACAAGCGCAAATCAATCTCGGCAATCTTATGCTCCACCACCCCCAAACTCGCTGCCACTCTTGCTGCTGCGCGCAACTCCACATCATGCCGCTGCCCATAACGAAAACTCAAAGCATAAGGCGCAAAACCTTGCGCTTTTGCCATGGCGAGCACCGTGGCGGAGTCTAATCCGCCGCTTAGTAGTATTACTGCTTTTTTCATTTTTTATTCTTACCTAATCCCCAAAATCTTATGCAACTGCACACTCAAGCGATAGCCATGTTTTTGGGCTAAATCGGTTGCATAAAACAAATTATCTAAGTTTTTCTGCTGGTCTTGCTCATCCATTGGCTGAACATAAACGGGGATGTTATAGGCGGATTGCCCTACTTCCATTACATTTTTATAATTTTCTCTATAGGTGGAAACTATAAATTTCAATGCAGTAATATGCTGCAACAAATCATCGCGCAGCATGGCATAAACCCCATGCGTATTTTTGGGGGAGCAAATTACTTCCACGCGTTTATCAAGCCCACGCCATAAAGTGCCGTTGGTTTCAATCTGCACTTTAAAGCCGCGTTCTAATAAATCGTCACATAGGGGGGCAATGGGTTGCAGCAATGGCTCACCACCGGTAATCACCACTAAACGCCGCACTATTTGATTTTCTTCGTTGATAGAAAATTTAGCTACTTCATCTAAGATACTATCTTTGTGCCATTCGTCAAAATCTTCAAAATCGGTGTCACAAAAATCGCAAGTTAAGTTACAGCCGCCCATGCGCACAAAGATTGCTGACCAACCAGCATAGGGTCCCTCGCCTTGCAGCGTGGGGAAAATTTCCTTCACTTGCAAAACCTCACCATTGCCTTTTTGCGGCGCTCTTTGTGGATTATTACCAAACATTTTTTTACAATTAATTTTAGTTACATATCAATGCACTTTCCGTCGTCATCCCCGCCTTGTGCGGGGNNAATTTGTAGCCCTAGATCCCCGCACAAGGCGGGGATGACGACGGAGAGTTAGAAAAAACAAAAAAAGTTAAATCAAACATCGCTTGTTTATCCTCTTATCTGGCATTATATACATTATTTAAGGAGAAAAGTCTATGAAACGTAACCAGAATGATAAAAAAACTGCCGCTAAATGGCGTACCGACACGCAATTAGTCCGTGGGGGCACTTTGCGCAGTGAGTTTGGTGAAACTTCGGAGGCTATTTTTATGAATTCGGGGTTTTGTTATGACTCCGCCGAAATTGCCGAAAGCCGTTTTAATGGACAAGCTCCCGGTTATGTTTATTCGCGTTATCTAAACCCCACGCTAAAAATGCTGGAAGATCGCCTCGCTTTATTAGAAGGTGCCGAAGCGGCCTCAGTAATGGGCAGTGGTATGGCGGCAGTGTTTGCCAGCATGATGTGCTTTTTAAAAGCAGGCGACCACGTAGTTGCCAGCCGCGTATTATTCGGCTCTTGTTATTATATTATCACGGAAATTTTGCCGCGCTTTGGCATTACTTACACCCTGGTTGATGGTACGGATTTAGACGCTTGGCGCGATGCTTTTTGTTCTAACACCACTTGCGTATTTGTCGAAAGCCCAGCGAACCCTACGCTGGAAGTAGTTGATATTGCTGCCATTGCAAAAATCTGCAAACAGCATAAGGCATTATTTATTGTCGATAATATCTTCGCTTCTCCACTCCTACAGCGCCCGTTAGAATTGGGTGCGGACATCGTGGTATATTCCACCACCAAGCACATGGACGGGCATGGACGTTGCCTCGGCGGTGCGGTGTTGGGTTCAGAAAGTTTTATAACTGAAAAACTAGTACCCTTTTACCGCCATACTGGCCCGCATTTATCGCCCTTTAATGCGTGGATTATCCTTAAAAGTTTAGAAAGTTTTTCTTTGCGTATGGAAAGACATTGCCAAAATGCCCAGCGGATTGCGGAATATCTTGAAGGACATCCCAAAATCGAACGGGTTTTATATCCCGGTCTGCCTAGCCATCCGCAATATGAAATCGCCAGCAAACAAATGAAAATCCGCGGAGTTTCCAATGGTGGGGCGCTGATTGCCTTTTCGGTGGGCAGTAAAGAAGCCGCTTTTAAATTGATGAATGGTTTGGAAATCATTGATATTTCTAATAATTTAGGTGATGCAAAAAGCCTGATAACCCACCCAGCAACTACTACGCATTCAAATATAAAGCCTGAAGAACGAGAAAAACTGGGGATTGGTGAAGGTCTATTACGGCTTTCTGTAGGCTTAGAAGATGTAGAAGATTTGGTGGATGATTTAGCTGCGGCGTTGCGTTAATAAGACCTCTGCATAATGCGCTGCTCTGAGGCTTATAAGTGCTAACAGAGTATTATACACATAGGTCTTTTAGTCTTGCTCAATTATAGCCATTAAATGGGGGCGTAATTCTATAAAATCATGCTTGACGGATAATAATAATGCGCCAAATACCGAAACCCCTTGTTTATGTTGAAAATTCTCTTTGGCTTCATATTCTAAATTACGGCAACTAAGTGATAATTTTTCGGCGCCCAAATGAGCAGAACTAGATTTTATCGAATGGGCATCAATCACAATCGCATTTAAATCGCCATTATTTTTAATTATGTCTTCCATATTCGCAATTCTTGCTTCCGTGTCATTAACAAATAAATTAATTATATTGTGAAATTTACTACCCATAATTTCTTTAAATTCTGCTAGCATATCTAAATCAAGGGTTTTTTCTGCGCTGATATTCGCAATTTTTTCTTCATCATGGATTTGTTTTTCAGGAACCACCCATTTTAATAACATATTTAAAATTTCTTTTTTACGAATTGGCTTAGATAAATAATCGCACATACCAACCGCTAAACATTCATCCCTATCACCGCGCATTGCGTTAGCTGTGAGGGCAATTATGGGGGGTAATTTTTTTATCTGCCCTGCTTTTTCCAATATAATTAAATGCTTGGTTGCCGCATATCCATCCATTTTTGGCATCTGACAATCCATAAAAATAACATCAAATTTTGGATTAGACAGTACTTGAGTAATTGCCTCTGCACCATCGTTAGCATAAGCAACTTTACAACCAAAACCTGATAATATCGTACTAGCAAATTCTCTATTTACTTCATTATCTTCAACCAGCAGAACACTAACATCTTCAAATCCAACGCTTTTTTGCACGATTAATGGTTTATTATCAACTTCAACTTCTGTATGTTCACTTTCAAAAACGCCGGAGAACCAGAACGTAGAACCTTCTCCCAGCACGCTTTCTACCCCTATTTCACCTTCCATCAGAGCTGCCAATTGTTTGCAAATTGCCAAACCTAACCCTGTTCCTCCAAATTTTCGGGTGGTGGAAACATCTGCTTGGGTGAATTTATCAAAGATTGTATTGCGAAATTCTGGCTCAATCCCGATGCCGCTATCAGTTACGGAGAATTTAAATAATCTTTTTTTCTTACCCAAAACTATATAATCACTAGCTACTTCTTGGCTTTCAATATGAAGAACTACTTTTCCCTTTGCGGTAAATTTAATCGCATTACTTAAAAAATTAGAAATAATTTGCCCAATCCGCACCGAATCTCCAATAATATGCGATGGAGTATTTGCATCATAAGTTACTATTAAATCAATGAATTTCTCTTGAGCTTTTACCTCAACCATCTCAATGATACTATCAACCAATGAGAATAGATTAAAATTTATGGGCTCCAAAGTTAGTTTGCCAGATTCAATCTTGGAAAAATCTAAAATATCATTAATAATAGTCAATAAAGACTCCGCAGAATTTATTAAGGTATGCGCATAATGCGATTGTTTCGGAGTTAACTGAGTTTCTAATAAAAGCTCGGTCATGCCAATAATACCATTCATGGGCGTGCGAATCTCATGGCTCATATTGGCTAAGAATTCACTTTTTAAAAGATTATTTCGCTTTGCTTGCTGACCTTCATTGCGTAATTCCAACTCATCAATAACTAAGCTCGCCAAATCTTTGAGAATTAACTTCTCTTCCGCAGATAATCTGCCAGGACGGGGGTTTTGATCAATCAGACAAAGCGTACCTAATTTATAACCATCGAAAGTTATAAGCGGATGACCAGCGTAAAAAGCCACATTAGGATCACCCGTAACCAAAGGATTATTACAAAAACGCTCATCTTTAGTCGCATCAGAAACTACAAAAGCTTCATCTTGCAAAATTGCATGAGAACAAAATGATATATCTTTGTGGGTTTGTTTTACATCTAACCCATGATTCGACTTAAACCATTGACGATGTCCATCCACCAAGGAAACTAACGCAATCGGAGTTTTAAACGCCCAAGAGGCAATCCGAGTAATTCTGTCAAAAGCATCTTCTGGATCCGTATCCATAATATTATAACGATGAAGAGCCGCTAAACGTTCTTCCTCATTATGCGCGACTGGGGCAACCAAAAAATCTTTTTTCATTAGAACAACCCAAGGTATTATTGTTTGCCAAGCATAATATACTAAAAATTGCAAAACAACAAAAAACTACTTAACCATCCTTCTTCGCAGCAGGGTTAGGCGGAGGAGCTGGCGGTTTGGGAGGAGCTGGCGGCGCAGGAGGTTTAGGCGGCGCAGGCGGAGCTGCGGGCTTATCCTTATTTGCAGGTGGAGGTGGTGGTGGTGGCGGCGCACTAGCAGCGGGCTTTTTCTCCTCTTCCTTCGGCGGTGGCGGCGGTGGTGGCGGAGCTTTTTTCTTGCGTGGGTCAAACGGCTCTTGCTGAGGAACGGGAATTTGCGGCATCAAACGCTTGGTAAAAAACGGGTCTTTAAAATAAAAAATCTTTTTACTGTGAATAGGTGGGCTAGATTCCACCAAAATAATCTGTTCATCTCTGGGAAGCTGAATAACTTCTTGCGGAAGCAATAATGCACGCTGCGTTTCAGATACGTTATAGCTACGTGACCCGGGATTTAAATCAATAAATTTTGGTTTGCTGTAAGAACTTTGGGCGACAGTTTTATTACCAATTAATTGGGAGATTAAATTTGCGGTCTCAATGTTATTCGCTGAGAAAGTCACGCGGTAATAACAGTTGGAAAGAAACGAGTTCATGCCTGCTTCTTCGTAAATACCTTTTAATTGTTGGGTATCTTGTACGATAAGGAACAACTTAACTTTAAATCCACGGAAATACGCGATGCCGACTTGGAATTGGGGCATCTCTCCTAGGCTGGGAAACTCATCCATCATAAACATCACACCATGCGGCTCATCAGGGCGCGGCATGTGGGCGGTTAAGAAGTCGGTTGCCTGCTGATAAAATACTTTTAGCAATGGCTCTAAACGTTGTAAGTTATCTGGGGTTACACCCACGAAAATGGTGGTTTTTCTCTTTTTTAAATTCAAAATATTAAAGTCACTACTCGCGGTGGTAGTGTCAATCAAGGGGTTAGCCCACAGCTCTAAACTGGAGTTGAGGGTAGAAATAACCCCTGAACGCTCTTTATCCGCTTTTTGCAAAAAGGCGGCGATGTTCATATAAGCCACAGGGTGAATTTTTCCGCCAATTGTATCCAGCACCACCGCGAGATTATATACCACATCATCGCTACGCATAGTTCTCACCACTTCACCAAAAGAAGTAGTTTTTTCGGGCACAGCAACCAGATAGAGAATTACCCCCAACATTAAGCTGCGTGCCTCATTTTGCCAGAACTCTTGTTCGGGCAGAATTAAGCTACAGATTTTTTGCGCATCATCCACCATTTTACCCGGTTTATCGCTAATCCAATCCAGGGGATTGTAGCAATGGCTGAAACCTTCAGGATCGGCAGGGTTCCAAATATATACATCTTGCCCTAATTTATTACGACGATAACCACTGGTTAGCTCATAATTCTCTAACTTAATATCGTGACAAACGCAGGAATCTTCCCAAAATAGTAAATTGGGAATAACAAAGCCCACCCCCTTACCAGAACCCGTTGGTGCAAATAAGAGAACATGCTGAAAATCATCAGCAATCAGATAATTAGCCTCTCCCGTTCGCCCGAGTAACATCCCCTTCTTAGCGCGGAGTTTTACTTTTCTAATTTCGGCTTCGGTTGCCCATTTTGCATCCCCGTGGATTTTTTCTTTTGTTCCTCCCGGACGATAATCGAATAAGGGAGCGCGAATAAGAAATAAAGTTATCAGACTAATAAAAAACCCCACCGCAGGTGGTAAAAAAACAGGTATACGGTAAGCAGGAAACTGTAATGCATAAGGAAGCAGGCTTTTGGTATAGACATACCAGATATATTTAATGTTTTTTCCGTAAAGTATGTATTTTGCTCCATAAATGGAGACAAAAGAACCCAGCATACCCAAATAAATGGGCACAGTAAGAATCACCAGAACCAATAAAATAATTACTATTTTTGTGCCATGGTTGGTTTCTTCAGACATATTTAAACGCCCTCACGAAATAATATTTCCGATACAAAACGCTTGCCACCAGCACCGCGCTTTAATTGTACGACTACATTTACAACATTTTCTACATATTCTTTAATCTGGTCACGCGTAATTCCCAAACCTGCTTGCATAATCATCAAAATCAATTGCTCAATCGCCAGACTCGGTGAATCCGCATGTAAGGTAGAAATTGAGCCCGGATGTCCTGTATTAATCGCCCGTAGATAACTAAACGCCTCCGCACCGCGTAACTCTCCCACCATTATACGGTCGGGTCGCATACGTAAGCAGGCTTCTATCAGTTCTTGCGTAGTCGTTTTTGCCCTGCCCTGCCCACCTTTGGAGGCAATTAAATGTACGCGGTTGGGTAGATGCTCAATCTGAATTTCACGCGCATCTTCACAAGTTATAATGCGTTCTGTAATAGGTATTTTTTTCAATAATGCATTTAAAAAAGTGGTTTTACCTGTAGAAGTACCACCACTAATGATAATATTTTTACGCAATAGCAAACTCTGGGTTAAAAACTCACGAATAGCCCCAGAATCTAACAAGGCACGCAGTTTTTTATCATCCTCATTTTCCGTATGTTTAACAATAGTGGACTGGAATGCTCCCAAAGCCTCATATTCTTCTAAATCAATATTCGCAATAGTCTGCTTACGAATAGACATAACCACATTATTTATCTCGCAAACGGGGGGGAAAACCACCTGAATACGAAAACCACCCGGTAAACTGGCTGATAATAAAGGCGTTTCCTCGCTCACGCGCTGCTCGGTATATTGTGCAACTAAGCGACCAAGCGATTTCAAATGCTCCAAATCAAACTCAGGCACCTCGCGGCACGACATTTCACCATATTTTTCTATCCACACTTCTTGCGGACGATTAATGGAAATCTCATTAATTCCATCTTCAGCGAAAATTCCCGCAATTGGTCGGAGGTAAGTATCTAATGCCGTAGTAGCGCTCATGAATAACCTACTGAATTACATTTGTTCTTGTTAGAAAAGCTTGGGGAAATATTAAATCTCGGTTTACCATAACATTCACTGGCGTTCCTTGATCTACAGTTATATGTGGCTTCACATTAGAAATATCGTCCATAATCCTGCGCCCAGCCGAACCCACGGAATCAATCGCACTAGCCGCAGAAGTAGCCCCAGCCGAACCACTAGTAGTAGTAGAACCATTAGAATTGCTGGTAACCGTAGTATCCCCCACTACCGCATCCGCCGCCGCCGCAACTCCTAATGATACGATGCTGGTCATGATGGCACTACTGAAAGTTTCAGCATATTTATTATCTAAATATCCGCTTAAACCTGCTCTACCCAAAGCATCAACTCCCGGAGAATTTACCATAATATTAACACCATCAGGGCGGATAACCCTAGTCCAGATAATAAAAACTCGGTTTTGCCCTCTGGTTATTAAACTATTATAATTGCCAACTAACCGCGAGCCTTTGGGTATTAAGCGTTCTTTTCCTTGTTCAGCATAAATATCACGACTTACCACCGCCCTTACCATGCCCGGTAATTGGGTATCTAAAGCGGTTTCCAAGGTGGCAATAATTATTTTTCCTTGCGCAATGGTTGCTCCAGTATCTTTTATAATTTTGGCGGTCTGTTCGGGAGCTGATTCCGAAGTTACACTATCCGCGAAACCACTATTTTCATCTTTTGAAGCGGTACCATTTCCTTTGGAGAATAAGTTTTTTGCCTCAGAAGTTCCGGATTTGCCGCCAAAACTTATCATATCCGAGCGCAGTCTTTTTTGGCGAGCAATTTTATGATCATCATCTCCAAATAAGCTCTCAGCAGGCGGCGGCGCAGGCGGTGGTGCAACCTCAATGGCAGGCGGAGCAACTGGTGGTGCAGGTGGTGGAGGTGGAGTATCTTCTCTTATGGGAGTTGCTTTTACTACTTTTCCAGACTTTTCTTTTTTAGCTTGCTCTTCGCTTTTATCTTTACTACCGCTGGATACGATAACGATTACCATAATGATAAAAAATACCAGCAATCCTAAAACTAAAAACACTCTACGCGGCGCAGCAGCAACCGTGGGCGCACCCATATTAGCAGAAAAAGCTGGTTCTGCTTGTTCTACTGATTCATCTTCGGGGGGTAATGGTGGTTGTGTTGACATTATTGCCCCCCATTATTTCCGTTAAAAGCCTCGTTAAAGACTTTTATTTTTGCACCATTTGCATAAGAAAGTATAAATTGCTTAGCAATTACAGGAACCATCACATAACCATCAGGAGTATTAGTCGCACTCAATTTAACTTCTCCTTCGGCATTAACCGCAAATATAGTCGGCGGATTGCTCGCCGCCACGGGAGGAAGGCGGAAATAAGTTGCTGTTTTATTATCATATATTTTTAAAGGAGCAAATTTGGCAGGTCCATCGTAAGTATAACGTAAATTACGTACCGCCGCATAAGAAGAGGGGACGTTATTAGATGGATAATTAGCGGATGAAGCAGTAGCGGCAATTAATTGGCTGGCTGACGCAACCGGAGCCGCTCCTGAATCCACCTCATCGGAAGGATAATAAAAACGCACTACATACGCGACATCTTTTGGCAATTCTTTTTCTGAAGCGGCGGAGTTTAAATCAAACTGATAGGCACGCTTGTTGGTTACCACCGTCATATTAGTGCGCGCACCTAACTCTAATGGGCGAATAAATAACCTACGCCCTGCTGGCACTATCTGCCACCCTACTTGATCACCCACGGAAAGAGTTTCTATTTCTTCTCCCCGTCCAAACTCAATGTTTGACTGATATCCATAAGCAGTAAAAATGCGGTAAACATTATTTTCACTGTAAACCAGAGTGCGAATACGACTGTCAGACTCCAAAGGCTGCGCGACAACCTGTGCATTAAACAAAGTTAAAAACCCAACTAATAAGAACAAAATTTTCATCATCATCTTCGCACCGTTTCATCATCTACTCGATAGCTTATTACCTGAAATCCGAATGGATTGACAAGTCTTTCCTGCTTAGAAAGATCAATATCCAAATAGCCATATTCAATAGTGGCAATTTTATATTGAGAAACTTCCGCCTCACTACCTGCACTTTTTTCTGTCACTAAAAAACGCACCTGCGCCACTCGCCGAGTTTCCGACTTACGCGATATATAAGAAATGGTCGGGCTACTAACCTGCCGACGACCATTTGCCGTCAAACGAGCAGGAAAACTTTGGGGATTTTGTGCATCTAAATCACCACGGTAAGCATTAAAAACATCTGGCGAGCTGAATAAGCGGGTAATATCGCGGTTATAATAATAGTCACTCAAAGCATAAGTCTCACGCGCGCGCAGAAACTTCCATAAGAAATAATTGTCCAATGCTTCATTTTCGGAAACGCGGTGCTTGGTTAAAACATCCACCACCTGCGTAATCCCGGATTTTTCATCAATCTGAATAACAAATGGCTGTACAGATTTTAGTGGAGTCATATAAAAAACCGCCAAAGCCGCCATAGCCGAAGCAATAGCACTGGTTATCGACACCACCGCCAAAATATTGCGCTGCACCACCAACGCCTGATATTTATCCTCATACCAGTTGGGAGCATCAATATTGTTTTTTTTTCTTTTAAATATTTTAATCATCTATCCACACTATAGACATGTATATAAGCCTAGCATAATACACTATATATAGTCATGCAATGATTTTAATGAGGATTTTACTTAAATCCCCCTCTCCCTCTGGGAGAGGGACGGGGTGAGGGAAGCCGCCTCAAATTCGAGTATTTTCTATTTATGCAATATGTTTATATTATTTGATATAAAAACAATTACCAGTTTTTATATACTTCCCTCACCCCTCCCTCTCCCAGAGGGAGAGGGGGTTATATCCAATTTTTTGGATGTTTTATTTGTCCGCTGAGTGCAGATTTTACGCAGATTTTCCAGCGGATTTTGATTTTTTTTCTGCTACTGCATGACGTAATCCATCCAACATTTCAGGGGATACCGCATTTGCCGCAGAAGCCTCGCCATCAAAATCTATTACTGTAGATTTTGCATTGATTTTAAGCTCTGCTTTAGCTTTTTCTAAAGCTGTTAGCGTTTCTCCACCATCATATGCTTTGCCATCGTCACCAAATTTAAGCTCGTAGCCTAACTCTTTCAAAAGACGTTGCGCTTCTTGATTTTCTGCACGATGAGCAGCAGCCTCAGCTAACCATTTTTGAGTGGCAGCGCTCACTTCTATCTTACCATCTTCTTTTTCGCTTAAATCCTCATCTTTTGCGGTTGTTAAACGATTTTTTAATTGATTGTTGTCTTTATAACCAGCCGCATCGAGCATTTGACTAAAAGCTTCTTTTTCAACTACAATTTTACCAGTAGTAGTAGTAGTAGATTTATCAGCTGCACCAGAAGCCCCATGTGCACTTACTTTAACAAAGTTACCAGAATCGTCACGAGTAGTTGATGAATTATCTAATGTATCTGCGGAAGCATCGGAAACAGAGCTAGTGGCAAGAGAATGTAACCCTACACCAGCGCCAACCAAACTTGCATTTTGCACTACAGGATTTTTAGCTGCAGCTACCACTATTTTTGCAGTCCCTACGGCAGCATTGCTACCTAATTCGACAGTTTTAACCACAGTAGGAACTAGAACCTTGGTGGCAACAAACTTAGCACTCTGAATGCCGAGTGTTGCACCAATCTTTAATAATGGACCACCAACAAAAAGTGATGCACCAGTACCCAACAATTCTGGAATAGTTGTCTTTCCATCACCATTCCAATCAGTCATGAGCGTATAAGCACTAGACGCAACATCTTTTGCTGAATCTAAAACTCCCTTTTCCTCTGTTTCTGGTGCAGCACCTTCAACAACTTCTTCATTTTCATCAGCCATACCCATCACTCCAAATAATAAATTTTATTTCATGCTCTCACTCTAGCATGCCTATATGACATTTTTATTACAAAAATAACGATTATTAAGCTTTTCTCTATTTCACCACCCTACACGACAGCAAGGTTAACAAGGAATTTGTATAATAAAGAACCCCGCCCCAAGGGG
>DIUV01000058.1:20107-24964 GCA_002423155.1 Alphaproteobacteria bacterium UBA6149
TCATGCCGCTGTAGAGCGGCATCCATGTCTATCAACTAGCTACAAGCTAAAGGTTTGGCATGGATACCGCTCTACAGCGGTATGACGATGGATATATTTGTTATAAAGATATATTATATATCAATATGTAATGCTGTTATTAATAGTACTGTCGTGTAGAGTACAGTTTCACCCCTTAAATCTTTCCAATAGAATTAGCTTTCCAATAAAATGGGGGTTGGTCTAGTTCGTCATATTGCATATTGGGGGATTGTCGCCAGCCTGGATGGGGCTGCTGGATAGTGGGATTGTCTATTTTTGCTGGCATTGCTGGTGCTTCAGGTTTTTGGCTGCCGCTGATTATTTCTAATCTCTCAACGCGATCAGGATGTTCAAAAGCATAACGAACGGCGGTGGCGATTATATCTATCCCCTGTTGTTTCACTTTTATATTAGTAAAACCTACTCCTCTTACGGCTAAACCTAACATCTTGGCATCTAGCGCATTGTGATTATAAATTTTATTATTACCCTTGATAATATTCGGACCAAATCCGTATAAAATATCTAAAGCAATAACCGCACCAGCAGGAGAACGATAAACTTCTTCACTGCCTTTGCCATGAGCCACATAAGTTGCTGCCAATTGACCATCGGGCACACTAATTAATATTTTCCCCCCTTCTTTTAAGATGCGGAAACATTCGCGGAGGGCTTTTTCTAAGAACACAGAATGTAAATGCTGCAAAACATAAGGACACCAAACAAAATCCACACTATTATCGGCAATCACCGACATATCTAATATGCTCGCCAAAAAGTCTGGCTTTACCTGTGCATCATTATCCAGCCGCACCACTCGCCAGCCCGGTTTTTTAAAATCATCAGGAATGCGACTTGCCACCGCCGAAGACCAACCAATATTTAACATAGTATGTATATGCGCATCAGCAGTTAATTTTACCTGCTTAGCTTGCGGAGCAACTGTGTGAGGGGAAGATTTTTTGTTGGTGGGTAGTTTTGCTTGCAAAGATTTAACACTATGTTTTTTCATAATAACCTATATTTATAAAATTTATAGCAGCCCAACATTTTTTATTTTTATCCATATCATCCATCTTCATCCCCGTCTTGTGCGAGGATCTCGGGACACAAAAATGTTTTAATCAACAATACATAGAACCACATACTTTCTTTTGTCTAGTTTAAAAACTATGACCACCTAAACTAGGAAGTAGCACCACGCCGGAATAATAACTCCGCTGTTTTTAAATGACCTGCTTTCCTAGCAAAAGTAACTGGACGCACACCACGATTATCAGCTTGATTAGGGTTTGCACCAGCTTGCAACAATGCATCGACCATTTTGTTAAACCCTAAAAAACTCGCATAATGCAATGCAGTTAGCCCATTGGCGTCTTTGGAATCTACCCAGATTTTTTGCTGCAACAGATACTTAACTGTTTGAGTGTGACCATAACGCGCGGCAATGACCAAAACTGGTTCACCTTCATCGCTAACCCCATCTAAACCTACTCCAAAATCTTTTAAAGCGATTAAGGCATTTACATCTCCCCGTCTAACCGCAGAAATAACTGATTTTTCTAAAGATTCATGATATACTGCTTTAGGCAAATGAGTGTTTCTTACATCATAAGAAGCACTATATATTTCAGGTGATAATTTTACCATGCGCTTTACAAATTTGGGGGCGGGTTTTACTTTTTTAACAATTTTAGCGGCTTCAATTTCTTTATTTTTCTTAACCTCTTTATACGGAGCTAACGTGGGTAAAGGAGTATCGGAAAAAAATTGATCCATGCTGGGTAATGGTGGCGGAGAATTGGCAGCTTTACTGGCATCTTCGGTTTTTGTGGCATCTGCTTTCAATATATCAGCTGGGTCGGGTAATTTGGCATTTTCTTTTTTTACTATTTCTGCCTTTACCTTGTCTGCGGCTATTTTTTCTTTTGCTGGCTTAATATCTGGCGGAAAACTACCCGCAGGCATGGATTTATAAGCCTCTTGGGGAGCATCTTCTACCGAAGCAATTTCGGGTATTTCAGGCAAAGGCGGAGGTGGTAAATCCTCTGCTCGCGCAGAAAAAGCATTTAATAGCAATATAGTAAACAAACTAACGGAAACATTTTTCATGTTTTTTCTCTTCTAAAATAATAATCCAAACTATAAGATATACGAGTATAATTAAAATAGACTTAACAGCTAAAAACATTGTCGCTTAATACATCAGGGCAAAATCATAAATCGTTAATTTCGTTGTTTTTACTAATTTATCCATCGTCATACCGCCGCAGGGCGGTATCCATGCCTATCAACAAGCTGAAAAGCCAATGGTTTGGCATGGATGCCGCTCTACAGCGGCATGACAAAGGAGAGTTTTATTGCAAAAAGACAAAATTAACGATTGGTGCTTTTGCCTTGCTTAATACATACAATGCACTTAACTATTTATAAACTTATATGTAGTATATTTTATAATTAATATCAGTATAAATAATAAAAAAACCCAAAAAAGGAATAATAAAATGGTTTCCAGTGTTTCAAATAGTTTTTTGTCGAACAATATTTTACAATTACTAGGTAAATCTAAAACTAACTTGGCGGCTAATAGCCTGGCTTTAGCTAGTGGAAATCGTTTAAAAAATGCTTACACTGATATTGCCGCTTTATCTATTGCTACCAGCTTGCAAGCTAATGTTTCAGCTTTGCGCAGCACCTCGCAAAACATTACGGAAGCGCTTAGTTTTCTACAGGTTGCGGATGGCGGAATCACTCAGATACAGGCGATGAGCGAGCGTATGCAACAGCTTGCTACTCAGGCAACTTCTGGGGCATTAAGTGCTAATGATCGTAAAAGTTTAGATAAAGAATTCCAAAGCCTGAAAAATGGCATTGACCAAATAGCTAAAGGCACTAGTTTCAGCGGCGTAAATTTGCTCGATGGATCATTAGGAAATAGTAATAATATCACCACTTCTGCTACAGTGGCAAGCAAAGCCGCAGGTTCACTTACCTTTACGGGTAATATCGCCGCGGGTGAAACGGTTAAATTAAATGGCGTTACCCTTACTGAAGGGATAGATTTCAATGCTTCTGGTTCAACCTCACAAACCATTAGCAATCTTGCCACAGCATTAAAAAACAGTAACAATCAAAATCTATCAGGTTTTAGTTTTGCCGCCAATGGCAACAGCCTTGCCATAACCGCAAAAGCAGCCGGAACCGCAGGCAATCAATTCACCATTGACGAGACAGGCTCTACCGCCAATTTCGTAACAGGTGGCGATGATTTAAGTGGTGCAGGAATATATTCGCTAACTGGTGGCAAAGATGCGGGCATTTCTGCTGGCGATGTAAAAGCAAATGGCACAATAGCTAATAATCTTTTAACCAGCAATAATGGTAAAGCGGCAAGCACCGAATTACGCTTTAATAATTCGGGCGATATTCAAGCAGGTGATACAATCCAAATCAGTAACGGAGAAGGCGGATTTACTACTTTCACCTTCACTGCTGGCGCTCCCGTTGCGGCAACCGATATTCAAATTGGCAATAATTTAGAAAAAACCCTCCAAAACACCGCTAAAACTATTAATAATTATCAAGCTTCGGACGATTACGGCACACGGCAATTATCCGCAACCATTTCTGGCAATAATATTAAACTTTCTGGCAAAGTAGATGGTAATGTTAATGATGTTTCGGGCAATCCTATTACCGTAAATTTAAATACTAGCGGCGGACAGATAACCAATAATAGTTTGAATAATGGCAGCAAAGGCGGCATAGACACTAGCGGTGTAACTAATTCTGAATTTAAAGGAAAAATTCAGGGCTTTACTGCGAGTATGACTGGTAATGACTCGGCAAAATTATCGCTCAAAGTGGGTGCAGAAACTTATACCGCGCAAATTAGCGACACTACGCCAGCAGGTGATAGTAATGTGCGCTTTACCTCACAAAACGGAGGATATTTTGACGTTACGCTTAAAGCAGGACAAGGGCAAAGCGTAAATAGTTCCTTTGATGCAAAAAATTTAGCCAACAAATTTGATGATGCTTTTTCTAACCTAAACTTCACCCAGAATCGGGATGTCTCTAATTTCCGTGGCAGCGGTCAATTAATGGGCGCGAATTTGCAACTTCAAGACAGTAATTTCAGCAATATTAGCGCAAGCTCAGTGAGCGTAAATTCTGGAATTGGCGGTAATGCAAGCTTAGAAATCAAAGCAGGCGGCGAAACTTATCGTAGTGCAAGTGGGATGGGAACCAGCATTGGCGCGGGTGAAAAAATCACCCTTACCAGCACGAGCAATCCTGAACATAAAATAACCTTTATCAATGGAAATAGTAATATTAATTTAACTACTAACAATGATGCAAAAAACCTGCAAACCGCATTAGAAAATGATTTAGGGTTAAATGATAATAATAAAAACGGCACGAGCACAGGTGAATTAAAAGATTTGGCTATTGATGATTTAAGCTCGGCAAGCCTTTTTGGTGGACAAAATCTTAATTTATTATCCAGCGATGCAGCCGCACAGGCAAAAGATGTTTTGGCCCAAGCGTTACACCACCTAACCGCACAACGCAGCAATGTTGGCTCATTCAGCGAAGCATTAAATTATAATGCCGCGCAAGTGGAAAGTTCCTTAATCAACCAAACTTATGCAAGCGATAGTTTAAGCAACACAGATGTGGGCATTGCCTCTACTTTGCAAGCTCTGTATTCTATACAACAAAAATCACAGATAGCTAATTTAGCGCAAAGCAAAAACCTGCAAAGTAACTTATTGAAATTACTGGTGGGGTGATATTATTACACTGGCAATGAAACGCGGACGGCCCCCTCTC
>DIUV01000058.1:25041-33657 GCA_002423155.1 Alphaproteobacteria bacterium UBA6149
CTGCACGGGAATGACGACGGAGAGAATGTGGTTTTATTATTATATTTCAATATATAATCGCCATATGAATAGTGCTATCTACTTTCGTTTAGAATAGAAAATCATTTATAATAATCATGCATAGCCGCTGCCACTTGTGGAGAAACCAGGCTATTAATCTCTCCGCCTAAACGGGCAATTTGTTTTACAAAACGGGATGATACAAAATGCGTGGCTTCCGAAGCGTTCAAGAAAATAGTTTCTATTTCGGGCCCTAATTTGGCATTCATACAGCTCATTTGAAATTCATATTCAAAATCTGACACCGCACGCAAACCACGCACGAGAATACTCGCCCCATTTTGCCGCGCAAAGTTCACCAACAACCCAGAAAATGCCTTCACCTCAATCCGCTGTGCATCCGCACCCAAACTGGCAATATCTATTTGCACCAATTTAGCGCGCATCTCCACCTCAAAAATCGGGGATTTTTCAGTATCCAGCGCCACGGCAATAATCAATTTATCCACCACCCGCAAAGCCCGCCGAATAATATCCATGTGCCCATTAGTTATCGGATCAAAAGTGCCCGCGTAAATGCCTATTCTCATAAAAACTCTTCCTATTTTATCCGACAACAATATTTTACACAGCTATTTGTCGGTCATTAAAAACTGATTTGGGGGCGAGCAATTGCTCCCAAATCTTCTTCAAGCTTCTTAGCGAGCGGTGGGATAAGTATGTTCCACATTATCACCATCTAACAATTTATCCCAAAAACCTTTATTTTCTTGATAATTTGGTTGGTCATTACCGCTATCATTAGCATTGCCATTATTTTGCTCTAACATATTCCCGGTGGGTAATGTTTTACTATCTGGCATAGTGGTGGTGGATGCGCCATTATAATCCATGGATAAGCCTTGTGGGGCTAATCCTTGATGGGCTATTTGCATGTAATCATGCCATATTTTAGCAGGCAATGCTCCACCTGTAACTTTTTTCATCGGAGTAGAATCATCATTACCCACCCACACCGCAGTAGTTAAATGATTAGTATAACCCACAAACCACGCATCTTTATAATCTGAAGTAGTGCCAGTTTTGCCTGCGGCAGGATAGCCAAAATTCGCTGCCTTACCTGTGCCAAAACTAATAACACCTGAGAGCATATTGTTCATCATGGCGACTATGTTAGAATCTATCACTAGATAATCACCATAATTTTCTTGTTTATATAATAATTTATTATCCTTTTTGCGGCGAATTTCCACAATACCATAAGGGCGCACTCCCTTGCCTCCCGCGGATAAATGAGCATACGCGGTTGCCATTTCTAAGGGGGAAACTTCTACCGCGCCCAAAGCAATGCTGGCATTACGCTCTATTGGTGAAGTAATGCCCAAACGACGCGCAGTGTTGATAATATCTCCCACGCCCACTTTCATGGTAAGTTGCACAGCGATAGTATTAACTGATTCCGCCAATGCCTGACGCAAAGTTATATTTCCCAGATATTTACCATCATAATTATGTGGCTGCCATTTACCATAAGTTACAAGATGGTCATCAACCATATCGTCAGGGGTCATCCCCGCTTCCAGCGCGGCTAAATAAACGAACATTTTAAAAGAAGAACCCGGTTGACGTTTTGCCTGTGTTGCTCGGTTATATTGCGATTTGGCGTATTTGCGCCCTCCGACCATTGCCAATATTTCTCCCGTTGGCTTGAGCGATACTAACGCCGCTTCATGAACATTTTTTTCCTTTATGGTTTTTTCGTCAAATAATGTATTGATAGACGATTCCGCCGCCTGCTCTAGCTGAGGATTTAGCGTGGTTTTTACAATAATATCATCCTCTACCCGACCAATAATATCCGGCAAACTATCGACTACCCAGTTAGAAAAATAACGTCCGCTTTTATCATCCCCCATTACTACTGATTCTGGGAAATGCAGGGATCTTATATTAGGTTTAACCTTGTCTTTTTCCAGCATATCCGCATCGACCATATTCAATAAAACCTGTTCGGCACGTCCGCGAGAGCGGTCTATATTATTCGTGGGCGCATAGCGTGAAGGAGCTTTTAATAAGCCCACTATCACCGCAGATTCCGCCAGATTCAAATCGGTCGCGGGTTTGCCAAAATAATTACGCGCGGCGGCATCTATCCCATAATTCCCTGAACCTAAATAAACGCGATTAAGATAAATACTCAAAATTTCCTGCTTACTAAAACGTGCCTCTAACCAAAAAGCTAAAAGCATCTCCTGAAATTTACGTTTTAAGGTGCGATCAGGGGTTAGAAATACGTTTTTAGCCAATTGCTGCGTAATAGTGCTGCCCCCTTGCACAAATTTACCACGACGAAAATTCACAAAAGCTGCCCGCAAAATGCCTAAAGGATCAATCCCAAAATGCGAAAAGAAATGCCTATCTTCGGTGGCAATCAGCGCATCAATTACATTTTGGGGAATATGCTGATAATCTAAGGATTTTCCGTAAATATCGCCGTAATTAGCAATCAATCCGCCTTCTGCATCATAAACCTGCACCGCTGGAGTTTTATTGGCAGCAGCCAAACCATTAATATCAGGCAAACCAATTGCCATATAGCCCACGCCAGCCAAACCAATGATAAAAAAGGTAAGCAAAACAGAAAATAAACGAGTTATACCCGCCCAAGTACAAAATAACCGCTTAAAAAACCCTTTTTGAAAGCTGCTTTCATCCGTTTCTTTGATTTTGGATTTGTTTTTACTGGGCTTTTTAGCTGGCTTTTTAGAAGAAGCTGGTTTTTTAGGTTTTTTCTTAAATTCATAATCATCGTCACCACCATCACCGCCATTCGACGAAAACCCTCCACCTGCGGTCAGCTTTGGTCCGGATTTTCCCAGCATATCTTTACGGTTACGCGTCATTTTATACAGCTAAACTAAAATTACATTTTGAAGGCTTGAGCACTAACATTATATTTCTCTTTAGACAATTATATTTCTCATAGCAACCTCACCAACACAATTAAATTATATATATCAGACATATCCGTTGTCATACCGTCGCAGGACGGTATCTATGCCAAACCATTGACTTGATAGCTAATTGATGGACATGGATACCGCCCTGCGGCGGTATGACGATGGAGATATTTATTATAAAAATACGTTATATATCAATATTTAATGCTGTTGTTAATAATGCTGTCTTGTAAGGTAAATACAATTGGTAAAATCAGCAAATTATATTTCTATATTTAGTGATTATATATTTTGAAAGTTAAGTTGCATAGGACTAGTATTAGGTATTATTATGCGGTGTAAGAGAAAGGTAATGAGCATGAATATCTCCAAAATATTATTAGCCCCCAAAATATTATTAGCATTAATTGGTGCATTATTGTTAAACGCTTGTAACGCACCTGTGGATGCCCCTAATTTGTCGGCTCCATCTTTTACGGATAAGCCGAGCTTTGCTTTTGATGTGGCAGAAATTGGCTTCGTGAATGAATATAAGCCTGACACAAACGCTTATCACGTAGAAAAATCTTTTCCAACCCCACCAGAAAAGGCGATAGAGAATTGGGCGCATGACCGTTTATACGCCGCAGGAAAAGATCGTTTGATGCAAGTGGTAATCACCGAAGCCAGCGTGATTGGGCAATCTTTGCCGAAAAAAGGTGGCTTAACCGGAAGCTTCACCAAACAACCTAGCGAAAGATATACTGCTAATATTGGAGTGGAACTACGCATTTATGGCAAAAATAGCGGATTATCCGAAGCGAGCGTGCGCGGAAAAACGCAAGTAATGCGCGAATTGCAAGAAGGGGCAACCCCCAGAGAGCGAGAAGCTTTATTTGCTGAGATGACGCGTGACTTAATGAATAATCTCAATAAAACTTTGGAAGATAATATACAGCGTTATTTCTCACGTTATTTGTTAGCTAATTAAGATGCCTGTATATTTACCTATCGCTGAAATGTCGGTGGATGCGCTGTCGGTAATTTTACTGGGCGCAGTTACGGGGTTGCTTTCTGGCATGTTAGGTGTGGGGGGAGGATTTATCATGACTCCCATGCTGATTTTTCTGGGCATTCCGCCCAGCATAGCAGTAGCTAGTTCGGCCAATCAGATTATTGCTTCTTCAGTATCAGGATTTTTCGCCCATTTACGACGCCAAAATGTGGATTTTGAAATTGGCACTTTGCTGCTAGCAGGGGGGATTGCTGGTTCAGGTCTGGGAGTATGGCTATTTGATGCTTTAAGCAAAATTGGACAAATTGATTTAGTTATTTCAGTCTGTTATGTAGTATTCCTCGGTGGAATTGGCGGATTGATGGTAGTGGAAAGCCTGAAGGCAATTTTGCAATCTCGCAAGCCCGAGCGTCCATTATTCCACAAAAGAAGACGCATGGCAAAATGGATGCGCCCCCTCCCCTTACGACTACGCTTTAAACGCTCAGGGTTATATATGAGCGTGTTGGTTCCCATTACAATTGGCTTTGTAGTTGGGGTAATGGTTTCGATGATGGGCGTTGGTGGTGGTTTTATTACTATTCCTGCCATGATTTATTTATTACGGATGCCCACTTCGGTAGTGATTGGCACCTCGCTTTATCAAATTATTTTTCTTACCGCGAACGTCACCTTTTTACATGCGATTACCACTCATACGGTAGATATTGTCTTAGCATTTTTATTGTTAATTGGTGCAGTATTCGGCGCACAGTTAGGCATGCGGATTTCTAATCGTATGCCCACGGAATATTTACGCGGTATTTTAGCTTTGCTAGTGCTGGGAATGTCGATGCAGCTACTCGCCAGTTTATTGATGCAACCTGATGATTTATATACTATTTCGTTGGAGTCTTATAAAAAATGATTATAAGATTCATAATTTTTTGCCTGTTATTTAGCACTGCGGTGCAAGCAAAGCCGATTGTGGCGGATATTTCTGGGCATAAAATCACTATTCACACTTCTTTTAACGGCACCGAATTAATGCTTTTTGGTGCGCGTAATGAAGCAGGTGATATTGTTACCATTGTCCGCGGTCCTGAAAAACATGCGATTATTCGTAAGAAAGAACGGTTATATGGCTTATGGGTAAACCGTGAACAGCGTGATTTTGATTATATTCCTTCGTTTTATGCACTCGCCACCTCGCGCCCGTTTGAAGAAATTAAAAAAAGCCCATTTTTTGATAATTTAGGTATTGGCTATGAATCCGCTTTGACTCCAAAGGGTAACCGCCATGAATTTCGTGAAACTTCTGGAAATGGAGCATTCTTACGCGCCATGTTGCATCATCTACGCGAAGAACAAGTTTATAACAGCCAAAGCCTGCCGATTAAATTTATTGGCGAAACTTTATTTAAGGCAATAATTCCCTTTCCTGATAATACTCCGGGAGGAAATTATACCGTAGAAGTATATTTATTCAGCGATGGTGAAATGGTGGGCATGCAGACCATTCCTATTCAGGTAGAAAAAGTAGGTTTCGATGCTTTTGTTTATAATGCCTCGCTCCAATATTCATATCTTTATGCAATCTGCGCCATTATGCTGGCATTATTTAGCGGATGGATAGCCAGCCGAATATTTGAAAGGTTTTAGAATATGACTAGTAAAGATTATTCCACTATAAATTTTATTGTCTGTGTCGATGGTTCAGCGTCCTCCAAAGCGGCTTTGCGCTTTGCCTGTTTGAAAGCAAAAAATCATGGCGGCACAGTAAACATGCTCTATGTGGTTGAACCGGTAGATTTTCAATCTATCTCCTCCGTAGCGGAAGCAATGTTGGAAGAACAAATCCAAGAAGGCAAAAAAATACTAGACCATCTCGCCAATGAAATGGAAGATAATCTGGCAATCCGCCCCACAGGAATATTATTACCCGGCAAAGTTGGTGAAGAGATAATCAAACAAACCAACCAAATGGCAGGTAATCCTGCTATGCTGGTGCTGGGCGTAATTCAAGATAGCCATAATGTTGGAAAACTAGTCGCCTGGGTTTGTGCGCAAATTGGCAATTCGATTAAACTTCCCGTTATGCTGGTGCCAGGTAATTTGAGCGATGACGAAATGTTGGCGTTGGCTTAAAGCATTAGCACAATATATTAATAATCGAGCCTCTATCCCAAAATATACCTTCTTGTAAGGCGGCAACTGCTCGTTTTATGAGCATTTCTAATGCTTCCAAACTTGGCACTACGCGCATTCCGCGATTAGCTGGCGGCATTAGGCTGCTGCGTTCAACTTTTTTGCCTGATTTACCCATATCCTTGCGCGGACGGGGGCTATTTATATTCGCAGGAGTAAATATATTCGATTGTGATGCAGGTATCATTTTTTGCTCGTTAAATAGCTAGTCAGCCAGATGATAACTCATTATATATAAAAAATACAAAAATATTTTAAATTAAACTAAATATATGAAAAACACCGCTCAAAACTGGTTTCGAGAATTACGTGATGCAATCTGTGCCGAGTTCGAAAAAATAGAACAGGAATCTAGCAGCGCGGCAAAGTTTGAGCGCAAAAAATGGGAACGTGCCGAAGGTGGTGGCGGCGAAATGTCGCTCATGCGTGGCAAAATATTTGAAAAAGTGGGCGTAAATATTTCCACTGTGCATGGTGAATTCAGCGAGAAATTCCTGCGTGAAATGGAAAATCCTCCTGAAGATGCAAGATTCTGGGCGAGTGGAATTTCTTTAGTGGCACATATGAGCAATCCCCATGTTCCCGCCGTACACATGAACACGCGCATGATTATAACGGGTGAAGGTAAAAAACAATGGTTCGGCGGTGGTACTGATCTAACCCCGATGTTTGACGATTTGGAATCTGCTGATTTTTTTCATAAAAATTTGCGTGAATGTTGTGAGCGTCACAATTCCACTTATTACGATAAATATAAAAAATGGTGCGATGAATATTTTTTCTTACCCCATCGCAATGAACCACGCGGAATTGGCGGCATTTTTTATGATTATTTAAATAGTAATGATTGGGATGCGGATTTTGCTTTTACCCAAGATGTGGGCAGAACTTTTTTAAATACTTATCCGCAGATAGTACGCAATAATCGTGAACGAAAATGGAATGATAAAGAACGTGAACAGCAGCTTTATAAACGTGGTCGTTATGTGGAATTTAATCTTTTGCATGACCGCGGAACCAAATTTGGTCTGCTAACGGGAGGCAATACCGAAGCAATTTTAATGTCCCTCCCCCCTGAAGTTAAGTGGTAATATAGTTAAGTGGTAATATAATGAAATTAGAAAATAAAAAAGCTTTGATAACCGGTGCATCACGCGGAATAGGTGCCAGTGTCGCCAAACGCTTTGCGCAAGAAGGCGCCGAAGTTATTTTAGTGGCGCGTACCATTGGCGCATTAGAAGCATTGGACGATGAAATAACTGCACTCGGCGGAAAAGCCGTGTTAGTACCGCTGGATTTAACCGATTTTGACAAGATTGACCAACTGGGGGCTTCGCTTTACGAGCGTTTTGGCAAGTTAGATATATTAGTCGGTAATGCAGGAACTTTGGGCACCCTTACCCCCCTCACCCATGCTGATCCTGCCATGTGGCAAAAAACATTAGATATAAATCTAACCGCCAATTGGCGCTTGTTACGCAGTATGGATTATTTGCTACGGCAATCTGCGGCAGGACGCGCCATGTTTGTTTCTTCCAGCGCGGCTTCTGGCGCATATCCTTATTGGGGAGCTTATGGGGTGAGTAAAGCCGCGTTAGAAATGCTGGTAAAAACTTATGCAGCAGAAAATTCCGGTGGAAATATTCGCACCAATTTAATTAATCCTGGTGCAGTGGCAACAAGTATGCGCAAGCAAGCTTTTCCGGGAGAAAATCAAGTAAAACTACCGCAACCTGACGAAATAACCGATATTTTCGTGCAACTAGCAAGTGAAGATTGCACCGCCAATGGAGAAATTTTTCATGCCTAGCATCATATTGGCATCTGGTTCATTAATACGCCAAACCATGCTGAAAAATGCCGGTTTAGATTTTTCGGTAATCATTTCTGACTTTAATGAAGAAATCGCCAAACAGGTAATTCAACATTTGCCCATCCCCCAGCGTGCAGCTGCTCTGGCACGTGGCAAAGCGGAAATGGTGAGCAAAAAACATCCTGATGCTTTAGTAATTGGTGCCGATCAAATATGTGAATTAGACGGTGTTACCTTATCCAAAGCAGGTAATGCCGAAAAAGCTGCCCAACAATTAGCTAATTTAAGTGGCAAAACCCATCAGCAACATAGTGCGGTTTGTTTATATTTCAACGGAATATTGCAATGGGAAACGATTGAAAGTGCGCAATTAACCATGCGTGATTTAAGCGAACAGGAAATAAAAGATTATATAAAACTAGATGAACCATTTTCTGCTTGCGGTTCTTATTTCTTTGAAAAAAACGGCAAAAATCTTTTCGCAGAAATTATTGGCGAAGCGGATGTAATCCAAGGCATGCCGCTTAAAGGATTGATTGGGTTTCTATTGAGTTTAATTGGAAAAAACCACCCTACACGACAGTATTATTAACGTAAGTTACGTATTGATATATAATGTATTTTTATGACAAATATATCCATCGTCATCCCCGCCTTGTGCG
>DIUV01000021.1 GCA_002423155.1 Alphaproteobacteria bacterium UBA6149
CGCGATTAAATTTCTCTTTAGCCATTGCTTTATTCCTCTTTTCAGCTTTTTATGCTACTTTTTTCTTAATTTCTTCCGCCACATTGCTTGGCACTTCTTCGTAATGGTCAAATACCATTGAATATTGTGCGCGACCTTGTGACATTGAACGTAATGTATTTACATAACCGAACATGCTTGCCAATGGCACCATGGCATTGATAACCCGAGCATTACCACGTGCATCCATGCTGGTTACCTGACCGCGACGTGAAGATAAATCTCCAATAATATCGCCCATGTAATCTTCTGGGGTTACTACTTCCACTTTCATGATTGGCTCTAGCAATTTTGGCGATGCTTTCACCATACCTTCACGGAAAGCAGCGCGACCAGCAATCTCAAACGCCATAACGCTTGAATCGACATCATGGTAAGCACCGTCTTTCAAAGTTGCCTTAAAGTCAATCATCGGGAAGCCCGCGACCACACCATTATTCATAACGGATTCAATACCTTTTTGTACCCCAGGTACATATTCACGCGGCACTGAACCACCAACCACTTTGCTTTCGAAAGTAAAGCCCAAACCGGCTTCTTGCGGTTCGAATTCGATGATAACGCGAGCGAACTGACCAGCACCACCAGATTGTTTCTTGTGGGTGTAATCCATTGTGTATGGTTTGCTGATAGTCTCACGATAAGCAACTTGTGGGTTACCTACGTTTGCTTCAACTTTAAACTCACGTTTCATACGGTCGATAATAATTTCCAAATGCAACTCGCCCATACCTTTTAGGATGGTTTGACCAGTTTCTTCATTGGTAGATACGCGTAAAGAAGGATCTTCTGCTACCAAACGTGACAAAGCTTGACCCATTTTTTCTTGGTCGGCTTTAGTTTTTGGCTCCACAGCTACTTCGATTACCGGCTCTGGGAATTCCATACGCTCCAAGATAACTTGGCTTTCTGCAGTACAGAGAGTATCACCAGTAGTGGTATCTTTCAAACCTGCCAAAGCAACGATATCGCCAGCGAAAGCTTCTTTTACGTCTTCACGGCTGTTTGCATGCATAAGCAACATACGACCAACGCGTTCTTTTTTGTCTTTTACGGTGTTCATCACATAAGAACCACTTTCCAATTTACCCGAATAAATACGGATAAAAGTTAGTGAACCTACGAATGGATCATTCATGATTTTGAAGCCCAAAGCCGCGAAAGGCTCGGTATCAGAAGGCAATCTTACGATTTCCGCTTCAGTTTTAACATCAATACCTTTAATCGGAGGGATGTCTAATGGGCTAGGTAGATAATCTACCACTGCATCTAACATTGGCTGTACGCCTTTGTTTTTAAATGCAGAACCGCAAACCACTGGTACGAATTTCAAGCCAATTGCACCTTTACGGATACAAGCTTTTAATTGCTCGATAGTAGGCTCTTCGCCTTCTAAATATTTTTCCATCAAAGCATCGTCCATCTCCACCGCGGTTTCCACCATCTGGTCGTGATATTCTTTTGACTTTGCTTTCATATCTTCAGGGATATCGGTATATTCAAATTCCGCACCTAAAGATTCATCTTTCCAAACAATTGCTTGCATACGTAGCAAGTCAATTACGCCTTTGAAGTTTTCTTCCGAACCAATTGGTAATTGCAATACCAAAGGAACTGCACCCAAACGGCTGATAATCATATCTACGCAACGATAGAAATCGGCGCCGATACGATCCATTTTATTTACAAAGCACATACGCGGTACATTGTATTTATCTGCTTGGCGCCATACAGTTTCTGATTGCGGTTCTACACCAGCAACCGAGTCAAACACTGCTACTGCACCATCTAGTACACGCAAAGAACGCTCTACTTCAATGGTGAAATCCACGTGTCCGGGAGTATCAATAATGTTAATACGATGTTGTACACCGCCGCTACCAGTCCAGAAACAAGTAGTTGCCGCAGAGGTAATAGTAATACCACGCTCTTGCTCTTGTTCCATCCAATCCATAGTAGCTGCACCTTCGTGCACTTCACCAATTTTATGGGATTTACCAGTATAATAAAGAATACGTTCCGTAGTAGTGGTTTTTCCAGCGTCAATATGCGCCATGATACCAATATTACGATAATGCTCTAAACTTGTGACGCGTGCCATTATATTATTTCCTACCAGCGATAATGTGAGAATGCGCGGTTTGCTTCCGCCATTTTATGAGTATCTTCACGTTTTTTAACCGAAGTACCGCGACCATTGATTGCATCGAGCAACTCAGCAGCAACCCGCTCACGAGCAGTACGCTCAGAACGAGAACGCATAGCTTTAATCAACCAACGCAAAGCCAAAGCTTGGCGGCGATCTTCGCGAACTTCTACAGGAACTTGATAAGTCGCACCACCAACGCGGCGAGAACGAACTTCTACCGAAGGTTTAACATTATCTAATGCCGCAGAAAACAACTCTAGCGGATCTTTACCAGTTTTTTTCTGAATAAGCTCAAACGCACCATAAACGATGTTTTCGGCTACTGATTTTTTGCCTTCAATCATTAGGCAATTCATGAACTTGCTTACTACCATGCTGCCATATTTAGCATCTGGAAGCACTACTCTTTTTACCGCTGCGCGACGACGTGACATATATAACTCTCTTATTTAGGGCGTTTCGTGCCGTATCCAGAACGGCTTTGTTTTCTGTCTTTAACACCTTGAGTATCCAAGGCACCACGAATGATATGATAACGAACCCCAGGTAAATCTTTTACACGGCCACCGCGAATAAGCACTACGGAGTGCTCTTGCAGATTGTGACCTTCACCGGGGATATAGCTAGTAACCTCAAAACCATTAGTCAAACGCACACGCGCAACTTTACGCAAAGCGGAGTTCGGTTTTTTCGGGGTAGTGGTATAAACACGCGTACACACGCCACGTTTTTGTGGGCAAGCTTCCATTGCTGGAACTTTGTTGCGCTTGATCTGCGCTTGGCGTGGTTTACGCACCAACTGGTTAATTGTAGGCATAAATGCTTTCCTGCTTCTGTATATTTAATGCGCTTAAGGTACTATGAAATCACCAATAAATCAGTATTTCACCCAATATCCCTGTCTGCGGAGTCGCACAATCTAATGATGAGCCTCGCTTACGTCAAGCTGATTTTTCACAAAAGTGGCTTTTTTGCAGATATTTGCACTATTATGCTCTTTTTGGTTGAGCTTTGGAGAATTCGGGGGTAGTTTGTCGGTGCTCATCTGGTTATAGATGACCAACACTATATATAGTTTTTTATTATGTGTTGTATGTAAACAAGGAAACCGAGTGTACATGAAGCCTTACCAACATATTTTCCCTGCTAATCCTCATCCTTTATCCAATGCTCATAAGCGTGCGAAACGCTTGCGTGTATCTTGGTTTGTTTTAGGAACCGCTTTTGGAATCATGTCTTCTACAGCGGTTTCTTTGCTTATTAATAATAATTCTTCAGATGAAGTTGCGGAGCAAGTTGCTAATCAACCATTACCTGTGGGGGTCGCGCTAACTGATGATGCAAAAAAGCTCCCTGTATTAAAACCACAATCAGCCAATGCTACAATAGCAGGAACGGCGGATGATTCTGTTCAAGAACAAGCTTCAGCGCAAGAATGGCCGCGTGAAGTGGAAATCACCCTTTCTAATGGCGATACTATCTCTAATATATTAGAAGATCAGGGCGTGAGCAAAGAAGTTACTGCGCAGTTAATAAAAGACGCTAGAAAAACTTTTAATCCAAGAAGCTTAAAAGCTGGTTTAAATGTGCGCTTGTTACTAGATAAAGACACTTCGCGCAAAGGAGAAGACGCGGCAATATTGAAACATTTGGCGATTACGCTTTCTAAAGTTTCGGAAATTCAGATTGATGCCCAAAAAGATGGTGGCTTTAATATAAAACGTATCGAAAAGAAATTACAGGCGAAAACTGCGCGGGGTGGTGGGGTTATTTCTGAAAAATCATCCAGCATTTACGAAGTAGCCTCACGTAGCGGAATGCCGCGTGGCGTGGTTAGCGAAATTATTAAAGCATTCAGTTATGATATAGATTTTCAACGTGATTTACATCATGGTGATAGAATTGACGTGCTTTATGAGAAAATGGTAACCGATAAAGGTGAAACCATTAAATCGGGTGACGTTTTATATGCGGAAATGATTATTGGCGGAAAATCTTATAAAATATATCATTTTGAAGATGATGGTGTGGGACGTTTTTACAATGAAAATGGTGAAAGCATCGTGAAGCAATTATTGCGTACCCCCATTGATGGTGCACGTATTTCTTCTGGTTATGGCATGCGTTTACACCCAATCATGGGATATAGTAAAATGCATAAGGGGATAGATTTCGCGGCTCCACGCGGAACTCCAATATATGCAGCTGGTGATGGTGTAGTTACTTTTGCTGCGCAAAAAAATGGCTATGGAAATTTTGTCCAAGTAAAACATAATGGTACTTATTCTACCGCTTATGGGCATTGCACTGGTTTTGCTAGTGGTATTCGTGCTGGTCGTAAAGTGCGCCAAGGACAGGTTATTGCCTATGTTGGTTCTACTGGGCGTTCAACAGGCCCGCACTTACATTATGAAATCTTAAAAGCTGGGGTTAATATTAATCCTGCTGGTGTGCAATTTGCTGGTAGCAATAAGCTGAGTGGAAATTTATTTGCTAAATTTCAGCAGCAGAAAAATACTATTAAATCTAATTTGGCTAGCTTAGTTATACCAGGTGAGACTAAAGTGGCTTCTAAATAGTTTTTCTTTAATGATTCGCAAACTATCTCCAGATGATTTTGACCAGTGGAAGCAGCTTCGCTTAGAAGCGGTGCGTTTATGTCCCACATCTTTTGGTGAGTCTTATTCTGGGGTTGAGCAACAAGACCAAGAATGGTTTGCTCAATCTTTGCAACGAGGCGATGTTTTTGCTTATCATAAAGATGAAAAAATGGTCGGTCTGATTGGAACTTTTACCATGCAACCCAGCAATATGCGGCATCGGGCAGTTATATTTGGCTTATATGTTAAAGGTGAATATCGTAAGCTGGGAATCGCCAGCGCATTGCTTGAATATGCTCTTACTCATATTTCTGATAACCACCAACAAGCTCATTTGACGGTTGCCGTTGATAATTCAGCAGCGATTGCGCTTTATAAAAAACTCGGGTTTGTTATTTATGGAACGGATGCTAGAGCATTGCTGATTGATGGAAAATATTATGATGAATATATGATGGTTAAAGATAACTTCTAAATCTATAAAACGAAAAAGGCAAACAAACATGAGTAAAATAGAACGTATTGAAGCTGGTAGCCGTATGAGTGAAGCGGTTATTTATGATGGTAAGGTTTATACCGCTGGGGTAATTGCTGGTGAAACAATAGGGAAATCCGTTTTTGAACAAACAACTGATGTGTTAGCGCAAATAGATGAATTACTAGCGCAAGCAGGTAGCGATAAAACACGAATTCTAAAAGCGAATATCTGGCTGACCGACATGCGTAATTTTGACCAATTAAATAAAGCTTGGGATGCGTGGGTAGTGGCAGGGCAAGCACCAGCTCGCGCAACGGTGGAAGCAAAACTGGCAGCTACAGGTTATGATGTGGAAATTATGGTAGAAGCCGCTCTTGGTAAAAACTAAGTACATTAAAACATGCTCCGCCTGACCGAAATCAAACTCACCCTCGACCATCCACCTGAAGCGATTGCGGCGGCGGCACTTGCACGTTTAAAAATCCCTGCAAGTGATTTAATATCTTGCACGATATTTCGCCGGGCGCATGATGCACGTAAAAAATCCGCCATCATGCTGATTTATTCACTGGATGTGGAGGTGAAAAACGAAGCGGAGTTATTAAAACGCTGTGCAGATGATGCCCATATTAAACCCACCCCCAATATTGATTATCAATTCGTAGCTCATGCGCCAAAAAATCTGGAAAAACGCCCGATAATCATTGGCGCTGGTCCCTGCGGACTTTTTGCTGCGCTTTTGCTTGCCCAAATGGGCTTTCGTCCCATAATTCTTGACCGGGGGAAAATAGTGCGCGAGCGGACTAAAGACACTTGGAAATTATGGCGTGAGTCAAAACTAAATCCTGAATCAAACGTGCAATATGGCGAAGGTGGAGCCGGCACATTTTCTGACGGGAAATTATATAGCCAAGTCAAAGACCCACGCCATCTCGGCCGCAAAGTATTAACCGAGTTTGTTAAAGCCGAAGCACCGCCCGAAATATTAGTCGAAGCGCATCCGCATATTGGCACTTTTCGTTTGGTGAAAATGGTAGAAAATATGCGCCGCACCATCGAAGAACTCGGCGGCGAATATCGTTTTGAAAGCCGGGTGACTGATTTAGATATTGATGAAAACCGTCAAATCCGTGGAGTGATGCTCGCAAATGGGGAGCATATAGAAGCAGACCAGGTAGTGCTCGCCATTGGGCATAGTGCAAGAGATACTTTTGAGATGCTGGAAAATCGTGGAGTTTATATTGAGGCAAAGCCCTTTTCAGTCGGCTTTCGCATTGAACATCCGCAATCACTCATCGACATCGCACGTTTTGGCGCGGCGGCTGGCAACCCTATTTTGGGCGCGGCAGATTATAAATTAGTCCACCATGCCAGTAACGGACGCGATGTATATAGTTTCTGCATGTGCCCCGGTGGAACCGTAGTCGCCGCTGCCTCGGAAGCCGGACGAGTCGTCACCAACGGCATGAGCCAATATTCAAGAGCCAAACGCAATGCTAATGCTGGTATAGTCGTAGGCATCACCCCTGCCGACTACCCAGAAGGGGTGTTAGCAGGCGTAGATTTTCAACGCAAATGGGAATCCGCTGCCTTTATTGCCGGGGGCAGAACTTACGCCGCGCCAGCACAATTAGTGGGAGATTTCCTCGCCGGAGTGCCCTCCACTAATTTAGGAACCGTAATCCCCTCTTACAAACCAGCGGTCACCCCTACAGACCTTTCCAGCTGCTTGCCCGATTATGCCATAGAAGCCATCCGCGAGGCACTCCCAGCTTTTGGCAAACAAATCAAAGGGTTTGACATGATGGATGCAGTGCTCACTGGCGTAGAAACTCGCACCTCCTCCCCCATCCGCATAAAACGCGACGAAACTTTCCAGAGTTTAAATACTAAAGGATTATTCCCCGCTGGTGAAGGCGCTGGCTATGCTGGCGGCATTCTCTCTGCTGGGATAGATGGGATTAAGATAGCGGAAGCGGTGGCGCAGAGTATTTTGGGATGAAATAAAATTTTTAAATCACCCTTTAAATTTTACCCGACATCTGCAATTTGCAAAATTGTTCTTTGAGTATCTGGTTTTATATAATTTTCCAGTCGCTTTATTTCTAGTGCAGGAGAATTAATTATATAAACATCTCGACAATCACTCTCAAAAAAATCTTCAGATGTTTTTATTAAAATCATTTGCGAATTATGCTTTGTTTTGGCGGCTTTTAATAAAGCACTAATAGATTCAAAAACGCTTTCATTTTCTCTTTGTACCCTTATGAGGCATACACAACCATTTAGATTTTTTTTAAGAATTGCGTCAATGCCAGCATTTCTTGCAATTCTGTTACAATCTATTCCAACTAAATGAGCATCCACCCATTCATCAAAAATCTTGTAGGCTTCTTCTCCTTTTTGTAACAAAGCGGATTGCGTTTTAATGGGATTTATAAGCCTGTAATTTGCTAATTCTACCGCATCTTTAGATATATCTATTCCCACAGAATTTCTATTTGTTAATTTTGCCGCAACACATGTTGTTCCGCTTCCACAAAATGGATCAAAAACTTCATCTCCTTCTTCTGAAGCTAGGCGAATAATTTTTTCCAACAAATTAAGAGGTTTCTGGGTTGGATAACCAGTTCTCTCTTGCGCCTTAGGATTTAGGAAAGGAATCTCCCATACATCTCCTAATGGCACTCCCTTTTTTTCATCACAAATCATTAAATTACCATCTGAGTCCTTAGCATATATTGCCTTACCCCGATAATCTCTTTTGCGTTTTTGCAGTATTTGATCAACATTGGTGGTTGCACTGTAACCTGTATATTCTTTATTAAACTTAAAATTATTAGTTTTAGAATAATAAAAAATATTTTGATGCTGCGGCAACAATCCATTTCGTGAATTTGACCAGCGTTTATAATACCAAATTATTTCCGATCTAAAATTATCTCTTCCAAATTCTTCATCCAATATATTGCGTATAGAGTTAGACGCCTTATTATCACAATGAACAAAAATTGATCCCGTATCTTTTAAAATACGCCTCATTTCATGAACTCGCAAACTCAGGAAATTTATATAGTCTTTTTCAGATTTCCAAACATCAGAGAATTGATAAAGTTTTTCTCCGTTTCTGGTTGAAAGCAAATGTTCCCTTCCTGTAAAAAACGGCGGATCCAAATAAATTAAATCAAACCTTTTATCCGCAAATCCTTGCATTACTTCAAGGCAATCTCCCAAATATATTTTATGATTATTATTGTGATTATTATTTTGCTGCATGATTTTTTTCCTCAGCAATGCGAACAATAATTTTTTTCAAATCAATGCCCGTATAATCTTTAATAAAATTCCACGCACCCTCACCAAAATAATATTCTCCATTAACACCCTTATATAAAGTCTCCAGTGTTTTTTGAATTCTTATGGCTTGAGCACGATTGGGATAATAAAACATAACCCTGATTGGCCTATATCCTGCGGCAGCAATAACTTTTATTCGCGTATGTTCTTTGGTAATATGGTCACCATCTGTAGTAGCATCTCTCCATTTTATTTCAATTCCATCAATATTTTCTACTAAACAATCTATTTCAAAAGTTTTTGGTTTAGCACCCATTATATTGGGAATTTTAACCATTCCCGAGTCTGGATATTTATAGGAAAAACAAATTTTTGCCGCCGATTCTAAAAATGCCCCTGCATATTTATATAAAAATCGTCCCTTGTTTTGATATAAATCTATTTTTTTTCCTTCATCATCAGATATTCCCAAAACGGCGTATAAAAGATAATGAGAATTATCATCAGCATCCATTTCAAGGAGGCGACCATCAATCTTCTTACGAAGTTGATCTTCATAACTATCTGATAATTCTCTTATTTCTTTATATAATTTCATAATCAACTCCATACCCTAAATATTGCAGATATAAATAAATAATCTAGAGTAATTTTAAAATAATGGATAAGCAGCCGAAATCACTTCCCCCCATTCATCCGCCCCAAAACTAACTCCTCCACACTTTCGGGATTTAGCAAGGTAGTTATATCACCCAATTTATGAAAATCCTCTGTGCTGGTAATCTCCCCTGCGGCGATTTTGCGTAATATGCGGCGCATGATTTTGCCTGAGCGTGTTTTGGGTAAAGCAGCGGAAAAATGGATGATGCCTGGTTGAGCCAGGGGGCCGATTTCCTTGCGTACCCATTGGGTTAGTTCTTTGCGTAATGCCTCGCTGGCGATGACATTATTATGCAAGGTAACATAAGCGTAAATATCTTCTCCTTTTATATCATGCGGATAGCCGACTACCGCTGCCTCGCTGACTAATTCATGGGCGACTAAGGCAGATTCTATCTCCGCAGTGCCTAAACGATGCCCCGATACGTTGAGCACATCATCCATACGTCCCAAAATCCAATAATAACCATCCGCATCTCTGCGCGCGGCATCACCAGAGAAATAATATCCTTTATAGGGGTGAAAATAAGTTTCTTCATAGCGCTGATGGTCACCATAAATACTGCGTGCTTGTGATGGCCAGCTGGCAGCAATGCATAATGCGCCCTCCCCCTCGCCTTCGATAATCTTACCTTCTGGGCTGATTAATACAGGTTGTACCCCAAAAAATGGCAAAGTTGCACAACCCGGTTTGGTGGGAATAGCACCGGGTAGCGGAGTAATTAAATGCGCCCCCGTTTCGGTTTGCCACCAAGTATCGACAATGGCGCAATTTTTTTTGCCAACTTGTTCATTATACCAACGCCAGACTTCGGGGTTTATGGGTTCACCCACTGAACCCAGTACACGTAAAGAGTCCCTTGAAGTTGTTTGTAAAAACTCATCCCCTGCTTGCATCAGCATCCGCAAAGCGGTGGGTGCGGTGTAAAAACTGGCTACTTTATGTTGGTCTATTATTTGCCAAAAACGTGCTGCATCTGGGTAAGTTGGCACCCCTTCAAACATTAAACTGGTCGCACCACAAGCGAGTGGTCCATATAATGTATAACTATGTCCCGTAATCCAACCGACATCAGCCGTGCACCAGAAGACATCTCCTGCTTTATAATCAAACACATAATAAAAACTCATTGCCGCTTGCAGCAAATAGCCAGCACTGCTGTGCAAAATCCCCTTTGGTTTGCCGGTGGAGCCTGAAGTATAAAGCACGAATAAGGGATTTTCGGCGGGGAAAGCTTCTGCTTCACAATCATCGCTGATATTCTCTGCCAGCTCATGCCACCATACATCACGCCCATCCACCCAATTTACAGGATTGCCAGTGCGTTGAAAAACCAACACTTTTTCTACTAAACCATCCTCACAAGCCGCATCAATATTGGTCTTTAGGGGAATAATTTTGCCGCCGCGCCAGCCTTCATCGGCGGTTATCACTATGCGGCTTTTACAATCCTCAATCCGCCCCTTAATAGATTGTGCCGAAAAACCACCAAATACTACGGAATGAATCGCCCCAATCCGCGCACAAGCGAGCATCGCGTAAGCAGTTTGCGGAATCATGGGCATATAAATAGTTACCGTATCCCCCGTCTTTACCCCTAGTTTTTTTAGCATATTCGCGGTTTTGCAAACTTCTTTATGTAATTGCGCATAAGTTATTATCTGCGACTTTTCTTGCGGATTATCTCCCACCCAGATAATTGCTGGCTGATTGGCTTTTTCTGCCAGATGCCGATCTATACAATTTTCTGCCACATTGAGCGCCCCATCCGCAAACCAGCGAATATTAATTGGGCTTTTGGAGAAATCCGCCTGCTTAATTTGGGTGAAATTTGTCCGCCAGTTAAGAAATCTTTTTGCCTGCTCTGCCCAAAATATTTCTGGCTGATTTATAGATTGAGCATAATTTGTCTGATAATCCTCCGCCTTAATATTCGCAGCAGCAAATTGAGAAAGAATATTATTAATCATAAACTTATCCAATCATAAATAATTTTGTTAGCTGCAAATATAATACGCCTTTTTTCCGCATTTAACTATATTTATTCTTAAGAAATATTCTGCTAACTCCCTCTCCCTCTAGGAGAGGGCTGGGATGAGGGAAGCTTCTACAAACTGGTTATTGATTTATTCTACAAGCTATCGTCACACACAAAATTCAGAACAAACCTTTGTTTTTATTGATACTTCCCTCACCCCGACCCTCTCCCAGAGGGAGAGGGGGTTAGAAGAGAATTTTTTTCGTCATCTTTACTGAAATTAAATAAACACTTAACGTAACGTAAGAGTTTTTGATTTATCCTACAAAATAAGGAAAGAGAATTTAACTTCTCTTATCTAAAAAGCCGCGCAGGTAGATGCGGTATTAACAACATGTAAAGATAGGAAATCAAATCATGGCATCGTCGAACATATCTAGTAATTTATCTTCAGGTATTTATTCTGGTTTATTTAGTTTAAACCGCGCAACCAATAGAGCAGCTGCTTCCACCGAACGTTTATCATCAGGAAATCGCCTGGTTCGTGCAGGTGATGATGTCGCGGCGATGTCTATATCTACAGGTTTACGCTCTCGTGTGAGTAGCTTAACGCAAGCCCTAAGCAATGCCACCCAAGCCGATAGTTTTTTACAAACCGCCTATTCAGGCTTAAGCAATATTAATGATTTGCTTGATAGCATGACCGCACTTGCCACCCAAGCAAATTCTGGTTCACTGACTGCTACAGATTTAGCTCATTTACAAACCAGTTTTGATAGTTACAAAGACCAGATAGATAGCCTAGCCGCCAATACATCTTTTGGCAATGTAACATTATTAGATGGCAGCATTTCCGATGCAAATAACGTTAGCACTTATGACACCGCAGCTACCCAAGCTACAGGATTAATTACTTTTACAGGCGCAATTGCCGCGGCAAGTGGTCTTACCGTACAAATCAACGGGGTGGATTTAACTGAAGGGGTAGATTTTACTGGCGCTGCCACTACTACAGATACAGCAACCGCTATTGCCAATGCTATTAACACTTCCACCAATTCTCGCATATCCCAAGTTTCCGCTCTGGCAGGTGGTAGCGGAGTTACCTTAACCGCTCGTGCTGGTGGTAGCCTCGGCAATGCAATTACTATCAATAAATCTGCATCTACGGCAACCGCGAGTTTCACTGTTGGTGGTGGCAGCACAGCTAATGCTGGGGTTTTCAGCCTAACTGGCGGCACTAATTCTGGACTAACCTCCACTTCCGTATCCGCCAGCGGCACAATTGGCGATGCGCTAGTAAATACACAAAGCCAAACTTCTGGCTCAACTAGCTTTACGCTAACCGGTTTACCCACTGCCAACGATACTTTTACCATTGATAATGGTAATGGTGGTTCAACTACCTTCACCTTTAAAGCCCTTGCTGGCGCTTCCGACGAAGTAACTATTGGCGCAACTGCTGATGAAACTTTGCAAAACCTGGTTTCCACTATTTCCCAATATACCGCAGGTACCGATAATCGTTTTATCTTAAATCAATTAGATTTAGTACAAAACGGCACTACTTTAACTATAAAAAACAAAAATATTGGCAACCCGACCGAACTAGACGGCGCAACCGCAGTGAGTGTTTCTACCGCACTTACTGGTGCTGTAGGCACGCTAACCTCCGCAACCATTACGGGCGGAACCAACACGGGGGTAAATGCTTCTGGGGTTACCAATAAAGATTTTATTGGTACGGTTTCTGGCTTTAGCGCCACTTATAACTCCGCAGATAATTTGACCGCTAGCATAACGGTAGGTAGCTACACTTACCAAGCCACTATCAGCGATACTACTCCGGGGGTAAATACTACGACGCGCTTTAAATCTACCACCAATGGCGGCGGATATTTTGATGTACAATTAGCCAGCGCAGGTGGTATGGCAGTAGCAAATCAGGCAAATGCCGATACTTATGCCAGCCATTTAGACGCTGCATTTTCTGGTCTAAGCTTCTCACAAACACGTTTCGTAAGCGATTTCGCCGCTACAGGTAACTTAACTGGTGCCAGCGTTGAAATAAAATCTGACGATTTTTCTACGGGTACTACAGTGGATAATGTTACAGTAACCGCATCTCCTGGTGGCGGCGTAGCTCCTGTTATCCAGCTACAAGTAAATGGCGAGACTTTCCGTAGCAACTCAAACTTAGAAAACAATATTGCTGAAAATCAGGTGATTGAATTAACCAGCAGCACCAGCAGCAATAAAGTAACTATACGCATGGGCAATTTTTCCAATGATATTTCTGACGATACTAATGCAGCAACCTTTCAAAGCTTACTCAGAAGCAATTTTGGGGTAGGCACTGGCAATAGCTCGGTATCTTTCCAAGTTGGTTCTAGCAGCAGCGATACTTTAGATATATCCATAGGCAGTGCTAGCAGTGATAGTTTATTTAACGGGCAAACTTTGGATATAACCAGTGTAGCGGATTCCGCAATCGCCCTCACGGCACTCAGCACCGCTTCTAATACTATTCTAGGCATGATGACCTCTGTCGGCGCATTACAAGAACGCAGCCAAATTATTAGCAGCAATCTAAGTTCATCTATAACTGAACAAGAGGCAGCTCGCAGTGCTCTGGCAGATACAGACGTAGCCGCAGAAAGCATAAGTTTGGCTCTTAGCATAGTACAATCACAAAGCGCAATCGCTGCCATTGCCCAAACCCAGCAATTACAAACTTCTTTACTGGATTTGATAAACAATAATTAAACAGCACTTCTTCCCCCTCTCCCTCTGGGAGAGGGACGGGGTGAGGGAAGTCTAACTAAAATATAACAATTACCACCCTACACGACAGCACTATTAACAACCACCATCACATTGAATAAAAATGATTTTTTGCAAAAGCCAATCCGTTGTCATACCGCCCTGCGGCCACTACTGTCCAATTAAAATTAAAAAGGTTTATATTGTATATCTATCTGTATTAAAACAACTCTCCGTCGTCATCCCCGCCTTGTGCGGGGATCTAGGGCTACAAATTAGGTCTTTTTTGTGTCCCGAGATCCCCGCACAAGGCGGGGATGACGACAGAGAGCATTGATATATATAAATAAATTTAATTGGACAGTAGTGGCCCTGCATAGGTATGACAACGGATGGATCTACCATATAATTTGCTGTTATATAATGTAAAATCATATTGTTAATAGTACTGTCGTGTAGGGTGAACAATTACATATTTTGGAGAGAGTTCCCTCACCCCTCCCTCTCCCAAAGGGAGAGGGGGTTAGTCCTCATTTTTGGAGATTTCTTGGCTAAATAAGAATCCCACTTCTGATGACAAAGAGGGAGAAAACTTGACTTGTGTTTTTTGTCCAGTATCCTCGCCTACCAAGATAAAGTGCACAGATAAGTCATAATGCGTATAATTAATATAATGTTAGAACCAGAACTCAGCAGCTCTAGCTTGGTGATGTTGGATTATCTGGAAGGTTTAAGCAAAATCGGACACCAAGTCTCGGTTATTACCTCCCCACAAGCGGCGATTAATTCTAGCTTGAGCTATATAAAAAATATTTCGCATCTTATCTTGCGCCAATCAGCAATTTGTAAAAAGCTAAAAATAACCGACCCTTTCCTGCCGCGTCGCCTACAATCGGCTTGCCGCTTATTACGCGCAGAAATAATCATCGTGCATGGAGCTGAAAGCTTGGGCATTAGCCAAAGAACCTTTAAAAACATCCCCCTAATCTTAGTTGCCCACGCGCCTAATCTGCCAGATTTAACCAATGTAAAAGCGATTTTCGTCAGCACTCGCGCTTTATTAAGCAAAATACTTAACGAAAAAAATATTGCCGATAAAATACCTCCCGAACAAGTATTTTTCAGCCCCCGCATGGTCTCCATGCATGGGGGATTTGTACGCGCCAGCCGCCGCACCACCCCAATTATCGGAGCAGTATTCCCCGCGCAAAAAGATGCAAAAGAAGAAGATACCCGTGATGATGAAGAAGAATTCATCCGCGCATTAGGTTTTTTGCGCGATAAAGGCTTGCAATTTCAAATCTTAATTGCCTCGCAAGATAGCAACCGCATGCGCCGCATGGCACGCCCCTTCCACTTAGAAGAAAACATCATCTGGGAAGATAAACTCACTAATTTTAATGAGTTCTTTGATAAAATTGACCTATTATGCCTGTGCGGAAGCTTTGGCGGAAGCGGTGTGGTTCTGCTGGAAGCGATGGCAGAAAAATTACCTATTTTAGCGGTGGGCGGAGAAACAATTGACGATTTTGCCAGACATGGCGAAAATTGTTTGCGCCTAGGCTATATGGAAGCCACCGCCCTTGCCGATGCGCTTACCTGGCTATTAGAAAATGAAACCAAAGCACGCGATATGGGTAAAGAAGCACATAATTTTGTCAGAAATAATTTTGAGATGAAATTACAAAGCCAACAAATAACCAAAATATTAGAACAGTTTGCAATAAAACAATGAACGAACATACAGCCAATACAGTTAATATAGTTAATATAGTTAATATAGTTGATTTAATTGACCGAGCTATCATCAGCATCAAAGGCGCTGATGCGGCTGATTTTTTGCAAAGCCTGGTAAGTAATGATGTAAGAAAACTGGAGCAGCAACCCATCATCTTCACTGCCCTACTCTCTCCCCAAGGAAAATTTTTGTTTGATTTCTTTGTGACAAAACAAGCAGATGGTTTATTGCTAGACGTAAATTCCAGCCGCGCAGAAGAATTATTCAAAATCCTTTCTCGTTATAAATTACGCGCAAAAATTGAACTGGAACTACTAAGTAATTGGGGAGTTAGCGTAAAATTTCCTGCTCAGGCTAGCGAAAACGCCTACCTAGACCCTCGCCTAGTTGAACTAGGCACACGAACCATCGCACCGATTGCAACATTACCCACCGCAACTGCAAGCGCAAAAACATATGAAAAACATAGACTTAACTTGGGGATACCCGATGGAGCGCAAGATGCCATACCAGAGCGCAGCTTTTTATTGGAACTTGGCTACGAACAATTGAACGGCGTATCCTTTAATAAAGGCTGCTATGTTGGACAAGAAGTAACCGCCAGAAGTAAACATCGAGGAGAATTGAATAAACATATTTTTCAAATATTTGCAGAAACAGATTTACCCCCATCAGGCAGCGAAATCACCAACCAAGAACGCATACTCGGCGAGATGCGCTCCTCTAACGAAACTATAGGCTTAGCTATTTTACGCAAAGAAGCAGCACAGGAAAAATTATGGGCTGGCGGAGTGGAAATAACTGCGAGAATGCCGAAATGGTGGTAAAAATAGTTAAAATAATTTGACGGCAATATAAAACATGTCTATAATTAGCGAGTTAGTTATTCTACTAATAAAAACATCTTATGTTTTATTCTCAATCGTAATTTTATAGCCAATATACTCAAAATAGATGAAGATACGGATTTTATACCAAGATTTTTTGTCAAATAATAGCTGAAAAAAGTGACGGAATACTTACTGCTATTTCTAGCTTTTTTCGGCTATTAGTTGGCAAAAAATCGCCGCGTAGAAAATTCGCATCTTCATCTATTTTGAGTATATAATAAATCTCCCGTTACAAACGGGTATTTAGCATATAACAAAACTCCCCTCTACTCAAGGTTTCTCATGAATATTAAAGAATTAAAGAAAAAACGTCCCGATGAATTATTCGCTATGGCGGAAGAATTTGAGATGGAAAATGCCAGTGGCATGCTCAAACAAGACATGGTGTTTGGCATTCTCAAAAAAATGGCCGAAAAAGGGGAGATTATCTCTGGTGAAGGGGTGATTGAAGTTTTGCATGATGGATTTGGTTTCTTGCGCTCTCCCGAAGCTAATTATCTAGCTGGTCCAGATGATATTTATGTTTCTTCCGCGCAAATTCGCCGTTATGGGCTGCGTACGGGGGATACTATTGAGGGGGAAATTCGCGCTCCGAAAGATAATGAGCGTTATTTTTCTTTGCAAAAAGTAAATACCATTAATATGGATGACCCGGAACAGGCGAAACATAAAGTCAATTTTGATAATCTAATTCCCCTATATCCTGAAGACCGCTTGAAGCTGGAAACGCACCGCACTATAAATAAAGAAGATTTAAGTTGCCGGGTGATTGATATAGTATCTCCACTCGGAAAAGGACAACGTGCGCTGATTGTGGCGCCGCCGCGGACTGGTAAAACTGTATTGATGCAAAATATCGCCCATGCGATTACGGATAACCACCCCGAATGTACATTAATAGTCTTATTGATTGATGAACGCCCGGAGGAAGTAACCGACATGGCGCGGTCGGTAAAAGGTGAAGTAGTTAGCTCAACCTTTGATGAACCAGCACACCGCCACGTACAATTAGCGGAAATGGTGATTGAAAAAGCTAAACGTCTGGTAGAGCATAAAAAAGACGTGGTGATTTTACTAGATTCTATCACTCGACTAGCGCGTGCTTATAATACGGTGATTCCTTCTTCAGGAAAAGTATTAACTGGTGGGGTGGATGCCAATGCATTACAACGCCCCAAACGCTTTTTTGGAGCAGCGCGGAATATTGAAAATGGCGGTTCTCTAACCATTATCGCCACTGCCTTGATTGAAACAGGATCGCGCATGGATGAGGTTATCTTTGAGGAATTCAAAGGTACGGGTAACTCAGAAATTATCCTAGATCGCAAATTATCTGACAAACGCACCTTCCCGGCGATTGACATCAATAAATCAGGCACCCGTAAGGAAGATTTATTGGTGGATAAAGGCGCATTGGCGAAAATCTGGATGCTGCGCCGTATTCTCAACCCCATGGGCGTTACGGATAGTATGGAGTTCTTGCTGGATAAATTAAAAGACAGCAAAACCAATGATGAATTTTTCAATCGGATGAATTCTTAAAGGTACCCATGAAGATTGTTGTTGCTTCACAATCCCAAGTAAAAATTGATTCGGTAAGGAATGCCTTGCTGGGTTTAGGAATTACTGCGTAGATTGTGGGGGTAAAAACTAAATCTGGCATTGCGGAGCAACCCATAGATGATGAAACTCTGCAAGGTGCACGCAATCGCGTGCGCCATGCGCAGGAGTTGGTCGGGGACGCGGATTTATATATCGCCATCGAAAATGGTATTTTTCATGAAGATGGGAAATTTATTGATAAAGCAGTGGTATTGATGATTTCCAAGGAAGGCAAAGAAAATATTGCCCTATCAGAAGGGGTAGAGTTTCCCGCTGCATCAGTTGAAAAAGCCAGACAAAGAAAGACCTCTGCATAATGCTACTGCCCTGGACTTATAAGTGCTAACTCATTGAAAAATAATACTCATGTACTGATGTACACTCCGTTTATTTTTCAATGAGTTAGCACTTATAAGCCTCAGCGCAGCGCATTATGCAGAGGTCTTAAAGAGGGTTTACCACCACCAGTGTGGGGCAGATTATGGCGGAAGATAATATAGTATGAAAATTAACGAGTATATTTTATCTAATTTAAAATCAAGTTAGGATGAAATATTATACTAATTCCACACCCTACACGACAGCACCGTTAATATTACAAAGCCATTGAATGCTAAGTATTTATTTGTCGAGATCGCTCCCTCCGTCGTCATTCCTGCGCAGGCACACTACTGTCCAATTAAATTTA
>DIUV01000037.1 GCA_002423155.1 Alphaproteobacteria bacterium UBA6149
TGTCAGTTCGCACCGAGCTTATGCGCGAAGAAATTATGGAAATAGCCGACGATGGCACTAATGATTGGATGAAAAACGAAAAAGGCGAAGATGTTCTAAATCATGAGCATGTACAACGTTCTAAACTTCGTATAGATACTCGTAAATGGCTTATGTCAAAGCTTGAGCCTAAAAAATATTCTGAAAAATTACAAATTGGTGGAAGTGATGCGCTCACACCCCTACAGGTTACATTTATAGATAATGTCAACGCGGCAGATTAAAATAGCAGATATTATAGCCCCTACATTTTCTAGGGTGCATCGTGCTATTTTTGACGAAACTCATAACGAAATATGGCTAAAGGGTGGGCGTGGTTCGACAAAATCAAGCTTCACCGCCTTACAAATAATTCTTGGCATTATGCGTTCGCCCGACACAAACGCGCTAGTTTTGCGTAAAGTTGGCGATACTTTGCGTAAATCTGTTTTTGCTACATTGCTTTGGGCAATTGATACGCTAGGGGTTACACATTTATTTAGCTACACAATTGCGCCACCTGCCATAACATACATCCCCACAGGGCAGCAAATACTAATGGCGGGGCTAGACAATCCTCAAAAGCTAAAATCAATCAAAGCAAGAAAAGGCTATTTCAAATACCTTTGGTTTGAGGAAGCTAACGACTTTAACGGCATGGATGAAATCCGCAATGTAGAGCAATCAGTTTTGCGCGGTGGTGAATTGTTTGTTGAATTTGTGACGTACAACCCCCCAAATGACCCTGCCGCATGGGTGAATAAAGAAAGCTTATTCCAGCCTGTAAATAGAATTATTCACGCATCAACATACTTGGATGTGCCGACTGAATGGCTGGGGCAACGATTCATAGATAAAGCCTTAGAGCTTAAAGAGCGCGACCCTCTAAAATATCAGCATGAATATATGGGAGAAGCCGTAGGAAGGGCAGAGCAAATAGTTTTTCATGGAAAATGGCAAGAAAAAGCTTTTGAAACGCCGCCAACTAACGATTTATATCAATCGCGCTTTTTCTATGGCGTTGACTGGGGTTTTGCAAATGACCCCACAGCGATAACAAGATGTTTTATTGTTGGCGATGATTTGTACATTGACTATGAGGCTGGTGGAACTGGGGTAGAGTTTGAGGATATACCATCCCTCTTTGATAAAATACCAGAAGTTCGCCGCTGGAAACTGTATGCAGATAGTGCGCGACCTGAAACTATAAGTTATGTGAAGCGTCAATCATTTAACATTAAAAGCGTTCCAAAATGGAAGGGGTCAGTTGAAGATGGTATCGAATATTTAAAATCATTTAAAAAAATTTATATACATCCACGTTGCCGCGAAACCATAAACGAATTTATGAAATACAGCTATAAGGTAGATAAGCATACCCAAGAAATATTACCTGTTCTTGAGGATAGCTTTAATCACTACATTGATAGCTTGCGATACGCCTTGAACGATTACATACAGAAAAAAGGGAACGGCTTCTTTATGTAAAATTGACGCTAAACCCTTAACATGGTATTTTAATATAAATAAAATAGGATTTTGCCTTATGTTTTCGTTTTTTAAAAAAAAGCCACAAATTAAAATAGTGCCAGAACCAAACAAGAAAAAAGATTTTTGGTGCTGGAATGGTGGGCAGAAGATAGGCTTAAGCGAAAGCGAATTAATATTAAGTCATTTTGATGTTTTGCAGAACTCAATATTAAGCACAGCTTCTGCCGTTCAAAAAAACGCATTGAGCTTAGTTACTGCCAGCGAGGGGCAATCATTTGCAATGGATGGCGCGGAGCAAGGTATTGACTCAAGCAATCTTTCTTCGGTGATTGCCGCCAATAATGGAGCTTATGGACAACCAATTTCCCCGACGCTAACATCTTGGTACGCGCACCAAGGGTTTATAGGTTATCAAACTTGCGCTATCATTGCTCAAAACTGGCTGGTAGATAAAGCGTGCAGAATGCCTGCTAATGATGCCGTCCGCAATGGCTATGAAGTAACCATCAATTCTGGTGATAGTGTTGATGCTAAAATTATTGATGAAATAAGACGCGCTGATTTGCGTTACGGAATAAAAAAAGAGCTTGTTGAGTTTGAGCAATTCAAGCGGATTTTTGGTATTCGCATTGCCTTGTTTTTGGTTGAAAGCGATGACCCCGACTATTATTTAAAGCCATTTAATCCCGACGGCGTGAAAAAAGGAAGCTATAAGGGGATTTCACAAATTGACCCGTACTGGATAACGCCGCTGCTTGATAGAGAGGGTTCAACTAATCCAGCTTCAAAAAACTTTTATGAGCCAGCTTGGTGGATTATCAACGGTAAGCGCGTGCATCGTTCGCATTTGGTTATTGCAAAAAATGGCAAATTAGCGGACATATTGAAACCAACTTATTTATACGGTGGAATTCCTGTACCTCAAAAATTGGCAGAGCGAGTCTATGCCGCTGAACGCACAGCCAACGAAGCCCCTATGTTGGCAATGACTAAGCGCGTTACCGTGTTTAAAACTGACACTAATAAAGTATCTGCCGACCTACCAAAATTCTTGCAGTCCATGGAAAATTGGATGGCATTAATGAATAACTTTG